>JVKM01000055.1 GCA_001072465.1 Xylanimonas cellulosilytica | reverse complement strand
TCCCAGCTCTGAATGTCCGCCCAGGTCGCCATTACTGCTCCTCCCTCATGCGCAGCAGGTCATCCATCGTCATCGCAGGACCACCGTGTGCGGTCTGCTGGAAGCTCACCGCAGCTTTATTTTCGGTCGCGTTATAGGCATTGATCGAGTCATTCACGGACTGGGAGAAGTCGTCCAGGTCACGCGTCAGCGCAATGACCGCCTCGTCAATCGTCTCACCCGCGCTGCGCCCCTGCCCTGCGAGCGGACTACCACCCACTGCAGAGGAAATGTAGTCGCCCGCCGTCGCGACCGTCACCGACTGCAGCCTGCCGGACAGATCTCTCGTGCGGTCGCGCAGGACTTCGAGGTCCCCCTCTTCGATGACAAGATCGCCGGCCATGATGCTCCTTCGACGTCTCTTGGGTGCTGTTAAGCCAGACCCTACCAAACGGTCACAAGGCGAACAAGAGCATCCTCACAGGGCGGGACACCCCGCCTCGTCACAGGAACGAGGCCGGGGCGGGGGTTACGAGCCCGACTGGGCGCCGCTCTGGTGGCCAGTCTGCGGATCGGACTGGGCGCCGGACTGGGGCGTGACGTGAGCGCCCGGGGTGAGCGTGGGGACCGGGTGCAGATCCGGGTTCGTGTTGTCGCTGACCGTCACGTGCACGCCCGGGAACGCCTCCTCCACCGACGGCAGGACGAACTGCCCGGGATCATTCAGGGCGTGAGAGGTGGGCAGGCACGCGGAGTAGGATCTCATCTCGATACCGGTCTCGGTGTACTTAAACTGAGCGGAGTTACCGTCATTGTCCGTGAAGTAGATCTTCCGACTCCCATCTTCACGGAAGTCGTCTTGCATCCACAGGCCAGACGTACCGTCACGCCGGTGAGTGTTCACGACCTCCCCAAGCCGATCAAAGGAGATCTGCGGAGCCACCGTGCTGTAGCCAACGACCCGATAGCCTTGCGTGTTGTCGATCCCGCACGCCTGCACGTAGGGCAGGCCCATCACCGTCAGCTCGCCACCGGTCTCGGCGGCCACCTGCCCAGCCATGCGCGACAGCTCCGGCAGCCGATGGCTCATGTATTCCTCGAAGCTCACCCGCTGAGGGAAGGGAACGAGCTCACCCTGGCGTGGCATGACCGCATCCCACCCGTACAAACCGGCCACTACCACGGCCGCTGCGAGACCAACGCGCGCTGGCGTCCACTTCATCGCCCTCAACTCCCCGACTTCTTATCAGAGCCCGTCGTCACCTGACGGAAAATCAACGGATTCCTCTGCTTATTCGCGTCGAACGCGTCAACAATCGTTACCCGAGAAAACAACTCCTCGGGCTCAGGAAAACGAAGACGCTGAGACATGCCGTCAGGCTGCGCCGCGGGCAGGCACCCTGAATCAAAGAAGACAGAGATCGTATCGTCCTCCAAGTGGTGGAAACTCAGCAGATTGCCATCCTGGTCACCAACATCGACGCTACGCTTCTTATCCTTATCCTGAGGAACAGGATCAGTCGAATAGCTGAACCCGTAGCGCTGAGCACCGTCTGCGACAACCCGGGTCAGATCCTCATAATCCATCAACGGGATGTAATAGCGGGCCAAACGAATCTCAAACCCATTCGACGTGGGACCGCAGCTCCATACGTAGGGCTCCTCACCGACTCCGAGTGTTCCTCCCGCTTCAACTGCGACATCCTCAACGATGCTCATGTACCGAGGCACGGTCTCGTCGATGAATACCTCCATCGTCTGACGCTCAGAGTTAGACTCACCCTCGTCACCGCGCCCAAAATACTGACTCGCATCATTGGAAAGCCCCGGCACACACGCCGCCAGGAGCAACGAGGCGCAGGCGGCGCCCAGCAGCGTGACCAGCCGTTTCCAGCTCATTACCTCTCCTTCTTACCCGCAATGACCTTGCCGATATCCTCGAGGGCATAGTTATGTTTATCGTCAGTTTCAGGTTTATGGAAATACGAGGAGTGATTGCCATCAGGCCTGTGCCATATGCCGTGTTTGTATCCTTCTCCCCCACTCGTATCTCCCGAGAGGTGCCCGATTCCTTCCAGGTGCTCGGGGTTGCGCCCGAAGGTATAATCGGGCCCCCTTCCCCGAACCGGATCAAGGTGTGGGGTCGCCGAGACCCACGTGTGGTCGGCGTCCACCCCCAGCGTCCCGACGGAATGCACACCTGTGCCCGGGGAACCCGTGTACACAAGCTCATCGACGACGCCCTCTCCGATGTCTCGCATCGCGAAGCCTCCCGTCGTGGACCCGTAGGAATGCGTAATTGCGCTTTGGTGCACGTCCAGTCCCCGCTCTGAACGCCACGAGTGGATTCCCGTCATGAAGCCGTTCAGCTTCTCAGCTCCAGCCTCTGCTTTGTCAATCGACATGACAGACGGGTCCCACGTCTTCACTATGTCCGGCGGAGCTTCGTAGCCTATCCAGGCGATGGTAGCCACGCTCCCATCTGTAGGAGCTCCATATGTGTCCGCCGCCCATTTGAGATTCTTCGCGAACTCGACATTGAGCCTGCCATTATCGCGAAAATTCGAGCCCATCCCCGGCACGAACGTCGCCACGTGCTGCGCGTTGTCGACGTCTCCAATGGCGATTGCGGCACGAACGTTCTCACCAAGCTCCCCCGGTTCAAGGACAAGGAGCGTCGCCCCAAGGTTGCTACCGAGCTGATTCGAAATAGCGTTCAGATCCGCCAAGCGGTTCTGGAGATTCTCCTGCTTGTCGAGAAGGTCCGATGAGACCTCCTGTCCATTTTCACGCAAACGTTCAATCTCTTGGTTCAGTTCATCAAGTTCGTTCTGGGTCTTCTCAATCAGCCCCGTTCCCGGAATACGATTCCCCGCAGCGTCAAGGTGCCCGTTCAACGCGAGCTCATTTGCCCTCGCCCGCGAGGCCATGTCGATACCGTTGAGATTGCCGTACTTTTCGGGATCCTTGTTGATGAGCGCCTCACGCTCGGACTCCGACAGGAGCGCCCACCACACGGAGACCTCCTCGGGGCTCCACGAGGGGTCGGCGTCGTTTGCCAGGCCCGCGGACTCCGAGTGGCGTCCCTCGCCCAGGACGTACTGGCCGTCGGCCAACGCCTGATAGCGTGGCCCCACCGTTTCCTCGGCTTCCGTCGCAATTCGCACTGCATCGTCAACACAATCGCGTAGCTCAGCAAACTTACTCGCTACCGGCTCGAACCTCATTTCAGGCAGTGACGGTTGAACAACACCACTCTCCGGAATGTCATACCCAACTTCTGCCGCAACCTCCCAGGCAGACTTCCGCTTCGCCACAACCCGGCTCACGTACCCGTGCAGCTCCGCGGTCGCCAGCGCGTACTCAATGAGCTCATTGAGGCGCGAGTCCAGCTTGTCCTGGATCTCGGTGAGCCGCTGGCGCATCCGGTCAGGCCCCTCGCCCTGAGACCGGATGTCGTTCGCAGCGTGCTCGAGGTCGGCGATGATCTCGCGCGCCTCACGCACCTCGGCCTCGATGAGGTCCTCGGCCTCCTCCACAGAGCCGAGTTCCCAGCTCTGAATGTCCGCCCAGGTCGCCATTACTGCTCCTCCCTCATGCGCAGCAGGTCATCCATCGTCATCGCAGGACCACCGTGTGCGGTCTGCTGGAAGCTCACCGCAGCTTTATTTTCGGTCGCGTTATAGGCATTGATCGAGTCATTCACGGACTGGGAGAAGTCGTCCAGGTCACGCGTCAGCGCAATGACCGCCTCGTCAATCGTCTCACCCGCGCTGCGCCCCTGCCCTGCGAGCGGACTACCACCCACTGCAGAGGAAATGTAGTCGCCCGCCGTCGCGACCGTCACCGACTGCAGCCTGCCGGACAGATCTCTCGTGCGGTCGCGCAGGACTTCGAGGTCCCCCTCTTCGATGACAAGATCGCCGGCCATGATGCTCCTTCGACGTC
>JVKM01000054.1 GCA_001072465.1 Xylanimonas cellulosilytica | reverse complement strand
TGGCCTGGTCTGGTTTTGTGGACCGGGTGTTTTGAGGGTTGTTGGTTGTTATTGGTGGTGTTGTGCCCATTGGCGCGCGTATTGGTTGGGTGAGAGCCAGTCCAGCGCGCTGTGGGGGTGCTCTTCATTGTAGCGCTGGGACCAAGCACCGATCAGGGCGCGCGCATGGTCAAGCCCTTCGAACATGTTGTCCTCCAGGAGTTCATCACGCATCCGGTTGTGCAAGGACTCCACGAACCCGTTATGCCAGGGTTGGCCCGGCGGGATGAACGCTTGGAGCGTGTTGTGCTCGTTGGCCCAGCGCCCCAAGGCGGCGGCGATGAATTCGGGCCCGTTATCGGCGCGCAGCACCTGGGGTGCCCCATGGGTTAGGGCAGCCAGGTCAAGCATTTCGATCACGTCGGCGGCTCCCATGCGCCGCTCGACGCGGAAAGCCAGGTGCTGGCGCGTGAACTCATCGATGAGGTTACAGACCTTGAACACGCGCCCCCTCCAATCCGAATCGAACTGGAAATCAATGGCCCACACCTGCCCCGGCGTACTAGCCTTGACCAGGCGCTGGAGGCGCGGCGCAGTGCGGGGCTTGGGGGCTTTGCGCGGGCGCACGCGCAGTCCTTCGGTGCGCCACAAGCGCCGGAACGTATCACGCCCCACGACAACGCCCTCACTCTTGGCCCGCGCCCAGGCGCGTTTATAGCCCCAGCGTCGATGCGTGGCGGCAAAATCGTTCATCCACTGGCGCACAGGCCCATGATCACGCAGCGTTTTCGCCCCGCCCGCCGCGCGGGCCCGGCAATACGCTGACCGGGACAGCCCGGCAACGCGGCATGCAAGGCGCTGAGAAAACCCCTGGCCAACCAGGTAGCTCACAGCCTCGTGCCTGCGCGCCGGGCTTAGAAGTTTCCCTCCGCCAGCTCTCGCAACGCTGCCTTTTCTAGCTCTGCTTGGCCCAGCAACTGTTTGAGGCGCGCGTTTTGCTCACGCAACTCACGCAGTTCCTTGGCCTCACTACGATTCATTGACCCATAACGCTGACGCCACCGGCACAACGTCGCCTCACTGATACCCAGCACGCGGCAGGCCTGGGCCGTACTCATGCCCTCACCTCGCAACGCCTCGGCCTTCTCCAGCTTCACGACAATCTGCTCAGGCGTGTGCTTCGAGAACTTCCTCATGGTCATCCATTCTGCCCGGCCACAAGCAGCCGGGACTACTCAGAACAACCCTCTCAAAACAAACGGTCCGAAAAACCCAGACCCCTCCACGGAGACCAGCCTCCTCCCCCGCAATTTCGCACGTAATTCGATTGGACGAAGTTTCAACAAACTCTGAAAACATTGCAATTGCAACGATCTGAATTCAATGTTTGAAAGAGTCACGGGGGAATTACGTGCGAAATTACTGAGCGGCGGCGGGGCCTGGCCGGGCTACGAGACGACGTACCACACCTATCAGCACACCAGGCGCCGTCGGTGTGGAGGGCGCCGGAGGGAGCTGCCGCGGTGCCGGTAGGCGGTGGCGGGGCCTGGCCGGGCTTCGAGTCGACGCGCCGAGCGAAGCTCGCGGCGCGGACGACTCGCGGGCGGGCCGCCGCCCACCGGCACACACAGCGGCCGGCCCCTCCGGCGCCACAGATCAGGCGACGCTCAGCAGGAATTACTCGCCCGCGAGGCGGTCGACCTCGTGCATGATGAGGCCGCACACGGCGCTCACCCACGCGACGGCTGCGACACCGAGGACGCGGGAACGCCAGGGCCTCACCTGCAGGAAGTCCTCGAAACCGTAGCCGGATCCTGGGGACGCGGCGGACATGCTGAAGCCCCACATGGCGGCGCCGGTGGCCAGCAGCGCGATGACGATGAGTCCGAGGCTCACCCACACCATGACGCGTTGGACTTTCGCGCCGTGTCGGGGCCGCCGCTCGATGGGCGACAGGGCGAGGGCCCACGCTCCAGCGATGAGGGCGGCGGTAATGACGTCGGAGGGGCGGTGCCAGCCTTCCATCATGACGGACACGCCCATGAGGGATGTCCACGCCCAGCCGATCCACGCAGACGGGCTGCGGAACCACTGGGGCGCGACGACGATGAGGGCGAGCGACAGGGTGACGGCGACGGTCGTGTGCCCGGAGGGCAGCGAGTTACCGGCGCCGGTCGTGACGCCCAGATTCGGGCGGGTGAGGATGTAGTCCTTGAGGATCTGCGTCGTGATGTTAGCGCCGATGACAGCGCCGAGGGCGCGCCCTGCGAGCGTGGGCCGGCGTCGCGCAGCGGCAACGAGGGCGACAACGAGGCCGGCGGCAACCATGACGGGCACGGACACAATGCCGGTGATGAGCATGGAGAAGGCCTCGTAGCGCCTCGCGGAGCGCATGGTGCCTTCCATGAGGATCGTGTCGAGGACCTGTCCGGGCGCGGTTGCGAGGGCCACGTGGCTGATGAGCATCGTCAGCAGCAGGCAGATCGTCACGCCGCCGAGGCGTCGGGCGAGCTTGAGTCGGTACCAGGAGTCGGACAGGAGTCGACGAGGCTGGGGCGCGTTCGCCGCCGGCACCTCGCCGTTGGCCTGGGGGTCGGAAGCACGCCCTCGGGTGGGTCGCTGGGTGGCGGGGGCACTGTCCGTTCGGGAGGAGCGGCCGGCGGTCTCGGCGGATGCCGACGAGCGCGCGCGGGGGCGCACGGGGCGTGAGCCTTTGGTGTAGGACTCGTCGACGGTGGGGTCGGAGGGCAGGGCGGCGTTGGGGTCGTCCATGGTGTCCTCCGTTCGTGTCGATGCCGTATTCCGTGTCCACTGTAGTGGAGGGACACACGGGCGCGTGTATTGGTTGCACTTTCTCGCAAATCGAAGGCAAGCACACAGCGGGTGGGGGTGCCGCGTACCTACCCTGGCCTCGTCGAAGAGTGACGGGAAGCCCCATGTCAAGACTTGTCGGACAACGTGAGCGCGCGCGGGAGAGAGGCCTCGGTTACAGTGGGGGTGTCCGATTCTGTATGTCTCACGCGGGAGTTGTCAGTGGCTGCATCTTCACCTGTCAGCACCGATCGAATTCGGGATTTGCTACGTTCCCGGGACGTGCGTTTCGGCGACTACAACGAGGGCGAGCTGGCGTATCTGACGCCGAACGCCGCTTTTTTCTGGAATGCGACGAACCCTCAGATTTTGCAGTTGCGCGCTCAGTGGCGCGGGATTGCGCGCACGCCCGAGCAGTTCGGTGAGCTTGCCCGCGAGGTCGCGGCTTGCAATTCGACGCGCACGGGCCCGAAGGCGTACTTGGCGCCCCTGGAGGATGGCACACAGTACGGCCTGATCGCGGAGTGCAACGTCGTTGTCATGTCGGGGCTTACGCAGGCTCAGTTGGATAATTTCTTTGAGACGTCCATGTCGATGATCATGGGTTTCTTCGCGGATCTTGAGGTGACGTTGCCCGGGTTCGTGGATTGGGATTCCCAGGGTCGGGAGGTGTCGCTGTGAACGTTCCGTACGTGGTGCCCGAGGATGAGGTGACCCCCTACCCGGCCGATTTTGAGCGGGTCGTTCAGGCCGTGCGCGAGATGGGTTACGCGCTGGACGTGATCGAGAAGGGTCGCGCGGCGGGCGCTATTTTTGACGAGATTCCGTTCCTCGTGTCGTTCGATGCGGCGGGTCGCTTCCTCTCGATTCGCGCGCTGTGGGAGTCGGATCTGCCGGCCGAGAGCGCGGAGCCCGCGCTGTTTGCAACCGCCGACAATTGGAATCGCGAGAAGTATTTCCCGACGGTGTACACGGCGACCTCTCCGGAGGGGACGCTGGGCGTGTACGCAGATTTCGTGGTGGACACGGAGGCCGGCCTGTCGGATGTGCAGCTGCGTGACGCGATTTCGTCGGGAATTTCGACGGGTATCGCGGCGATCCAGTACGTGAAGGAGTCCGCCTCCGAGGCACTGGGGCTCGGTGAATCCGGGCGCGAATGAGCGCTGACCTCTCACCTTCTTCACAGACGTCTTCGTTGAACGAGGCCGGGGCTTCCTCGCCCGATCGGGCACGCGATGGCCTGTCCTCCCCTTCTCCCGCGCACCTGCTCGATGTTCTGGAGCGCATGAGCGCCGAGGATGATCGGCTGCTCGGCCACGTGACGCTGCCGGGTCGATCGGGAAAGATCGCGGATTGGCCGCAGTGGGTGTCGCCCGCGGTCATGGACGCGTGGGCGCGCCGGGGCGTGGAGCGCCCGTGGATTCATCAGCGCGAGGCCATGGACGCTGTGCGCGAGGGCCGCGACGTCGTGCTCGCGACGGGGACCGGGTCGGGCAAGTCGCTGGCGGCGTGGACGCCGATCCTCTCCGACCTGGTGGAGGCCGAGGATTCGTCGCGCATTTCCGCGATTCACCGCCGCCCGACGGCCCTGTACCTGGCTCCGACGAAGGCTCTGGCGGCGGACCAGCTAGCTTCGCTCATGACGTTGCTCGGCCAGGACGACAAACCCGCCGACGCACAGGCGAGCGCAGACGCGGAAGGGAGCCCCGGCCTCGTCGATGAGAGGCTGCGCCGTGTGCGCGCGACGACCGTGGACGGGGACACGCCGCGCGAGGCGAAGGAGTGGGCGCGCGCGGGCGCAGACCTGATCCTGTCGAACCCTGATTTCCTGCACTACGTGATGCTGCCGTCGCACCAGCGGTGGTCGCGTTTCCTGGCGTCGCTGCGCCTCATCGTCATCGACGAGGCCCACCATTGGCGCGGCGTGACGGGCTCGCACATTGCGCTGGTCGTGCGCCGTCTGCTGCGCGTCGCCCACCACCTGGGAGCGGACCCACGGGTCGTCATGCTGAGCGCGACCGTGCGCGATGCGGCGGCTGTCGGCCGCGCGCTCACGGGGCGCGACGCGGTCGCCATCACCGAGGACGGCTCGCCGGCGGGCGCCCACGAGCTGGTCCTGTGGCAGGGCGCCGTCATGGCCGACGAGTCCGAGGTCGACATCTCTTCCTTCCTGGAGGCCCTCGACGCGCCACCCGGCACGGCCACCCTCAAGGTCCCGATCGTTCGACGTAGCGCCGGGGTCGAAGCCGCCAACCTGGCCACCGCCTTCGTCGAGGAGGGGGCGCGCCTCCTCGCCTTCGTGCGTTCTCGCGCGGGGGCCGAGGCTGTGGCCGCTCAGGTGCGCGACCGGCTCTCAGCGCGCGGTTCCGCGAACGCGGGCCGGGTGGGCGCGTATCGCGGCGGCTACCTGCCCGAGGAGCGCCGGGCGCTCGAGGAGGCGATCCGCACGGGAGGAGTGCGGGCGCTCGCCACGACGTCCGCGCTCGAAATGGGCCTGGACATCTCGGGCCTGGATGCGACGATCACGGTCGGCTGGCCGGGCACGCGCGCGTCCCTGCGCCAGCAGATCGGCCGCGCGGGTCGCGCGGGCGCGCCGGGCACGTCCGTACTCATCGCGTCCGACAACCCGCTGGACGCGTACCTGGTGCGCCACCCGGAACACATTCTCGGCGAGGTCGAGGCCTCCGTCATCGACCCTTCCAACCCGTGGGTGCTGGCCCCACACGTCGCCGCCGCGGCCGCCGAAATACCGATCACACCGTCCGATATCGCCTACTTTGGCCCGGAACTGCGAGGCGTGACTGAGCGCCTCGTCGCCGACGGGTACCTCAAGCGCAGGCCCTCAGGGTTCTTCTGGGACGCCACCAGGCCCGAGCGTCCCAGCGACCTCACCGACCTGCGCGGAGCCGCCGGCGACGTCCAGATCGTCGACGCGGCCACCGGCACCGTCGTCGGTACAATCGACCAGGCCTCCGCCGACGCCCACGTCTTCCCCGGCGCCATCTACATCCACCAGGGGCGCACCTTCCACGTGCTCTCCCTCAGCTCCCTCACCACGCCCGCCGCACCAGCCTCCCAGGGGTGGCCGCGCGCGCTCCTGCCCGAGGCCCCGGGCGGCACCCAGGGAACCGAGCACCTCGGGGGCGGGGAGCGGGAGGGGGTCCAGGCCTCGTCGATCATCATCCCGCCCGCGCGGGCCGACGACGCCCGCGTCGCCCTCGTCGAGGAGGTACGCACTCCCCTGCGCACGCGCTCGGCGACCCACACGAGTGTCGACGTGTGCGCCATCGAGGAAACCTACGTGTGCGGGGACGGCACGGTCACCTGGCATCACGGGCCGACGAACGTGTCGACACGGGTCACCGACTACGATCTGCTGCGCCTGCCCGGGCTCGAATTCATCCGCAACATCGAGCTCTTCCTGCCCACCCACACGCTGCCCACGAAGTCCACGTGGTTCACCCTCACCCCCGCGGCGCTGGCCGCGATGGGGATCGAGGCCACGGACCTGGCGGGCACCCTGCACGCCACCGAGCACGCGATGATCGGGATCCTGCCCATCGTCGCGACCTGCGACCGCTGGGACCTGGGCGGCCTGTCGACCGAGCTGCACGACGACACGGGCGCGCCCACCGTCTTTATCCACGACGCGTTCCGCGGCGGCGCGGGGCACGTGCTCGCCGGCTTTCACAGCGCGCGGTCGTGGGTGGCCGCGACCCTCGAGGCCGTCTCCTCCTGCGACTGCGAGTCCGGTTGTCCGCGCTGCGTCCAGTCGCCCAAGTGCGGCAACGGCAACGAACCCCTGTCTAAGCAGGGCGCGATCACGCTGCTCACCTATTTACTGGAGCGAGCACCGGGGGCATGATGCGTTGCCTTGACATAACTTGTTTTCTTGAACACCTGGTCATATGCTGATCAGCGTCTCATTTTGTTCCGCAGGACACGTGTTGGCGGACTCGCTACGCAGGAGGTGCGCCGTGGCTGACGTAGCTTTCGATTCCAACAAGCACGCCCAAACTCGGCAGGACGTCGAACAAGGGGAGGTGGCAATTGCCTCCAGTTCCGAGGCAATCACTCGTCTCTCGAACGGACAATACGAGCGATTTTGGACCGATGAGGCAGGCCCTCAGGCTCTCCGGAACGCTTATATTGCGTTCCTCGGCGCCTGCAGCGATATTGCCGCTAACGAGCGCGACACTCTCCGCTCCTTCGGGCGCAATGTCGATCAAGCGATCGAGGACTTTGCCGCCGTTGAGCAGGCAACGGGGGACGAGCTGAAGGCGCTTCGCGACTCGATGGGCGACCCGTCAGCCTACACCTCACCAACGCCCACTTCTTCGACAAGCCCGTCCTCCTCACCTGCCGGGGGATCAGAAACGAGTCCCGATCCCGCAACGACGGCGGGCACCAACGGCGCGCCCACCCAGGAAGCGCAGACCGACTTCTAGCCCGAGACGCACGATAGGAGACAGACCACGGTGAGCAGCCCCATGTACGACCGCCTCATGAAGTTCGTTGAGGGCGTGGAGGAATCCCGTAAGCTCAGCGGCTACGACTCCGAACATTCCGCGATTATTGCCGGAATGGGGATGATGAGTGCCAGGGTGTCCCACTTCAAGGAATACCAGGGCTTCGAGGGACAAACGGGCGAGGCCATTGACGGCTGGATCGATCGGACGCAGCAACGCTACAGCAGCGAGCGACAGGGGTACGTGACCGGCACCGAGCACTACGTCGAAGGCCGACGCCTGCTCGTGCACGCCGCCGAGGACGCTAAGCTCTTATCACCAACGCTCCTAGACAAGGCAATCGAAGCAATGCGGGGGCTTGCTCAGGTCGTCATTCCTGTCGCGAAGCACATGGGTCCACTCGGAGAACCCATCAACACGATCGCCACGACCGGCGCCGCCTACGTGGACGCGATCGAGGCGCAGGCAAACGCGCAGCGCGAGGCCGCCGCCACGGTCATCCTGCAGCGGGTCAACGACGAGGCACAGAAGCTTGCCGATCAGTTGCAGGCTCATACCGAGCAGGTTGAAGAATTTGCTTCGGGGAATCCAGACATAATATTACCTCCCCAGAACGGCCCTTCATCTCCTTCTGTCAGCGATCAGCTGAACCAAGGCAACATGTCGGTATCGCCCCACGAAACAGGCGTGTACGGCGCCAGCCGCGATGACGACTACGGACGTTCCGACCTTCGGGGTCAAGGGTCGGGACTGTATGCGGACGGATACGACGAGGGCGGTCCCATCGATTCCCGCATCATGTCCTCGAAGCGCATTCCCAACCAATACATCTCCGAAGGAGAGCTTGGATCCCGCCTGAACCCCGTCACTGATCCGCAGGATCTGATGGATATCGACCTGCTGCACACGCGCGTCAACGGTGACCGTCACGCGAACGGCGTCATTGGCGGTCACACCCCGGCTTCCCCCGTTGATCGCGATCATCCTTTGTGGCGTCTCAACGGCGGCCCTGCCAGCGAATCGTCGACGGCTGGTCGCCTCGGCGGAGCCGGCATCCTCGGCGCAGGGGCGTTGGGCCTTCGCGGCTCCGCTCGTATGGGTTCAGCCGCGTCCATCATGGGGCGAGCCGGTGGAGCGGGAGTAGGAAGTGCGGCCGGCTCAACAGCCCTGCGCACCGGTTCCTACTCCGGTGCCGGATTTGGCAAGTACACGCCCCCTGCTCCTGCCGGCGCGACGGGTGCTGGTGCCAACGGATCCTCCGGAGTGACGGGAGTGTCGGGGGCACCCAGCGGCGCGAATAGTGCTGGAAGCTCCGCGGCTGGCGGTCGCACCCAGGGAACCGGCGGCTTCATGGGTGCTGGCGGTGCTGGCACTGGTGGAAAGAAGGACGAGAAGAAGGCCCAGCGACGCCGCTACACGCCGTTCCGCTTTGAGGACGATGAGGACGAGCTGCCCGATGGCTACGTGAACCCCATGTCGCAGACCTACGGTTCCGACAAGGACCTTTCGCCCGCACCACGCAAGGACGACGGATGGGATCCCCGCCAATGGTGACACGCACGAATAGCACGGCGCGCCTGCTCGGCGTCGCGGTCTCGACCCTGACGCTTGCTGCGGGGGCCACGGCTCTGCCATCCGGACCTGCTCGCGCGGCGGACACCATCACCGCCGCCGATCAGCCACATTTTGCTTACTATCACCTCGACCAGGCGCGCGCGAAAGGCTACACCGGGCAGGGGGTTACGATCGCCATCCTGGATGGCGAGGTCGACACCAGCGCGCCCGAGCTGGCAGGTGCAGACATCACCGATAAGTCGCCGTGCACGGTGACTTCTTCCCTGCGCACCAAAACCCACGGCACAGCCATGGCATCACTCTTGGTTGCACGAGACTACGGCATCTCTCCCGATGCCAAGATCCTCTCATATCGATTAGTTTTTTCCGATGACTCAGCCGGTTCAGATTGTTCGGGCATCTCTGGTATTAATAAGAATGAACCCTCATCGCTGATCAATACCGCAATCAACGATGGCGCACAGATCATTAGCATTTCGTCCACATATACAGGCGGAAGTAATGCTCTCAAGTGGGCAATGGCGCGGGCAGTATCTCAGGGGATCATCATCACCGCCGGTGCCGGTAATGATGCAAAGAACGAAACGGATGTCACCTACGAAAAGTGGTCCGGCGTCATCGGCGTAACTGCCATCGACACCAACGGGAACTTTCAAGACTATTCCTCGTGGGGAGAAGGAGTGGTCAGCGCAGCCATCGGAGGCCCCGTAAAAATTCGCGATTATTCAAGTGGGGAACTTGTAACCACCAGCGGTACATCAGCTTCGACTCCCCTCGTTGCCGGCTCTCTCGCGCTCGCCCGCCAGAAGTGGCCCCAGGCCACCACGAACCAGCTCCTTCAGCTCCTCATTCACACGGGCACCAACCCGGACCACACGTGGAACAAGTACACGGGCTACGGCGGCGTCGCACCCGGCGCGATGGTGAACACCGACCCCAGCCAGTACCCGGACGAGAACCCGCTGGCAGTCAAGGAAGGCGGTTCCAGTCCGACGCCCGACGAGGTCAAACAGTACACCGACGGCGTGGTCTCCCCCTTTGAGATCGCCTACGACAACTCCTACACCTACCGGGGCCTGGACGAGAACATGATCGGCGACAGCCGAAACCCCTACCCCACCCACCTGGGGACCAGCCCACGCTACCACGGCAAGTAAGCCAACGGGGACGCGGGGAGGCCCTGCGGTCCCTCCGGCGCCCTCCATATCGGTGGCGGTGGGGGTTTTGCAGCATTAGGGACTGGCTCGCGGCGTGTCACCGGCGTGTCGTGGTTCTAATGACGCCATTTCCCCCGATTGGCGACGGCGAGGACCCGACGTGAGGTGGTGTGGTGCCCAAAGTGCAGTCCACCTCGGCAAAAACCGGTGAAAACGGGCTGTTGTGGGCGAGGTGGTCTACGTTTTGGGCGCAACGGTGTCTGTCGTGGCGTGCTGCTCGCATGCGAACCTCTGAACATGCGCGTGAACCCCTTGATGCTCACGTCAACTCCTCAACATGCACCTGGGCGCCGCCGCCCGCGCTCGGCGCACGGAACTCACCAGCACAAACTCGAAGGGGCCGGCCATAAGGCCGACCCCTTCGAGTATCCCATCAACACAGTGCAAGTCTTCCGATGCGCTCCCTTTCTTGGCTCACCCTTTGTGGGTGTCGCCCTTGGCTTGATGACTATTAATGTACGGACCCCACCTGTGGGAACCATTGAACGAACCTGGCAATTTCCTGAGAATTTTTCACCGCTCGGGTCCGGCGCGAGCCCGGGCGCTCACATTCGTTGAAATACCGGCGATTCTGACTGGCTGTGTGAGGACCACCAGGCAGTCGAGATCGCGCACCTCGCAGGACTGGACGCCCACGCCGTTCGCCGCAGCGACGGCGGAGGCCGCCCCGCATGGCCGCTCCCCCACGTCCTCCCAGTCAGCGGTTGCAGACTGTTCTGCCCCCGCCAGGGCCGCCAGGTCGGCGATGGCCTGCAGGTGCACCCGCTCACGGAGGGCGACACCAACCCCACCGAGGACAACCGCGAGCGCCAGGGCCAGGACAATGAGCCCCACGGAATTGATGGTCCCCGATCCTTCGTCATCGGAACGGTCGCCGGCACGCCCATACGCGACAGGCTCACCTCGGTACACAGCAGCACCCCTACCTGGCGCTCGCGGCGTCACGGCAGGTCCCCCTCGTCGATGGTGGTCACCGAGCATCGGGCGACGCCCCCGACCCAGCCGGCCGCCCCACGGTAGGGGGCGGTGCCGGTGACGCTCACCCACCCACCGCTACGCGACACCGCGTATGATCCGGGCGGGTAGGCGGCCGAGGCCACCCCCTGCGGGTCGGTCTGCCCGATGGAGGCGGCCCGAGCACCCTCGCGCACGGCCTGACACAGGGATGCTCCGGTCATCCCGGCCTGCGCGGCGGCGACGATGACGCCGACGACGAGGGTCACGGCAACGAAACCGATGGCGTGTTCGACGGTGACGTATCCGTTCTCGTCGCTGTTCATCGGGTATTCAGCGCCTCCTGAATGATGGATTCGAGGGCGGCGCGCACGGTGTCCGATTTGAGGATCACGATGAGCAGGCCCGCAAATCCTGCGGCGGCAATGGTGCCGATCGCGTATTCGACGGTGGTCGCGCCCTCTTCAGGGTCGCACCCATCGGTGGGCTGAGCTGTGGTCCGGGGTCGCAGGGCCCGAGCGCCTTCCTGCACGGCCGCCATCGCGATGAGCTGAGCGCGCGTGGCTGCGCAGTCGATTCTGTCGATGATCGTCATTGATCTGTCCTTTCTTCCGTTGCGCGCGGTCGCGCGCAGGGCCAGTGTGCGCGGGGATCGCCCCGTAACTCCACGCGGATTCGCACCCCTGTGGATAACCAACGAGGCCCCGCAACCCCTGTGGATAACCCGCCTACACGCCTATTCCTCCCACGAGATGCGCGAGCAGGGGCGCGATACCCAGGGCCAGGAAGGCGGGCAGGAAGAACACGCCGAGCGGACCGACAAGGCGGACGCTCAGCTCCTCGGCCTGCGCCTTCGCGTCGACGAGGCGGGAGCGGCGCTCCCACGCAGCACTGCGGGCGAGCAGCGTTTCCGGGGCGGTTCCGCTGGTCCACGAGGCCTCGAGCGCGTCGCGCAGGGAATGGCTCCACTCGGGGGTGTCCTCCCATGCGTCCGCCCAGGTCGCCCCGAGCCGGAGCGAGGCGGCGGCCCACGACAGCGCGTCGTCGACGCAGGCATCGGCCAACGCATCGAGAGCGCGGGGAATCGCCGCACCGCAGGCAAGGGCGGAGGCAACGAGGTCGCAGGCGAGCGCACCGTCTATCCCCTCCTCGACGCGCCTGCACCGGGCAAGGATCCGTCGACACGAGGCGACGCCCGCCGCCCACGCGGCCACACCCACGAAGGCGCACACACGCCCCGCCCCGCCTCCCGTGTAGAACTGCCAGGGCGAGGCACCCAGCGCGAGCGCGCACGCGATCCCCACGAGGGGAAGGGCCGCGAGGACGCGCGCAGACATGAGCGGGCCGGCGGCGGCAACGCGACGCGCCTCCTCGAGCGCCTGCGCGTCATCTATCGCGCTGCCGATCGCATCGAGCACATCGGCGAGGGGCGCTCCGAGGCCGTGGCTGAATCGGCAGGCAAGGGCGACGGATGCGGCGCTCACACGGGATGCGGCCACGCCCGGTGCCCTCTCTGCTCTGCGCAGGGAGCGCCAGCGCGTCGGCGCGCGCGCCCACTCGTCGAGGACAGCAGGGTAGGAATCATCCACGCCGACGCTCCCTCCCGCATCGATGCGCGCCAACGCGAGACCCCAGGCAAGGGAGGTAGGGGCTCCCGCGCGCAGGCGGGTCGCGACCTCGGCGACGAGGAGGGAGAGCTCTCGCGGGGTGGGCGGGCCCTGTGCGCGGCCTCGGTGGCGCGCGGATCTTTCCTTCCCGGGGATTAGCCGACCCCACCGCCCCCGGGCCTTGCACCCCGGGCTACACACACGCGTCGGCCGCACCCACGCGCGCACAAGACGCCGCTCACATGCTCCCCGATACACGGAACGTAGGCATTGCACACACAGCGATAACGCGCATATAGCGAACACACTGACCGTTATTACCTCACCAAGGCCGACACAGTCCACGAACGCATCCCAGCCCGCCCTCATAGCCCGACCCTTCGGGCGAGGGAGGCCCAGGCCTCGTGCGTGGTGACACAGCCATCGGCGGTGGCGCTGAGAGCGAGAGCGCACTTGAGTGACCCGCGAGCGCGCGTGAGGACCCCGACCTCGGACACCCAGCGGTGCCCGGAGGGGGATCGGCGCAGGTGGAGGACGGCGTCGATGGCGCTGGCGGCCTGGGCGGCGACGGCGCTTTCGCTCATGGCGGCGAGCGCTCCAAGGGCAGCGAGCCGCGCGGGCACGTCGCGCGCCCCGTTGGCGTGGATCGTCGCCCAACCGCCGTCGTGCCCGGTGTTGAGGGCGGTGAGGACGTCGCGCACTTCGGGGCCTCGGCACTCGCCGAGGACGAGGCGGTCAGGACGCATGCGCATGGCCGCGCGTACAAGGTCGGCGAGGGTGACCGCGCCCCTCCCCTCGACGTTGGGTGCGCGCTCGACGAGGTGCACGCAGTGCGGGTGAGCGGGCGCGATTTCGGCGACCTCTTCGACGCAGACGATCCGCTCACCATTGGGAACAAGGGCAAGCGCGGCGCTCAGGAGCGTCGTCTTTCCGCTTCCTGTCGCCCCACTGACGAGGACGTTGGCGCGCGAGGCGACAAGGGCTCGCAGGAGCGTCCCCACCTCGCGGGGCAGAGTCCCGCAGGCCTCGAGATCCGAGATGCCCAGCCGACGGGTGCCGAGGACGCGCAGGGAGATGAGCGTGCCGGATCCCGACACAGGGGCGAGGACCGCGTGGAGGCGCACGCCCCCGGGCAGGGTGCCGTCCGCGATGGGGCGCGCATCGTCGAGGCGCACGCCGCACGCGCTCGCGAGGCGGATGGCGGCGCGGCGGGCGTCCGCATCGTCTCGGATACCGGCGTCCACGCGCACGAGGCCGCCCCCTCGGTCGACCCACGCCTGAGTGCCATTGATGAGGACGTCGGTAACGGCTGGGTCGTCGAGGAGGCGCGCGAGGGGAGGGTCCATGCCGCGTTGCCGGGCGCGTAGGGTCTCCAGGGTGGAGGTGACCGCGGCGGCTCCGCAGCCGGGTGGCGCGGACGCGGCGGCCGCACGAGCGGGGTCCTCACCGCGGGCGAGCAGGCGCAGAGCGTCACGCATGGCGCGCCTCGATCTCTAGTAGTTCGCACGGCGACGAAGCGACCCCGCCTGCGCGCCCAGCGGCCACAGAATCGAGGGCGCGCATCAGCACGCGCAGGTTCCTCCCGGGGCGCTTTGGGGCGCGCAGGATGGGCCCGGGGGCGCACACGCGCAGACCGGCTCCCCATCGTTCACCAGCAGTCACAAGCGTGATCGCGGGACACGGAGGAGGAACCCTCGTCAAGGTTGCCGTCAGTGCGGCGGCACCCTCCAGGTCCCCGTGTGTGACCAAGACAAGCGCGTCGGCGTGGATCGCGGACACGCATCGGGCGGCTCGCTCGTCCCATCGGCCCACGTCCACCACGAGGGGCGCGTCGAGGGATCGGCACGCGGCAACCACGCGGGGATCGTCGGCGGCGGCACCGCCTCGGGAGTCGCCGACGAGGGCCCGCACGCCCCCGACGACGGGCAGGTGCTCGCGCAGCGAGGGCAGATACGAGTCTTCGGAAGCGTCGAGATCCGCCCAGCGCACGCCGGGAATGTCGTGGTCAGCCGCGAGCGCGACACCGGGCACGGACCCGGACGCGTCGACGACGACCGCCTCGCCCGACCTCGCTCGGCGGACACCGCGCTCCCCGCGCCGCTCACCCCCTCGGACACCCCGACGACGCCCGCGCTCGCGTGCCAGCAGCCGCACAACGCCGGTGACCCCAACCCCTCCGGCGATCCCGGCGACCGCCCACACCGCACCCGAGCGGCGAGTTCGCGCACAGGCCTCGGCGATGAGGGACACGAGGAGCGCGCTATCCCCCGGCAGCCTCACCTGACCGCCCTGCCCGACGCGCACGCAGGGCACTCCCTCGGGCACGGGAGCCGACGCGGAGGCCAGGATCAACGAGGCCTGGCCCGGGTTCGAGCACACGCGCGCCCCTGCGAGCACTGCGGCATCGCGCGCGCCGTCGAGGTCGGGCGGGACGAGTCCGATGAGGGCGACGGTTCCTCGATGTGGGGTGACGTGGGCGTTCATGGGACGACGATGCGCCCGTACCGATTGCCTCGTCCACCCGCTGGCGCGCCCCTGTGGACAACGCCAACCCGAGGTGCGAGGCTGTGCATAGAGGGGTCCGATGGAGGGCCCCTGTGGATTGAGCCAACGCTGGAGTAGACGCAATGGTACGCGCGGCCTTTTTCGACCTAGATAAGACGATTCTGGACACGTCCTCAAACGTGGCGCTCTCGGGTCCGTTCATCGAGGCCGGCCTCATGAACCGTCGGACCGCGCTCACCTCCGTCCTGGTTCAACTGCCCTACCTGCTCGCGGGCGCCGACGAGTCGCGCATGGAGCAGATGGCGCAGGCCCTGGGGCGCATGGGGCGAGGCTGGAACGCCGCATTCCTTGAGGCAACGGTGGAGGACGCGCTCGAGCGCACGATCCAGCCCGTCTGCTACGCGCAGGCGCTCGCGCGCATCGAGCAGCACAAGCGCGCGGGGGACGTCGTCGTCATCGCCTCGGCGTCGGTCGAGCAGGTGGTGCGCCCGATCGCGCAGATGCTGGGGGCGGACGAGGTCCTCGCCTCGCGAGCGGCGGTCGACGACGACGGGTGTTTCACGGGCGAGATCACGCACTTCAACCAGGCGCAGGGAAAGGCGGACGCCTGCGAGGCCCTGGCTCGCGCGCGCGGCTGGGACCTGTCGGAATGTTCGGCGTACTCGGATTCGGTGTCGGACGCGCCGCTCCTGCGCCTCGTCGGCCACCCCTACGCGGTCAATCCGGACCGCGGCCTGCGCGAGATGGCGCAGCGCGAAGGCTGGCCCACCCTCACGTTCACGTCCACGGTGCGCGTCCTGCCGCGCGAGGTTCCCACGCCCGCGAAGGTCGCGGTGCCTTTCATCGCCGGCGTCGCCGTGGGTGCGGCGGCCTGCGCGCTCCTGCGCCGCTGAGAAACAACCCTAGGAGAGCCGGCCCGCCTGCACGTGGCGGGCGACGTCGCGCCCCACCTGGGCGCCGTAGACGACTCCCGCGCAGTAGTGGATGATCCACCGGGCCAGGCCGGCCTCGTCGGCGCTCACCCACCCTGCTAGTTCGCGTCCCGCACGCGCCGGGTCGAGTGCGTCGTAGGCGCTGGGCACGCACACACCGGTCGGGTCGACGCCTCGGGTCACGAGGATCCACCGCGCGAGTCCGCCTCCCACGACGGACGAGGCCGGGTCAAAGACGCGCCGGAAACGGAAGTGTGCGGTCAGGGCGGCGGCGACTGCGAGGCCAGGCGCATCGGCGCGCGTGTAGGCGAGGGCGGGCGCGAGCAGGGCGGGATCAGTGGGGACTGCGACCGTGCGGGACTCGACGAGGCCGGCGGCAACGAGCCCCGAGCAGGCATCCCTGTGCAGTCCCGCAATCAGCGCGGGAAGGGGCGTGGGGGCGACGCGCGCTCCGCCCTGGGATCGGGTGTTGAGCGCGGGGAAGCGCGACGCCAGGTTCCACTGCGAGCGCCAGATCCCCAGCGCGAGGGCGGCCCCCGGGTCCGAGGCCGCTCCCCCATCGTCAGCCATGGACAGGGCACGCACGTCGTCGACGCTCGTGCGGGCGCCCTCGATGATGGACAGGGCGGCGGCCTCGCGCACGGCTACCTCCGCGCGCGCCTCCTCCCAGCCTCGGCGCAGTCCCTCGCTAAAGCGCAGGTCGGCGAGGGCCGCGTGGGCCTCGTTCATGGCGGAGGCGACATCGGGGCGGGCTGCCGCCGCGCACAACACGGCGGGTGCGGGGTCGACGAGGGCTTCGATACTCACCCCTCTACACTAGGGGCATGACGCTTTTGCAGCATCGAAACCTCTCCGCGCGCCTGCGCTCGGGGTTGTTCGCGTTCGTTTTCGCCCCAATCGCCCTGGTGTTCCTGGGGTCGTCAATGGTCGACGTGCAGGCGTTGGCCTCGGTCGGCCAGCCCTTGGCCTCGGTCGAGGGGCTCATCGGCATGGCGCTCGCGTCACTGCTGCTGGCCCTCATCGCCCTCAATTGCGAGGAGTCGAGCGCGGGCATGGTCGTGACCTTCGTGTGGTCGATCGTCGTGGGGGTGGCCCAGTTCTTTGGCGTGGTGCGCCTTCCTTTTCTCATGAAGTCGTCCGTGGGCGCCGAGGATGTCATCGCGGGCGTGTCCTGGTGCCTGTACCCGGTGTGCATGTCGCTCATGCTCGGCGCGTGCGCGCTGACGATCAAGTCTGTGCGAGTGCGCGCCGGTAAGAGCACGCGCGTGCCTCTGGCCCGCGTGCACCGCCACGGATTCGGCACGACGGTAGCGCTTCCCGCGGCGGTCGCGGCGGGCACACTGATGGTCGCGGCGGCCCCCTCGGACACGACGAACGTGGCGGCCATGGGCCTGGAGGGCGTCACCGAGGGCTTCGAGCCGATGCACTGGCTCGCGCTCGGAGCGGGCGTCGCATTCGCGGTGCTCGTCGTGAGCGCCCGCTGGTCGATCACGGGCACGCAGATCGCGAGCTGGTTCATTTTGGTGCTCCCCACGTACGTGGTCCTGCCCGTGTGGGCGTCGCTGACGGGCAACGTGATCGTCCCCGGCCCGTCCCTGCTGACGAAGATGGCACTCGCGAGCCCGCCGCTGGCGGCCCTCGGAATGGCGACCGGCTGCGCCTCGATGGGTGTCCTGTGGGCCCGCGTGCGGGCGCTCAAGAAGCTCGAGACGGATGAGGATTCGACGGCAAAAGAGGGGCCTGCCGAGGGCTAATGCGCGCAAGCGCTCACCCTGACCGTAATATGTGGGCAGATATAAGGAGGAAGCATGTCTGATAACGAGTTTGACGCCCAGCGCGACCGCGCCGAGGAGGCACCTGACAACCTGGTGCTGACCGGTGAGGAAATCGAGCTGCCCGGTGAGGATTCCGACGCGTCGGCGATCATCGGCGAGTCCAGCGATCCCATCCACACGGGCGAAATCGAGGCCGTCGCGATCGGCGGCCTGACGGGCCGCGTGCCGGCCGCAGCGCCGCTCAAGCCGACGATCGAGGACAAGATCTCCACGGGCGAGCTGCCCGTCGTGTCCGCCCCCGAGCAGGAGCAGGCCGAGCAGGAGTCCCCCGCCGAGGCTCCGGCCGCCGACCAGGGCGCCGATGAGTCTGCCGAGGCCGACGCTCCGTCCACAGAGGAGTCCGAGACCACCGATGAGGCTCCCGCTGAGGAGGCGTCCGAGGTGCAGGCCCCCGCAGAGGACACCGCTTCCGACGAGCCCGCCCCCACCTCGTCGAACGAGGAGGGCGAGCAGCCCAAGGCCTCCGCGGACCAGGCGGAAGAAGCCGAGAATCCCTTTGCTTCCCTGCTCTCCTCCGCGGACGAGGACGCCGCAGACGAGGCGACCGAGAACGTGACCGAGGATCCGGAGCCCGCGCTCGCCCCCGTCATGACGCCCGCGCAGGCGGCCGCCGCCCTGAGCGAGGCCAACGATGAGGTGACCGACGATACTTCCGACGAGGCCGAGGCTCCCTCGAGCGAAGAGGCGCCCTCCGAGGACGAGCCGGCCGAGGACGAGGTCACCGAGAGCGAGGTCGCCGCAGTCGGTGGCGCAGCCGCCGAGGCCTCCGCGCACTCGCCGTCCTCGCGCCGCTCCATGATCTTCGGCGACGAGGAGACGCTGTCCTCCTCGATTCCCGCAGTCGCGGCCGAAGAGGAGAACGCTCCCGCCGAAACCTCCACCGAGGAAGAACCCGAGGCTGAGGAGGAGACCCCCTTCACCGAGCCGACGACCCAGCTGCCGACGCAGGCCACCGAGGCCTCGTACTCCTTCGAGGATCAGGATGCCGCCGAGGCCGCACGCCCGCGCCGCCGCTCCCTGCTGGGCGAGGGCGACGAAGACAGCGAGGCGGCGACCCTGGCAGCCATCGCGTCGACCGCCGCGCGCGGCGACAAGTCCGACGCGCCTTCGAGCCTGGACGACGAGCTCTTCTCCGCCGCCCCCGAGATCACGGAGATGCCCTCGCGCACGGGCGCCCACTGGCTGTCCTTCCTGCTCTTCCTGCTGCTCGTGCCCGCCGGCTGGTACCTGGCCGCCGACGCGGGTGCCCGAATGACTCTGGCGGACACCGCCCCCATCTACACGGGCGTCGCCTCGATCGTGGCCCTGGGCGAGATCCTCGGCGCGATCGTCATCTCCGCGATCCTTTTCGTGGCCGCGCGCCGCTCGTCGCTGGGCGCCTGGCTGATGGGCATCGTGACCCTCATCGTGGGGCTACCGTGGCTCATGGCCCCCGGCATCACGGAGGCGTCGCTGCTGTCTACGCTCACCGCGCTGACCAACACGGGTTCCCTGGGCGCGAACCTGTCGCATCACCTGCAGGCCTCCGGCTACTCCGGCCGCTTCGCGCTGCTGGGCATCGCCCTCATGGGCCTGGCCTACGTGTCCCACTCGGCACGCCGCACGGGTCGCGCCGAGGAAGCGCTGCGCATCTCGCTCGAGTCCACCAACCCGGCGGGCGCCTTCTACTCCAAGCGCGCCCGTAAGAAGGCAGCGAAAGAAGCGGCTCGCAAGTGAAAACTCTGATTCCCGCCAGCGCGATCGAGCTCGAGGGTCCGTGGACCCATCGGCATGTGAGCGCTGGCGGCGCCGCATTCCACGTCGCCGACATGGGCGAGGGCATGGACCATGCGCTCGTCCTCCTGCACGGCTTCCCCGAGCATTGGTGGGCGTGGCGCGACGTCCTGCCCGCCCTCGCGGAGTCGACCTCGCGCGTGTTCGCCCTTGATTTGCGAGGCTTCGGTACCTCCGACCTGACGCGCGGAGACTGCGACCTACAGCAGATGGCGAACGACGTGATCGGCGTTGTGCGCGCCCTCGGCGTGGCCTCGTTCTCCGTGGCCGGCATGGGAATCGGCGGTACGGTCGCGTGGATGATCGGCGCGCTGGCCCCCCTCGAGCTGCGATCGGTGGCCGTCCTGTCGGCGCCGCACCCCCTCGGCGTCCAGCCCGTGATCGGTCGCGCGCCCTGGGCGGGTGGCCGTGTCCTGCAGGGTCGCCTCGCACTACCGACCGGGCGTGAGCGCGCGCTGCGTTCGGGCGCTCTCGTGACGACCGTGTTCCGCGCGTGGGCCTCGCCCGGGAACGTCGACGCCCTCGTCTCCCAGTCGGGGACGTACCGCGCCGCGCTGCGTCGCCCCTTCGCGGCACATACCGCGCTGCGCGGCCTGAGCGCCGCCCGTAAGATCTCGCGCGAAGAGCGCCGGCTGCTGTCGGAGCCTGTGCGCGTGCCCGTCCTGTCCCTCGTCGGGCGCGACGACGGAGCATGGTCGGCGCTGGATCACGCGGCGGACGCCCAGTTCGTGGATGCACCGCTGACGCAGATCGTCATTCGCGAGGCCGGACACTTCCTCCCCGAAGAAGCACCGCAAGCTGTGGCCGAGGCTCTGTCAGGACACGTCGCAGCACACGCCAACTAGCGCATTTTTCATTAGACAGGTCACACAAAACGCAAAATGAAGCCCATTTCACCTGATAGATAGGGCATAATGGTGTGATGCGCGGTACCTCCTCGTGAGTGGTATTACGTATGGGATCCACTGCGCAATCCAAATCGAAACGCCCGAGCAATCGGGCACGAGCGGAAGGAGCTCCGCACCATGATCGGTGACGGAAACTTCATCAGCCAGGTGCCGCTGTTCGGTGGCCTTGATGATGCACAGCAGGTGTCCCTCCAGCAGAAGATGGGTCATACGACCCTGCGTCGCGGAGAGACTCTCTTCGACGAAGGCGATCTCGGCGACCGCCTGTACATCGTGACCGAGGGCAAGGTGAAGCTCGGCCACACGTCCAGCGACGGCCGCGAGTCACTGCTCGCAGTCCTGGGTCCCGGAGAGATCATCGGTGAGCTCACGCTCTTCGATCCGGGTCCGCGCTCGACCACCGCAACCGCCGTTTCCCCGGCGTCCCTCCTCTACCTCGAGCACGAGGATCTCATGCACGTGCTCGACACCAACCCGACCCTGGCCAAGCACATGCTGCGCGCCCTCGCGCAGCGCCTGCGCCGCACCAACGAGTCCCTCTCGGATCTCGTGTTCTCCGACGTTCCCGGCCGCGTCGCCAAGGCCCTCCTGGACCTTGCAGACCGCTTCGGCACCGCGACCGACAAGGGCGTCCACGTCCCCCACGACCTCACGCAGGAAGAGCTCGCCCAGCTGGTCGGCGCCTCCCGTGAGACCGTGAACAAGTCTCTGGCCGACTTCGTGTCGCGCGGCTGGATCCGTCTGGAAGGTCGCGCCGTGACCCTCCTCGACGTTGATCGCCTGGCGCGTCGCGCTCGCTGACCGCAGCCTACACAGGGTTGGGCCCGACACCGTGAGGTGTCGGGCCCAACCTTTTGCTTGACGATATGAACGAGGCCGTGGCCCCTCGTGCGATGTCCGCACGGCCGACCACGGCCCCGTTCATACGCAGAACTGCTGCGCGTCAGTTCTGAACGGCGGGTGCTTCCTCAATCGGACGCTTGAGGTAGGCCACCAGGTTCTCAGAACCTGTAGGACCGGGGATCACCTGGACGAGTTCCCACCCGTCGGCGCCCCACTGGTCGAGGATTGCTTTCGTCGCGTGCGTGAGCAGCGGAATCGTGGAGTATTCCCATTTAGTCATAGCTCTATCCTACCCACCCGCCAACTGGGGGCGCACGAAAGACAGGACCTTCGGGACGTGGGGGCTGCGGAGCTCGCGGGCGAGCGGCTCATCGGAGGTGCGCAACCACTCCAGCCAATTGTCCGCGTGAGGATAGTGACGCAGAATCGCTCGACGTTCACGTTCCGTCAGTCCGCCCCACACGCCGTAGTTAGCCTCAGACTCGAGGGCATCGGCGAGACATTCGAGGCGAACCTCGCATTCGTAGCAGCGCATACGAACCTGACGCTGGGAGGCACCCTGCACAAACAGCACGTCCGGTTCGATGGACGCGCAGAGCGCGCGGGCGACCCAGCTCTGGTCGTCGCCTTGCGTTGACATCGTGGAACTCCACTTCACTGTATTTCGAGCCCTGCCTGTGACCATACACACATGCGTGTGTGGGCGCAAACGCTGCGACCACTGTCGAAGGGCCCTCAAGGTGATTCATCAGGCAATTCTCACGCGTCGCCAAACGCCAGATGAGCGGGCCGACACGTAAGCTAGGAATATGTCGCACTCTCACTCTCGCGCTGTCCGACCGGCCCAGCTGCTCGCGCTGCTGCTGGCGTTCCTGAGCGTGTCCTCGCTCATGGGCGTCGTCACGGCCGGCATGCTCGTCCCCGTCGCGGGTCCCACCGCACTGGTCGCGAAGTCGGTTCCCTCCGTCTTCAACGAGCTGCCCGGTGACCTGCAGACCGTGACCCCGGCCGAGGAGTCCCAGCTTCTTGATTCGTCCGGCGGCGTGATCGCGCACTTCTACGACAAGCAGCGCATCGTGGTGCCCAGCGCCAACATCGCTGACGTTATGAAGAAGGCGATCGTCGCGATCGAAGATAAGCGCTTCTACGAGCACAACGGCGTCGATGCCACGGGTATTGCTCGCGCGCTCGTCACGAACCTGGGTGAGAGCGGCCGTCAGGGCGCTTCGACGATCACCCAGCAGTACGTGCGTAACTCGCTGGCAGAGCGCGGCTACCTCGAGGGCGACGCGGAGCAGGTGAGCGCTGCAACCGAGCAGACCACCGAGCGTAAGCTGCGCGAAATCAAGTACGCGCTGGCACTGGAGAAGACCCAGTCGAAGGACGAAATCCTGACGGGTTACCTCAACATCGCACCCTTCGGCCCCATCACCTACGGCGTCGAGGCCGCCTCGCAGCGCTACTTCTCCAAGTCCGCCTCGGAGCTGAACTATCTGGAGGCTGCGCTCCTCGCGGGCCTCGTCCAGTCCCCCGTCCAGTACGATCCGCTGACTCACCCGGAAGCCGCTCAGGAGCGCCGCGACACGGTCCTGGCAACGATGCTTGACCAGGGTGTCATCACGCAGGAAGAGTACGACGAGGGCGTCGCGACGACGGTCGATTCGATGCTGCATCCGACGGTGTCCTCGGAGGGCTGCTCGGGCGCCGAATCATCGAAGGCGTACTTCTGCGACTACGTCCTCTCTCAGTTCCTGGAGGACCCGACGTTCGGCGCGACGCGTATCGAGCGCGAGCGCCTGCTCAAGACCCAGGGCATCACGATCCGCACGACGCTGGACTCCGCGAAGCAGGACGCAGCCTACGCCGCCCTGACGAACGCGATCCCCGTGGGCGACGCCTCCGGCCTGAACGACGCGCTCGTGTCGCTGGACCCGCGCACCGGCAAGGTGCTGGCGATGGCCCAGAACACGACCTACGGCATCGAGAGCGGCCAGACCATGGCGAACTACTCGGCCGACGGTAACTTCCAGGTGGGTTCGACCTTCAAGGTGTTCACGCTCCTGCAGTGGTTCAAGGAAGGCCACTCGGCCTACGAGACCGTGGGGTCGGCCAACACGTTCTACCCGAACGGCTCCTTCAAGTGCGATGGCCGCTCCATCACCACCGAGGGCTACCAGGTCAACGACCTCGCGGGTAAGACCGGCACGATGAACGTCGTGCGCGCCACCGGCCAGTCGGTCAACCAGGCGTTCGTGAACATGGCGTCGCGCGTGGACTTCTGCTCGATCTTCGAGACCGCCTACGACATGGGCATCACGGAGGACGGCGAGGTCCCGGCCCCCTTCCCCGCCAACATCCTCGGCTCCGTGTCGAGTTCCCCGCTGCACATGGCGTCCGTGTTCGCCACGATCGCGAACTCCGGCCAGCAGTGCAAGCCTCAGTCCATCGAGTCCGTGACCGACCGCGACGAGAACGTTCTCAAGGAGTTTGCGGCGGACTGCAAGGAGGTCATCTCCCCTGACCTTGCGAACAAGACGGCGGCCCTTCTGACGGCCTCGGCCGGCCAGTACTACACGTCGACGCGCCTGGGCGACGGCCGCCCCTTCGCCGCTAAGTCGGGTACCACCGACGGGCACGCGAACACGTGGCTGACGGGCTTTACGCCGTCGCTCGCGACGTCCACGTGGGTGGGTCACGGCGACAACTCCTCGCAGGAAGTGTCCGGCGTTGTCATCAACGGCGTGTACCACAGCGAGATCTTCGGTGAGACCTACGTCGGCCAGAACATCTGGGCGCCCTATATGACGCAGGCGCTGGCCGGCACACCCATTGAGGCCGTCTCGAACGCGAACATCGGTGCGACGACGCCTCAGCGCGGCACGACTCCGACTCCCGCACCGAGCGCGTCACCCAACAGCAATGACCACTGACGTCACGTCTACACTCGCAGGGGCCACGGCCTCGTCCGCTCGACGAGGCCGTGGCCTCCTGCGCACCGCGGGAGCGGTCGTCGGCGGGCTGGGTCTCGCGGGCCTGGCAGCGGGCGGCGCGGCGCTCGCGTGGGGTTCGGTCGAGCGCACGATGCCGGTGCTACGCCGCTACGACGTCCCCATTGAGGGTGACGTTCCCGAGGTGACGATCCTCCAGATCGCGGACCTGCACCTGTTCCCCGGACAGGATTTTCTCCTGCGTTTCCTGTCCGACGTAGCGTCCTCAGAGCATTTCGACATGGTCGTAGCGACCGGCGACAACTTCGGATCCGTGGCTGCGCTGGACATGGTGATGGACGCGTATCGCCCGTTCCTGTCCTATCCGGGCGCTTTCGTGCTCGGGTCGAACGACTACTACTCGCCTATTCCGAAGCGCTGGAGCCGCTACCTGTCACGATCAAAGCCGCACCCCGTGCGGGTTGTTCCCGATCTTCCCTACCTGCCGATGGTGCGTCGCATGCGTCAGGCTGGCTGGGTCGATCTGTCGAATGCTGCCGGCACGATCAGCCTGCCCGCCGGCACGGTGTCCCTGCTGGGCACGGATGACGCTCATATCCACCGGGATCGCATGGGAACTCCGGCCGCGTCATGGGCAGCGCCGGGCGTTCTGCGCCTGGGCGTCACGCACGCTCCCTACACGCGCGTCGTGTCCGCACTGACGTCGGCAGGCTCGGACCTGATCCTCGCCGGGCACACGCACGGCGGCCAGATCGGCATTCCCGGAGTCGGGGCGATCATCACGAACTGCGACATTTCGCGCCCCTACGCGAAGGGCTTGAAGCGGTGGGAGGCTCCGGACGGCGCTGAGGCGTGGCTGCACGTCTCGGCTGGCCTGGGAACCTCACCCTACGCAAAGATTCGCATCGCGACGCGCCCCGAGGCGTCTCTGCTACACGTGCACCCCGCGTAGGCGGGCGTCGCCACCGCCGACTGCCGGGCTTTCTGGGGCTCCACACAGCCACACAACATGCGGCGTGGACCACACTTCGAGCGCTCACTCCGTCTCCGTTTGGGAATATCGACAGGGTGAGGCTATACTCGAACGGCACCGGGGTGTGGCGCAGCTTGGTAGCGCGCTTCGTTCGGGACGAAGAGGCCGTGGGTTCAAATCCCGCCACCCCGACCGGTAGTCGCCGGGACCAAAAGGTCCCGGCGACTTTTGTATAGGCGCTATGCTCAGAATCACTGACCAATGGGTCGAAAGCGCGCGATCGCCCATTAGACTGAGGTCGTACCCATCACTCACTTTGAGGAGAATCTTTATGAAGCGTCGTCTTGCAGCAGCCCTGCTCATCATCACGCTCCCCCTGGGCATGGCAGCATGCCACGGCACGAAGTCCCGCAAGGCCACCCCCAGCACCCCGGCGCCCGCTGCAACCGCCAACGCCAACCCGACCCAGGCCCCCGGTCAGGCACCCGGCCAGGCCCCCGGCCAGGCCCCCGGCCAGGCACCCGGTCAGGCACCCGGTCAGGCACCCGGTGCCTCCGGCCAGTCCGTCGATCAGGCCTGCAGCCTGGTCGACAGCCAGCTGAGGTCGTTCGCCGACAGCTACAGCGACCCCAACGACTTCTCACAGGCACTGGCAGCTGCTGAGGCCACCATCAATGCCCTGAATTCTCCGCAGATCACCAATCCCGACGTGAAGCAGGCGTCCAGCAAGGTGGCCTCGGCCCTCTCGGACATGGTCAACTTCGGCAAGAAGTACCAGTCGAACCCGAATGCTGCCAACCAGCAAGAAGCTCAGCGATTGACGGAGAACCTGGCCTCATCGCTGTACACACTGGGCAACCTGTGCCCCTCGATGCTGAAGTAATGACGCGCCTGAAAGCGCTCAATCATTGATCGCATAGCGATTGGGGGCGGCCCACTGGGCCGCCCCCAATCGCTATATTCGACGCAGCGACTAATCAGTGCTGGTATCCGCACTTGTTGAACAGTTCCGTCTGCTTCGCGCTGAGATCTTCCATGATCTTCTGGTACTCTTCGAGCTTCTGGACGTCCATGCTCATCGGGTCCGCCTTCAGGACACCCGAGTTATCAGCAGCGGCACGCCATCCGGCCGCAACCTGATCGACGGACTCTTTAATCTCCTTGTTGGTGATCTTCTTGGAGGCCTCTTCGTAGGTGGTGGCAAACGTGGTGTAGGTGTCGGCGATGTTGGCAGCGTCACCATTCTGTGCTGAATTCACGAGGGCGAGGCCCGCGTCGTTGAGAGGCTTCTCGAGCAGCTTGCAGGCGTCAGCTTTCGACTGGGACCCGCAGGCGGCCATACCCAGGGGAAGAAGGGTCACGAGGATCGCAGCGGCGATGCGGCGCTTCATTTGTTTGCTCCTTGATGTGTTGATAATGGATGCTCTTCGAGCCTAGCGGCCCATACGGCCCTGACTCGACGGTCAAAGCATGACCCTGCTCACGCATCGGAGCGATAGAGCATACCTATACCAACGAACGGTCACCACACACTATCAACAGGCATCAAAATTACCCTCTCAAATCGAGCAAGAGTGCCGACTTGCGACCGCCGTTGAGACACCTTCACTTCCATCACAACTTCCAATTGACACCCTTACGCCATTTTTTTGCATTACTTGGAAACCCCTCCTATACTTCCACTGTATCCATCAATACTCACTGAGGAGTTCCCATGAAGCAGCGCATCGCCGCTACCATGCTCATCGCCCTTCTTCCGCTCAGCCTCGCAGCTTGCGGCGGCCAGAAGTCCGACAGCGCATCCACCACCCCCTCCGCCCAGGCCAGCACGAGCGCGGCAGCCCCCACCCAGGCTGCCCCCGCTTCCTCCGACGAGTCCACGGCCGACGCCTGCATGAAGCTCGCCGCCCCCATGACCGAGGCCGCGTCCACGATTGCCGAGGCCAGCCAGCAGGTCACGACCGACCCCCAAAAGGCCGTAGAGGCATGGCAGGCTCTCACCGACGCCTACAAGTCAGCATCCGGCTCCATCTCGAACGCTGACGTGAAGAAGACCGTCGATGATCTCGCCAAGGACGCTCAGGCCGTGACCGACCAGATCAAGGCCGTCTACGTCGACAACGACCTCAGCAAGCTCGCCGAATACACGACCGCAGTCCAGAACATGAGCACGCACCAGGAGACGCTCAACAAGCTGTGCAACGTCGACAAGTGAGCAACCGCTAACCTATCAGCAATGCAGGAGGGGCGGCCCAACGGGCCGCCCCTCCTCACTATTCACTCAGCCGATAACCAGAGCTGGGGATCAGCGCCCCCGCGCCCCGGCCTCGTCCATTCAGGCCTCTCCGCCGTTCTTCCAGCGACGGAAGAACATCGCCAGCAGCGCGCCGGACAGGTTGTGCCACACGGAGAACACGGCTGCCGGGAGCGCGGTCTCCGGGGTGGAGGCGAAGTGGGTCTTCGCCAGCGTCGCGGCCAGTGCCGAATTCTGCATGCCGACCTCGATTGCGGTCGTGCGCGCAGCCTTGTCGGAGCCGCGGCCAACGCGTCCGGCCAGGTAGCCGAAAAGATAGCCCAGGAGGTTGTGGCAGATGACCACCGCGATGATGAGAGCGCCGGAGGTCAGGATCTTATTGACCGAGCCAGACACGACGACCAGCAGCACGTAGCAGATACCGAACACGGAAATCCAGGGGAGAAGCGGCAGGATCTTCTCCACGAACTTGCCCGCGACGAAGCGCACGAGGAAGCCGCCCAGGACGGGGGCGAGAACCATCAGCAGGATATTCTTCGCCATCGCAGCGCCATCCACCGGCATACGATTACCCACCAGCCAGGCGGTGAGCAGCGGCGTCATGAGGGGTGCGAGCAGCGTCGAGATCGAGGTCATGGTGACCGACAGTGCGACGTCCGCCTTCGCCAGGTAGGAGATCACGTTCGAGGCCGTACCACCGGGCGCACAGCCAACGAGGATGACGCCAACCGCGACCGCGTCGGGCAGACCGAACACGTAGCACAGGGCCCAGCCGACGAGGGGCATGATCAGGTACTGGGCGACAACACCCACGAGCACGGGCAGCGGACGCTTGACGATGAGTCCGAAGTCGGGCAGCGTCAGGGTGAGGCCCATGCCGAACATAATGACGCCGAGCGCCCAGTTCACGCCGGGAGCCAGCGGCTTGAAGGTGTCGGGCGTGATCATGGCGATCGCGAAGGCCGCCAGGATCAGCAGTGGGAAGACCGTGACGGCAATACGCGCGCTGCGGTCTTCGGAGGAAAGGACGGGGGATTGAGTTGTAACTGCGTCTGATGTGGACATGCCCCCATATTTCACCGATTGTTGAATTTTTCCCGCTTCAGTCTCACGTTGTGACCCTCCCAGTATTGAGCCTCACAGGCGCAGTTCACTAAGCTAAGGCTATGCACAGTGCAGCGCCGCAGACTCATACAACGCCCGAACGCACCGCGGAGAGCTCCCCCAACCGCGCATCGGGACGCCCCCAAGGGCGTCCGAAGCCGCGCCACCACAACAATCCCCGCATGCGCAAGCTTGCCCGCGACGGCTGGATCTCCGACCAGCACGGCGCGTGGACGATGATGGCTTTCCCGCCACTACTCGGGTGGGCACTGTCCTTCACCTTCTCGTGGACGGTCGTCCTCATGCTGGTGGCGTGGGCGATGGCCTTCCAGATGTTCTCCGCCGTGTGCCTGTGGGTCAAGACACCCGCCAAGCGCCGCGCTCGGATCGCACCCGCCGTCATCACCTACGCCGTGCTCGCGGCACTCCCCGGCGCCACCCTCCTGGCACTGCGCCCACAGCTGCTGTGGTGGGCGATCGCTTTCGGCCCCCTGGCCTCGTCCGCGATCTACCTCGTATGGAAGGGCCGCGAGCGCTCCCTGGGCGCCCGCGCGGCCTCGATCCTGGCGGGCAACATCATGGGCCCCGTGGCGTTCTCGCTGGCGGTCGCGGACGGGTCTCCAGCCGCGGTTTCGATCCACGCGTGGGCGACGTGCGCGGCGTTCGGCCTGCACTACATCGGCACCGTTCCGCTGGTTCGTTCGATGATCCGCGGCCGTAAGGACCCGCGCTGGGCGATCGGCTCCACACTGCTGCACGCGGCGTTCACGCTGTGCGCGGTCGTGGCGTGGTGGTTCGGCGCGCTAGCGATCTGGCCCGTCCTCATGTGGGCGTGCCTGACTGCGCGCGCGTGGGTGATGCCGACGCTGAACCGGACCCGCGCGCGCCCCTTCTCGCCCAAGCTCATCGGATTCAGCGAGCTCGGCTGGTCGCTTCTCCTCATCGCCTCGCTGCTGATCCCGTAGGTCGCGGGACCCCGGTGGGTGGTCATGGGCGCGTCCGCTGTGTCGGGCGCGCCCATTCGCATGCTGGCCTACGCGCCGACGCCCGTAGTGCGCGCGAATTCGGTGGCCACGGACAGGAAGCGGTCGTTCTGCTCGCGCGAGCCGACCGAGACTCGCACGCCCACACGGAAAGGGCGCACGATGAGGCCGACGCGCGCGCATGCCTCGACGAGGCCGTAGACGTCGCCTCGGATCAGGTAGAAGTTCGACTGGCTGTCAGGGATGTCGTAGCCAAGTCCGCGCAGGGTCGGGATAATGCGCTCGCGCTCGGCGATGATCTCGGCGACTGCGCGCTGCACGCCCTCAGCGTCCTTGAGGGAGGCGAGGGCCGCGGCGAGGGCGAGGGAGTTGACGCCAAAGGGGACGAGGAGGGCCTGGATCGCGCCGATCACCTCGGGATCACCGATGGCGTAGCCGACGCGCACGCCGGCCAGGGCGTGAGCCTTGGAGAACGTGCGCATGACGATGACGTTGGGGTATTCCTCGATGAGGGGGACCGCGGTGCGCACGCCGGGCTTGGTCGCGAAGTCGATGTAGGCCTCGTCGACGATGATCATGACGTCGTCGGGGACGTCGGCGACGAAACCGGCGATCTCCTCGTAGGTGAGGGCGGGGCCCGTCGGGTTGTTGGGCGAGCAGACGATGACGGCGACGGTGTCGGGCGTGATCGCGGCGCGCAGGGCGTCGAGGTCGTGGGTGCCATCCGGGAGGAGCTCGACGGGCACGGGGTCGCCGCCCACGGAGGGAACGGCGATCGGGTAGGACTCGAACGAGCGCCAGGGGAAGACGACCTGGCTGCCGGGCTGGCAGACGGCGGACAGCGCGGCGACGAGGATCGCCGAGGAACCGGTGCCCACGCACACCTGGTCGGCACCGACGCCGAAGCGCTGCGCGAGGGCCTCGCGCAGGGGCGCAGCCGTCAGGTCGGGGTAGCGGTTGATCGTCTCGAGTTCGCGGGCGATCGCCTCGAGCACCGCGGGGCTGGGCGGCGTCGGCATCTCGTTGGAGGAGATTTTGACGGCGTCAGGCGCGGTCTTGCTGGGGACGTAGCGAGGCAGAGAGGCGACGGCGGGACGGATGCGCAGGTTGGTCATGTGTGTAGTCCTATCCCATGGACTGGGACCGTGCAAGCATCGTCCCACTGCGCAAGAATGGAGAAATGGACTTTATTGCTCGTTTATTGGCCACGATGGCCGGCCTATGGGTGACGACCCGCGTGGTCTCGTCGATCTCGATCGAGTCGTCGTCGGCGTCGCAAACCGTCATCGTTCTGGCGGCCGTCGCCCTGGTGTTCACTGCGGTGAACTCGATCATCAAGCCTGTGGTGACGACTCTGGCGTTCCCCCTGTACCTCCTCACTTTCGGCCTGTTTGCCCTGGTGACAAACTCTCTGCTGTTCGCACTGACGGGGTGGCTGTCCACGTCGCTCGGATTCCCCATGACGACGGGCGGCTTCTGGTCCTGCCTGTTCGGCGCGGTCATCACCTCCGTGGTGTCCTCGATCGTCTCGGGCATCCTGCGGGATAAGAAGGACAAGCGGGACTGACGCATCGGTTCCCCTCTTCGTCGAGGCGCATTACCCCTGGGTAATGCGCCTCGTTTGATAGTGGTGGATGGTGGTCTGCGTGTTCTGGGTGAGGCCGAGCGCCTGGGTGCGGCGGGCCTCGGCGGCCGCCAGGGCGCTCAGGCCCGGATCGGACGAGGCCCGGGCGGCGTCCAGGGTGCTTCTGATTTCATCCACGTACAGCGGCGCGCTGTGCGAGGAGGGAACCGGATCTTCAGGGTGAGCCGTGGCCTCGTAGTCGTGGAACCTGACGGTCGTCACGTTGTCCCCGCGGGTCGCGTTCCCGTCCAGACCGGGGACAATGTCGCCCGAGTTTTCGTAGGAGAGGACGGGCACATCGCTGGGCGCAACCGTCGCCGTGGGTGATCCGGCGGTAACGACCGAGACGACGTTGTAGCGTGCGCGCACGGCGGGGTCGGCGGCCAGCTGAGCCGCCATGATGCCTCCCTGCGAGTGGCCGGCAAACTCGACAGCCTCCTCAGGTGGGATACCGGCCGCGTCCATGGCTTCCATGATCGCGTCGAGCTGATCCGAGGCCATTCCCGCCACGCCCTGCAGGTTGGTGGTCATGTCCTGGGGGCCCGACTGCCCGATGGCGAAGGATTGGGTGCCTCGGATATCGACGGTCCACGAGCGGGTCGTCGCGCCATCCTCCCCCACGGTCACGTGTTCCTCGATGGCGATCTCGCCGTTGTCTGCATCGCCTCCGTGCATGTCGACGATGTGCTCGATGGTGTCGGCGCTGGTGGCGACGCCCTCGTAGTGGCTGTCGGGTGCCGCGTCGGGCATGGCCGCGAGCGCGGCCTGTGTCCGCGCGTCGAGGGCACCGGACGGAATACGTGCGGCGGCCTCGCTGTGGTGAACGCGCGCGTTCCCGTCCGCTCCCCGAACCGCGACCCCGTAGCTGGCTCCGTGCCCACGACCCATGCGGTTATACAGGGCGGCCGCCGCCCAGGGTGCCGCGAGCGCGGCGATACCGGAGGCGGGCTGCGTGGAGGTCGAGTTCAGGTCCTGGCTCACCCCCTGCCCGGCCAGTGACTGCGCGACGCCTCGGAACGCAGGCAGGGAATTCACGTCGAGGGCGAATCTGCCGAGGTCACGCTGGAACAATGCCCCGGACTCCTCGTCTCCGTGCCGCGCGAAGGCAATGCCGTCGATCGCGGTGTTCCACAGGTCCCTCGTGCGCACCAGGTTGGTCATGCCTGGCATGAGGAGGTCGGGCAGCCAGTACGCTCCCGAGCGCGCGGAGGCGTCCTGAAACCCGTGGTAGAGGGCCACGCCACCGGTGGCCAGGGCACCGCCGGGGCACAGGGCGAACGCTCCGAGGCTCCGCCAGCTGAGCTGCGCCCCCAACGGGCTGCCGGGTATTGCCTCCCACAGGGAGGCGGCTGCGTTCGCATCCGCGTACGTGAGGGCCGCGTCCTGCATCTTCCACCGCAGGTCGTCGACGCTGGACTCGAGAGAGTCGAGGGCACTGATGGCGGCACTGATCGCGCCTATGAGGCCGGCCACCGTCTCCGGAGCAAAGAGCGAGGCCAGGTCCGCCTCGCGAGGGCAGCGTTGAGCGCGAGGCGCGCGGGTCCGATCGAGAGGTTCTCTTCGTACGTGACGAGGGTGTGCGTGGCGCACAGCTCGTTGACGTCGACGCTGAAGGATCCCGAGGACACGGACACGTGTCGGTTCGGATCGAAAGCCACGGTCACCACGCTCCCAGCATGACGAGTTCGGGATGGAGTACGGCTGATTCGGCGGACTCGGCGAGGCTGCGCGTGAGGCCGTGCGCCCGCTCCGCGTCGAAGGCTGGGACAAGGTCGAGGGCCTGCTGGATCTGCTCGAGGACTGCCTGAGCGCCGGCGACGACCTCGCCGCAGCGCGCCCGGTAGGAGTCGCCTCCCACTCCTGTCCACTGCGGGCACGACGCGCCAACGAGCACCCCGCGCAGGCCGTCGACGAGGCCCTGGGCGGCTTGGAGGGACAGGCCTGGGCTGGTCGGATCGAGGATCATGGTGTCTCCCATCGTTGGAAGAGTCGTTGCTTGTCCTCGCACGCTACTCCGCCCTATTCCCCCACCACCAGCCGCGCGGCACTCCCTGTGGATAAGCGCCCGACGCAACCCGCCCCTGTGGACGACACGCCCGGGGCCGTCACGCGCGCACCCACTCAGCCCCGGCCTCGTACGTTACCCACGCCACGAACCGCCGAGCGGACTCTGCGTCCCGATGGCCCCTCGTTCTGGGAAGATAGGGGTATGAGCGACACGATGACACTGTTCTCCACTGCCCACGGCTATTCGGACCTGGCGGGCGGGGGTGAACCGCTCAGCCCGCTGGACGGCCGCTACCGCGCGGTGGCCGCGCCCCTGGCGAACTACCTGTCCGAGGCGGGCCTGAACCGCGCGCGCGTGCACGTCGAGATCGAGTGGCTGATTTTCCTACTCGACAACTCGGTCCTGCCCGGCGCCCCGGCACTGACCGATGCCGAGCGCGACTACCTGCGCGCCCTCACGCGCGACTTCGGTGCCGACCACATCAAGCGCCTGGGCGAGTTCGAGGCCGTCACCCGCCACGACGTCAAGGCCGTCGAATACCTGATCGGCGAATACCTCGAGGCCGCCTCCGAGAAGCTGGGCGAGGGCACGAATCTGCCGTCCCTGCGCGAGGTCGTCCACATCTTCTGCACCTCCGAGGACATCAACAACCTGGCGTACGCGCTGACCATCAAGGCAGCGACCGAGCAGGTGTGGCTGCCCGCGATCCGTGCGCTCCTCGATCGCCTGCGTGGCCTCGCCGAGGCCGGGGCGGCCGTCCCGATGCTGGCGCACACGCACGGCCAGCCGGCGACCCCCGTGACGGTCGGCAAGGAGATGGCGGTGTTCGCGCACCGTCTGTCGCGCCAGATCAAGCGCGTCGAGGCCACGGAGTACCTGGGCAAGATCAACGGCGCGACGGGCACGTGGGCCGCGCACGTCGTGTCCGTGCCGGGCGCGGATTGGCCGACGCTGGCCCGCTCGTTCGTGGAGGGCCTGGGCCTGACGTGGAACCCGCTGACCACGCAGATCGAGTCGCACGACTGGCAGGCCGAGCTGTACTCGGACGTGGCGCGCGCGGGCCGTATCGCCCACAACCTGGCGACGGACGCATGGACCTACATTTCGATGGATTACTTCCACCAGAACCTGGCGGCGCAGGGCTCGACGGGATCGTCGACGATGCCGCACAAGGTCAACCCGATCCGCTTCGAGAACGCGGAGGCGAACCTGGAGGTGTCGAACGCGCTGCTGGATTCGCTGGCGTCGACGCTGGTGACCAGCCGCATGCAGCGCGACCTGACGGATTCGACGACGCAGCGCAACGTGGGCGTGGCGTTCGGTCACGCTGTGCTGGCCTACGACAACCTGGTGCGCGGCCTGGATGGCATCGAGATCAACGCGGCTCGTATGGCGCAGGATTTGGACGCGAATTGGGCGGTGCTCGGCGAGGCCGTCCAGCAGGCGATGCGCGCCGCTGCGATCGCGGGCGCGACCGGCATGGCGAACCCGTACGAGCGCCTTAAGGAGCTGACGCGCGGCCACGAGGTGGGCGCGGAAGACATGCGTGAGTTCATCGCGGGCCTGGGTCTGCCGGCCGAGGTGGAGGAGCGCCTCCTTGCGCTAACCCCCGCGACCTACATCGGCCTGTCCGAGCGCCTGGCGCGCTGGGAGGCCTGAGCTCTATCGGCTGGGACGGCGGGTGCGCGGTTGGTCCGCGCCTCGCCGCCGTTCGCCGTTTCTCGGCTATATCGACGAGGCCGGGGCAGGTTTACGAGCCCGACTGGGTGCCGCTTTGGGCCCCCGACTGAGAACTCAACTCCGGGTTCAGATTGGAGTTTTCGTCAAAAGCATCAACAATCCTGAGGTTCGGGAACATTTCTTCAACAGAAGGAAGTGGCAATTGCTTGTACGGGGTATCCAAATCATAGGTATGAGTTGGAAGCATGCACCCCGAATGAAAGCTAATGTTGATGAAGCCCTTGCCCTCAAGATGGGTAAAAGCGACAAGAGTCCCGCCCTCGTCCCCAACGGCAACACTTCGGCTATTGTACTTTCCGCTGTAGTCCGGTGTTGCTGAGTAGGCAAAACCGTTGCGCTGCGCCCCCTCACAGACGATCCGACGCAGGTCGTCATAGTCGATTAATGCGACGTACAAGTCCGCCCAAGCGATATTGACCTCTGTCTCATCCCGCGTCGCGCAATCACGATATCGAGAATCGCCATTAACCCCAAGAACACCACCGGCTTCGCGTGCAACGTCCTCAATGATGCCCGCATACCGAGGTGCAGTATCACGGATGTAAACCTCCACAGTCTGACGCTCCGAGATAGCCTCACTCCCGTCATTGCGCCCAAAATACAGGCCGGCATCATCCGACAGCCCTGGCACGCACGCTGCAAGGAGCAGCGAGGCACAGGCGGCAGTGGCTGCCATTATCCACCGAGAACTCATACCATCACTCCCCCGACTGGGCGCCGCTCTGGGCACCGGATTGTGGGGTGACGTTAGCACCCGGTGTCAGCGTAGGAACCGGATGCAGATCCGGCTTCGTGTTGTCGCTGATCGTCACGTGCATGCCCGGGAACGCCTCCTCCACCGACGGCAGGACGAACTGACCGGGATCATCCAGAGGCTTATCCGTCGGCAAACACGCGGAGCGCGACCTCATGGCAATAGAGTCCTCCGAAAACTTGAACTCGGAGAGGCCACCGTATTTGTCGATCAGCCGAATATCCCGAGTACCATCCCTGTCAATTTCCTTCTCCACCTGCACGGTCGACGACCAATCGTGCTTGTTTTCTTTCACCAGTTTCTCGAGCCGTTCAAAGGACATCGACGGAGCCACCGTGGTGTAGCCAACCACCCGATACCCCTGAGTATCACCACTGCCACACACCTGCACATACGGCAAGCCCATCACCATCAGCTCGCCACCGGTCTCGGCGGCCACCTGACCGGCAATCTGCGAAAGCTGCGGCAGCTTCTCATCAACGTACTCGTCAAGGCTCTGACGGTCGCGGAAGGGCACGCTGCCGCCGAACCACATCAACGCCAGCCAGCAGAAGACGAGCACCGCCACCACCGCGACGCACCACGCACCCACGCGTGCTGGAGTCCACTTCTTCGTCATGTTCATTCTCCCGACTGAGTTCCCGACTGCGGACGCAACTCAGGATTCTCGTCGCCGTTATCATCAAAGGCCTGCACGATTGTCAGATTCGGAAACATCTCTTCGAGGCTAGGAAGCGGATATGACCACCGCGGGGTGTCCGGATCGAGAGGCTGGGACGGGAACATACACCCCGAATACAAACTAATGACAATGCTGTCCTTAGCCTCGTGGTGATAGAAACTCAGATTATTCCCGTAGCCATCCCCGACAGTAACAGTGCGAGAGTTGAGTCTATCTCTGCGTACCGGATCCCACGAATATCCGAAGCCGTTACGCTGCGCCCCCTCGACAACCATCCGACGCAAATCCTCATAATCGATCGCAGGAATAACCATCATCATCCAGTCGATATCCATGTCGGTCGTGTCCTTCGTCAGGCAACTGTCAACTCGATTCTTGCCACTGACTCCTAGCACACCACCGGACTCGACGACGACCTCCTCGATGATGCCCAGATACCGGGGCAGGGTATCCCTGATGTGAACCTCCGTCGTCTGTCCCTCGGAGATAGGTATGCTCCCGCTACCGCGCCCAAGATACAGTCCAGCATCATCCGACAGCCCCGGCACGCACGCTGCCAGAAGCAGCGAGGCGCAGGTAGCAGCGGCTGCCATCACCCACCGAGAACTCATACCATCACTCCCCCGACTGGGCACCGCTCTGGGCGCCGGACTGGGGGGTGTTGTGAGCGCCCGGGGTGAGCGTGGGGACCGGGTGCAGGTCCGGATCCGTGTTGTCGCTGACCGTCACGTGCACGCCCGAGAATGCTTCCTCCACCGACGGCAGAACGAACTGACCCGGATCATCCAGGGGCTTATCCGTCGGCAAACACGCGGAGTGAGAACTCATGACAATGCCATCCTCCGAGTACTTATACTGCACAGAATTACCCTCACGATCATTGAGGAATATGTTCCTAGTCCCATCCTTCTGATACTCGTTCTGCGCCCACACCACCGTCACACCATCGCGATGACGGGCCTTCACAAGCTCCTCAAGCCGATCAAAAGAAATCGATGGAGTCACCATGGTGAAACCACGCAGACGATACCCCTGTGTCGGCCCCACACCGCACGTCTGGACGTACGGCAGACCAGCAATTCGCAGTTCACCGCCAGTCTCAGCAACCAGCTGTCCAGCCATACGCGGCTCTTCCGACAGGTTGTGCCCCATGTATTCCTCCACGCTCTGACGCTCTCCAAATGACACAGGCCCACCCTGACGTGAAATCCACACCTGGTTCACAACAGCAGCAGCGACCACCGCAGCCACAGCAAAAACGGCACTCACCACAGTCCGCTTCTTCACCACCGTCAGCTCCCCGACTGCCCGCCACCGGGCTTCGCCTGGCGGAATATCGTTGTGTTCTCGCTGCCGTCCTCTCCAAATGCCTCAACAATCGCCACATCCGGCAACAACTCTTGCACCGTGGGGATGTGGAAGTACCCATTGCGATAATTGGGCTTCTCAGCAGGCCGACACCCCGAGGAAATACTGACGGAAATAACGTCATTGTCAAAGTGAAGGAACTCAATCGAGGAGCCGTCCGAATCCGTGACCTGAACACGCCGTTTCTTAAGTTTGTCTACGGGCTCTGGATCTGACGAGTAGTCGAAACCGTTACGCTGAGCGCCCTCCCACACCACTCGACGCAGATCCTCAAACTCAATCAACGGAATAAACACACGCCCAAAACGAATACGATAGAGGTTATCGCCCTGTTCCCCACAGGCACTACTACGACTCTCTTCAGCTGTACCAACCGTCCCACCAGCTTCCATTGCGACGTCCTCAACGATGTCTGCGTATCTCGGGAGCGTTTCCTTGAGATACGCCTCCACTGTTTGACGCTCCAACATGGGAACGCTCCCCTCGTTGTGCCCAAAGTAGGCGTTGGCATCATCCGACAGGCACGACGTTACGAGGAAAGGCAGAGACAAAACCGCAAGACAGGACAGCATCTTCTGTCTCATCACCGCTCCTTAGTCCCCGCAATCACTGCACCAAGGTCGTTCAGTGCATAGTTTTGCGTATTATCATCTTCCGGTGCCACGAAGTACATCGAATGATTGGCATAGCTATCCCCCTCACCTGACGTATACCCGCGCGCTCCAGTCGCATCTCCTGACAAATGCCCAATACCTTCGAGGTCCCTGGGGTCCCGACCGAAATTCCAGTCTGTTCCCATTCCCAAAACCCCGTCGAGATGTGTGATCCCCGAGACCCAGACATGCTCTTTGTCGACACCAAGGGATTCCACGGAATACACACCCGCCCCCGGAGATCCCGTGTACGCATAGTCGTCAACGACCCCTTCGCCAATGTCACGCATTGCGAAGCCGCCGGTCGTCGATCCGTAAGAATGAGTAATTCCACTCTGGTGTACGTCGAGCCCCTGCTCCGCACGCCATGTGTGGATGCCCGTCATGAAGTTCCTAAGGGGGTCCGCCCCCGCCCCAGCACGGCCAGTGAACATGACGCTCCCATCAGCTCCTGCCTGAGGAGCGTGATAGTTCATCCAGGCAATAGTCGCAACCTTGCTCTCATCGATTTTTCCTTGCTCAGCCGCTGCAGCTCTTAGATTCTGGGCATAGCCAACATTCAGGCCAGCAGAGTCACGGCAATTGGTGGTTCTTCCCGGAACAAGCGTAGCGACATGGTCTGCATGATCGACATCTCCGATGGCAAGAGCGGCGCGGACGTTTTCGCCCGGTTTGCCTGGCTGCAGTGCAACGAGTGTCACTTCCGGGTCTCTCAGCTGATCACGAAGAGCCCTCAGATCCTGCAGACGATTCCATGCATCGTTCTGCTGCCTCAGGAGGTCATTGAGGCGCCCATCATCCGCACCCGTCCTGATCGCATCGTTGACAGCCTCCTCTAGGCGCCCATACTCGTTCTCAGCCTCCCCCAACAACCCAGCTCCTGGAATATGCTCTCCCGCGAGATTCTTGGGTCCCAGAAGCACAATCTCATTGGCCCTTGCTCGCGACGCCATGTCGATGCCGTCCAGGTTCCCGTACTTTTCCGGATCCTTGCTGATGAGCGCCACACGTTCAGACTCGGAGAGCAAGCCCCACCAAACAGACACTTCCTCGGGGGTCCATGAGGGGTCAGCGTCGTTTGCCAGGCCCGCGGACTCCGAGTGGCGTCCCTCGGACATAGCGTACTGCCCGTCGGCCAGGGCCTTATATCGGGGTCCAACGGCATCCTCCGCCTCGGTTGCAATCGCGATCGCATCGCTAATGAGATCACACATCTCCAGATACTTATTTCCACGATTGGGATCTTCTTCACCAGATACCGCTTCTAGCTTCGCTTCACCGGACTCACTGATCGTGGCACTGATTTCTGCCGCAACCTCCCACGCGGACTTTCGCATGGCCACAACCCGACTCACGTACCCGTGCAGCTCCGCTGTCGCCAGCGCGTATTCGGTGAGTTCATTGAGGCGCGAGTCCAGCTTGTCCTGGATCTCGGTGAGCCGCTGACGCATCCGGTCAGGCGCCTCGCCCTGAGATCGGATGTCGTTCGCGGCGTGCTCGAGGTCGGCGATGATCTCACGCGCCTCGCGCACCTCGGCCTCGATGAGGTCCTCAGCCTCGATGATGGCGTTGTGATCCCAGCTCTGAATGTCCGCCCAGGTCGCCATTACTGCTCCTCCCTCATGCGCAGCAGGTCATCCATCGTCATCGCAGGACCACCGTGTGCGGTCTGCTGGAAGCTCACCGCAGCTTTATTTTCGGTCGCGTTATAGGCATTGATCGAGTCATTCACGGACTGGGAGAAGTCGTCCAGGTCACGCGTCAGCGCAATGACCGCCTCGTCAATCGTCTCACCCGCGCTGCGCCCCTGCCCTGCGAGCGGACTACCACCCACTGCAGAGGAAATGTAGTCGCCCGCCGTCGCGACCGTCACCGACTGCAGCCTGCCGGACAGATCTCTCGTGCGGTCGCGCAGGACTTCGAGGTCCCCCTCTTCGATGACAAGATCGCCGGCCATGATGCTCCTTCGACGTC
>JVKM01000053.1 GCA_001072465.1 Xylanimonas cellulosilytica | reverse complement strand
TCTCGTAGTTGTGGGCAATCATGGGGCCTCCCACAGCAGCAACGGTCACTCCCTTACCCCACGAGGAGTATTCGGCGCGCTTGCCGGAGGTGTCGATGGCGCTGACGCTGACCACCCCGGACCACTTGCCAAAGGTGTCAATAGTATCTTCCTCGTTGTCGTTTCCTGCGCCGCTCACCACGATGACACCCAGCGCGTTGGCGCGGGCGATTGCCCACTTCACCGCGTCACTCGTGTCACCACTTGTTGCAGAGATGCTGATGATTTGTGCGCCGTCGGTGATGGCCTGATTGATCAGCCACTCGGGCTCGTAGAGACTGTTGCCGTGGTGGCCTCGGCAATCGGACTCCGCCTTGTCTCCGTCCTTGGGGAAGGAGGTTCGGTAGGCAAGGAGTGTTGCGTCGGGGGCGACGCCGTACTCTTTGGAGACCAGGAGCGAGGCCATGGCCGTGCCGTGGCTCTTGGAGTTGGCCCCCGATGTGACGGTGCACGGTGTTTTGTCGATGATGGTGGCGCCTGCCAGCTCGGGTGCGCTGGTGTCGACCTCGCCGTCGATGAGGGCGATGGTCACGCCCTTGCCGGTGTAGCCCTTGGCGCGCGCCTGATCGAGATGGTAGTAGGCGAAGTGAGGCTGCTCGGCCGCCGTGATCGGGTCGGCGGCGTGAGCGGGAGCGGCGGGCAGAGCGATGGCCCCGGCCGCCAGGGCCAGGGTCATCGCACATGCACCCGCATAGCGCAGCCGGCGGTGTCTTGTTGGGTCAGTCGTCATTTCGCGTGGTAGCGGGGGCTGGTACCCAGGTGCATGGGTACGGTGGTGTCGGTGTCCCGTAAGATGCTTTCGTCGATGCCTCGGTAGGTGTAGGTGGAGTCTCCAGCGATGTTTCGGGGGTCGGCGAGGCCGGCGAGGTACTGCTGGGATTCCTCGTTGGTGGGGCCGAGGCGGTCGTTGCCCTTGTCCATGATCGGGTTCTCGTCGGGGTACTGGGACGGATCGGTGTTAAGCATCGGGCCGATGGCGGCGACTCCATACCCTGTGTACTTATTCCACTGTCCTTCGTTGTTCAGCGCCGTCTTGGTGAGGAGTTGGAGGAGTTGGTTGCTGGTGGCGTTGGGCCACTTCTGTTTGGCCAGGGCCAGGAATCCGGCGACCAGGGGTGTGGCGTTGGAGGTCCCTCTCGTGTTGATGTTGGTGTTGGTCTCGTAGTTGTGGGCAATCATGGGGCCTCCCACAGCAGCAACGGTCACTCCCTTACCCCACGAGGAGTATTCGGCGCGCTTGCCGGAGGTGTCGATGGCGCTGACGCTGACCACCCCGGACCACTTGCCAAAGGTGTCAATAGTATCTTCCTCGTTGTCGTTTCCTGCGCCGCTCACCACGATGACACCCAGCGCGTTGGCGCGGGCGATTGCCCACTTCACCGCGTCACTCGTGTCACCACTTGTTGCAGAGATGCTGATGATTTGTGCGCCGTCGGTGATGGCCTGATTGATCAGCCACTCGGGCTCGTAGAGACTGTTGCCGTGGTGGCCTCGGCAATCGGACTCCGCCTTGTCTCCGTCCTTGGGGAAGGAGGTTCGGTAGGCAAGGAGTGTTGCGTCGGGGGCGACGCCGTACTCTTTGGAGACCAGGAGCGAGGCCATGGCCGTGCCGTGGCTCTTGGAGTTGGCCCCCGATGTGACGGTGCACGGTGTTTTGTCGATGATGGTGGCGCCTGCCAGCTCGGGTGCGCTGGTGTCGACCTCGCCGTCGATGAGGGCGATGGTCACGCCCTTGCCGGTGTAGCCCTTGGCGCGCGCCTGATCGAGATGGTAGTAGGCGAAGTGAGGCTGCTCGGCCGCCGTGATCGGGTCGGCGGCGTGAGCGGGAGCGGCGGGCAG
>JVKM01000052.1 GCA_001072465.1 Xylanimonas cellulosilytica | reverse complement strand
ATGGCCGGAGATACCGTCATCACTGTCATCGGTAACCTGACCGCTGACCCCGAACTGCGTTGGACGCAGTCCGGCGCCGCGGTCGCCGATTTTACGGTGGCCTCCACCCCCCGAACCTACGACCGTAACGCCGGTGAGTGGCGCGACGGCGACACCCTCTTCATGCGCTGCTCCGTGTGGCGCGAGACCGCTGAGAACGTCGCCGAGTCGCTGCGTAAGGGCATGCGCGTCATTGTTCAGGGTCGCCTCACCCAGCGCTCGTATGACACTCAGCAGGGTGAACGTCGCACGGTCGTTGAGCTGCAGGTCGACGAGGTCGGCCCCTCCCTGCGCCGCGCACGCGCGCAGGTCACCCGCACCGCCCCCTCCGGTGGCGGCGGCTACCAGTCCGACAACCGCGGCCAGCAGGGCGCGCCCCAGCAGGGCGGCGGTTACGGCGGCGGCCAGGGTGGATATGGCCAGGGTGGCGCCAACTACGGCGCACCGACCGGCGGCTCCCCCGAGGACCCGTGGCGCTCCGCCCCCGCTGGCGGCGCCACCTCCTTCGGCGACGAGCCCCCGTTCTAAAGTCGCGCGCCCCGGCACCTACGCCGGAAAGCGCCACGTCGAAGACAACACGCTTGGGGCGGCACAGTCCGCCCGGATTCACTAGGAGACCATCATGGCGAAGCCCCAACTTCGCAACAAGCCCATCAAGAAGAAGGCCAACCCGCTGAAGTCGGCCAAGATCGAAAAGATCGACTACAAGGACACCGCTCTGCTGCGTAAGTTCATCTCGGACCGCGGCAAGATCCGCGCCCGCCGCGTGACCGGTGTTTCCACCCAGGAGCAGCGCAAGATCGCTCGCGCCGTCAAGAACGCGCGTGAGATGGCTCTGCTGCCCTACTCCACGACCGGCCGCTGATAAGGGAAGGACACAGCTGATATGGCTACCACGAAACTGATCCTCACCCACGACGTCCCCAACCTCGGCCACGCCGGCGAGGTCGTCGAGGTCAAGGCTGGCTACGCCCGCAACTACCTGGTCCCCCGCGGCTTCGCCGCCAAGTGGACCGCCGGCGCGCAGAAGCAGATCGACCAGATCGCCGCTGCTCGTCGCCGCCACGAGATCGCCACGATCGACGACGCTCGCGCCGTGCGCGACGCCCTCCAGGGTGCCGTTGTCGAGATCTCCGGCAAGGTTGGCAACTCCGGCCGCCTGTTCGGCGCCGTCTCCGCTGCTGCGATCGCTGACGCGGTCAAGGAGCAGCTGGGCCAGACCATCGATCGTCGTCGCGTCATCATCGCCTCGCCCATCAAGGCCGTTGGCGACTACACGGTGACCGTCGGCCTCCACCCCGAGGTGTCCGCGAACCTCAAGGTCCGCGTTTCCGCCGCGAAGTGAAGGCTTCACGCACCGGTTGAATGCTGAAGGGTTGGCCCCCGCTCATGCGAGCGGGGGCCACCCCTTTGCTATGCCCGCATCGGTGCCAGCACGCCGCTGTGGGCCATCATGCGCACAGCGCAGATTGGGCGTGGTGGGCGCTCGCACGCGGATAGGTTGTGCGCATCCGGATAGGTTATTCGCTTGTGGATAGGTTATTAACCTATCCGGATGTTCGTAACCTATCCGGATGTTCGTAACCTATCCGGATCGTCGTTTCCTATCCGCATACGCATACTCCCGCAGTGAACGCACTGCGGGCCCCGAGGATTCTCCTCGGGGCCCGCAGCTCGGCGCTAGGACGCACAGCTAGTTTCTTCGGCCACCATTGTTGTTGCCGTTGCTATTGCCGCCGTTATTGTTCCCGCCGTTGCCGTTGTTGGAACCATTGCCGCCGTTGTTATTCCCGCCGTTGCCGTTGTTGGAACCGTTGCCGCCGTTATTGTTCCCGCCGTTACCGTTGTTGGAACCGTTGCCGCCGTTCTCCGAATTCTCGGTGGGTTCGGCGGAGGGCGTCTCGGTGGGGGTGGGCGTCTCGGTGGGCTCGGCAGCGGACTGCGGGGCGTCGGTCGTCGCGCTCGGAGCGGGCGTGGGCGCGTTGTTGTGCACCTTGCGGTTGGACTCGACCTTCCACGGGAAGTCGTCACCCGGCAGGTTTGCGGTCGCCGGCTTCATGTAGTCGATCCACACGTCGACCGGCCAGTCGCCGCCGTGGAACTGATCGAGGCCACCCACGTCATCCAGGGGCACCGAGTTACCGGCATCGTCGGACTGGTACATCGACACGGCGGTCACCATGCCGGGCACGAAGCCCACGAACTGGGCGGAGAGCTGCTCCGAGGAGGTACCGGTCTTGCCGGCCGTCGTCAGTCGCGCGATCGCGGAATCAACGTTGGCGGCGGTTCCCTCGCCCTTCGTGACGGCCTCGAGGGCCGGCATGATCGAGGAGACCTCCTCGACGTCAAAGACGCGCTTGGGGGCCACGTCGCCGCTGTAGAGCAGCTTGCCGTTCGAGTCCTCAACCTTCTTGACGATGTGGGCAGTGACGCGCTCGCCGCCGTTAGCGATCGTCGAGTAGGCGGTCGTCAGGTCAATGTTGTGCGGCGAGGAGGGTCCCAGGACGTTGAGCAGCTCGTCGTTCAGGCCGACCGTGTCCTCGGGGATACCCGCGTCGATGGCGGCCTTGAGGGTATTCTCCGGCTCAACATCGTCATTCAGGCCCACGAACACCGTGTTCATCGAGTACGCGGTCGCCTTCACGAGGGTGACGTTACCAAACGAGTAGCCGCCGTCGTTCGAGACGGGGGTGCCCATGCCTCGGAAGTACTGCGGAGACTTGCCCGAGTACGTGTCGTAGACCGTGCCACCCAGGCGAGCGTTCGCCAGCAGGGCGAAAGGCTTGAAGGACGAGCCGGCCATCGCGATGTCCTGCGTGACGGCATTCTGCTGGCGCTTCTCGTAATCCGCGCCCGCGTACTCGGCGAGGATCTCGCCGGTGGCCGGATCCATGGAGGACAGGGCCACGTGCTGGTGGGTGGGATCCCAGCCCTCGACCTCGTTCATGCCCTCGGCGGCCGCGACGGCCTGCTCCTGGTGCTCCTTGACGATCGTAGAGGTGATGCGCAGACCACCCTGGCTGATCTTGTCCTCGTCGAACTGGTCGGAGGCGAGGAGCTCCTGCTTGACCTGGGCCATCAGGTAGCCGTTCGTACCGGTCATCGAGGCCCTATTGAGCGTGTCGGGGTCGATCGTGTCGGGGAACACCGCGGCATCCTTGTCGGCCTGCGTGATCCAGCCGTCCTCGACCATGAGGTTCAGGTCGCGCTCCCAGCGCTCCTTCGCCTTATCGGGGTTGACGGCGGGGTCCCACGCGGAGGGCGCAGGGATGACGGCCGCGAGGAGCGCCGACTCAGACAGGGTCAGCTGAGAGGCGCCGTGGCCGAAGTACGCCTGGGCGGCAGCGTCGATGCCGTACGCGCCACGACCGAAGTAGATCGTGTTCATGTAGGCGCCGATGACCTCGTCCTTGGACTTCTCACGGTTGATCTTGATAGCCAGGACGGCTTCCTTGAGCTTGCCCGTGTAGGACGTGGTCTCGCCGATGTAGTAGCGCTCCACGTACTGCTGGGTCAGCGTCGAACCACCCTGGCGGGCGCCGCCGCGCAGGTTGTTGATGAGGGCGCGGAAAATGCCCTTCAGGTCAACACCCGAGTTCGTGTAGAACGTGCGATCCTCGGAGGCCACGATCGACTTCGAGACGTAGTCGGGCAGCGTCGTCGTGTCGATGATCTGACGGTTGATGTCACCCAGGGTGCCCATCTCGGTCGTACCGTCGGCGTAGTAGACCGTGGTCTTCTGCGCGAGCGCCAGGTCATCCGGCGCGGGCACGGTCAGCGTGTTGTAGAGGTACAGGAACATCGCCATGCCCGCGATGAACACGCCCAGGAAGACGGTCAGAATTGAGAAGCCGATGCGCTTGGCCCACCGGAACCTCTTCTTCGCCGGGCCCTTCTTACCGGCCGACGAGGCCTTGGCAGCCTTCCGGGATGCATGCGATCCGGCCGCGGCGCGCACCGCGCGTCGCGAGGGCAGCGAGTCCCGCCCTGACGTGCCGGAGCCGCCAGGTTCGATGATGTCGTTCCAGTCAGACTGTCCGTTGTTAGTAGCCACGTATTCGCCCTTTCAGCGGATTGGTGTACCCCTAGATTAACCGGGTTTCCTGAAAGAACCCCAAAGTATGGGCTGCAACACAAAGGGGTGGGTGCCGCGCACCCACCCCCTCGTGCGGCTTCCGCCGCAGTCTCAGATCAGGACCACTGCTCCTCGGGACGACCATCGACCGCCCACAGGGTGTGGAAGACACCCTCCTTGTCTACCCGGTGGTAGGTGTGGGAGCCGAAGAAGTCACGCTGGCCCTGGATGAGGGCCGCCGGCAGGCGCGTCGCGCGGATCTGGTCGAAGTAGGCCAGGGACGAGGCGAACACGGGGATCGGAACGCCGGCGAGGGCCGCCTGGGCCACGACGCGACGCAGCGCGGGCGTGCACTCCTGGAAGCGCGTCGCGAACGGCTCGGCGGCCAGCAGCAGCGGCAGGTCGGGGTCGGCCTCGTAGGCGCGGGTGATGTCGTCGAGGAAGGCCGCGCGGATGATGCAGCCCGCGCGCCAGATGCGAGCCAGGGCGCCCTTGTCGATGCCCCAGTCGTATTCCTTCGCGCCGGCCTCGATCTCGTCGAAGCCCTGCGAGTAGGCGACGATCTTGGAGGCGAAGAGCGCCTGGCGCACGTCCTCGATGAACGCGGCCCGGGCCTCGTCCGACTCGATGACGAGGGCGGTGGCGTTGCCCGCGAGCGCCTGGCCGGCCGCGCGCTGGGCGGGCTCGGAGGACGCGCCGCGCGCGAAGGTCGCCTCGCCGATCGCGGTGACGGGGACGGCCAGGTCGAGGGCAGTCTGGACCGTCCACTTGCCGGTGCCCTTCTGCGAGGCGGCGTCCACGATGAGGTCGACGAGGGGCTTGCCGGTCTCGGCGTCCACCTGGCGCAGGACCTCGACGGTGATCTCCATGAGGTAGGAGTTGAGCTCGCCCTCGTTCCAGGCGGCGAAGATGTCGGCAATCTCGGCCGGGGTGGCGCCCAGGCCCTCACGCAGGAGGGTGTAGGCCTCGGCGATGACCTGCATGTCGGCGTACTCGATGCCGTTGTGCACCATCTTCACGAAGTGGCCGGCGCCGTTCGCGCCGATGTACGTGCAGCAGGGGACGCCATCGTAAGTGCCGGCGATGGCCTCGAACATGGGGCCGAGGCGGTCGTACGAGGCCGGGGTGCCGCCGGGCATGATGGAGGGACCCCACAGGGCGCCCTCCTCGCCGCCGGAGACGCCCGCGCCCACGAAGTGCAGGCCGCGCTCGGCGGCCCACTTCTCGCGGCGGATCGTGTCGGTGAACAGGGAGTTACCGCAGTCGACGATGATGTCGCCTTCGTCCATGAGATCGGCGAGCTGCTCCATGACGGCGTCCGTCGAAGGGCCGGCCTGGACCATCATGATGGCGACGCGGGGCGCGCGCAGGGACGCGACGAAGTCTTCCAGCGTGGACGCGGGAACGAAGGTCGCTTCGTCGCCGTGCTCCGCCATGAGCTTCTCGGTGCGAGCCGGGGTCCTGTTGAAGACGGCGGTCGCGTAGCCGTTGCGGGCCAGGTTGCGGGCGAGGTTTGCGCCCATGACTCCCAGGCCGTACACGCCGATGTCGGCCGATGCCTTCTCGGGGGTGAACGTGCTCATGCGATAACTCTCCTAACAAAAAGTTGAATTATTCCCAGAGTACGGCGGCATGGCCGGGGGTGCACCATGCGCGGGCGTGACGATTGTCGCCCCGCGCCTCGTCTCACTGGCCCTGAGCTTCGCGGGCGGCCTTCGCGGCGGCCTTGCGAGCCTTCTTTTCCGCGACCTTGGCCTCCCAGTGGGCCTGCTGGGCCTGGTACTCCTCGGCGAGGGCACGCACGTCGTCCGATGCCCACCAGTCGAGAAGCGCCTGACGGGCGGCCTCCTCGCCCAGCGGTCCGCGCTCCATGCGCAGCTCGAGCAGGTAGTCGCGGGCGATCTTCACGGCGCGCGAGGGGCGCAGCCCGAGGATCTCCATGATCTGGTCGCCGTCGAGGTCGGGGCGGATCGCGTCCAGCTCCTCCTGCTCACGCAGGGCGGCGATGCGCGCCTCGAGGTCGTCGTAGGCGGCGGACAGGTAGTTGGCCTTGCGGCGGTTGCGGGTCGTGCAGTCCGCGCGCGTCAGGCGGTGGAGGCGCTCAAGGAGGTCGCCCGCGTCGGCCACGTAGCGGCGCACCGCCGAGTCGGACCAGGCGGCCTCGCCGTAGCCGTGGAAGCGCAGGTGCAGCGCGACCAGGTTGGAGACGGCCTCGATCGTCGCCTTGTCGAAGTGCAGGGCCTTCATGCGCTTGCGCGTCATCTTCGCGCCCACGATCTCGTGGTGGTGGAAGGAGACGGTGCCGTTCGGCTCGAAGCGGCGGGTCGCCGGCTTGCCGACGTCGTGCATGAGGGCGGCGAAACGCAGGATGAAGTCGGGGGCGGGCACGGCGCCGTCCGGGCCGGTCTCCAGGTCCATCGCCTGTTCGACGACGGTAAGGGTGTGCTCGTAGACGTCCTTGTGGCGCTTGTGCTCGTCCACCGTGGAGACGAGGCCGGCGACCTCGGGCAGGACGATGTCGGCGACGCCCGTGTGCACCATCAGCTCGATGCCGCGGCGCGGGTAGGGCGAAATGATGAGGCGCTCGAGCTCGGCGCGGATGCGCTCGGCGGAGACGATCTCCAGGCGCGAGGCCATGGTCTCCATCGCGTTCAAGACGTCCATGTCGACGTCGAGGCCCAGCTGCGCGGAGAAACGCGCGGCGCGCATGATGCGCAGCGGGTCATCGTCGAAGGACTGCTCGGCCGACACGGGGGTGCGCAGGTTGCCGTCCGCGAGGTCAGCGAGGCCGCCGCACGGGTCGACGAGGGCCATCTGCGGCAGGCGCATCGCCATCGCGTTGACCGTGAAGTCGCGGCGCGTCAGGTCGCCCTCGAGGGTGTCTCCGAAGGTCACCTCGGGCTTACGCGAGCCGATCTCGTACTCGTCGGTGCGGTAGGTCGTCACCTCGACGACCAGGTCGCCGCGGCGACCGCCGATCGTGCCGAACTCCTTGCCGATGTCCCAGGTCGCGTTGCCCCACTTCGCCAGGAGCTCCTCGGTGCGCTCGGGGCGCGCGGAGGTCGTCATGTCGAAGTCGTGCGGAGTCACTCCCAGGAACGCGTCGCGCACGGGCCCGCCGACGAGCGCGAGCTCCTCCCCGGCCTCGTCAAAAATCGTGCCGAGTTCCATAATCGCAGGCGGGAGCGCGGCGAAGGTCCTCGTGGCGTTCGCCATGAGGGTAGGAATGTCCGTCGTTCCGGCGTTTTGCACGGTCACGGGGCCGTTATTCGGGGAAGTTGACTGGGTACTCATCGCCCTTAAGCATGCCAGGAAAGCACCCTGGTCGACTACCGGGGGCCGCGTACCGGCTAAAGTGGAGTCATGCCTGCACGTCCAGTTGACCGCCGAGGCGGGGTGCCCCGACCCCCGCGTCGGTCCGCTTCTGTGCGCGCTGGCCGCTCTCACCTGCCGATTTCCGCGGAAACCAGCGCGGGCGGCATCGTCGTGGACGTGCGTGACGGAATTCCCTATGCGGCGTTGATCGCGCGACGCAATCGAGCGGGTCGCATCGAGTGGTGCCTTCCCAAGGGCCACCTCGAGGGTTCCGAGACCCCCCAGCAGGCCGCGCTGCGCGAGGTCGCCGAGGAGACCGGCATCCACGGGCGCATCATCCGCCACCTCGCATCAATCGACTACTGGTTCTCCGGCAACGACCGCCGCGTTCACAAGGTCGTCCACCACTACCTGATGGGGTACGAGTCCGGCACAATCTCCGTCGATGGGGATCCGGATCACGAGGCCGAGGAAGCCGCATGGGTGCCGCTGCGCGACGTGTCGCGCCAGCTGGCCTACCCCAACGAGCGTCGCATCGTGCGCATCGCCCTGGACCTGCTGTATCGGGATGGCCGTGACTAGGCGCGCGCTCACGGCTGGCGTCCTGTGCGCGGCGATGGCTCTTCCCTTCGGCCTCGGTCTGAACGAGGCCGGGGCCGCCCCGCTGCCCACCGTGACCTCTTCTCAGTCCGACGCGTCGCGCCCCGCCATCATGGGCACGGTCTCAGAGGATTCTGGGCTTTCCGTTTCCATTAACTCGCTGTCGCCTCGAATCATCACAGACGAAAACGAACTTGTTATCACAGGAACGGTCCGTAACGATTCGCCGACGACGCTCGCGAATATCTCCCTCGAGGTGTTCGTCGCCAACGAGACACCGATTTCTGTCCCCGCGCTGACGACCGCCCTCACCGATGACGAGCCGGACGCCACCCACGCGGCTTCCTCCTCACTCACGGACGTCGCCCGAGGAGCCACGACTTCCTTCGAGATCCGCATTCCCACATCCTCGTTGCCTCTCACCGACGCCGAGGAGTGGGGCCCGCGCGTCACGACCGTAACTGCGACCTCCGGCGAATACTCGGGCAAGGACCGATCGATCATCGTGTGGGACTCGGGCGCGCAGGTCTCCGCCTCGCGCGTGAGCGCCGTGATCCCCTGGACCTCGACGAGCGCCACCCAGGACCAGGGCGAACGCTCGGCGGTCCTCAGCCTCGCCTCCGCCAGCGGCATCACCCTGGCCGTCGACCCGCTGCTGATCCCTCGCGGCCCGCAGCCCACGGCCACACCAACCCCCTCGGCTTCCCCCTCGGCTTCCCCTTCGACTTCTCCTTCGACTTCCCCCTCGACCGACGCAGGACAGTCCGGATCTGACCCCGCCCAGTCCGGTCAGTCCGACGCGGAATCGGGTCAGTCCGGTGCCCCCACGGCCTCGCCGAGCGCGTCCCCCACCCCGACGCCCGCCCCCACGGCCACAGACCCGGCGCAGCGCGCGCGTGACCTCCAGTCCGAGGCCTTCGTCGCGGCGCTCCTGTCGAACGCGACCGAGATCATCGCCCTGCCCGAGGGAGACGCAGACCTCGGTGCCCTGTCGCTGTCGGGCAACACCGGCTTCTGGGACCGCGCCTCGCGCTCAATGGCCGACTTCCCCGACACGCTGCGCAAGGCCGGGTGGGTCGCACCCGCGAACTCTCCGGCCAGCCCGAGCCCGTCGGCCTCGGCCACCCCCTCCCCTTCCGGGACACCCGAGGCCACGCCCACGCCGAGCGCATCCACGACTACCGCCGGCCAGTCCACCACGACGAGCTCCTCGCCCGACTCCGGTCCCTCGATCCTGCGTAACGTCGCCTGGCCTGCGGACACGACCTTCGGCACGTCGTTCCTGTCCGGATTCTCCTCCTCGAACCAGATCACGATCGCCCCGGTTGGCGCCCTGACCCCTGCTGAGGACGTTCCCTTCACCTCCTACGCGCGCGTCAACGTCGACCCCGCCACCGGCGAGACCTCGACGGACGGGACGGGCGCGCGCACCCTCGCCCAGCAGAGCGACATCGCCGCGATCCTGTCGTGGAACGCATCCGGCGGCGACGAGCTCGACGCCGAACAGGCCCTCACCGCAATCACCGCGATCATCACCCGCGAGCGCCCCGCCTCCTCGCGCACCATTTTCGCGGCGGCCCAGCGCGGAACCGTCATCAACGAGCGGCTCACCGGTCGCACGAAAGCCCTGTTCTCGCCACGCTGGGTGAGCGCCATGTCCTTCAGCGAGATGGCCGCCAGTGAACCCACCGACGTCGACCGCCAGACCGTCGGGGCTGGGGTCCTCGAGGCCGACACGGAGACCGCGATCTCGGCCATGGCCTCGTCCCTGACCATGCTCACACCGCTGGCGAAGGCAACGGACGACGCCGACGCGGTGTACGCCTCGGTCACCCCCCAGATTCTCCCGGCTCTGTCCGCGCAGCTCACCCCCTCCGAGCAGCTCGACGCGGCGACTGCCGTCACCTCGCAGGTCACGACGATGCTCTCCGCCGTGACCGTCGAGCCCTCCTCGGCCGTCAACCTCATTAACAAGTCCGCGAACTTCCCCGTCCTCGTGCGCAATAACCTGCCCTGGCCGGTGCGCGTCGACGTGACCCTCGTGCCCGATGACCCGCGTCTGCGCGCCACTCCCGCCCAATCCCAGACGCTCGCCGCGCAGGGCGCGACGACGGTCGAGGTGCCCGTGGGTGCGATCGGCAGTGGCGACATCGAGGTCACGTACAAGGTCACCACACCCGACGGCCTCGTCCTCGACGACTCCCAGACCGTGACCGTGCGCATGCGCGCCGGGTGGGAGGATGCGATCACGGCCGTCATCGCCTCGCTCTTCGGCCTGCTCTTCCTGGCCGGCATCACGCGTTCGCTGCGCAAGAGGGCCGCACGCAAAGCGCAGGCCGCATCCGGCGACGCCGACACAACAGACATCACCACTGAAACCGAGACAGCAACGACGAAGGAGACCCCATGAGCTCGAACACGCCTCGCCGATCGATCCTGAGGGCATCGGCGCTCATGGCGTCGGGCACCATGGTGTCGCGCATCCTCGGCTTCGTGCGCAACGCGATGCTCATCGCCGCGGTCGGCGCGACCGCCGGCGGCGTCGGCGCTGCCTTCCAGACCGCGAACACGCTGCCCAACACGGTCTTCAACCTGCTGGCCTCCGGCATCTTCGACGCCGTCCTGGTCCCGCAGATCGTCGGCGCCATCAAGCGCCGTCACGACGGTGACACCTACGTCAACCGCCTGCTGACCCTCGCGGGAACCCTGCTCTTCCTCGTTACCTTCGCGACGATGGTGCTCGCCCCCGTCCTGGTGATGATCACAGCCGCCGGCTACACCGAGGACATTCGCAACCTCGCGATCCTCTTTGCCCTCCTGTGCCTGCCGCAGCTGTTCTTCTACGGCCTGTATAACCTGCTCGGCGAGCTACTCAACGCGCGCGAGATCTTCGGGCCCTACATGTGGGCGCCCGTCGTCAACAACGTCGTGGGCATCGCGGGCCTCGGCGCTTTCCTCGCCATCTGGGGCGGCGCACCGGACGGCGGCATCCCCGCGGGCGACCTGACGGGCGCGCAGTTCTGGGTCCTCGCCGGATCCGCGACCCTCGGCGTCATCTGCCAGGCCCTGTGCCTGCTGTGGCCGATGCGTCGGGCGGGAGTCTCCTTCAAGCCGGACTTCCACTTCCGCGGAACCTCTTTCGGGTCGATGCCGCGCGTGGCCGGATGGACGTTCGCGACCCTGGGCGTGTCCCAGGTCGGCGTCCTGTCCACGAACAACCTCGCTGCCATGGCCGACGGTTTCATCGGCCGCAACGGTGCTCAGGGCGGCGTCGTCGGCATCCTCGCCTACTCGACGGCGTTCATGATCTTCATGGTTCCCCAGTCGCTTATCACGGTGTCGCTGACGACCGCGATCTTCACCCGCATGGCCGGTGCCGTCGCTGACGGCGACGACCGCGCGGTGGCCGACAACTACCACCTGGGCGTGCGCACGATTACGTCGCTGACCCTCGTCGCGGCAGCCATGCTGATGGCCGGTTCCGTCCCCATGATGGAGATCGCGATGGCGGCCAAGGGCGGGGATCCCGAGGCCGTGACCGGCTACGCCCTCGTCCTCGCCTCGCTCATGCCCGGCGTCGCCTCGACCGGCATGGTCCTCATGAGCCAGCGCGTCTTCTTCGCCTACGAGGACGTCAAGCCCGTGTTCCTCATGGGCATTGGTCCCACGATCCTCCAGGTGATCGTGGGCTGGTCGATGTACGCCCTGACCGGCGCCCGCTGGTGGGTTGTCGCGGCCGCGCTCGGCGAGACCGTGTGCCGCCTGACCCAGGGCATTATCGCGGTCGTGTGGGTGTCGCGCGAGAACCGCTACGTCGATCGCGCGGGCCTGCTGCGCTCCTACGTGTCCTACCTGGCCGCGGCGATCGTCGCGGGCCTCGTGGGCTTCGGCCTCCTGTGGCTCATGGGTATCCACACCGAGATTTCGTCGACGCTGGGCCGCATGGCCCTGGCCGGCGTGAAGCTCTCGCTCGTGTCCGCGCTGACCGGCCTCGTGTACCTCCTCGTGCTGCGCTTCGCCGCGCCCGGCGAATCCGCCGTCATGATGCGCCCGCTGCTCACCCGCCTGCGCGTGCCCGGCGCTGTGGTGAACATCCTGGCAGCGTCCTCCACGCCCACCCCCGCACCAGCTGAGATAATGACGGGACACACACCCGACGAGACGGAGGAACCGATGGCTCCCACGCCCGAACGCAGCGGCGACGACGAGAAGCTGCCGTCGTTTGACGAGGTGCTCTCCGCCTCGCCGATCCCCGCTCCCCCCGCAGCCCCTGCAGCCGATGAGGCCGAGGAGCTCGCCGACATGCCGCCGGCCCCCGCGCCCGCCGAGGTCCCGACCCTCGGTCCCGCAACGCAGGCACCCGTCGAAAACCCGCTGGTCGCCGAGGCCGTGGCCGCACCCATCGTCGACGACATCGCCGAGGCCACGGAGGCCGCGCAGGCACAGGCGATTCCCGAGTCCCTCGCGGAGTACGGCATCGAGCCCGTGACGGATGAGGTGGATGCCGCGCAGGTCGAGGCCCCCGCGTTCCCCCTCGCTCCCCCGCCGCCGGCCCCCGCCGCCAGCGGATACGAGCGCGACGCTGAAGTCAATCCCGAGGACTACCCCCATCCCGCTCCCCTGACGGACGGCCCCTCGACGCATCAGATTCCGCGCGTGCAGGCACCCGAGGCGGTGCCCGCTCCCCCGGTCGAGGACGCCACCGAGGTCATGGACCCCGTCCCCCCGATGCCTGCCGCTCCCGCGCAGGCAGCCCCGGCCTCGTCGAACGAGGAGGGCTCCTCCAAGCGCTCCGGCACGCTCATCGACCCGACAAAGCCCGCACTGATCTTCGGCGTCGTCCTGGTGCTCTTTGGTGCAATCTGGGGTCCGTGGATGGCCACCCGACCGGTCACCGACCTGGATCTCACCCAGTCCCTGCGCGCCGGTGTCGCACAGCAGCAATCCGACGAGGAGCCCAGCCCCGCGCTCACCACGACGCCCCCGCCGGCTCCGACCACGACCCCCGTGATCTCCTCCGTGCAGGTCCTGTCGTGGAACAACGACGACGGCGACCACCCGGACCGCGCGATCAACATGATCGACTCGAACCCGTCTACGTCCTGGTCGTCGCGCTGGTTCGACAACAACCAGTTCCGCGACGAGACCTCCGTGACGATCGTCGTGAAGCTCCAGCAGAAGGCCACCGTGTCCTCGGTGACGCTCACCATGGATCCGGCGACGTCCGGCGGCGAGGTCGTCGTGCGTAACGTCACGGACCCGGCGAACCCGCGCGGCGGAACAGAGCTGGCCATGTCGGCGTTGTCTCCGACGACGACGATTCAGCTGCCCGCGGCCGTCGAAACCGACTCGATCGCGCTGCAGTTCCGCTCCATGCCCAAGGGCCAGGACGGACGCAACTGGGCGTGGATCTCCGAACTTACAGTTCAGTAACCCTGAAGGAGGGTACGCATGTCTTTCGTGACGATTCCGGGCCTGGTGACGGCCGAATCCACCGATACCACCGCTGAGACCACCGAGGTGCAGGTCCCATCGGCCGAGGTGCCCGAGGGCGCCACCGTCCACGACGTTGTCATCGTCGGCTCGGGTCCCGCCGGCTACACGGCCGCGGTCTACACGGCCCGCGCCGGCCTCGCCCCCATCGTGCTGGCCGGTCAGCTGGCCGCGGGTGGCGCGCTCATGAACACGACCGAGGTCGAGAACTTCCCCGGTTTCCCGGAGGGCATTCAGGGCCCCGAGCTCATGGACAACATGCGCGAGCAGGCCGAGAAGTTCGGCGCGGACGTTCGCTACGAGGACGTCGTCGCCGTCAACCTCGAGGGCGACGTGAAGGCCGTGGCGACCGAGGACGAGGTCTTCTACGCGCGCGCCGTCATCCTGGCCACCGGCTCGGAGTACCGTCACATGAACGTGCCCGGCGAGGACGAGTTCTCCGGCCGCGGAGTCTCCTACTGCGCGACCTGCGACGGCTTCTTCTTCAAGGATCGTCGCCTGGCCGTCATTGGCGGCGGCGACTCCGCGATGGAGGAGGCCACCTTCTTGACGAACTTCGCGTCCGAGGTCGTTGTCGTGCACCGCCGCGACGCTCTGCGCGCCTCGCGCGTCATGGCCGAGCGCGCCCTGAACAACCCGAAGATCTCCTTCGAGTGGAACGCGACCGTCGAGGAGGTCCTGGGCGACGAGGCCGTCACCGGCCTGCGCCTTGCCTCCACGGTGGATGGTTCCACGCGTGAGATCGCCGTGGACGGCGTGTTCGTCGCGATCGGTCACCTGCCCCGCACGGGTTTCCTGCGCGGCCAGGTCGCCCTCGACGAGGCCGGCTACATCACGGTCGACGAGCCGTCGACGCGTACGTCCGTCGCGGGCGTGTTCGCGTGCGGTGACGCCGTGGACCACACGTACCGCCAGGCCATCACGGCGGCCGGCTCCGGCTGCCGTGCGGCCCTGGATGCGGAGCGCTGGCTGGCCTCCCTGGGCGACCAGGCGTGACCTCCTCCCCCACTGCCCCCGGCGCTGCGAGCGCTGGCGCGCCCCGGCCTCGTACCTGCCCGTGCGGGTCGGGAGCGTTGCTGGCGCAGTGCTGCGGGCGCTACCTGGACGGCGAGGTGGCTCCGACCGCCGAGGCGCTCATGCGTTCGCGCTACACGGCGTTCGCGCTGCGCGACGAGGACTACCTGTTCCGCACGTGGCACCCGCGCACGCGCCCCGCTCCCCCCTACTGGGTGGAGGGGACGCAGTGGACGGGTCTGCAGATCCTGGGGGCCGAGGCCGGGGGTCCTTCCGACGAGGAGGGCACCGTGACGTTCGTGGCCTCGTGGCGGGACGTATCGACTGGCGAATCCGGACAGATGCGCGAGCATTCACGCTTCTCACGCCGGGCCGGGCGCTGGATGTACGAGTACGGCGCCAACGACTGACACTACGGTAGGATTTCACTATGATTGCTCGTCGCCTTCTGACTCCCCCCGTGATCATCGGGTTTCTCCTCGTCGCGGCTGTCGCCGTCGCGGGCGGATTCATCACGAGTCCCCTGTCGATCGACACCACGGTGTGGTCTGACTTCGTCGCGTCGCGTACGCCGGCGATGAACTCGTTCATGACGGGTGCGTCGTGGCTGTTCGACCCCAAGCGCGCGGTCGTCGTGGCGCTGGTCGTGGCGGGCGCCGTGTGGTGGTTCATCAAGAAGGTCATGAACGCCCTGTACATCCTGTGTTCCGTGGTGTTCTCGGCCGCAAACAGCTTCATCATCAAGCACCTGTACGAGCGTCCTCGCCCCGAGGAGGCGCTACGCCTGATCACCGAGGACGGCTACTCGTTCCCGTCGGGTCACGCGACGGCCGTGACCGCGCTCTTCGTGTCCCTGGTGCTGGTGCTGACGACCACGCGCGTCGGTCGCCGTCTGCGCTACCTGCTGTGGGCCGCGGCGCTGACGCTCATCGTGTTCATTTGCGTGACGCGCCTGTACCTGGGCGTCCATTGGGTCACCGACGTGATCGCCGGCTTCAGCGTGGGTCTGGGCTCGTCGATGATCTTGGCGCCGTTCATGATCGGGCCCAACGCCCTGAAGTTGTTCCGCTAGTTATCGGAGCTCAATTGTTGCCGGGAGCGCCCGGGGCCACGGCCCCGGGCGCTCCCGTATGCAGATCGTTGGAGGCGACGTCCTCGGCTTCATCCGCACAGGTTTGCGTTTGCAACAGCTTCCTGCCCACCTTCGCGACATCCCCCAGGCATCCACAACACCAGTCACACCGGGTGCCGCGGTGGCTTGAACACTGGAGACTGACCACCTGCCACCCACACGAGGCCTTCGAGCTCACGCCCGCGAAAAAACTCGCCCAACGTGAGACTGTTTGCGGCATTTCCGCGAAAATACTCTCCCAGCACGCCATATAACACCATTTTTGGGCCATTTTTCGTATGCTGGGCGAACTTTTTCGCGCTTACGCCCACACCAGGCCGCGCAGGGCGAACTTTTTCGCGCCGAAACTGCTCGCCCTGCCGTTGTGTGAAACCGCGGGCACCAATGCTGGAGCCTCAGGATGCCACCATGAAACCCGCGACGCCTTTGCTCGAAGACATAGCATCAAAAACGGGTGTTTCTGGCGAGCAATGGTGCCGTCGGTTTCACTGGAGACAGAGCACGCGCCAGCAAAGGTGATGACGGTTTCACGAGAGTCACCGGCCGCACCGGTGGGTGGCGGCAGGGCCTGGCTGCGGTGCCCGTGGGCGGCGGCAGGGCCTGGCCGGGCTTCGAGGCGACGCGCCGCCACGCACAGCACCGCAGGCGCCACTGGTGTGGAGGGCGCCGGAGGAACCTGCCGCGGTGCCGGTGGGCGGCGGCGGGGCCTCGCCGGGCTTCGAGACGACGCGCCGAGCGAAGCTCGCAGCGCGGACGGCTCGCGGGCGGGCCGCCGCCCACGGGCACACCGAGCAGCCCGGCCCAGCAGGCAGCCGGGTACGCCAAAGGGGCGGGTACCGAAGTACCCGCCCCTCACTCAGCCACTGCCTCGTCGAGGCTCAGGCCGAATGACCATCAGTCCTGGCGACGGCGACGCATCCACAGGAACATGCCGCCCACGACGGCCGCTCCCAGGCCCGCTCCGCCGATGAGGCCGTCGAAGCCGGTGCGGGCGAGGCCCTTCTTCGGCTTGGTAGCCGGGACGTCGGGCGCGACGTAACCGAAGTTCACGCCGGTGACCTTCTGGTTGTCGAAGCCGATCGTGATCTCACCGGACATGGAGTCGGCGATGCCGTCCGGGTCCTCGGTCTGGTCCAGGCCGGCGAGGTCGCCGTCCGGGTGGACCTTGACGCGGTAGGTGCCGGCGGGCAGCTTCTCGAAGGAGTAGTTGCCGTCCTTGTCGGTCGTCGTGGTGGCGATGACCTTGCCGTCCTTGTCGAGCAGGTCGACCGTCACGCCGGAGAAGGTCTCTTCACCGTCGGTGTAGGAGCCGGACTTGTCGGAGTCGCGGTAGACGCGACCGGCGATCGAGTAGTCCGGGACGTAGCCGAAGTTGACCTTTTCCTGCAGGGGATGCTCACGGTTCATCGTGTACACCGCGGAGGTGTCGTCGACGGTGGCGTCGGGGTCCTCGGTCTGGTCGTAGTCCTTGATGGACGAGGAGCGCACGACCTTGACGGTGTACTTGCCGTCGGGCAGGTGCTGGAAGGCGTAGTTGCCGTCCGCGTCGGTGTCGAGGGTCTGGATGACCTTGCCGTTCTCGTCGAGGAGCTGGACGCTCACGCGCTCGAGGCCAGGCTCGTCACCATTGATCGTCTTGTCACGGTTGTCGTCGCGGTAGACGGTGCCCTTGATGGTGTTGTTCG
>JVKM01000051.1 GCA_001072465.1 Xylanimonas cellulosilytica | reverse complement strand
CGACGGCACCTACACCGTCCAGGTCGACAAGACCGGCCCGCTGGCGGACAAGGAGCAGACCGAGGACCCCTCCGGTAAGACGGACTCGCGCTCGCAGGCCATCACCTTCACGCGCTCTGACCCGGACGTCATCAACGTCAACTTCGGCTACGCCGAGGATTACACGGTCTCCGGCACCGTCTACTACGACAAGGACCGCTCCGAGACCCTCAACAACTCCGAGCCCGGCTTCGACGGCATCACCGTGAACCTGCTCGGCGAGGACGGCTCTGTCGTCGCGACGACCACGACGAAGGCGGACGGCACTTACTCCTTCTCCAAGCTGCCCGCCGGCAAGTACACCGTCAAGGTGGAGCCCTCCGACCTGCTCAAGAAGCTCGAGCAGACCGAGGACCCGGACGGCACCAAGGACAACACCTCCGGCGTCGTCCAGGTCAACCATGACAACCCCTCCGTGAAGAACGTGAACTTCGGTTACGCCACGAACTACACGATCAAGGGCACCGTCTACCGTGACGCCGACCGCTCCGAGTCCCTCGAGGACGGCGAGAAGCTCTACCAGGGTGTGACCGTCGACCTCCTCGACACGGACGGTAACGTCGTGGCCACCACGACCACCGACGCCAAGGGCGCCTACGCGTTCACCAACCTCGAGGAAGGCACCTACAAGGTCCGCGTCCACAAGGAAGGCCCCATCGCCGACCTCGTCCAGACCGAGGACCCCGACGGCACCAAGGACAACACCTCCGGTGACATCACCCTCGAGCTGAACGACCCGATCAAGGAGAACGTCAACTTCGGGTACATCTCGAACAACTCGATCTCCGGCACGGTCTACCGCGACGACAACCGCTCCAACTCCCTCAACGGGGGAGAGGCTGGCTACCCCGAGCAGACGGTCCAGCTCCTCGATAAGGACGGCCAGGTCATCGCGACCACCAAGACCGACGCCAACGGCAACTACTCCTTCGACAACCTGCCCGACGGCACCTACTCCGTCAAGGTCGTCAAGGACGGAGCCCTCACCGACCTCGAGCAGACCGAGGACCCGGACGGCACCAAGGACAGCGCCTCCGAGCCCATCGTCCTGAACGAGGACAACCCCACGAAGAAGAACGTCAACTTCGGCTACGTGCCCGACTACTTCATCAAGGGCACCATCTACCGTGATGGCAACCGCTCCGGTGCGCTGGACACGGATGAGAAGCTCTACGAGGGCGTGACGGTCAACCTGGTCGACGCCGACGGCAACGTCGTCGCCACCACCATGACCGACGAGAAGGGCAACTACTCCTTCGACAAGCTCCCCGCGGGCACCTACTCCGTCAAGGTCGTTCAGGATGGCCCCATCGCCTCCCTCGAGCAGACCGGCGACCCGGATGCCACGAAGGACAACGCCTCCGAGCCCATCACGCTGAACAACGACAACCCGTCCAAGACGGACGTCAACTTCGGCTACGTGAACAACAACTCCCTGTCGGGCACCGTCTACCGCGATGACTCGCGCAACGGCGACCAGGACGGCACCGAACCCGGATACTCCGGTGTGACGGTTCAGCTCCTCGACAAGGATGGCAACGTCGTGGGTACCACCACGACCGACAAGGACGGCAAGTACTCCTTCTCCAAGCTGCCCGACGGCACCTACTCCGTCAAGGTCGTCAAGGACGGCGAGCTCGCCGACACCGAGCAGACCGAGGACCCGGACGCGAACAAGGACAACGCCTCCGAACCGGTGACCCTGGGCGAGGATAACCCCTCCAAGGACAACATCGACTTCGGATACGTTCCCGACTACTCGATCCACGGCCTCGTCTACCGCGACGGTGACCGCGACGAGACGCACGGCGCGACCGAGAAGGGCTACGCCAACCAGACCGTCGAGCTGCGCGACAAGGACGGCAAGGTCGTCGCGACCACCACGACGGACGAGAACGGCGCCTACTCCTTCTCCAAGCTGCCCGCCGGCGACTACACCGTCAAGGTCGTCAAGGACGGTGCCCTCACCGACCTCGACCAGACCGAGGACCCGGACTCCACCAAGGACTCCACCTCCGGCGTTATCTCGCTGAGCAACGACCACCGCACCGAAACGGATGTCAACTTCGGCTACATCGCCAACAACTCCATCAACGGCACCATCTACCGCGACGGTGACCGCGACGGAAAGAAGGGCGACACCGAAGGACGCTACTCCGGCGTGACGGTCCAGCTCCTCGACAAGGATGGCAAGGTCATCGCCACCACGACGACCGATAAGGACGGCAAGTACTCCTTCGAGCACCTGCCCGACGGCACCTACTCCGTCAAGGTCGTCAAGGATGGTGTCCTCACCGACACCGACCAGACCGGCGACCCCGACAACAAGCTGGACAACGCGTCCGAGCCGATCACCCTCGACGAGAAGAACCCCACCAAGGGCGACGTCGACTTCGGCTACGTCCCGAACAACACCATCAAGGGCACCGTCTACCGCGACGACAACCGTGACAAGACGATCAATGGTGACGAGCCTGGCCTCGAGCGCGTGAGCGTCCAGCTCCTCGACGAGAACGGCAAGGTCATCCAGACCCTCGACACCGACGCGGACGGCAACTACGCCTTCCAGCACCTGCCCGACGGCAAGTACACCGTCAAGGTCGTGCGCTCCTCGTCCATCAAGGACTACGACCAGACCGAGGACCCCGACGCCACCGTCGACGACACCTCCGCGGTGTACACGATGAACCGTGAGCATCCCCTGCAGGAAAAGGTCAACTTCGGCTACGT
>JVKM01000050.1 GCA_001072465.1 Xylanimonas cellulosilytica | reverse complement strand
CGACGGCACCTACACCGTCCAGGTCGACAAGACCGGCCCGCTGGCGGACAAGGAGCAGACCGAGGACCCCTCCGGTAAGACGGACTCGCGCTCGCAGGCCATCACCTTCACGCGCTCTGACCCGGACGTCATCAACGTCAACTTCGGCTACGCCGAGGATTACACGGTCTCCGGCACCGTCTACTACGACAAGGACCGCTCCGAGACCCTCAACAACTCCGAGCCCGGCTTCGACGGCATCACCGTGAACCTGCTCGGCGAGGACGGCTCTGTCGTCGCGACGACCACGACGAAGGCGGACGGCACGTACTCCTTCTCCAAGCTGCCCGCCGGCAAGTACACCGTCAAGGTTGTCAAGGACGGTGACCTCACTGACCTTGAGCAGACCGAGGACCCGGACGCCACCAAGGACAGCACCTCCGGCGTCGTCCAGGTCAACCACGACAATCCCTCTGTGGAGAACGTGAACTTCGGTTACGTTGCGAACAACACCATCAAGGGCACCGTCTACCGCGACGACAACCGTGACAAGACGATCAATGGTGACGAGCCTGGCCTCGAGCGCGTGAGCGTCCAGCTCCTCGACGAGAACGGCAAGGTCATCCAGACCCTCGACACCGACGCGGACGGCAACTACGCCTTCCAGCACCTGCCCGACGGCAAGTACACCGTCAAGGTCGTGCGCTCCTCGTCCATCAAGGACTACGACCAGACCGAGGACCCCGACGCCACCGTCGACGACACCTCCGCGGTGTACACGATGAACCGTGAGCATCCCCTGCAGGAAAAGGTCAACTTCGGCTACGT
>JVKM01000049.1 GCA_001072465.1 Xylanimonas cellulosilytica | reverse complement strand
GTGCCGTCCGCCTTCGTCGTGGTCGTCGCGACGACAGAGCCGTCCTCGCCGAGCAGGTTCACGGTGATGCCGTCGAAGCCGGGCTCGGAGTTGTTGAGGGTCTCGGAGCGGTCCTTGTCGTAGTAGACGGTGCCGGAGACCGTGTAATCCTCGGCGTAGCCGAAGTTGACGTTGATGACGTCCGGGTCAGAGCGCGTGAAGGTGATGGCCTGCGAGCGCGAGTCCGTCTTACCGGAGGGGTCCTCGGTCTGCTCCTTGTCCGCCAGCGGGCCGGTCTTGTCGACCTGGACGGTGTAGGTGCCGTCGCTCAGGCCGGTGAAGGAGTAGTTACCATCCTTGTCGGTCGTGGTCGTACCCACGACGTTGCCGTCCTTGCCGAGCAGGTTCACGGTCACGCCAGGCACGTCAACGTCGCCCGTGTTCTTCGTCTTGTCGCGGTTGTGGTCAAGGTAAACCTTGCCGGAGATCGCGTGCTTCTTGATGTAGCCGAAGTTGACGTTCTCGCGCACCGGGTTGTCGGTGTTCAGCATGATCGCACCGGAGGCGTTGTCCTTCGTGCCGTCCGGATCCTCGGTCTGAGTCAGCTCAGCGAGCTCGCCGGCCTTAGTGACCTTGACCGTGTAGGTTCCGGCGTCGAGGCCGGTGAAGGAGTAGTTGCCGTCCGCGTCGGTCGTCGTGGTGGCCACGACGTTACCGTCGGCGCCGACCAGCTCAACCGTGATGCCCTTGAAGGGGTCCTCACCATTGTCGAACGAGGAGGACTCGTTCGCGTCGTAGTACACCTTGCCGGAGAGGCGGTACTTGACAGTACGCTTCTGCTTCACGGTGACCGATGCCGTCGACGAGTTGTTCTTCGGGATCAGATCGTTTTCAGGCGGGTTCACGAAGGCAGCCGTGTTGTCCAGGGTCTTGCCTGCCGTGTCGGCGTTCAGCGTGACGGTCACGAAGAGCGAGGCGTATTCGCCGGCGAGCATATCGCCAATCGTCCACGTGGTGCCATCGAAGGTGCCGGCCTGGTCGGTGCCCTTACATTCCTGCGGCAGACCGCTGGTGAAACCGGAGGCACACTTGTGCGTCTCGGCGGACACGAAGGTGGCGCCCTCGGGGAACAGCTCGTTCACCTTCAGGTTGGGGGCCTTGCCCGGACCCATGTTGCCGGCGTCAATGCGGTAGGTGACTTGGTCGCCAGGGATCAGGTTGGACGCGTCGGAGACGACGGTCTTATTGATAGCGACGTCGAGCGCGAGGGCCATGGCGACCTTGATCGGCTCGGCGGGCAGGATGGCGCGGTTGTTCACAGCCTGGGTGGCCGCGATCGCGACGGACTCGTAGGCAATGCCGGAGGCATCGTTGGGCGCATGAATCGGCGCGATGATCGGGATCGAGGCGCCGGCCTTGATCGGGGTGGCCTTGCCGTTGATGTAGATACGGTAGGACTTCACATCGGCCCACGAGGCCGGAGTAGCGGTCCAGTTGTTGTCACATCCGGCGGGGCCGGCTGCCATCGCGTCGCCCTGGTTCATGACTTCACCGCGGCAGGGGTTGTAGGAGGTGGAGTACTCGATGGTGACCTGCGAGGGGTCGATGCCCGAGCCTGCGCCAACCTGGAGGGGGCCGGTGAGGATGGGAGCCCACTCCGAACCGCGAGGCTCAGAACCCATGATGGCGGTGTCGCCAACGTGGGGCAGGATGCCGTACACGGTCATGTCGGACAGGTCCGCGTTACCGGAGTTCGTTGCGGTAATACGGTACTTACCGTCTTCACCCTGGCGGATCATCGACGCTCCGTCGACATACTTCTTGTAGGTCGAGCCTTCCACGGAGCCGAGGCCCTCGAGGACGACGTCGGCACCAGCCTGCTCGGAGACCGCGAAAGTCGAAGAGAAGGGGCAGACCTGGTCGGCCGTGTTGCCGTCACCGTTGACATCGTAGGTATCGTCAGTAGAACCGTACAAGCAGATCGTGGTCGACTTGGAGGTCAGCGCGTACTCGGGTTCGGCCGCGGCGACGAACGCCTCATTCGTATGGGTACCAGGCATCATTGTCGCGCCGACCTTGCCACGCAGCTGGATCGTGGTACCACCCTTGGACTGGTAGCCGGGCCACGTAACCGTGACGAGCTGGCGAGTGCAGCCGGTAGCATCCTGCACTTCGCGCGTGTTGACAGTCATTTCCTTACCTGCGGGGCCACCGGTGATCGAGCCCTCGACAAGAGTCATGCCACAGGGCAGAAGGTCGGAGATGACGGGCTGGGAGTCAACGACGGTCGAGGTGTTGTTCACGGAGACACTGAAAGTGACCTCGGAGCCGGGGGACGCCAGGTTGCCCTTGAGGGTGGTCTTGTCCGTGTAGTACTTCGGCAGCGCGGCAGTCAGAGCGAGAATATCGCACAGTTCATCGGAAGGAACACCGATGGAGCGAGTACCGTCGAGCGATTTCATAGAGAACTCGGTAACACAGTTCTGAACGCGCACATACTCGTCGGACTTGCCGGCCTTCCACGTGGCAGAGTCGATGTCGGCCTCGACGTAGGTCGTGCCGTCCTCGGTCATGGGAGTATCGACGCCCACCGTGCCTGTGACGCTGAGAGTCGAGCTTTCGCCGGCGGGAACCGTCTGCTTGTAATGGAAAACAGTCACATACTCATCTGCAGCGAAGGAGGAGAAGTCAAACAGTTTGTTAAGGAAGATGGTCTGAGTACCGGTGTTGCCCTTGTTGGTCCAGTAGGTGATCTCGACGGGAGTCGTGCTCTGATTATCGATCTTGTTCGGGCGCATGAAGGGCTTGTCGCAGTCCTTGGAACCGTCGGTCGGGGACACGAGGCCACAGGTCAGGTAGTCGGTGTACTCCAGGGCCACCGGAGCGTTGGAGGTGTTGGAGTAGCTGTACACCCAGGTACCAGCTTTACCGCGCTCCATCACACCGAAAGCGCCCTTCCTGAACGTTCCGCCGTAGCGAAGTTCATTGTCGAAACCGGTCGTCGCGGACGCATCTGCCGTGACGGTCTTGGTCTCGTTATTCATTTCCTTACCGGTGAGGTGAGCGGTATTGGTGACGGTGTCCTCCGTGCAGCTATCGCCATAGCGGACGGTGACGGACAGAACCATCTTCATAACAGATGGATCCACATCGCCGATGGTCCACGTCACGGTGTGGGTCCCGGGATCGTAGGAGCTGGGGAAGGTTGCGTTCGCGTTTGTGTTGGCAGTCCCCAGAGCCGAGGAAGACACGTAGGTTGCACAACTGGGCAGCGGGTCGGTGACGACGACGTTGGTCATGTTTGACTTCCCGTCGAGCCCGGTCACGTCGGTGTCATACTTCGGCGTGATCTGGTATGTCACGTCCGTGTTCCGGACGGTGGCAACCGGGCCGGTCTTCGTCAGCTGCGGTGTCGGATCAGACTTGACGGTGACGGTCGCCTGGGAGGTTTGTTGGCTTCCACCAGAGGTGAAGGTCGCAACAGGGGTGATGGTCGATCCGCCCGGGGTGATACCGCGGGGAGCCTTGAAGGTGACAACCGTCTGGAACGAGGAGCCCGCGGCGACGGTTCCGAGGTTGTAGGTGACGACGCCGTCGGTGCTCTCGGTCGGCTGGGTGATGACGGGAGCAACAACCGTCTTACCCGATGTCGGGGTGGCACTGAGTCCCTGAGTAATGAGGTCGGGGGTCGTGGTGCCTGCAGGAGTCATGAAGTGCGGCAGGTTAATGCTGACGACAGAGTCAACACAGTCCTCCGTCGTGGAGGCGCAGGCGAACTCGACGACGTAGCGCTGCTCAACGCCGGACAGGTACGAGGTCTCATCGGGGGTGATAGCAAGAGTGAGTGTCGGCGCAGCTGCGAGGGAGGGCAGCGTGACGGCGCCAAGCGTCGCGAGGGCGGTCGTGACCAGCGTGGCGAGCAGCTGGACTGGCCGTAAAGCCTTTGACCTTGTGTGTCTGATGTGCACGGCAGGCTCCTAATTGTCGGAAAACCAAGGGTTGCGCCACAATGTTACAGATTTTCCAACAAGTATAGAAGCGCCCATTTTCAACTAAATCTCCGCCAAATCCCTGCCCAAGGGTCAGCTTCCCAGCTGCCAGAGTATTAAACCGGCCTCATAATCCAAATAGTTTATTCGCAACCATAGATAGCCCTGCGAGTGACAAGCGACATACACAAGTAGAATCGCGGAAACTGTCGCCAAGTGTCCCCCACCATCACATCACCCTTCCGGAATAACCAACCGGTCGGGCTAACACACTCGAAAACTGCAAAATGTAGCCTCCGCAGGATGGCGATGAACAGAACTTGTCGAAAGTCACACACAAGGTTCGCACGTGCCACGTTGAAAGCAACTGTTACAGTCCAGGCGGAAACCCTGGCCCGTGTCGATGGGCGGCGGCGGGGCCAGGCCGCAGCGCCGGTGGGCGGTGGCGGGGCCCGGTCCACCACACACCAGCACGCCAGATGCCGCCAGTGTGGAGGGCGCCGGAGGGACCGGAGGGCACGGGCGGGCTTCGAGGCGCGGTGCCGAACGAAGTGAGGCCCTAGCCTCGCGGGCGGCCGGGCCCGACGGCGCCCGGAACACCAGCGGCGCCACAGCAACGCGCCACCGCAACACCACGCCAGGCATACAAAAAACCGACATCCGGATCGGATGTCGGCCTGTGGTGGAGCTAGGGGGATTCGAACCCCCGACCTTCTCATTGCGAACGAGACGCGCTACCAACTGCGCCATAGCCCCAAGGACTCAAACAGCTTAGCACCATCACAATCGGCCATGCAAGCCGACCACCGCCGCGTGCGGCATGACACGGAGCCCACACATGCGACCGCGCCGCGAGCCCGAAGGCCCGCGGCGCGGCATCAGCAGCTGAGAGATCCCCTATTGGGCGCGTCGCGCGTCCAGGACGGCATCCAGGTCGAGGGCAACGACCTGATCGGCGACGACCTCGGCGGTAGAGCGGGCACCCACCTGGGCGGTCTGTGCAATGGGGCGAGCCGGGACGGCGGCGGCGATGCGCGGGATGCCACGCAGGTCGGTGTCGGCGTGGACGATGCGGCCGCGCACGCGCTCGCGCGAGGCGTAGGTGGGTGCGGGGATCGGCGCGACGGTCCAGGCTCGGGCCGGGGTGTCAGCGACCTCGACGACCTCGGGCACCTCGACGTTGAAGACGAGGGAGGGCACGGAGCCGGTTTGAGGCTCGGACGCCTCGACCACCTCGGCGACCTCTTCCGATGAAGAGGAGGAAGACGAGGCCTGAGGCTCCGCAGGAGCGGCAGCGGTGGCGCGGCCAGCGCCGCGCACGTCGCCGCGAAGCTTGGTCAGCAGCTCAAGCTCGCGTTCGGAGGCGCGCTGGGAACGCACGGCTGCAACACGGGAGGTAGCCAGGGAGGCAACGAGCGCGGCGGCCGGGATGGCGATCCACGCCCACGCGATGGAGGTCGCCGCGATGACGATGCCGAGCGCGACGGTTGCGAGCGCGCACACGCCGGTGACAACCATGCGGCGGCGGCCGGCGGCGCTTTCGGCGGCGAGACGGGCGGCGCGTCGGGCGCGCAGCTTCGCGATCTCACGGACCGCCTTGTTGTTGCGACGGTCGATAACGGGACGCGTGCGCCCCGTGGTGCCCTGGTGCATGCTGCCTCCGCTCATCAACGCGCCCCCCGCCAGGATGGTTCCGCTGGCGTGGTCACATGTGTCTAATTCTGGCTCATTCGTGTGGATCATGCGCAGCCTCGGAGAGAAACGGTCAATTTCTCGAGACTGAACGATTGCTGTCCTGCGTGCAACGAGCGACGGTACCGTCGCGATGAGCGCGACGAATATCGCTGCAATGACGAGTCCACCAATCTCCACCCTCACAAAGTACGGGCGTTTGTGGCGCTGCGCTTTGTGCGATGGGCGCGTGTCGGGGTCTCAAACCTTTCGGTAAAAAGAGAAGTAACCACAGGTGTCACACCTGTAACATTTGCACCATTTACACCACTGCGTCATGCCCTCGAACCCTGGATCGGCAGACCCCAGGAACAGAACGAAGGACGACGCTCAGTCGATCGCCGAACTCCCCCAGCGGCGCCGCACGAGGCCGCCCTCGGGCAGGGACTCAGCATCAATAAAGAACGCAATGTGGTCCGCCCACTGCCCACCGATGTGCATGAAGCGCGGACGCAGCCCTTCCTCCACGAGGCCGAGGCCTCGGCACACGCCCAAAGACCGCTCGTTCTCGGGACGCACGCACACCTCGACGCGGTGCAGGCCGAGCTCGCCGACGACGAGGTCGAGGACGAGCGCCGCGACCAGGGATCCCAGGCCTCGGCCCGACCATTCGGAGACGATCCAGTAGCCGAGCATGCCCGTCGACATGGCGCCCCAGTGCACGTTGGAGACGGAGAACTGGCCGACGAAGCGCCCGTCGATCTGGACGCCGAAGATCAGACCGGTGCCCTCGCGATGGTCACGATCCGCGCGACGCATGTACTGCGAGAAGGTCGGGATGTGTTCGAGCGTGTCCGGGGGCAGGGTGGCCTCCCAGGGGCGCAGCCAGTGCCCGTCGGTGCGACGCACGGCGTCGAGCGTGCGGTGCTCCTCGCCGCGAACGGGGCGCACGACGAGCTCGCGCGGGCGCGGATTCGACTCGGTGCCGCTGCGCAGGAAGCCGCGGCCAACCGGGTCGGCCACGCGCAGCGTGAGCATCTCAATGTCGCGCCCCCACACGCACCGGGGACGACGGAGGAAGCATTTCATTCGAGGACCAGGCACTGCAGGCGATCACCCGCGCGCACCGTCGTCACGTCCTCAGGCACGACCGCGAGAGCGTTGGAGTCCGCGAGCGCGGACAGCAGCAACGAGGCCGGGGTGCCCATGACGGCGGCATTGTAGCCGGAGCGGGGCGAGCCGGTGAGGCGCACGCGCACGAACTCGCGGCGGCCTCGCGGGGAGTACCAGGAGCGGTCGATGGCGGCGCGCACGACGGGTCGGTTGACGGCGGTCCAGCCCTGCATGTGGCGCAGCGCGGGGCGGACGAACACCTCGAAGCAGACCTGCGCGGAGACGGGGTCACCGGGCAGACAGACGATGGGCGTACCGGGCTCGCCGTCCTCGGCGCCGACGGTGCCCACACCCATAATGTGGCCGGGCCAGGCGGCGACGTTGTCGAAGCGGACGGTGCCGAGCGCGCCGAGGACCTCACGGACGGTGTCGCCACTGCCGTAGGAGATGCCGCCGGTCGTCAGGATAAGGTCCGCGCGCACCAGCTGGTCCTCGATAGTCTCGCGCAGGCGGGCGCGCTCATCCGGGACGGCGGCGACGCGGAAGGTCTGCGCGCCGGCGTCGGCAACGGCCGTCGCCAGGGCGTGACCGTTCGCGTCGAAGACGGTACCGGGACGGGCCTCGCCACCGGGTTCGACGATCTCGTCGCCGATCGAAATGATGACGACGCGCGGGCGCGGATGGACCAGCACGCGGTCGCGGCCCACGCCGGCGAGGAGCGCCATCTGGCGGGCACCGATACGCGTGCCGGAGCGCAGCACCGTGTCACCCTGCGCAACGTCCTCCGCGCGGCGGCGAATGTTCTCGCCATTGGCGGGGGCGGTGCGCAGGGCGACCTGGGCGATGCCGTGATCCGTGAACTCGAGGGAGACCACGGCCTCGGCGCCCGAGGGCATGGGCGCGCCCGAGGCAATGCGGATCGCGGTGCCGGGCACGAGGGCCGCCGGGTCGACGGCGCCAGCGCGGATCTCCTCGGTGACGGGAAGCGTCACCGGCGACTCCAGGGTGGCTCCCTCACAGTCACGGATGCGAACGGCGTATCCGTCGCACGCCGACAGGTCGGCGACCGGGAGGTTGAAGGGGGCCTGCACGTCCTCTGCGAGCACGCAGCTGACCGCGTCAGCGAGCTGAACGTCGAGCGGCGGCAGCGCGTGGGCAACGGCCATGCAGTCCTGGTAGAAGTCGGCAACGCTTCGCATAGTTGTTAGTCCTCGAGCTTGGAGCGCAGGAACTCCTTGAGTTCCGCTCCAAGCGCCGGGTCCTCAAGGGCGAGCGTGACGTTAGCTTCGAGGTAGCCGAGTTTGTCCCCGGTATCGAAGCGTCGCTCGTCGATGACTACACCGTACAACCCTCCACCCTCTTCTTCGGGGAGGTCGATCATGCGCGCGTACCCATCTGTGAGCTGATACTCACCGCCGGCGCCCGGTTCGATGTTCTCGAGGGCCGTGAACACGGCCGGGTCGAGCAGGTAGCGGCCGACGACCGCGTACTCGGACTTGACCTCTTCGAGCGGAGGCTTCTCGGTGACGTCGGTGATGCGCATGAGCTGGCCCTCTTCGAGGTCGACTCCCTCGGGGATCGGCAGGACCTCGACGGCGGTCGAGGCGTAGGCGGTGGCCTGCTCGGGGGTGACCTTCAGCAGGGCGACGACGGTGCCGCCCAGCGCGCCTCGCACCTGGATCATCTTGCGTAGCAGCTGCGAGCCGGGCTCCATCAGGTCGTCGGGCAGCAGGACGGCGCAGGGGGCGTCGCCCACGTGCGACTTGGCCTGGAGGATCGCGTGGCCGAGGCCGAGGGGGTGGCCCTGGCGCACGGAGTGGACGCGCGCGTACTTCTTGTACTCGTTGACGTACTCGAGGGCCTTCTCCTTGCCGGCCTTCTCCAGGTCGGCCTCGAGGCCGGGTTCGGCGTCGAAGTAGTCTTCGATCGACTGCTTGCCGGCGCGGGTCACGAAGAGGATGTCTTCGATGCCGGCATCCGTGGCCTCGCGCACGATGTACTCGATCGAGGGACGGTCGACGACGGGCAACATTTCCTTGGGCACGGACTTCGTGATGGGCAGGAAGCGGGTTCCGCGACCGGCCGAGGGAACGACAGCGTGCACTACTGGCTGGTTTTTATCTGACATACTTCACAGAGTAGCGAAGAAAACGCTCGAGAGGGAGACGATGGCCACAAAAACAACTCTCCGCGCGGAGGTGCGTAGCAGGCGCCGCGCCCGGCGCACCGGCACGTCCACGATCGAGGCCCCGTTAGCCCCGGAATTCACCCAGTCCCCCATCCCCGTGCGCGTCCGCGTCGAAGCGGAAGGACTCGCTCACCAGATTCGCTCCCTGACCTCGTCGATGGGGGGAGTCACCCTGCCCGCACTGTTCGCACCCACCCCCCTCGAACCCGACATGTCCATTGCGCTGGGGCTGTTCGACCGCGCACTCCTCCCGGTCCTCCTCGACGAGGCCGGGGACCCCCTCAGCGAACCGCGCTGGGGCCTGTGGGAGGCGGGCCGGGCGTTGGTGACGCTCGGGCGACCACCCGCTCAGCCGGACGGTGAGGTGCTCGGCGCGGAGTCGCTCAAGGAGGCGGATCTGATTGTCATTCCGGCGCTCGCTGCATCCACGGACGGGACTCGCCTCGGACAGGGCGGAGGCTGGTACGACCGCGCACTCACGCACCGCTCCCCCGACACCCCGGTCGTTGCGGCGATTTTCGACGACGAGGTACTGGAAGCCGGGATAATTCCTGCGGACCCTCACGACATCCCCATTGACGTGATCGTAACGCCGACACGCACGATCGCAACAAACGTCCGTTAGGCATTTTTCCGCGGTTTTTCCCGTTAGCCGCAAGGCCAGCACCCGTTTGTCACACACCTCTCACAACGGACTTTTCGGCGTAAATCCGCAGGTCGCTGACCGAATTACAAAAAGTGCGACGAACATTACTCCCTAATCACTGTTCGTAAGACGAAAGTCCCCACTAGTGTTTTCAACGGTAAACGAGCGCCGACGCGGCGCGCGCTCCCCGGTGGCACAGAGCCGCCACGCCGAGGCACTTCGGCGATTCAGACTTGCCGGCCCGGCCGGCCTCATTCAACACAGGAGAAGCCATGCTCAAGGGTTTCAAGGAATTCATCTCTCGCGGTAACGTCGTCGAGCTCGCCGTCGGTGTCATCATCGGTGCCGCCTTCAAGAACATCGTCGACGCCCTGGTCGACGGCATCATCAACCCGCTGATCGCGGCCGTCATCGGCAAGCCCGATTTCTCGGACGCCTTCATCCTCACCCTGAACGGTAGCGACGTGAAGTTCGGCCTGCTGATCACCGCCGTCATCAACTTCATCCTCATGGCCTTCGCGATCTACTTCTGCATCGTGGTGCCCATGAACACCCTCAACGCCCGCCGCAAGAAGGCTGAGGACGAGGCTCCCGAGCCCGAGGCCTCCGACGAGGTCAAGCTCCTCACGGAGATCCGCGACGCCCTCGCCCAGGGCACGCCGCGCCACTGAGCATCTGATCCCTCCTTGTGAGGGACGAGGGGCCGATGCGATTGCATCGGCCCCGCCTTTTTGTATTAACAGCGCTCCGGCCGCCCCGGCTCCCTCCCACCGTCGTTGTGCTGCAGCACCCCATCACGCACACTTCCCCTCAAATCTCGCACATAATTCAAGCTGGTCAATTTTGAACACCCCGAGAAAACGTTGGAATTGCAACGACGTAATTTCAATATCTGAAATAGTCCGCGAGGAATTACGTGCGAGATTGGTGGGAACGACGTGATCGAGCGAGGAGCCACTCCACAGGCCCCCGCACGAACATCTGGCGGGCAGCGCCGCCCGGATAACGCACCTATCCGGATAGGTAAACAACATCCGGATAGGTAATGAAGATCCGGATAGCTTAATAACCTATCCGGATGCGCACAACCTATCCAGATGCGCACAACCTATCCGGACACTCGCGCTGACGCGCCAGCCCCTACGCGCGCGCCTGGGCGTGCGGCGGCACGTTCTCAAGCAGCCGCGCATCGTTGGCGCCGTCGCCCCGGTCGGGGGCATCAGCCATGGAGCCGGGCCGCGTGTCCTCGGGGCGCACACGATCCTCCCAGGAGGGCGGCAGGCCCTCCTCGATGAGGCGGCGGTCCACGTCGGACACGTAGCGGGCGACGCGGCGACGCTTGCGCGGCGTCGGCTCACTCATCGGATGATTCCTCCGGCTGCGCGTCCTCGGAGGCCGTGGCCTCGTCAGATTCCTCCGCGCTCACCGCGGGCTTCGTGCGGCGCACGACGTTGCCCAGGACAGCGTCGGACTGGAAGCCGCGTCGCGTGATGCCCAGGGCCTCGCGCAGTTCTTCGGCGGTCTCCAGGTCGGTGCGCTCGACGCCGTCGGAACGCACCCACGCGGCCATCTCGTCGAGCTGGTCGTCGGAGTAGGCGGCCAGCGGCAGGCCCTTGGCGATCGCGGGGCGAGGCCCACGGTTCTCCTCGGAGGCGCGCTCCTTGCGCTTGATCGCCAGCAGCATGCCGGTGGTGTCCTCGTCGGCCTTCTTGCGGCGCTTGGATTCCTCGTCGAGGCCGTCGTCCAGCATCGGCATGCGCGGGGCCGAGGCGTCCGAGGAGTCCTCAGCCTCGTCCGCCACCTCGGCACCGTCACCATCATCAGAGGAAGCCTCTTCCGCGCGCTCCTCCGCGCGCTCCTCCACGCACTCGTCCGCGGCCTCGTCATCGGCGATGCGTTCGGGGACCTCGACGACGGGCTCGTCGTCGGTGGCGTGCAGCTTCTCGAGCGCATCCAGGACGGCGTCGACGACGAGCGATGCCTCCTTGTCGGGGTCGATGAACAGGGGCATCGACAGGGCGGTGTAGACCGCCCAGCCCTGGGCTTCGAGCCAGCGGGGACGGGCTCGGTCGCGCACGCGCTGGCTGGGTTCCGCCAGGTATTCCTCGTCGTCCGTGAGCACCGCGAGGAGCAGGCGCCCCGGAGACTCCGGGTGACCGATCGCGAGCGGGATCCGCATGCCGCCGGGGATACCGACATTCGCGACGACCTCGAGGCCTCGCGAGTACAGGTGCTCGGCGAGGTCGACGAGCAGGCGATCCGGTTCGCCCGCCAGGACGGGCCAAGCATCCATGCCCTCGCCCGCGTGGCCTTCGGCGATCTCCAGGAGGTCGACGAGCATACGCGAGCCCTCGTGGCCGAGGCGGTCACGGTCGATCTCCGCGCTGTGCAGGGCGGAAACGAGCGTCAGGTCGCCGCGCACGACGCGCAGGACCTCGGCGAGCGCGTCCGCGCCCTCCTCGCTCGACAGGACACCGAAGTCGTGAATGACGCGCCCGTGCGGGGTCTTCGCGAACCCGACGGACACGATGAGCGATTCGCGGGTCAGGCCGGCCACCTGATCGGGGCCGACGACGACGAAGGGTTCCGGGGTCGCGGGATCAAAGAACGAGGCCAGGCCGGGCTCGTCGGCCTTCACGCTCTCCAGGGCCTCGCGGATGCGCTGCGCGTGCCGCTCGGACAGGGCGACGACTGCGAGGGAACGCTCCGGGGCCTCGACCGCGTGTTCGATGACGGCGTCGACAACTGCGCGCACCTCGGCGGCGGTCGATTCGATCGCGTGCGCACCGGGCGCGGGCATGCCCGTCGCCTCCACCCAGCGGGCGGACACGGGCGCGTTCGCAGCGGTCCACGGGACGGGGATGCCGGCGTGCTCGTAGCCGTAGCGGGCGAGCAGCAGGGCGACCTGATCGTTGAGGCGCCGAGGGCCGGGCTCGACGCGCACGACCGGCAGGACGCCCGCCAGCTCGCGGGTCGCGCCGTCTTCCGAGGCGCCGGTCAGATCGTCGATCACGACCAGCTGGTGGCCGCGCGCGACGATGGGCGCCAGCTCGGCGAGCGGCAGGCCGTCAGCGCCGTCCAGAACAACGACGTCGACGGTACGCCCCGTCGGCGCGAGCGCCGGAACCATCGAGGGCACCGTCATGAGGACGGGCAGGAGGTGGCGCACGAGCGGGTACGACGTGAGCAGGTCCAGATCGGAGGGAGCCGTCCCGTCGGCGAGCAGGTCGCGTAGCTCCTCGTACTGGCTGGGTCGGGCCGCCAGGGCGTTCGTGCGGATTCGACGCACGCCCGTGATGGCCTGCGGGATGAGCGAGGCCACCTGAGCCTCGTCAAGCTCGCAGCCCTCGCGCGTCAAGTCCTCGAGGGAGGCAGGGTCTACCCCGCCGAGCGCGGGCTGGGAGGCGAGCATGGCGCGCAGCAGCGACGCCCACCAGGCGAGGTCGAGCTCGTTGTCGATCGCGGCGTCTTCGACCTCGCGATCGGCGAGGTCCTGGGCGAGCTTGTCGAGGCCGTGAGCGGCCAGGCGCTCACGCATCTGAAGGCGCGCGGGCACCTCGCGGGCGGCGGAGGTGTCGCCGGCCCAGCGTTCGATGAGGGTCGTCAGGCGCTGCAGGTGGGTGCCCACCAGGTCCGGCTCCTCGGCCGCGAACACGGGGGCGATGGCGTCGAGGTCGTCGCGCACGGCGTCCGTCAGGGCCGAAATCTCACCGATCTTCGCGGGCAGGATGGGCCACGAGTCGTCGCCGCAGACCGCGCACCACGCGTCGCGGCGCTCCTGGACGCGGATGAGGGCACGGTGCAGGTCGGGCACGTGCACGCCCGGGCGCACGAGGTCCTGGGCCTGCTTGACGAGGCGGTTGCGCTCGGAACGGCCCATCGAAATATCGTGGTCCTTGCGCCACTGCTTGGGCGCGGTTGCGATCACCATGTCGGCGGCACTGCGTTCGAACACGCGGGGCAGGAAGACATCGAGGACGTCGGCGATGCCGTCGAACATGGCGAGCTGGCGGTCCCACTGGGCGAGCGTGCCGGCGGGCTTGATGCCGGCCTCGCCGGCGACGGCCGCAATGTGTACGCGAAGCTCGGGCAGGGTCTTGGAGAGGCGGTCGACGCGCAGCAGGACGTCGGAGGCCTGTTCGTCGGAGGTCAGGACGGCGTTGCCCCACGCGGAGGAGGCGGAACCCTTGAGGGTCCCAGACGCCAGGGCCTCGCGCAGCAGGGCGCGGGCGCTCTCACCCTGATCGACCGCAATCTCGTAGAGGGTCTTTTCGTCCAGACGCACGCGGGTCGTGGGCGCATTCTCGCCGCTCGTCAGGTCGGTCAGAGCGCGCAGCGCGTCGGCCGCGCACACGCCGAAGCGGCCGTAGGGCTGGTGGAGCGCGGTCGCGTACGAGGCCAATTGGCCGCGCACCTGACGCAGGCGGGCACGCATCTCGTCAACGCTTGCCTGGTCGACGACGGGCGAGGTGTCCTCCATCGCGGCGCTCACGCGCACGGCGAGGGTCTTGCGCGCGTCGGAGTAGCCGTCGATGTTCGCCACGATGTCGGCGAGGCCCAGATCGGCCAGGCGCGTGTAGGCGGCGATCGAACGCGACGGGGAGGTCGACACGTGCAGGACCGACCGACCGGTGGCGGCCGCGTCCGCGAGGATGGCCGCGACGACCGACGCGTCGTCGCTGTGCGCGGGGATGTCGATGAACACGCTGCGTCCGTCGGAGGCGGCCTCGACCGCGTCCTGCTGGGAGGGAATCAGGTCGCCGACGCCCTTTTCGGCCCACGGATCGCGGTCGGCGGGGTTGGGGACGGGAGCCTCGGAGCGCAGGTCGTTGCACGCGTCCTGGTCGCCCGCGAGCGCGCGGATCACCTGAGAGTCTTCGAGGGCTGTCACGTCCTCGGTCAGGCTGGCGGCGAGGGCGCCGGCCGGGTGGCAGAACAAGCCGATAACGAGGTCGTCGCGAACCTCGAAGCGCGGCAGGGCGGCGCAGGCATCGCGCAGGGCAGCCATCGCCTGCGAGGAGGAGAACCCGTGGGCTCCGCTGGCCTGGGCGAGGATCGTATCCCCGTCCACGTCGAGGCCGTGGCTGCGCAGGGCCTCGGCCAGCTCGGGGGCGAGCAGGCCGCCGCGTCCGAGCGCGATGAGTACGTCGTCGTCGCGACGCACGAGGCGCACGGGGCGCAGCAGGGCGGGGACGGTGACGGCGTCGGTTCCGTTTCGCCACGAGGCCGTGCCGATTCCCAGGTGGATGGGGCCGGTGCCGTGGGCGCTGGCACGCTGCTCGGAGCGCGCGATGATGGACCGGGCGCGCTCAAGGGCGCGACCCAGGGCGATGGGTTCGCGGATCAGGAGGCTCAGGCGGACGGGGTGTTCCGTGTAGAGCTGGGCGAGGCCTCCGGGGTGCGCGCCGGACAGGGACAGCGTCGGCAGAGACGTGGAGTCCGCGGCGATGTCCTGGTCGAGGCGTGAGCGCCACTTCTCGCGCGCAGAGCCGACGAGGGTGGTCGGGTGCGTCGAGGTGGACGAGGCCTTGGGGGCCTCGGGCTCAGGGGCGGAACGGCGCGAAAAGATACTAGGAACCACGATTTAACCCTACGGCAGCACCGCCCTATTGTGTGACGCGGCGCGCCCGGAGGAGGTCGACAACGGAAATGGTCACAACGGCGCCGACGATAAGGGCCATACCGACGATGTCGATGCCCGTGTAGGAGCTTCCCATGACGAGGGCGGAAAAGCCGGTCGCGGCGATGGGCTCGAGGCTCCCGATGAGCGAGGCCTTGACGGGCCCAATGCGGTCCACGCCCCACAGGAAGGCGGTGGAGGCGACGGCAGTGCCGAGGACGACGGTGATGAACATGGCGAGCACGACATCGGGTGTCCAAGTGATATGGAATCGCCATACTCGGCCGACCAGGCCGACGCACGCACCGGCGATCAGCAGGCCGTATGCCACGACAACGTCCGCGCCATAGGCCGCAATAAGCCGAGCGGGCAGCAGCGTGTATGTCGCCAGCGTGAGCGCGGCGACGACTCCCCATGCGAGGGCAGTGGGCGTAATCACGAGGGAGTCCAGCGACCCGTGCGTGCACAGCAGGAAGGTGCCGGTCACGGCGAGGACGATGGCGACCACCTCGGAGGCCCGCGGCCATCGCCTGTGGGTGAGACACACCCAGACGACGATGAGGATGAGACCCAGGTACTCGAGGACGGTGCCGGTTCCCGCATTCGACGCGCGGATCACCCCCATGTAGGTGACCTGACAGGCCGCGAGCCCAAAAACCGCGTAGATCACGAGGTCACGCCAGTTGCGCGGCGTGGACACCAATTCTCGATGACGAGCGGATACCCCGCGCGAGCGCGCGAGAACGTAAACGAGGGCGAGGATGCCCGAGACGAACATGCGGAAGAAGCTGATGAGGGTCAGCTCGATACCGTGATGCTCCATGAGGTAGTCGGCGGAGACACCGGAGGCACCCCAACACAGGGCGGCCACAACGGTCACGAGATACCCAAGAGCGTTGCGCATGGCGTCCTTCTACTGTGCCCCCGAGACGATTCGAACGTCCGACACCCGCTTTAGGAGAGCGGTGCTCTATCCCCTGAGCTACGAGGGCGTGACAAGTTGTCCGCGCCCACTGTAGCAAAGTGCGCGCACCGCTGTCCTGCGTCGCCGTGCGGAGAGGCTCACCCCGGCGGGCTTTCAACCCCACACACGGACGAGGCCGGGGCACCCACGTGGGAACCCCGACCTCGTGACCGTATGCGTTTAGCGGCGCTCCCATTCGGTGTGCACGGCCGTGCCCGCATCCCCGAGGTGGGCGGAGGGAACGATCATGACCGGGCAGGTCGAGTGCCCGAGCACCGTCTGCGACGTCGAACCGAGGAGCACGCCGGCCAGTCCCCCGCGCCCGCGGGTACCGACGACGACCAGGTCGACCGCGGTGGAGAACTCGATGAGCAGAGAAGCCGCTGAGCCGTCGAGGGCGTGGCGGGAGACGTGCATGTCATCGCCGTCCAGGGCGGCGGCGATCGCAGCGTCCATTCCCTCGCGCACCTGCGCGAGCAGGGCCGAGTGATCGACGCCCGTCGGGGTCCACGTCATGACGGACGGGCCCACCGCGATCGGCACGGCAGACACCGCAGTCAGGCGCGCATCCCACAGGCGGGCCTCGCCGATCGCGCGCTTGAGCGCACACGAGGGCTGATCGGTGCCGTCGATACCGACGACGACGCGCTCGACGGGCGTGAACTTCTTGCCCGAGGTGTGGCGGGGTACAACAACGACGGGGCACTTCGAGTGCGCGGGCAGAGCCGACGACACGGTACCGAGGAGACGATCAGCGAATCCGCCACCGCCGCGGGAACCGACAACGATCATGTCCACCTCGGCGGAGAAGTCGATGAGCACCCCCGCCGGATCTCCGGGCTCGGTCGAACCCGAGACATGCGTCGCTCCGCGTTCGCGTGCCAGGGCCTTTGCCTCCTCGACAACCTGTTCGGCGCCCGCCTTCAGGGCCTCATCGTCGAGAACGGCGTATCCGCCGTCCAGGGCGGCCGCAGAGTACGAGGCCAGCGCGTACGTGCACAGGCAATGGATGCGCGCTCCGGTGCGCGCGCCGCGATCAGCGGCCCATTTGACGGCGGCAAGGCTCTCCGTCGAGCCATCGACACCGACCAGAATGACTTCGGTAGAACTCATGATGTCCTCCTCGTGGTGGCAGTCACTTATATTGTGCCGCATTTTAACGATCCGCGAAAGCCCAACCCGAGCACAAACAGCGATCCCCGCAGCCCGTGGGGGCTGCGGGGATCATCAGCTATGTGTCGCAGGCTCAGTAGCGCACGTAGGTGGCGCCAGCGCGAACCGGCGAAACCTGGGAAAGACGGCCGGGCACCGTGGCCTCGACCATCTGGCCGCCGCCGATGTAGATAGCGACGTGGCCGGGGTAGGACACGATGTCGCCGGGCTGCGGGTCGGACACGATGGTGCCACCAGCGGCCTGAGCGGACGAGGAGTGCGGCAGGTTGATGCCGGCAGCCGCGTACGCGTACTTGACCAGGCCGGAGCAGTCGAGGCCACCGAGGGTCTCGCCACCGTAGACGTAGGGGATACCGGTCAGGCCTAGGGCAACGGAGACGATGTCGCCACCAGCCGCGTTCAGGCTGGCCTGACGGGCAGAGGTGTCGGAGGTCGCGTCGGAACGGGTCTCCGAGCGGGAAGCAGCCGAGTCGGACTGATCGGCGGCGGGGGTCGCGGCGACGGGGGCCGGCGCGGGGGCCTCAGCGGTCGCAGAAGCGGTGACATCCTCTTCAGCGGTCCACTCGATGTCCGGAACCTCAACGGTGGTCACGTCATCGACGGCGACGGTCGTCGTGGTGAGGTCAGCGCTCTGCGGCTCAGACTGGGGGGTCGCCGGGGCGGCGTTCGCAACGCCGGCGGCAATCGCGGTCAGCGCAACACCGGCGGCCGACGCGAAAGCGATCGGACGAGCGGCGCCGGAAACGTTCACACCCTCAACGACCGAGTCGGTCAGCGGGCGACGTGCCATGCGGTGACGCGGAGCAGGCTTAATAGTCTTCACTCATGTTCTCCCTGTTTCCCTGCGAGGTTAGCTGTCGGGTTCGGACGGGAGGTCCGGCTCGGCGTGCGAGCTTCACCCCAAGGCTCAAGGAGCCACATCTGGGTTCCCCGCGTGAGACGATTTTTCCGCTCCATTCGTCGTCTCACTTCGGGTTCCGAATGGGCGGGTGGTCTGATGACCGATATGAACTATACCTTGACCACCCGGCCAATGTCACGTTCTGGTAACAGTGACCATCCTCATCGTTACTATTCCGTGACATTTGCTTCCCGCGATCTCAGGAAAAACCCCGCCTCCTCGCACGTTTCGCGATTCGCGACACACCCCGTAGACGACAAAAGCCGGGGCTTATCACCCCGGCCTCGTCGATCGTCAGCGCTCACTCACCCCGCACGAAAAGGTGCGCGGCCAGCGCCATCGGGATCGTCAGGTAACCGCGAACCTCGCCGGCCTCGTCGAGAGCGGCAACACGCACGACGTCACCGTGCGCCGAAAGCCCCACGCGAGCGCCCGGGCGCAGGCCTAGCTCGTCGAAGGAAGCGAGCAGCTCCGCATCCGCCTGAATTGGTTCGCCGATGCGCACCAGAGTGAGCGCGCCCGCCTCGAGCGAACGCACCGCCAGCTCGGCAGAATAGGCGCCCTCCAGCGGCGCACAACCGGGCATAGGGTTGCCGTAGGGGTCCACGCAGGTGTTGCTCAGCAGTTCCTCCAGGCGCGCCTCGACAGCGTCGCTCATCACGTGCTCCCAGCGGCACGCCTCGTCGTGCACCTGCGCCCAATCCATACCGATCACGTCGAGGAGGAGGCGCTCGGCCAGGCGATGCTTGCGCAGCACCTCGGTGGCGTGCGCCCGGCCAGTGTCAGTCAGCTCGAGGCGACGATCGCCCATGACGTGCAGCAGCCCGTCGCGCTCCATGCGCGCGACCGTCTGCGAGACCGTCGGGCCGGAGTGCCCCAGGCGGTCGACGATGCGCGCACGCAGGGGGGTGACCCCGTCCTCCTCGAGCTCGAGGATGGTCTTGAGGTACATCTCGGTGGTGTCGATCAGGTCTGCCACGTCGGCCTCCTTCATCAGGCAGGTAATAAACACAGAATAGGGTCACCTTCCTTCCCGCAAGCGCAACGACGCGTTGATGCGGAAAAACGGGCGTGTCGACGTGTGCGCCCTCACGATAATTCGATTAATGAACGTGATGGAAATACCCAGCGTGAGGAGACTAGGCTGTTGCCATGGTGGCTTTCCCCGACATCCCCCAGGCCCTCCTCCCCGCTGACGGACGCTTCGGCTGCGGCCCCTCCAAGGTGCGCGCCGCGCAGATCGAGGCACTTTCCTCTCCGCTCCTCATGGGAACCTCCCACCGCGCTGCCCCCGTTCGAGGCGTGGTCGCCTCGCTGAAGGAAGGACTGCGCACCCTCCTGTCGGTCCCCGAGGACTACCAGGTCGTCCTGGGCAACGGCGGCGCCTCCGCGTTCTGGGACGTGGCCTGCGCGTGCCTGATTTCCTCGCGCGCGGCGTTCGGCTCCTGGGGCGCGTTCGGCGCGAAGTTTGCCTCCGAGGCGGCACGTGCCCCGCACCTGGGAACCCCCCTCATTGACGAGGCCGCACCTGGTTCTCTCGCCACCGTGTCCCCGCGCGGGGCAACAGAAGGCATCGACGTGTACGCCTACCCCCACAACGAGACCTCCACCGGCGTCACCTCCCCCGTCTACCGAGTCGAGGCTCCCGGTGCGCTCACCCTCGTGGACGGCACGTCGATCGCGGGCGCCGCGCCGGTCGACCTGACCCAGGTCGACGCCTACTACTTCTCTCTCCAGAAGGCCCTCGGATCCGACGGCGGCCTGTGGGTCGCGATCCTCTCCCCCACCGCCATCGAGCGCGCCCGCCGCGTCGAGGAGAGAGCCGACGGGCGATGGGTCCCGCAGTTCCTCTCCCTGTCCGCAGCCATCGACAACTCGCGCAAGGACCAAACGCTCAACACTCCCGCGCTCGCAACGATCATCATGGCGGAGCGCCAGGTCCGCTGGCTCCTCAAGCGCGGCGGGATGGACGCGGTGAGCACCCACTGTGCCCAGGCCTCGTCCCTCATCTACGACTGGGCCGAGGCCAACCTGGCGGCGCACCCCTTCGTCGAGAATCCGGCCTGGCGCTCCCCCGTGACCGCCACGATCGAGATCGACGAGGCCGCGAGCGCCTCCGAGCTGGCCGCTCACCTGCGCGCGCGGGGGATCGTCGACATCGGCGCCTACCGCGGCGTGGGCGCCAATCAGCTGCGCATTGGCACGTGGCCGAGCGTTGAGGTCGAGGACGTGGAGGCGCTCCTCGCCTGCATCGACTACTGCCTGGAGCGCGTGCTCTAGCTCCTCACCGGGCGCCAATCAGAGCGGGTCGACCGAGCGACGCGGTGCGTCCACGGACGAATCTGCTTCGATACCGACCCACGGGAAGGTCCGGCGTCGTACAACACGCCCCTTCCAGTGGATCATCGCCCACGCCCCGCAGATGAGCGCGATGCCGAGGGAGGCGATACCGCCGACCAGGATCGACCAGCGCGCGCCAAACGTCGTGCCCACCCATCCGATAAGCGGCGATCCGATCGGCGTGGCCCCCAGGAACACGAGGGAGTACAGGGCCATGACGCGGCCGCGCTTGTCGGGGTCGGTGCGCGTCTGAACGAGGGCGCTCGCGCTCGTGTTCATCGTGAGCATGCCAAAGCCCGTGGGGATCGACAGGAGCGCGAACCACCAGTAGGAGGGCGACAGGGCCAGGAGGATCTCAGCAATCCCGTAGAAGGCGGCACCCAGGAGGATGATGCGCAGGCGGGGCGCGCGGCGCGCAGCTCCCGTGGAACCCAGGATCGACCCCACCGCCATGAACGTGGAGAGGATGCCGAAAGAGCCGGCGGCCTTGCCGAAAACGGTCGTCGCCATGAGGGCGCTCGTCATCTGGAAGTTCATGCCCAGGGCGCTCACGACGAAGATCAACGCCATGATGATGCGAATGTCGGTGCGGCTGTGCACATACACCACGGACTCGCGCAGCTGACCCGGGGCGCGCGGCACGAGGGTTCGCGGGTAGAGCTGGTCGCCGCGCATGAGGGCCAGCGCGATGACGGGGGCCATGAACATCACGGCATCGATCAGAAAGACTGGGCCAATCCCCCACCAGTCAATGAAGAAGCCGGCCGAGGCCGGGCCGATCAGGCGCGCAGTATGGAAGGCGGTGGCGTTCAGGGCCACAGCGTTCGCCATCTTCTCCTGGGGAACGAGCTCGCCCACAAAGGCCTGGCGCGCTGGGGTATCGACGGCGGAGATCGTCCCCGAGATGAGCGCCAGGATGTATTGATGCCAGAGCTCGCCCGTCCCCGTCAGGACGACGATGCCGATGATGAGGGACACGAGGCCGACGCCGAGCTGCGTGCACTGCAGGAGTCGGCGCCCCGGGATGCGGTCCGCGAGGACCCCCGCCCACGCGGAGAACAGGATAATAGGGAGGAACTGGAGGGCCGTCACGAGGCCAACCTGGGAGGCGTCGTGATCGGTGAGGACCGTCAGCACGTACCAGTCCTGGGCGACGCGCTGGAGCCACACGCCCGTGGACGCAATGAGGGAGGCGACGAACCAGTACCGGTAGTTCACGTAGCGCATGGATGCAAACGTTGCCGACATGCTGTTCCTCCCTCTCTCACTCCACACATCGAACGAGGCCGGGGCTGGCGGCGCCGACCGGCCCCCATCGGTGCACCTTCCCAGGATACGACCGCCCCACCGGAGGAAGGCTCCGGCGGGGCGGGAAGGGTATGAAGCGTGACGAATCAGCCGACGCCGAGGAGGCGCTGGATCGGGCCCATCAGGAAGTAGATGATGAACAGACCGGCGACCAGCCACATGAGCGGGTGCACCTTGGCGGCCTTGCCCTTGACGAGCTGGATGACCGCGTAGGTCACGAAGCCCACGCCGATGCCGACGGACACGGAGTAACCGAAGGGCATGAAGGCGATCGTCATGAAGGCGGGGATCGCAACCTCCGGCGAATCCCAGTCGATACCGGTCACCTGGGTCATCATGAGGAAGCCGACGAACACGAGGGCCGTGGAGGCGGCCTCGGTCGGAACCAGCTCGACGAGGGGCGCCAGGAAGGTCGACAGCAGGAACAGGATGCCGGTGACCACGGAGGCCAGGCCGGTGCGAGCACCCTCGGCAACACCCGAGGCGGACTCGACGTAAGAGGTGTTGGAGGAGACGCCGCCGACGCCGCCGGCCACCGCGGCCAGGGAGTCGACGATCAGGATCTGGCGGGTCTTAGGCGGGTTGCCGTCCTTGTCCAGCAGGTTGCCCTCGGCGCCGACGGCCACCATGGTGCCCATCGTGTCGAAGAAGTCCGCGAGCATGAGCGAGAAGACCAGCAGGATCACGGAGACGACGCCGAGCTTGCCGAAGCCGCCGAACAGATCCACCTTGCCGAGCGTGTCGAAGACCGGAACGGCGATCGGGGAACCCTTAAGCTCCGGAACCGTCTGACCCCAACCGGTGGGGTTGGTGTCGGAGATGCGATCGATGTGGGCGAAGGCCTGAACGATGACTGCGAGGATCGTGGAGGCGATGATCGAGATCAGCACCGCGCCCTTCACCTTGCGCACGTAGAGGATCATCATGAGGAACAGGCCGAACACGAAGACGAGGGCCGGCCAGCCGTCGAGCGAGCCCGAGATGCCGAACTGGACGGGGGTCGCGCCGGTACGCACAATGCCCGCGTTCACGAGGCCGATGAGGGCCACGAAGAGGCCCAGGCCCACCGTGATGGCAGTCTTGAGGGCGGCGGGGACCGCACGGAAAACGGCCTCGCGGAAGCCCGTGAGGACGAGCAGGAAGATGAGGATACCTTCCCAGGCGATGATGCCCATGGCCTCGCCGTAGCTGAGGCCGGCACCGAGAACCAGGGTGAAGGCGACGACCGCGTTGAGGCCGAGGCCTGCGGCAAGAGCCAGCGGGTAGTTCGCGACGACACCCATGAGGATCGTCATAATGCCCGCGACGAGCGCGGTGCCGGCGGCGATGCCCTGGGTCGTAATGGAACCGTCTTCGGGAACCGCGTTGCCCAGGATCGCCGGGTTGACGACCAGGATGTACGCCATCGCGAAGAAGGTGACAAATCCACCGCGGATTTCGTGACTGATCGTCGAGCCGCGCTTGGAGATCTGGAAGAACGAATCAAGTGACTGTGCGAAGCCGCCGTGGGATGGGGCGGTCTTTTCTTGTGTGCTCACCGGATAATCGTGCCTGCTCGGGGGCCAGCATGCAAACAAACTCGCCATATGCCCACTTGCTGAGAAAGCACCCGGGAATCAGTCCCGGGTGCTTTCTGTCAGTTTTTAGCGGAAGGAAACGTCAACTTCCCTGTTCCTCACCCGTCGGGGCCTCGGCCTGGTCGGACGTCACTTCGGCGACCACGGCCTCGTCCTTCTTCGCCTCGTTCGATGCGCGCGGCATCGGCTCGGCGTCGAGCGCCCCCTCGTTCACACACGAGGGACGCACGGGCCACGCGGTGCCGTTCTTGGGCACGTCGGTCTCCGAGTGGGAGCCGCACGTGTGATCCAGGGAAACCACGGCGCCGTCGTCGGTCGCCCACTCGTTCGCACACACGCCAAACATCGTGCGCATGTCCCCGCCCATCTTCACGAGGAAGCCGCACGTCGAGCACGTGTTGCGCGGGCGACGCCCGGACTTCGGGCCGCGCTCCGACTCATACCAGCGCTTCGCGGCCTGGCTGTGCCCTTCCGGCGAGAGGACGCGCACCCTCCCTAAGCCGAGCTCTCGCACGACCGGCAGGTCCGGGTCCACACTCGTGTCCTCGAAGCTCTGCACGAGACGCTCATCGTCCGCCTTGTACGGCAGGACGTCGTCGCGAGAAATATCCGAGGGACGCAGGCGATCCTCCCACGGCACCCACTCGGGGGCCAGAAGCGCACCCTCACCAGGGGTCATATCGACTTCACACACGGTGGCGACGCGTCCGCGCGGCACGCGGGCAACGGTCACGGCCCAGCACCAGCCCACGTAACCCGCGTCGGTCGACGCGAAGTAGTGGGTTGCCAGGCGCTCCGACACCATCTCGAATCCGACGTGCTCGCCGACGGGACGCGGGTGCGCGACGGCCTCGGCACCGGCGCGCGCGACGTCGACGGCGGCCTCAAGGACGGCGTCCTTCTTCACTGCCCGCAGGCGGGCACTAGTCTTAGGCATCAAATTCCTCTGCGACGGCGCGCAGCACCTTCGCGATCTTGGTCGCGTTGTCCGGGTAGGAACCGCGACGCAGCGCGGCGCTCGACGAGTCGAGGAGCTTAATCAGGTCCTCGACGACGGGCACCATCGCCTGCGGCTTGCGGCGCTTGGCTCGGGCAACGGAAGCTGTCTCCTTGAGGAAACGCACGCTCAGGGCCTGCGGTCCCTTTCGTCCGTCGGCCACCGAATACTCCACGCGAGCACCCACTCGCGGGTTAGCGTGGTCGGCCGGCAGCGCGGACGAGTGGAGGAAGACATCAGCGCCGTCATCTCCCGCAATGAAGCCAAAACCGCGATCTGCGTCGAAGAACCTCACTTTACCGGTGGGCATGGTCCCCTCCTTCTCTCAATAGTCTGAAAGCCCATATGGGCTCTCCCTATCATAGGGCCCTCTTCCTCCGCGCGCGGGAGAGCGGCCGATGCCTGTAGCGAACAGCACCGCTGCCCACATTCTTCCTCCCCCTTCACGTAGACTGACCCCACGGAAACAACCACCGATGCCGCGGCGCATCACACGCTAGACGCACACGGCGCACATGGTGTATGTTGACCTGTTCGCCACATCGCAGGAGGACCCCGTGACACGAATCCGCCGTTTCAGCCTCATCGCTGTTCTGACAGCGATACTGCTTGCGCTGGGCCTTCCCGCGCTCGCAGCGTCGCCCATGTCCATCAGCGATTCGGTCACCGATCCCGACGGCTGGCTTGCCAGCGCAGACCGTTCCACGATCGAGTCCGCCACAAGCAGGGCCGCCTCCTCGGGCAAACCCGTCAAGGTCGTCGTCGTCGCAAACTTCTCGGGCACGGACGCAGACTCCTGGTGCAAGCAGACCGTCGAGCGCTCCTCCCTGGCCAACGGCACCGTCGTCTACGTCATCGCATACTCGCAGCGCCGTGACGCGGCATGTTCCTACAACGGCCCCTCGAGTTCCTCTCTCCAGAGCGCCGTGCGCGCATCCGAGGGCCAGTTGACGCCCAATCCTCTGACCTCTTCCGCGGTCGCCAACGGTGTCAACGCATTCGTCAATACCCTCGTGAGCGGCACGTCCAGTTCGGGTTCCAGTTCCACGGGCTCGAGTTACTCGAGCAACGCCGGCGCGACCAACGACGACACCGGATCACTTTTCGGCATGTTCGTCATGTTCCTGCTGCTCGTGGGTGGCGTCATTGCCGTCGCCATCGGAGTTGCGCGCTCGTCGCGTCGCAACAGGCTCGCGGCCCAGCAGGCCGCACAGGTTGACGCCGAGAGCGCGGCGCGTGCCGCTCAGGAAGCGAATCGACAACTCCTGTCCGCAGACGAGCAGGTGCGTACCGCGACGGACGAACTCAACTACGCGCGCGCGCAATTCGGCCTGAGCTCCACGGACGAATTCGCCCGAGCCATCGAAGCCGGGAAGGCGGCGGTCTCGCGCGGCTTCAGCGCCCAGGGGCAGATGAACTCCGCGACCCTGCCCGCCGAACAGCTCCGCCTGGCCACCGCGATCATGCGGGATCTGGGTGCCAACATGAACCCGCTCAGCGCCATCCAGGCGTCGTTCGCAACGAAGCGCGCCGAGCAGGCCTCGCTCCCCGAACGAATCGCCGAGGCCCGCGAGCGCCTCGCGGAGGAGCTGACGGATCTGGAGCGCGCGAAGTCCGAGCTGGCCAGCATCTCGACGCTCTACCCTGCGCAGATGCTCGCCTCCCTCCAGGACAACCCGGAGCAGGCCTCGGCGCTCCTCACCTCGGCGCGCACCGCGCTCGACACCGCGGAAGCATCCGCGTCCACCGACCGTGCGCACGCCGCGAGCGCCCTGGACACCGCCCTGCGCGCCCTGACGATGGCCAACCATCAGACCGACGCGATCTTCTCGGCGAAGTCCGACCTGGACGCGATCCGCGATCGCCTCGTCGCTGCGATCAGCTCGATTTCCTCGGACATCACTGACGTCAACGAGCTGCACACGGATCCGGCGGTGTTCAACCCGATGGTGGCCGACGCTCACGCGGCCATCGCCGAGGCCCAGGCGGCCTTGGCGAACACGGGCGATCCGCTCGCAGCCCTCGAGCACCTGCGTATGTCCGAGGCCACCCTGGACGCGGCACTCGAACCGCTGCGCACCAAGGAGGAGGCCTACGAGAAGGCTCGCACGGCCGCCGAGGCGCAGATTTCGCTGGCAGAGTCCGCCGTCGCCCAGGCCCAGCGCTACGTGCAGGGCCGACGCGGAGCCATCGATCTGGAGCTGCGTTCGACCCTGAACAACGCCGAGAGCGCCCTGAGCACCGCTCAGCGCTCACTCGAGGACGATCCCGAGGCCGCGTCGACACACGCGATGAACGCACGCGCCCTCGCGGACAGCGTCATGGCGACCCCCATCCAGAACTTCGGCGGGTCGTGGGGACAGCCCACCACGGGCAACGGGTCCTACACGGGCTCGTCCCTGGGCGACTTCCTCCTGTGGTCGACGCTGTTCTCGAATTCCGGTTCGCACCACCGAGACGACTTCGATCCCTTCCACAGCGGCTCCAGCTCGTCCGGATCCGGCTGGTCTTTCGCTTCCGGCGGCGGCTCTGACTGGGGCTCGAGCTCGAGCAGCTCCGACTGGGGTTCGGGCGGCTGGTCCTCCGCTTCCGGTAGCTTCTGAGTTTTGCCCCACCCGCGAGGCCCGCACATCCCGTTGCGTGTGGGCCTCACGGCGTCCTTATGGCCTCGGGAAACGTGAGCGAGTCCCTCACAGCTCCTCATATTTCCTCGTAAACTAAGAACGATCGCGAACCGGCGCCGCACCAAACAGTGTGTTGTCAGCGCGATCGAGCCGCACAGCAGAGCTTTATCGCTTCACCGACGAGCAGGAGACACCGTGTCACGGATCCGACGCCTGGGTGTCGTAGCCATCATGATGGTTGCGATGCTGGTCGGTGGCGCACCAGCGTTCGCGACCGAGCCGCTCACCACGAGCGGACACGTCACCGATCCAGACGGCTTTCTGAGCGACGTTGAGCGCGCCCAACTTGAGAGTGATGCAGAATCGCTGCGCTCCACCTACGGCGCGATTATCGACGCAGTCGTTGTCCCCAATTTCTCCGGCCAGGAACCGTCCGTTTGGTGCCAGGCCACCCTCGAGAAATCACGGACTGCAGAAAAAGGCATTCTCTACGTTGTTTCCTACGAGGATGGCACAGACACCTATTGCGCAGATGCCCAATTCGCTCGAAACCTGACAACGGACCCGTCCCTCAAGCACACCTTCGACGACGCCCGGGCGAACGCTCGAAACAACTACACATCGAGCCCATTGACCAGCGACGCGGTGAGCGCCGGCATCAGCTCTTTTATCAGCGATATAGACACCGCCTCCTACATTCACGCGCAAGTGCATCGCCACAACGTCACGATGCAGCAAGGGCAGGACAGTAGAGATGAGGACGACAAAACCCGCATCGCCATCATTGTCATCATCGCGGGCGGATTACTCGTCCTTACCCTTTTTCTCAAGCTGCGGGACAAGCTTCGCGGACAAGAACAGGACGACGGCCGCGACACGAGACCTGCGGACCTCACCCCTCTCGTCGACCCCGTCAGGCGCGAAGCCTTGAGGGAGGCCGCGGAAGCACGGCGGCGCTTGTCGGAGGCCGAGGAACAGGTGCGCGCCGCGGAAGAGGACTGGAATTTCGCTCGCGCCCAGTTCGGTAGTGCCGCGGCTGAACAGTACGGGCGCCGCCTCGAGGCGGCCAAAGAGGCTATCGCACGCGGCCTCGACACACACAAACAGATCGAGCAGACCCCTGATTCCCATGCCAAGCGACGCCTCGCCACAACAATCACGGAGGATCTCGACAAGAACCTGGCACCCCTGCAGGATGCTCGCAAGGAGTTTGCCGCACAGCGCGAGAAGCGCTCATCGCTTCCCACGCAGCTTGCCGACGCTCGCGAACGTCTCGTCGAGGAGCTCGCCGATCTGGAGCGCTCGAAGGAAGAACTCTCCAGCATCGCGGGCCTCTACCCCGAGTCCATGCTCGCTTCCCTCCAGGACAATCCGCAGCGCGCGGCACAACTGCTGGAGTCCGCTCGCGCGGCGTTGGAGACGGCCGGCGCGCATCTCGACACCGACGCCACCCGCGCAGCATCCGCGCTGGATACCGCCCAGCGCGCACTAACCATGGCCAATGCGCAGACGGATGCAATCTTCTCCGCGAAGACCGATCTTGACGAGTTCCGGAAGAGACTCACCGTTTCCATCGGATCCGTGTCCGCCGCCCTGTCGGACATAAAGCAGCACGATTCCTCCGACGCTTTCTCTCCCCTTCTGGACGAGGCCGAGGCCGCCATCACCAGGGGACAGCGCGCACTAGTCAGCGACGAGGATCCCCTCGGTGCGCTCGAAAACCTTCGCGACGTGGAGTTCCGAATGGATGCGATCCTCGCTCAACTCATGACTCAGAAATAAGTTAAGCGCAAGGCGAAAGATATCGCCCAGCGCCATATTCGTGACGCTGATGCCACCCTCGCCTGGGCTCGCAAATACTAAACGACCACGAGGGTTCGGCACTGTTCGACGTGAACAAGCTGATGAGCGAAGCCAACCAGACAATGACCGAAGCGCGCGCAGCCACGACGAAGATCCCCTAGATGAATGTGTAAGAACCTTTCGCATTGAAAACGAACAGGATGCTAAAACTCAGCTGATTTCAGGGAATTACTTTTAGGTACTTTCAATGTCAGGATTTTAAAATGGGGTAAAAGCGAGACAATAACTAATGACTCCCATTTGGTTCTAAAATCTACGATACCTACGGAAGTTGATAGACGAATAATAGCCAAATTTAGTTTAGAAGAACCCCCAGTAAGGCACGGAATATTGTTTAGTACGTGTAACCCAGAAAGAAATAAAATGACTAGCTATAGCTAGAGTAAAAATGGTTGCAATACTCAACACTGTTATAGGATTAGAAGCGAAAAGCAAAGAGAGAATCAAGGCAGCCAGATAGAGTGTCGCTTGAGCACAGTAGTAACTTCTCGGATAGCGAAGATGGTTTTTGTTATAGGGTCCATTTGCTAGGACAGCAGCTTGGAAGAGGCCAATTCCGATATAAAAGAAGGTGATTGCAACGAGAAGATTAGCCTCGGGATTCAGGAGATAACCCATCGAAACTGTCATCAACATAAGCCCAATGAAAATAGGATAGTGACTATAAATTATAAATACTCCCTTTTGATTGGATCCTTCATCAATAGCATGGTCAAATTCACCAAAATAAAACAAGAATAGGGAAACCATGATAACGAAATTAAGAACCGAATAAATCGAGAAATCCTCGATTGTAAAGAAGCTAGCTAGCCCAACAACCATCTCTCCAAACGTAATGATGACAAGAAGGGAGACGCGCTCGATTAAATGGGGAAGATTTACCTGGAAATGCTCATCTTTAGTAATCAAGAAAATTGGCACAATAAATGTTAGCAGAATACTAGCAATAAAGATATAGACTCCAACGTAAATAGGGAAAAGAGCTGCCAGATAGACTCCTAAACTTTGTAGACCTGTTAACCATAGAAAACCTTTGATACTTTCCCGATCAGTATTATCGGTTGATTCTCTAAAAAACTCAACCAAATATTGAAAAAATAAGGTAAGGGTCAATGCACCAACAGCCCAACAGGTATAATAGAACCATTGTTGCCAATTGTATCCAATCATATTGGATATAAAGAGCATAAGTCCCATGTTGATAAACATGATTACCATATTAAATAACGAGTTCGTTCCATAGCGATTGGTATAAATGGTTTGAATCATCCAGGAATTGATGATAACCATGACAGAGATGAAGAAATCAAGTAAAGAATCCCAAGCAAAAACACCGTTATGAATAGGGTGAATTAAAGCAGTTGCTTTTGAAATTGCAAAACAAACACTAGGTCATAAAATAGTTCTGAAAATTCTACACGTTTATGCTGAATAAGAGTTGCCACCTTAAGACCTTTCTATCGTAGAGCTGCAAGTTATTGTAACATACATTTTAGAACATAGTGCAGCAAATAAACTCATAGTGTTTCAATATAAAAGTGAGATCATCCTCACTTATTATTAAATCTAATAGCTCCTTGTTTTCAATCAAGAGCTCTAATGGAGATTTTCTCTCGCTACAATAAAACTAGGTTTATTTTGGTTACGAAATGTCCTCTTCTGAGAAGTTGAATCAACTTACAACTCTCCTCCATCTTTTGTGTCTAGCTGATTGCCTCTTGGTCGGTAAAGTAAATCCTCTAAGTGTTGTCCATCAGCATGTGGGAAATGCTCGATACATTTGACAGCTTTTATAATTTCACTTAATTGATCAGAGCATTTATTAGATTCAAGAACACTCTCTTCTAGCTCAATCTCTTTACTAATTCCAAATAGTTAGGTTGAAGTTGCATTAAAACATTCTGCTATATTATCCATGATTTACAAAGGTAGGATAGCCATTTTGTATTTCGTAATCAGAGATGGACTATTTACTGATTCCTACACCGTCCATCTGAAAGACCTCAACATTCCCAGTACCATCTGTGATCGCCCCGATCTGAGCGCGGGCGCTCGCCCGGATGACCTGGGGTTGGAGGTGACGGGTCAGCGCATTGAGCCAGACCCTGCAGTGTTGGTATGCCATAGTGCTGGTGAGGATCGGTGGTGCCGACGCTGCGCGTGCCAGGGAACTTCTTGTGGCACGGCGGTCTGGCGCTTGGCCCACGTACCCTGCGGGTGGCGTCCCACATCTGGGCGGCCTCCCAGCCCAACACGTGGCGCGAGCGCATGGAGATCGCCGCGATGGATCGATTTACCGGGTTCACAAGCGCAGCCGCTGAAGAACTCCCCGGCGCGAGGGCGGTCATGGATCTCTTTCACGTCACGCACCCGGCTGGGGATGCTCTCGATGAGTGCCGCAGGCACATCGGGCAAGAACGTCACCAGCGGCGCGGGCGTCGCTACCGCCCTCACGGAGATCGTCTCACTGGGAAGAACGCTCAAATGGCGATCCAGAGATATCCTGGCCTACTTCGACCAGCCCCCACACCACAGGCGATCCCACCGAAGCCATCAACGGCCACCTCGAACACCGACGCGGCTCCGCACTCGAACTTGCGAAACCTCACCAACTACACCACCCGAGCACTCCTCGAAACAGGAGGATTCAAAACCCACCGACACCCCCAACTATGAAGAGCCACTTTTTCCAGTTGACTTAGATGCCCCCTACAGGCAATCGCAGCGGCCTCGCGAGCCACCACGCTCGCCCAGCGCGCGCTTGCGCCACCGGGACAACGATAGAGGAGGTTGACGAACACTCATCACCGCACGCGCTGACAATCATGACGACGTTGCGCATGACCATACCCGACACCGGCTCACGCCCGGCCGATTTCCACCCGCACCCGACCATCACGTACACTGGTCCCATACCAAAACAATGTGACTCAAAATACATTAGATTGAGGGCGTTGCGCCTCGCAATGATGTATTTTAATCTGTTTGCCACTAACCGAGGAGGATCACATGCCACGGATTCGAGGCTCTCGAACACGTGAGCACCACGCGAGCCAGGCCACACGCCACGCTCGATCCAATTCGTCTCACGTGGCGCCACTCGGGAGGCACACGCTCAGCGTCATCGCACCCCACTCCCCCACATACACTCATTCGACAAGCAGTTCGGGCGACTCGTAGCCCACCCACCAATCGCGCGAGGCCTCATCTCGCTCACAACCCGCGCACACGCGCACCAACCCAAACCGCGCAGATGCACACCACATAAAGGAGAACATCATGGCCGAAAAGCAGACGATCCTGGGCCGCATTGCTCAGCTCGCCAAGGCGAACATCAACGCGCTCCTCGACAAGGCCGAGGACCCGCAGAAGATGATCGACCAGCTCATCCGCGACTACACCAACTCGATCATCGAGGCCGAGAACGCGATCGCTCAGACCCTGGGCAACCTGCGCATGGCCGAGAAGGACTACGAGGAGGACGTCAAGGCCGCCGCCGACTGGGGCCAGAAGGCCGCCGCCGCTTCCGCGAAGGCTGACTCCCTGCGCGCAGCCGGCGACGAGGCCGGAGCCGAGAAGTGGGACAACCTGGCCAAGGTCGCTCTCGGTAAGCAGATCCAGTTCGAGAACGAGATCAAGACCGAGGAGCCCGCTCTCGCCACTCAGCGCGACGTCGCCGAGCGCCTGAAGACCGGCCTCGCTCAGATGAAGGACAAGCTCTCCGAGCTCAAGAGCCGCCGCGACCAGCTGATCGCCCGCGAGAAGACCGCCAAGGCTCAGGCCCAGGTTACGGAGGCCCTCGGCTCCATCAACATCCTGGACCCCACGAGCGAGCTCGGCCGCTTCGAGGACCGCGTGCGCCAGCAGGAGGCCCTCGCCCAGGGCAAGATGGAACTGGCCGCCTCCTCGCTGGACGCCCAGTTCGCTGAGCTCCAGACCGACTCCTCGCAGGTGGAGATCGAGGCTCGCCTGGCCGCCCTGAAGGGCAACAACACCCAGGCGTGAGTGGATGCGGCAACGCCGCTCATAGACAGGCCGGGCGGCCCCACAAGGGGCCGCCCGGTTCGTCATGTCGGGGCCAACGCGTCCGCTCTGGCACGCGAGGCCAGGGTTTACAGGAAGGACATCGGATCAAAGTCGTCGATGTCGATGATGTGGAGCCTGGGCAGGCGCACCTGGAAGGCGTGCACATCGTATTCGAGGTCGATGATTTCCAGGCCTCGTTCCTCCAGCTCGTGGAGCTGGGAGGAGAGAAACTCCTTGAAGCACATGACCGCGACGCGGCGGCCCTGGTCGAGGAGGGTCTCGATCTGGGGCAGGAAGTCCGCGTCATGGCTGGCCAGGATCACGTCACCCGAGCCGAGCTGCGCGATCGC
>JVKM01000048.1 GCA_001072465.1 Xylanimonas cellulosilytica | reverse complement strand
GCGATCGCGCAGCTCGGCTCGGGTGACGTGATCCTGGCCAGCCATGACGCGGACTTCCTGCCCCAGATCGAGACCCTCCTCGACCAGGGCCGCCGCGTCGCGGTCATGTGCTTCAAGGAGTTTCTCTCCTCCCAGCTCCACGAGCTGGAGGAACGAGGCCTGGAAATCATCGACCTCGAATACGATGTGCACGCCTTCCAGGTGCGCCTGCCCAGGCTCCACATCATCGACATCGACGACTTTGATCCGATGTCCTTCCTGTAAACCCTGGCCTCGCGTGCCAGAGCGGACGCGTTGGCCCCGACATGACGAACCGGGCGGCCCCTTGTGGGGCCGCCCGGCCTGTCTATGAGCGGCGTTGCCGCATCCACTCACGCCTGGGTGTTGTTGCCCTTCAGGGCGGCCAGGCGAGCCTCGATCTCCACCTGCGAGGAGTCGGTCTGGAGCTCAGCGAACTGGGCGTCCAGCGAGGAGGCGGCCAGTTCCATCTTGCCCTGGGCGAGGGCCTCCTGCTGGCGCACGCGGTCCTCGAAGCGGCCGAGCTCGCTCGTGGGGTCCAGGATGTTGATGGAGCCGAGGGCCTCCGTAACCTGGGCCTGAGCCTTGGCGGTCTTCTCGCGGGCGATCAGCTGGTCGCGGCGGCTCTTGAGCTCGGAGAGCTTGTCCTTCATCTGAGCGAGGCCGGTCTTCAGGCGCTCGGCGACGTCGCGCTGAGTGGCGAGAGCGGGCTCCTCGGTCTTGATCTCGTTCTCGAACTGGATCTGCTTACCGAGAGCGACCTTGGCCAGGTTGTCCCACTTCTCGGCTCCGGCCTCGTCGCCGGCTGCGCGCAGGGAGTCAGCCTTCGCGGAAGCGGCGGCGGCCTTCTGGCCCCAGTCGGCGGCGGCCTTGACGTCCTCCTCGTAGTCCTTCTCGGCCATGCGCAGGTTGCCCAGGGTCTGAGCGATCGCGTTCTCGGCCTCGATGATCGAGTTGGTGTAGTCGCGGATGAGCTGGTCGATCATCTTCTGCGGGTCCTCGGCCTTGTCGAGGAGCGCGTTGATGTTCGCCTTGGCGAGCTGAGCAATGCGGCCCAGGATCGTCTGCTTTTCGGCCATGATGTTCTCCTTTATGTGGTGTGCGCTCGTGCGCGGGTTGAGCGCGAGGCCATGGCCCCGCAGGTCGGTGGGTGAATGGTGTGGCCCTTACTGGCGCGCCAGGGGCGTGCTCATCCCCTTCCCGTGTGGAAGGGAGGATGGGGAATGGCCCTGTCCGCGGCGCGCAGGGGGTCGAGGGTGGCGTCCAGCCTGGCTTCGACGCGGCGCAGGTGCTCGAGGGCATCGAGCGGGCTGTCGAGCGTGATGAGGGCAGACTGTGCCGTTGTGATCGCCTCGTGCGCGTCGGCAATGAGCGGCGCGAAGAGGTCGGGGTCGGTCTGAAGGCGTTCGGCGTCGGCGAGGTCGGAGGTGACGGCTGCGATGGTGGCTCCCAGGCGCTCGCGGATCGCGTCCAGGTCGGACTTGGCGGTGAGGATGGCGTCCGTGAGCTGGCGAGCCATGAGGAGCGCGCGCTCGGCCGTGTCCAGGGAGGAGACGGCTCGCGCGGCGTCCGTGTCGACGGCTTGCTCGGCGGCGTCCAGGGCGGTGCGGGCGGAGTCGAGGAGGGTGGCCGCCTTGTCGGGGTTGGGCTGGAGGGACGCGAGTGTCTTTTCGGGGTAGATGCTCGCGATGCTCGCCAGCTCCTCCCGTGAGCGCTTCACGTCTGCCGCTTCTTCGACGAGGCGTTCGCGGGCCTGCGCGATGCGCTCGGGGAGCGCGGCCTGCTGGGATCGCTTGGCACCGAAGGTGCGCTGGGCGTCGCGCAGGGGAGACAGGGTCGCATCCAGGGTGGTGACGATCTCGGTGGCGAGCGCCGTCTTGGTCTCCGGGTTGTTGGCCCCGTGGATGCGAGAGAGCGTGGCGAAGCCGCGGGTGACTGCCTCCTTTGCGTCCTCCACCAGCCGTTGGAACTGCTCGGTGGCCGAAATCCCGAATTGGGCCCTCGCGTAGGTCCACTCGTCGTGGGCGCGTTGCACCTCCTCGTCGGCCTCAAGCAAGCGGCGGTTGGCCTCTTCGACGGTGTACTGCGCCGCCTGCGTGGCGGCCTGCCAGCTCTCCTGCGAAGCGCGGGCGGCCCGGTCCTCGTCCTCTCGGTCTTGCTTGCGCTTGATGATCGAGGAGATCAAGCCGAAGACGGCGGCCGCCAGGCCGAACAACGCCCACTTGAATCCATTGCCGGAGGAGGACGAGGACGATGAGCTGCTGGACGAGGAAGAAGACGATGTACTGGGGGAGGGGGTCGTGTTCGTGGACGCGGAGCTGGCCGCGGGCGCTGCTGAGGTGGTGTAGTCGAAGGCCTGGGATGCGACGCGCGTGGCGACGGTGGCGGTCCCGTCGGCGCTCAGGGGCTCGACGGCGAACGCGGGAGCGGCGCACGAGAGCATCGCCACTGTCGCAGCAGCGGCGAAGCTGAGGCGTCGGATCCGTGTCACGGTGCCCTCCTGGTTGATGGTGAACAGATAAAAATACACTCTCACGCCCGAGTGTGTCGACAGTGCGCTGCACAGTGTGTCACACTGTCGGGCTCCTCGGCTAGTCTACGCGACCCGCGCTGAGTCGACGAGGCCATGGTTGCCACTCGCTCGGCCGACTAGAAGTTGCCCTGGTCGGAGGAGATTCCGCCTCCGCCACCTGATGAGCCGCCCCAGCTCGAACCTGAACTCCACGAGTCGTGGTCGTCGTCCCACCTGTTCCTGTGGTGGGAGGACGAGCCGGAGTTGGACATGAGGATCGACCACAACAGCGCCTCACCGAGGAGGAGCCAACCGAGGATAGCGTCGAGGTGGAGCGGGAGGATCGGTCAGCGTCCCAGGGGGCACCTGCCTCGCTGAGGGGCGTGGCCAGGACGCGATCGCGCAGCTCGGCTCGGGTGACGTGATCCTGGCCAGCCATGACGCGGACTTCCTGCCCCAGATCGAGACCCTCCTCGACCAGGGCCGCCGCGTCGCGGTCATGTGCTTCAAGGAGTTTCTCTCCTCCCAGCTCCACGAGCTGGAGGAACGAGGCCTGGAAATCATCGACCTCGAATACGATGTGCACGCCTTCCAGGTGCGCCTGCCCAGGCTCCACATCATCGACATCGACGACTTTGATCCGATGTCCTTCCTGTAAACCCTGGCCTCGCGTGCCAGAGCGGACGCGTTGGCCCCGACATGACGAACCGGGCGGCCCCTTGTGGGGCCGCCCGGCCTGTCTATGAGCGGCGTTGCCGCATCCACTCACGCCTGGGTGTTGTTGCCCTTCAGGGCGGCCAGGCGAGCCTCGATCTCCACCTGCGAGGAGTCGGTCTGGAGCTCAGCGAACTGGGCGTCCAGCGAGGAGGCGGCCAGTTCCATCTTGCCCTGGGCGAGGGCCTCCTGCTGGCGCACGCGGTCCTCGAAGCGGCCGAGCTCGCTCGTGGGGTCCAGGATGTTGATGGAGCCGAGGGCCTCCGTAACCTGGGCCTGAGCCTTGGCGGTCTTCTCGCGGGCGATCAGCTGGTCGCGGCGGCTCTTGAGCTCGGAGAGCTTGTCCTTCATCTGAGCGAGGCCGGTCTTCAGGCGCTCGGCGACGTCGCGCTGAGTGGCGAGAGCGGGCTCCTCGGTCTTGATCTCGTTCTCGAACTGGATCTGCTTACCGAGAGCGACCTTGGCCAGGTTGTCCCACTTCTCGGCTCCGGCCTCGTCGCCGGCTGCGCGCAGGGAGTCAGCCTTCGCGGAAGCGGCGGCGGCCTTCTGGCCCCAGTCGGCGGCGGCCTTGACGTCCTCCTCGTAGTCCTTCTCGGCCATGCGCAGGTTGCCCAGGGTCTGAGCGATCGCGTTCTCGGCCTCGATGATCGAGTTGGTGTAGTCGCGGATGAGCTGGTCGATCATCTTCTGCGGGTCCTCGGCCTTGTCGAGGAGCGCGTTGATGTTCGCCTTGGCGAGCTGAGCAATGCGGCCCAGGATCGTCTGCTTTTCGGCCATGATGTTCTCCTTTATGTGGTGTGC
>JVKM01000047.1 GCA_001072465.1 Xylanimonas cellulosilytica | reverse complement strand
CCCCCGAAGCAAAAACCTCTCAGAGGGTTAAATTCACTCGCCCGCCTCGAAGGTGGCCTTCTCAGCCTCGGTGTCCGGCACGAAAGAATCCGTGTCCAGATCCGCCCAGTACTCCTCGGCCCACGGATCCTCGATCGGCTGCGAACGCTTCCACAGGATGTAGCCCGCGCCGGCGACGGCACCCACCAGGGCCGTCAGGCCGAAGGCGCGCAGCGCGCGGCACTTGCGGCGCTTACGCGTGGGGGTGGTGAGGGCGACAGCCGAAGCCTCGGACGCGCGACGAGCGCGCTCCGACAGCGAACCGCGAGCCGACAGTGCGGCGCCCGCCTGGTTGACGGCGAGGGAAGCGCGCGGCAGGTAGTCGTCCACGAGGTGCTCACGAGCGTTCTCGATCGCGGGGCCGGCCTGCGCGGCGGCAGCCTGCGCACGAGCGGCGGCGTGCTCGATCGCGGGGGTCGCGTGCTCGATCGCGGAATTCAGCGCGGCCTGAGCGCGAGGCGCGGCCCAGTCGACGCCCTGGCCAGCCAGATCGGCAGCCCGCACGGCAACCTTGCCGGCGTAAATGGCAGCGGCGTCGCGAAGCTGCTGAGACGATGCGCGCAGCTTCTCTGCATCGAAAGTCGGCGAAGTAACCATGATGTCTCCGATTCTGTCCACAATAAATGGGGGCGCGGACGCGCCACTCACTCCTATTGTGCAACAACGGGCTGTGATCTGCAGCCCACCGGCTCGCGTGAGGTGTGTGACGGACAGGAAACACCCAGGAAAAGATGCGACCATTACAGTCATGAAAGCTATTCTTCACACCTCCGCCGGCGACATTACCGTCGAACTGTTCCCCAACCACGCCCCCAACACGGTCAACAACTTCGTGACCCTGGCCAAGGGCGAGCGCGAATGGGTCGACCCCACGACCGGCCAGAAGACCTCCCGTCCCCTCTACGACGGCACCATCTTCCACCGTGTCATCCCCGGCTTCATGATCCAGGGCGGCGACCCCCTCGGCACTGGCACCGGCGGCCCCGGCTACCAGTTCAACGACGAGATCCACCCCGAGCTGAACTTCAACGACCCCTACCTGCTCGCCATGGCCAACGCCGGCAAGCGCATGGGCAAGGGCACCAACGGCTCCCAGTTCTTCATCACCGTGGCCCCCACCCCGTGGCTGCTCGGCAACCACACCATCTTCGGTAAGGTCGCCGACGAGGAGTCCAAGCGCGTCGTCGACGCCATCGCCACCACCCCCACGGGCGCCCAGGATCGCCCCGTGACGGAGCAGGTCATCAACTCCATCGAGATCGTCGACTGACCCTCTCCCCTCATCATCGACGAGGCCGGGGCCGCCCCCGCTGCTGCGCGCAGTGATCGGGATGGTACGCCCCGGCCTCGTCCCTTACCCGCCTGCTGAAAGGGAAGCTATGAGCATGCCGAGCTACGGCCAGCGCTCTGACCCGCGCGCCGCCCCCGACTGCCCGCGCCACCCGGGTGTGCGCAGCGTCGACTACTGCAAGCGCTGCAACCGGCCCATGTGCGTGGACTGCGCGATCCCCACCGAGGTCCGCTCGATCTGCGTGGACTGCACGTCCTCGAAGAAGCGGTGGATGGGCTCCGCCTCGCGCGCCGCCGCGGCCGGCACGCCGGTCGTCACCTACGCGATGATGGCGATCTGCATCTTCATGTACGTCGTGACCCTGCTGGTACCCACCACGAAGCTCGATCTGGCGCTCGTGCCCGCTGAGCTGATGTCGCACCCGTGGACGGTCATCACCGGCGCGTTCCTGCACGGGGGCATCATGCACATCCTGTTCAACATGCTCTCCCTGTACTGGGTGGGGCGCGCGATCGAACCGGTCCTGGGCCGCTGGCGCTTCCTCACGCTCTACCTGGTGAGCGCGCTGGGAGGCTCCGCCTTCATTATCGCGTGGTGCCTCATCCAGCCCTCCGAGATCTTCGTGAGCACGGTCGGCGCGTCGGGTGCCGTCTTCGGCCTGTTCGGCGCCGTGTTCGTCCTCCAGCGCCTGGGCGGCTCAGACACGACCGCGATCCTGACGCTGCTCGGCATCAACCTCGTCTACGGCTTCATGGTCAGTGGCATCTCCTGGCAGGGACACATCGGCGGCGCGATCGCCGGCGTGGGTGCCACGTGGGTCCTGGTGCGCATGGCCCGCCCGCGTCCGGGCGTCACGCAGGTGTATCAGAACCGGCGTGAAGCGGTCGTCGCGCTCGGCATGATCGCCGGCATGCTCGTGCTCAACGCCCTCGCGTTCCGCGTCCTGTACGAGGTCTATGGCGCGTGAGCAGTCAACGACCGACAGGCACATGGCATCTAAGGATGACCTAATATAGGAAGGGTCCGGCAAATAGTGTCGGACCCTTCCTCATGCGCCCACAGGAGAGACCATGACCAGCCCCTGGGACCTGTACGACCAGCTCATCGACGAGATCCCCGCCGACATCACCGTCACCCAGATCCTCACCGACGGCAAATGGCGCCGCGTTGCTTCCAGCGAAGACGGCGTCGGCATGGCCTTCGGCATGAATGTCCAGTCGCGCCCGCGCGCCACCGAGGACCCCTCCGACCTCGTCGGCCGCCCTCTGCGCGACGTCGCCGCCCTCGCCAAGTCCTGGAACTTCGAGGACGCCGGCATCGGCATGGCCGCCGTCAACGCCTACCACTCCCACCCCGTACGCGCCCTCGCCCACGGATTCCGCCCCTGCAAGGAAAACAACTGGGCGCGCACCTTCCACCCCTACGCGCCCCTCGTCGCCGGCAAACGCGTCGCCGTCATCGGTCACTTCCCCTTCGCGGCCGCCGCCATGCCCGACGCCGCCGAGCTCAACATCCTCGAACGCAACGTCCTCGAAGGCGACTACCCCGACTCCGCCTGCGAATACCTGCTCCCCGAAATGGACTACGTCTTCATCTCCGGATCCGCATTCGTCAACAAGACCATGCCGCGCCTCCTCGCGCTCGCCTCCGATGCCCACACCGTCGTCCTCGGCCCCTCCGCCCCTGCCTCGTCCGCGATCCTGCATGCCGGCGCCACCACCGTCATGTCCTTCGCCAGCGCCCACCCCGCGCGCCTCGAAGACGGCCTCGCCGGACGCTCCCTCCTTGGCATGTACGACGCCGGCATGAGGGTTGAGCTCAGCAGGCCCTGACCCGAGGACGAGGCCGTGACCCGGAAGTCAGCCACGGCCTCGTCGATAGAAATAGTGGGGCGTCCCGGCCGCAGCCGGAACGCCCCACACTCACACTCACTGGAGACGGCAGGCTCACGCCCGCCGCGCCCCCGTCAACGCCAACGCAGCGTCATCAGGAAGCCGACCATCATCGTGCCCAGGCCCACCGCGATGTTCCACGCGCCCAGCTTCGGAACTGGGTACGTGCCCGACGAAATGTAGTAGACAACAACCCACAGCAGGCCCAGGATCATCAGGGCCACAAACGTGGGCGCCCACCAGGCGGGGCTAAGCGGAATGCCGTCAGTCCAGTTCTGGATCTCGGTATCGTCCTCAACCTCGTGCCCATTCTTCTTACGCTTCTTGGATTCGGCCACGTCGGGTCCTCTCTGCTGGCCCGCGCGGGAAGAAAACCGCCCGGCGGTGATGAATTAGTCGCAACACTAGCGTAGTCTCGGACGTGGAAAGTGCCAAAGCGCAGCGCCACACAAGGGGGAAAGATGCACGCACGCAGCGTCCGCCACATCGCCGGCGTGCTCGCCGTGACCATCGCCTCCGGCCTCCTCTTCTCCGTCTCTGCGCTCAACGAACGCAAAAACCCCGCGGCAACCTCCGACCTGTCCACCCTCGTACGCAATCGCCAGGGACAGGTCAAAGCCCTCGAAAACGAGGTCTCCTCGCTCGATACGCAGATCCAGAGCTACACCTCCGTCGCCCCCCAATCCGGCGACGAGGACGTCTTTACCGCTCGCTCTACCCAAACCGTCACCGGCCCCGGCGTCCAAATCACTCTCAGCGACGCGCCCCCTGGAGAGATTCCCGAAGGCGCAACCCCCAACGACCTCGTCATCCACCAGCAAGACATCGAAGACACGATGAACGCGCTGTGGAGCGGAGGCGCCGAAGCCATGACCGTCCAGGGCGTGCGCATCACCTCGCGCACCGTCATCCGCTGCATCGGCAACGTCATCCTCGTGGACGGAACCAGCTTCTCCCCGCCCTATGTGATCCAAGCAATCGGTGATCCTGCCACCCTGCGCGCGACGGTTACCGCAAACCCACGTATGGTGAATTATCAGGCCTACGTGACAAAGTACGGCCTCGGGTGGGACATGCAGACCAAAGACTCCCTGAGCTTCGCGCCCGCAACTACCCCGCTGACCGTCAACTACGCAACCGTGGAGGAACCGAATGGGTGAACACGTCGCCCCGACCACGCCGGCTAAGAAAAAGCGCTCCAACATCTTCTGGAACATCGTCGGTGTCGTCGGCGAACTGCTCATCACCTTCGCCATCATTGTCGGCCTCTTCTCCGTCTGGCAGCTCTACTGGACGACCTACGAGGTCGCCGGACAGGTCTCCCAGACCATCGCCTCGTACGAAGAAGAGCATCAGCCCGCTAAGCGCACCCTCGGCGAAGTGCGCACCGACGACCCGCCCGAGTTCACGCGCGAAGTCGGCGACGGTGAGGTCTACGGCCTCGTGCACGTGCCCACCTGGGACTGGATGAAGATCCCCCTCGCGGAAGGCACCACCTCCTACGTCCTCGACCAGGGATGGGCCGGCCACTACGACATGACCACCCAGCCCGGCGGCGTCGGCAACTTCTCCATCGCCGGCCACCGCCGCACCTACGGCAACAACTTCCGCTGGATCGACCGCCTCACCCAGGGCGACAAGGTCGTCGTGGAAGTCGACGACCACTACCTCGTCTACTCCATGGTCTCCTCCGAGATCATCGACGCCACCGACCCCACGCAGATGCGCGTCGTCGCCCCCGTCATCGACGATGTCTCCTGGTCCGAAACCCCCACCGAACGCTGGATGACCATGACCACCTGCCACCCCGAATACGGCAACTGGCAGCGCTACATCGTCCACCTCAAGTTCGAATCCTGGACCCCCAAGGACACGGGCGTCCCCGCCGAACTCGTCGACGAACCCACGAACTGAAGGACCCCACATGTACGCATGGATCTTCCGCCACCTGCCCGGCCCCACCTGGTTCAAAGTCATTGAATCCCTGGCCCTCATCGGCGCGGCCGTCGCCGCCCTGTTCACCTGGGTCTACCCCTGGGTCCAGTCCTACCTGGAACTGGGACAGTCCTCCGTCGGCTGAGCCTGAGCCGCTCGCTTGAGGATGGGACGAGGCCGGGGAGACCCGGCCTCGTGTCGTATCCACGGACGTCGGCTGGGTGTCGCCGTACGCAACCGCGCGCCCGGAGAGCGGACAGCGCCCGCGCGCCCACTAGGGGAGCGCCCTACGATGGATGCCGGAGAAGAGGCCATGGCCTCGTACATGAAAGGACCCGCGATGGCACGAATCCTCTGCGTCGACAACTACGACTCGTTCGTCTTCACGATCGTGGGCTACCTGCGCCACCTGGGTGCGACCGTGGACGTCGTGCGTAACGACGTCGTGGATCCCGCCTGGTTCGAGGCCGGCTACGACGGCGTCCTCATCTCCCCCGGACCCGGCGACCCCAAGAGCGCCGGCGCCTCCCTACAGACCATCGCCGACTGCGCCGAGCATGGCATCCCGATGCTGGGCGTGTGCCTGGGGCACCAGTCCCTCGGTGAGCTTTTCGGCGCGACCGTCGGGCACGCACCCGAGCTCATGCACGGCAAGACCTCCGTCATCACGCACGACGGGCGCGGCGTCTTCGAGGGCGTGCCCTCACCACTGACCGTCACCCGCTACCACTCGCTGACGATCGACCCCGCAACCATGCCCGACGAGCTCGAGGTCTCCGCGACCACCGAGTCCGGCATCATCATGGGCGTGCGCCACCGCTCCCTGCCCCTCGAGGGCGTCCAGTTCCACCCCGAGTCCGTCATGACCCAGTCCGGGCACCTCATGTTCGCCAACTGGCTGGCAGCCTGCGGCGACGCCGACGCACGTGAGCGGGCCGTGTCCCTGAAGCCCGTTGTCGCGGAGCGTTTCAGGCTGTAGGTTGCGCGGCCTATCGCGTATGGATGCGTGTTCTGGATAGGACGTTCTGTTCTGGATAGGAACTGCTCTTCTGGATAGGTTATTTTCCTATCCGGAACGCCGTAACCTATCTAGATCGTCGTTTCCTATCCAGATCGCTGGGCGCCGTAGCCCAGTCTCCTGACATTTGCTTCTTCAACTGGGGGCAGTGGGGGTTTTGCACTACATGGGGTCCTGGGAGCATGCGTCACCGGCGTGTCGGAGGCTCGTGTCGTGCAAAACCCCCGTTTGATGCGAGCTTCTTATGGCGGCGCCGCGAAAGTACTTGTTACGTAGTGGTGTTACACCACTGAGGGAACATGACGCCCCTTCCGAGCTGGTGCAATGCTCCCTAAATGGTGCAACGTTCCCTCACAGGTGTAGCGCGTTGTGATTGCAGGTGGGCGTGTCAGCTACGGTACCGCAGATCTGCTTGTGGGTGCATGCATGCGGATAGGTTGCGAGCATCCGGATAGGTTACGCACATCCGGATAGCTTATTAACCTATCCGGATGCCGATAACCTATCCACATCGTCATAACCTATCCGCGTAGAGGACCGGCTTTCTGGCGCGTCTGATTGTGAGCCCGCATCGCAGCACAGCACCTGCCAACAGAGCTGGTTATCTGGCGGCCGTGCGTTGTGGAGGACGCGCTTCCAACGTGAAGAGGCGGGCGCACCGGTCCCTGCTTGCTGTGCGTTGTCGAGGCAGCCGGCGCGCCCCCGTGCGCCCCTGCGTGCCCGCGCCCCCGCGCGCCCCCGCGCACACCCGCGCCCCCGCGCATACAGTGAGGCCCGCGCCGCAGGATTTCTCCTCGCAGGCGCGGGCCTCAGTGATCAACGGGGACAACTACGAAGCGGTACTACCGCGACGCGGCCCGGGGCTCACTCAGTGGTGGGCGTTCCCGTTATTGCCGCCGTTGTTTCCGTTCTGGCCGCCCTTCGACACCTTCAGCTTCACGGTCGAATTCTTCTCCACCTTCGAACCCTCGCCGGGCTCGACGGAGAGGACCTGGCCTGCGGGCTGGTTGCCTGCGACCTCTTCGACGGTGACGGTCAGGCCCAGGGCCTTGAGCTGCGCCTCGGCGTCTTCACGGCCCATGCCGACGACGGTGGGAATCTCCACCTGCGCGGCCTTGCCGCTCGAGATGGACACGCCAATGGCGGTTCCCTTCTTGACCTTCGTGCCGGTCGCGGGATCCTGCTCGACGATGCGGTCCTTCTCCTTCTCGGAGTCAACGCTCGTCACGTTGCCCAACTCCAGGCCGACGCCCTTGAGGGTGCTGCGAGCCTGGTCCTGGGTCATGCCCGACAGGTCCGGCACGTCCACCTGATCCGAGCCGGAGGACAGGTAGGCGCGGATCGTCTGGCCGGCCTTCACCTTGGAACCGGGGGAGGGGTTGGTCTGCGCGACCTTGCCCTCGGGAACGGTGTCGGAGGCGACCTTGCTGGAGTCGAGCTCCCACTTCAGGCCCAGGGCCTCGATCGCCTTACGGGCGTCGTCGGGGCTCATGCCGACCAGGTTGTCCGGCAGGGTCACGGAGTCGGGGCCGGAGGAGATGGTGACGCGAACGGTCGCGCCCTTCTCGGCCTGCGTGCCCGCGGCGGGGTCGGTGGAGGCCACGGAGCCCTCAGCGACGGTATCGGAGGCGACCTTGTCGGGGTTGAGCTCCCACGTGAAGCCCGCCTGCTCGATCTGAGTCTTCGCCTCGGCCTGGGTCAGGCCGACGACGTTGGGAACCGCGATCGACTCGGGCTCGGCGGCACCGCGCGTCAGGGCCCACACCGAGCCGCCGATCAGCAGCAGGGCGATGAGCAACACGGTCGCGATGATCGCCGTGCGGCGCTTGCGGGCCTTGGCGGCCTCGTTCGCAGTGTCATCGGTGGTAACCGCGGGCAGCGACGTGGAGGTCGCGGCCATCGCCGCGGCGGGCGCGTGGCTGGGGACCGCGGCCATCGGCGTGGTCGCGGCGGTGCGTGCGGACGCCATGCCGGCGGCGGGCAGGACCTCGGTCGCCCACGAGTCGGCGGGCGGCGCGCCCACGTCGAGGCCTCGGGCCACGCGCTGCAGGTCCGCGAGCATTGCTGCTGCGCTCGGGTAGCGGTCCTCGCGGTTCTTCGCCAGGGACTTCAGCACCACGCGGTCGAGCGAGTCCGGGATGTCGGACAGGATCGACGAGGGCGTCGGCGGGATCTGCTCGACGTGCTGGTAGGCGACGGCGACGGCCGAGTCACCCTTGAAGGGCGGGCGGCCCGTCAGCAGCTCGAAGAGGACGACACCGGTCGAGTACAGGTCGGAGCGAGCATCAACGGTCTCGCCGCGAGCCTGCTCGGGGGAGAGGTACTGGGCGGTGCCCACGACGGCGTTCGTCTGCGTCATCGTGGCCTGCGAGTCCGTCAGGGCTCGCGCGATGCCAAAGTCCATGACCTTGACCTTGCCGTCCGACGTCAGCATGATGTTGCCGGGCTTGATGTCGCGGTGCACCAGGTGGTTCGCGTGCGAGTACTGGAGGGCAGACAGGACGCCCGACACGATCTCGATGGCCTCGTTGATCGGAACGGCCGTGCCGTCGGAGATCAGGTCCTTGACCGTGTGCCCCTCGACGTACTCCATGACGATGTAGGGCACCGCGATCGAACGGCCGGTCGCATCCTCGATGATCTCCTCGCCCGTGTCGTACACGGCGACGATGTTCGGGTGATTCAGTGACGCCGCCGACTGCGCTTCGCGACGGAAGCGCGCCTGGAAGATCGAGTCCTGCGCCAGATCGCGGCGCAGCATCTTGATTGCTACGACGCGCGACAGGCGAGTGTCGAAGCCCAGGTGGACTTCGGCCATTCCTCCTCGCCCGATGAGCGAGCGGACCTCGTATCGGCCAGCTAGACGGTGGGCCATGGGCTCTGCCATGTCCTAACCTCCTCGATAATGTGTGCTCCCACACTTGGTTGTATCAGGGAGCCAAGCATGTGTTTGATCGTAATAGCTGCAAGCGCGATGAGCGCAATCACGACGATTGCGACGATGACCGCGCGAATAATCTGCCTGGATGCTGGGACGGGTGGTGCGACGACGCTGCGCGAGTACGCGGTCTTGGCCGCCGGACGGGTACGTTGCGCGCTGCGAGCGTCGAGCTCGTGCCAGCGCGGCCCGCGCTTCGCCTTCTCGGGCCGCGGCTCGTAGACCGAGCGTCGCTGGCGCTTCGAGGGCGTGGCTGCGCGAGGCTGGGGAACGGTCCCGTACACGCGCGGCGACGAGGCCGTGGCCGGCTTGTCGCGGCGAGGCGACTCGGAGCGGGTGGGCTGAGGAATACGTGGGGCCGCCTGACGGGCCGCCTGACGCTTGGCTTCTTCGGCCTCGCGGCGTTCGCGAGCTTCGCGGCGTTCGCGAGCTTCGCGGCGCTCGCGGGCTTCTTGAAGCTCGCGCTGGCGCTGTTCTTCTTCGCGGGCGACGGCTGCGCGGCGCTGCTCCTCGGCGGCGTCTTCTGCCTGGCGGGCCGCCTCGCGCTGGCGCAGTCGCTCGGCGAGGGCGGCGCGTCGATCCTGCGGCTCGGACGGCAGCGGGGTCTTCGGCGCGTCGGTGTGCGCGGGCGCTGCGTCGGCCGGAGGGGCCGGGATAGGCGCGGAACGCTGCGCGGGCGCCGAGGCCTGGGGGCGCTGGGCGGTCTCGCTGCTGGGCTGCGGGACCTGTTCGGAGCGAGCGGGAGTCGCGTGCCTCGGGATGGAACCCGTGGTCGTGCGGGCGGTCGCGGCCTGCGCGGGTGCAGGAGCAGCGGGTGCAGGAGCCGTCTGCGCGGGAGCTGTCTTGGGTGTGGATCGCGTCGGGATCGGGGCTGACACCGGTGCCGGCGGGTTCGCCGTGGGGGCCGGGACGGCTGCGTGGCGACCGGTCGAGGTCAGCGATCGGACGGCACCCGACACCGCGGGCGGCTGCTCGCCGGTCGTCTCGGGGTGCAGGCGACGAACCCGCGTGGGAGTGGACACAGGGCGAGAGACCGGGGGAACCTCGGCCTCGTCGAGGATACGCGGGACGGCGGCGTGGCGACCCGTGATCGGGATCTGGGTCGAGGAGGGGGCGATCGTCGTCGCTTCGTCGAGGACGGGCAGCTTGGCGTGCCGGCCCGTCGTCGCGCGAACCTTCGGAGTGAGTCCCGAGGGGGGCTGCAGCATCTCGTCGGGCAGCGTGCGGCGCGTCAGGTGACGCACCGGTGCGACGATCGGCACCGACGGCTGGACGGGTGTGCGCACCTCTTCGGGGCGCTGCGCGGCCTTTGGCAGGGGCAGCGGGCGAGGGGTCACGGAGACGCCCATCGCCTTGGCTGCGCTCGCGATTTCGCGCACGGCTGCGGACCCGGACTCGGGGCGCTTCGCGGGGTCCTTCTCCAGCAGGTGCAAGATGACGTCGGCCAGGGGCTCGGGCACGAAGTCCGGCAGCGGCGGAACGGGATCGTTGACGTGCGCGAAGGCGATGTCCACCTGGGTCTCGCCGGTGAACGGGCGTCGACCGGCCGCGGCCTCGTAGGCGATGACGCCCAGGGCGTAGAGGTCACCGATGGGGGTGGCGACCTCGCCCATGGCCTGCTCGGGCGGCAGGTACTGGGCGGTGCCCATGACCATGCCCGCGGCGGTCAGGTTGACCTGGCCCTTCGCACGAGAGATGCCGAAGTCCGTCAGTTTCACCATGCCATCAGGGCGAACAATAATGTTCGCGGGCTTGATGTCGCGGTGCACGACGCCCGCGCGCGCGGCAGCGCCCAGCGCCATCGCGACCTGCACGAGGATTGGCATGAGGTACTCGGGCTCAATGCGGGAGCCGCCGCGCAGGTAATCCGTCAGCGGATGGCCGTCGACGAGCTCCATGATGATCCAGCCGATGCCGTCTTCCTCGCCCGAATCCTGAGTGTTGGCGATATTCGGGTGCGAGATCGACATCGAGTTACGCGCCTCGAGGCGCAGGCGCGAGAGCGAGAGCTCCTCACCCGTCAGCTCGGGGCGCAGGACCTTCGCGGCGACGATGTGGCCGCTGACGCGGTCGCGGGCCTTCCACACCTCGCCCATGCCGCCCTGGGCGATCGGGGTGAGCAGCGTGTAGCGCCCCCCGAGCACTCGCCCGGCACCGGAAGTCATGCGTGGCGTGCTCACTGCAGCCCCGCTTCCAGGAGGGCGCGGGCGATCGGGCCGGCCACGTCTCCGCCGTGGGGCGTGGGATCGTTGTCATCGCCCTCGACGAGGACGGCGAAAGCGATGCGCGGGCTGTCCGCCGGGGCAAAACCGACGGCCCAGGCGTTCGCGCGGTCGCCGTTGCCGGTCTCGGCGGTGCCGGTCTTGGCGGCCACCGCAATGTTCGGCAGGGCCATCGTCGTGCCGGTGCCGTAGGGCTGGGAGACCACGGACTCCATCATGGCGCGCAGCTTCGAAGCCGTCTCCGACGAGATCGGCCGGCCGGCGTCGGTCGGGCTATTCGTGCGCACGACCTGGTTGTCGGCGTCCACGATCGAGTCGATGAGATAGGGGGTCATCATCTGGCCGTCGTTCGCGATGGCCTGGGCGACCTGCGCCATCTGCAGAGGCGTCGTCTGGACCGTGTACTGGCCGATCGAGCTCATCGCGAGCTGCGCGGCGTCCGCGTCGGCGGGGAACACGGAGGGCGTCACCGTCAGCGGAATCTGCGACTCGCGGCCAAAGCCGAAGCGGTTCGTCACGTCGAGGAGCTGCTGGTTCGTCAGCTGCTCGGAAGCCAGCACGAAGGTCGTGTTGCACGAGCGCGCGAAGGCCTCGGTCAGCGTTGGGTTGCCGTCGCCGCAGGTGGAGGACTCGATGTTAGAGACCTCGGTGGCCGTGCCCGGCAGGGTCGTTGACACGGGCGAGGGCATGTGCATATCCGGGTCGGCGAGGTCGTTTTCGATGAGGGCGATCGTCGTCAGGATCTTGAACGTCGAGCCGGGGGCGTAGCGCTCGGAAATCGCGCGGTTGAGCAGCGGGTTGTTCGGATCCGAGGAGAGTGCGGAGAACGCGTCGGACACCGCGCTGGCGTCGGGGGAGGCCAGCTGGTTCGGGTCGAAGGTCGGCGACGAGTACATCGCCAGGACCGCGCCGGTGCGCGCATCGAGGGCCACGACGGCACCCTTGCGGTTACCGAGGGCCTCGGCCGCGGCCTTCTGCATCTGCGAGTTCAGGGTGAGGGAGACGCCGCCGCCCTGACGGTTCTGGCCCGTCAGGAGGTTGCGCAGGCGCTGTCCGAGGAGGGTCTGGGACTGGCCGTCCAGGACGTCCTCCTCGGCGGCCTCGATGCCCGTCGAGGCGTTGCCCACCGACGAGAAGTAGCCCGTGACCGGCGCGTACAGCGGCCCCTCGGCGTAGGTGCGCACATAGCGCTTCGAGTCTTCCTCGCGCTCCGAGGAGGCGATCGCCGTCTTGTCGACGATGATTGGGCCGCGGTCGGTTTCGGCCGCGTGCAGGATCGTGCGCTGGTTGCGAGCGTCCGCGTTGAGCGAGGACGCGGAAATGAACTGCGTGTTCGTGATGCCGACGCCCAGCAGGGCGAACATCAGGAGAACGATGATGAAGATCTTACGGATCTGGTTATTCACGGCTCACTCACCCACTCCCACGGCAGGCTGGATACCGGAGTTCCACGGCGCGGGGGCCGAGGCCGGGCGGCGAGCAGCGTCCGACACGCGGATCAGCAGCGCGACAGTGATCCATGAGGACACCATCGACGAGCCGCCCGCAGCGAGGAACGGGGCCGTCAGGCCGGTCAGCGGAATGATGCGCGTGATGCCGCCGAGCACCACGAACAGCTGAATGGCCAGCGAGAAGCTCAGGCCGGTCGCCAGGAGCTTGCCGAAGCCGTCGCGCACCGTCAGCGCCGCGCGCAGGCCTCGCTGGATGAGGATCAGGTACAGGACCAGGATGGCGGCCATGCCGGTCAGACCCAGTTCCTCCGCGAAGGAGGACAGGATGAAGTCCGAGTTCGCCAGCGGCACGAGCTGCGGGTAGCCGCGGCCCCAACCGGTGCCCATGAGGCCGCCCGATGCCTGGCCGAACAGACCCTGAACGAGCTGGTACGAACCTCGGTCGTACACCTCGGGATCCAGGGCGTTGAGCCAGATGTTGAAGCGCGTCTGCACGTGGCTGAAAGACTTCACCGCGATCGCGACGGCCGGCACGAAGAGCGTGAAACCGATGACCAGCCACGACACGCGGTTCGTCGCCACGTACAGCATCGCGACGAACAGGCCGAAGAAGAGCAGCGAGGTACCCAGGTCGCGCTGCAGGACGAGGATCGCGATGCCGATCAGCCACACGACCATGATCGGGCCGAGGTCGCGGGCACGCGGCAGGCGCATGCCCAGGAACTTGCGGCCGCCGATCGCCAGGTTGTCGCGGTTCGTCACGAGGTATCCGGCGAAGAAGATCGCCAGCGTGATCTTCACGAGCTCACCGGGCTGGACGGAAATGGGACCCAGGTGGATCCAGACGCGCGCGCCGAAGGTCTCCTGGCCCAGGCCGGGAATCATCGGCAGGAGCAGGAGGAACAGCGACAGCGCGCCGAAGGTGTAGGTGTAGCGGCGCAGCATGCGGTGGTCGCGCAGCATGATCAAGATGATGGCCGCGATAACGATCGCGATGCCCACGAAGAGCGCCTGGCGGAAGCCCACCACGGCCTCGTCCCTGCGTGCGTACGACAGGTCGAGGCGGTAGATCATCGCCAGCCCCAGGCCCGTCAGCGCGACGGCGACCGGCAGGATCACCGGGTCCGCGTAGGGGGCCAGGAAGTGCACGCCGACCTCGGCGATGATCGCGATCGCGACGAGCACGCCGACCTGCGTGAGAAGGTTCGCGGGGATCTCCCCCGTGTAGTTCAGCGAGGTCAGCACGTAGCCGGCGATGCCGACGGCCAGAGCCAGGCCCATGAGGGTCAGCTCCAGGAATCGGCGAGGCCGGGCGGGCGCGATCGATACGGTAGCCATTAGGAGGCGCCCCCGCTCTGCGCCCCGGACTGGGCCTCACCGGACTGCGGCGCGCCCGACTGGGGCGTCGGCGACGAGGGGGTGGCGGGCTGGACGACCGAGCGGCGCAGGCCCTCGATGTAGGAGTCGATGTCGGCGCGCGACGAGCGCAGTACCGGGGTGTCGAGGCGCTGACGGTCCACGGGCGCGAGGTCGGACAGCGCGACGTTGGAGACCTCCACCGCGTGGGAGAGCTGCCACGGGCCGATCGACTGGGGGATGCCCTGGTAGATGACGACGTAGCCGTCCTGGCCGATCGCGTAGTACTGGGTTTGCGTCCACTTCCACGACATCCACGACGCGGCGACCACGAGGACCGTCACGAGTGAGATGAACACGGGGGTCCACCACGAGGAGCGGGGCTTGAGCTCGACGGGGGCCTCGTCCTCGTCGCTGGGGGTGCCCGAGGCCGAGGAACCCAGGGCAGCAGCGCGTGCGGCCGCTCCGTCTCCGCCGCGTGACTTGGCGTTGCGGTCGATGGCTGCGGCGCCCACGATCTGCGGGGGAGCGGGCGGGAACGTGCCGGCGGGGACGATGTCCGCGATCACGCACGTGATGTTGTCGGGGCCGCCGCCCAGGAGGGCCAGGCGGATGAGTTCTTCGGCGCACTCGCCCGGATCCTTGAAATCGGCCATGACCTGGCCGATCGTCTCGGGGGAGACGACGCCGGAGAGGCCGTCGGAGCACAGCATCCAGCGGTCGCCGACGACGGCCTCGCGGATCGTCTCGTCGGGGGCCACGTCGGCCTGCGCGTCGCCGAGGATCTTCAGGACGACGTTGCGGTTGGGGTGGTGCTCGGCTTCCTCGGGCGTGATCTGGCCGGTGTCGACCAGGTACTGCACGAAGGAGTGGTCGGTCGTGACCTGGGTGAGTGTGTCGCCACGCAGCACGTAGGCGCGCGAGTCGCCGATGTGGACCATCGCGAGGCGGTTGCCGGAGCGCATGAGCGCGATGCAGGTGGTGCCCAGGCCCTCGAGGTCGCGGTCGCGGCTCGAGCGCTCGGTGAGCTCCTCGTGTGCGTCGAGGAGGGCCTCGCGCAGGAGGGGGAGCATCGAGTCTGCCGGGTGCGAGTCCGTGTCGAGGGGGACGAGGTGCGCGAGGGCCACCGAGGAGGCGATGTCGCCGCCTGCGGGACCGCCCATGCCGTCGGCGAGGACCAGCAGGTTCGCGCCGGCGTATCCGGAGTCCTGGTTGTTGGAACGTACGAGGCCCACGTCGGAGCGGGCAGCGTAGTGGAATTGAACCGCGTTTCCTGACATATCAACCCACCAATTCGAGAGTCGTCTGGCCGATGCGGATGACGTCACCGATCTTGAGCTGGCGCGGGGCGCTCAGGCGCTCGTCGTCGATGAAGGTGCCGTTACGGCTGGAAAGGTCTTCGATCCACCAGCCGTCGGACTGGGGGGTGAGTGCCGCGTGGCGGCTGGACGCGTACTCGTCTTCGAGCACGAGGGTGCACGCGGGGGAGCGGCCGATGACGATGGGGGCCTCACCGAGGGGCAGCATGGTGCCGACGAGGGGACCGCCGGTCACCAGGAGATCCTTGGGAGCCAGGGGGTTCGTGGAGGTGCGCTTCTTGTTGTCCTTGCGCTTCTCACGGGAGGCTTTGCGGCGTGAGGTGGCCTTGTCGCGTCCCTTGCCGCGCGGGGTCACGACGGTGCCGAAGATGTCGCGTCGCAGCGTGTTGACGGCCGCGAGCACGAGGAGCCACAGCAGCACCAGGAACCCGATGCGGAAAACGGTAAATGCGAGGTCAGTGGTCACTTCATTAAACTCCGCTCTGGTCTGGGTGCGTCCAGAAGAGGATCTTCGTGCGTCCGATGACGATCTGGTTGCCGTCGAGCAGGGTCGCTGCGTCGATGCGGTGGCCCTCAACGAAGGAGCCGTTGGTGGAGCCCAGATCGGTTGCGATCACGCCGGTGGGGGTGATGCGCAGTTCGAGGTGGCGGCGCGAGACGCCCGAGTCGTTGACGACGATGTCGGCTTCGGAGCCGCGTCCGATGACGGTGACGGGCTCGGTGAGGAGCCACTTTTCGCCGTCGACGTCGATGATCGGGTGCTCAGGGGACGCGGACGAGGCCGTGGCGGGGGCCGCGGGTCCCCGGCGGTTTTCAGCGTCGACCTTCAGGGTACCGCTGGGCTCGGAGGCATCGGCGATGAACTCGATCGTGACGGGGCCGAGGAGAGAGTAGCCGTTCGCCGCGGCGTGTTCGGTGGCCTGCTGGGCGAACTCGTCGGCGAGGACGTCGAGGGACGCCTCGAGGGAGGTGAGGTCGGTGCGCGAGGCATAGACCGAGAAGTGGTTCGCGGCAATGATGCGCGAGGCGGAGACTTCCTGGACGGATTCGTCCATGGCGCGGCGGATCGCCGTGGTGATGTCCACGGGCTTGATCCCCGACCGGAACACGCGCGAGAAGGCGCCGTTGACGCCTCTCTCGACGGCGCTCTCGAAGCGGTCGAAGATACTCATAGTCGTGCTCTCCTCATTCCCCCGCGCTGTGCGCGCGACGTACGGTGTGGGTGGAAGCGAGGCCGCTCCCAGTCACAGTTTAGCCGTCGCGCGAACTGGTGTGGCCCCAACTGCTGGGATGTTCCCGATGAGAAAAGGCCTGCGCACTCGCATCGAAGGCCCGTCATGGCAGGGAATACCTAGCCATGATGCGCCTGTGACATTTGGTGCACATGTTACACGTGTGACGATAAGTGTGTTGGAGCAAACAGAGTGTGGACAGGTCGTGTCGCATGTATTGGTCTCGCTTGGCCGCAATTTCGCTCCTGGGCTTCCGTTTGGGGGAGGTTGTGTCGAGGTGTGTCCTGGCGGCGCGCACATTGTGCCTGTTATGCAGTGCACAATCGAAATGACTGACCAGGTGGTTGGCGCTGCTGACTCTTTCGTATTGAGTGGCCGAGTGTGGGGTGAGGTTGTGAAAAAGTGAGGCGGGTCGCCATTTGGTAATGGATGAGCTCGGCTTGGCAGCAATTGTCTGCGCGGTCCACCGAATATGGGCGCCCTGTTCCATATGTGCGAGTGCAGATAAATATTGACCTAGAGGGTTGTGCGGGAACTAAGTCCCATTGTTATGGTGAGTCGGTAACCATATCAACGTGGGGGCGGTATGAGACTCACTGACATGCAGGGCGGCGTCCAGAATGGAGGCACTGCCCACCGAGACGACCATCCATTAGCGGGCGGCCACCTGGACAACCGTGCGGTGCAGGCGTCGCGCCCGCGCCGCATTGCCGTGCGCGGAATCATCGCCGCCGCTCTGGCTGGACTCGCGCTGTCCGGCCTCGTTCTGGTTCCTGGCGCAGCACGGGCGGATGCTCCCCTCGAGACCTCCGGCGCCGACAGCATCACCTTCAATCGATCCGAAGGGCGCATCGGCGCGGCCGTCCTCAACGACTCCGGTACGGACCGCACCACCGTCGTCGCCGACAACTCGTACTTCGGCATCGTGCCCGGTATGACGGTCTACAATTCCGCGGACCCCAACCAGCGCTCGGTTGCGTATCGAGCGGGATACTCCCAGGACTGGCTCGACGCGGATACGGCGAAGAGTGGTGACTACTGGTCCTACGTCACCCGAGGCGTCGCCTGGGACTACCACTTGGCCGCCTACTACCAGTACCCCTACTACGGCGAATACACGCCGAACGCGATCTCGACATCGACGACCAGCGCCCTCGGCTACAAGCCGAACAACCCCGGGACGGTCCCGCTCAACAGCACCTTCCTCATCGGGGCCGTGCGCCATAACAACTTCCCGATCTACTCCCAGATCCACTGGGTGCACTCCTCTTTCGATATTCGCATCGGAGATCTCGAGGAATCCTTCCCCTTCGACCAGCAGGAAACTGACAACGATACGGACACGACGGCCGTGCGCCGCAAGGGAGGCCCCTACAAGCGGGTCTCCCGCGCCTCTGCGCCGCGCACCTGCCCGTCGACTGCTCCCTACTATGCGCTTGCCCGATCTGATCGAAACTGGTACTGCTTCCAGAAAGTTGGTGAAGGGAATGGGAATTACGACATCTATACGGACCAGCCTCAGTACTATCCAGGATCTGCGGGCGTTCCGGGTCATACGCCTGACTCGGACGACGTCCTGACGATCACGAAGACCACCTCGGACCAGACGATCACCGTCAACGGGATCCCGTACCGCCTCGTCCTCTACGGATTTGTACCCAATGCGGATGGCAACTGCCCCGCCACCCCTCCCGCGGGCTCGACCCCGGTCTCCACCTTCACGACCAAGGAAAATCAGACCTCCTTCGGATGTCTCTACGGCTCCTTTAGTCAGGAGCGCTACGTGCGTGTCGCGAAGGCGGTTACCGATGACTCCGAGCAGGTGGGTGACGTGATCCCCGAGTTTGGCTTCACGACCCTGGGTGTCGGCGACTGGACCGGCACCACAGGTAAGCCGCTGACCACGAGCGTGACGGCAGAAGGCTTCGTCGCGTGGAACTCCTTCGAGGATGCGAACCTGACCCCAACCGCCTACGGCGAGGCCGGGGTGGTCACCTCCGGATACAAGGCCTTCATGCCTGGCTTCTCGCAGTTCGTCATCGCCGAGACCGGTCCGCGTATCCCTGGTCGCAAGCCTCTCACGTTCGGACAACCCGGATACTTCGGCCCCTGGAAGACCAGTGATGATCCGAACTCCGCGCAGTGGAGCCTCGTCGACGTGACCTGCCTGAACGGCGTGGGCGAGCGTGTGAACGTCACCCGCGACGCTGAGACGGGCGGCGTGGACTTCTCCCAGGTCGCCCCGGCCTCGTCCCCGGCGGCCCTGCCGATCACCTGCACCTTCACCAACCGTGAGCAGGTGCCCAAGCTGCGCATCCAGAAGGACCTCGAATCCGTCGAGGGCGCCACGACGGATGACATCACCGTCACCTATCGCATTATGGCCACGAACGACGGGACCCTCGCGGGTACGACCGGGCGCCTGACGGACACGCCGAACTTCGCGCCGGGCCTGACCGTGCGCTCCGCGGCTGTCGCAACTAGCCTCGACGGGCTTGATGCCGCGACCGAGCAGGGGGCTGCCGCGTCCTACGTCCTCACCGAGGGGGCGACCGTCGAGCCGGGTGCGTCCTCCACGTGGTACATCCGCATGAAGGTCGCGCGCGACAGTGCGGCCGCCGGGTATTCCGAGTCACTGCTCGAGTGCGCCTCGTCGAACGACCGCCTCACCCCGGGACGCGGCCTCTACAACGCGGTGACGGGCGCCTACGATCACGACGGCGAGGCCAACAACGAGGCCTGCGCACCCGCGCGCCCCCGCCCGATCCGCATCGAAAAGGCCGGCACGCAGCCGGTCGGAACCCCCAACGACGACGGCACGTACCCGCTCGACGGCGCGGCCTTCGCGATCTACGACAACGAGGCCCTGGCTGGGGACCCGGTCTCCGTCCTCGATGGCGGGTCGCGCTTCGTGACCGCGCCCCTGGAGACGGGGAAGACCTACTGGCTCGTCGAGACCCGCGCGCCCGTCGGGCACGCGCTGCTGCCCCGTCCCGTCGCCTTCCACATCGAAGCCGGAACGGATGCTGATGCGACGACCGTCATTAAGACCGACTTCGGCGCGGATGAGGGCTTCAGCTCCGTGCGTGTCCTGCCCGCTTCGGGCAGCCTGCCCGGCGCGGATCGCACGCCCGGCATTCGCGTCGTCGACACGCAGGTCGGCGTGCTCCCGAAGGCCGGATCCATCGGTGTCTACCCCCAGCTGGCGGGAGGGACTGCCCTGCTTGGTCTCGCTGGTGCCTGCGCGTGGCGACGCCGGCAGGAGCAGGCCGCGTAACGCACGCCGCGAGATGTTACGACGTGGGCGCGGCTAGACCGCCGGATTCCCTCAGTCGCAGCCCCGTGGTTCCTCACCAATGTCGCACGTAATTCCCCTGCGCTTATTTCAGATTTTGAAATCTAAGCGTTGGAATTGCAGTGTTTGTAGGCCATGTCCAAAAATGACCGCGTTAAATTACGTGCGACTTTTGGGGGTACCCGGGACAGGAGCCGCGTACAAACAACGCGGCCGGGCTGTGCGCCCGGCCGCGAGTTGCAGGATCAGAAGTCCCAGTCCTCGTCCTCGGTGTCCACGACCTCGCCCATCACGTAGGACGAGCCGGAACCCGAGAAGAAGTCGTGGTTCTCGTCCGCGTTGGGGCTCAGGGCCGCCAGGATCGCGGGGTTCACGTCGGTCGCGTCGTGCGGGAACAGGGCCTCGTAACCCAGGTTCATGAGCGCCTTGTTCGCGTTGTAACGCAGGAACTTCTTGACGTCCTCGGTCAGGCCGAGCGGATCGTACAGGTCCTCCGTGTACTGCTCCTCGTTCTCGTAGAGCTCGTACAGCAGCGAGTACGTGTAGTCGCGCAGGTCATCCTGGCGCTCCTGGCTCGATTCGTTCACGGCCAGCTGGTACTTGTAGCCGATGTAGTAGCCGTGGACGGCCTCGTCGCGGATGATGAGGCGGATCAGGTCAGCCGTGTTCGTGAGCTTGGCGTGCGAGCTCCAGTACATGGGCGCGTAGAAGCCCGAGTAGAACAGGAAAGACTCGAGCATCGTCGAGGCGACCTTGCGCTTCTCCGGGTCGTTGCCGTCGTAGTAGGACTTGACGATCTCGGCCTTCTTCTGCAGGGCCTCGTTCTCGTTCGACCAGCGGAAGGACTCGTTGATTTCCTCCGTGGACAGCAGGGTGGAGAAGATCGACGAGTAGGACTTGGCGTGCACCGACTCCATGAACGCAATGTTCGTGTAGACGGCCTCCTCATGCGGGGTGCGCGCGTCCGGGATCAGCGACACCGCGCCGACCGTGCCCTGCAGCGTGTCCAGCAGGGTCAGGCCCGTGAATACGCGGTTCGTCATGAGCTGCTCGTCCTTGGTGAGGGTCTTCCAGCTCGGCAGGTCGTTGGAGAGCGGAATCTTCTCAGGCAGCCAGAAGTTGCCCGTCAGGCGATCCCAGACCTCAAGGTCCTTGTCGTCTTGGATCTTGTTCCAGTTGATGGCCTCGAACACGGGCTCGGTCGCCATGGGGGCTCCTCTACGTACAGTGTCGGACGGACGAGGCCGGGGCGGCCTCGCGTGCTCCCACCAGGATACCCGTGGGGCGCGCGTGTCGCGGTCACGGGATCGCCTGCGTTTCGTGGACGAGGTCACCTTGGTGGATTGGATCCCTCTTCGTCGAAGTCGATCGGATCACCGTTCTCGTCCAGCATTCCGTGGCGCTTCATGTACTGGTACCGAGCGTCGGCCCAGCGGGGAATAGGCAATGGAGAAAAACGCCAGATCAGAGAAATGAGTATGACAAGCAAGGTGAGGATAAGGAGAGAGTTGATAACGAGGCTTGGCAATTTGAGCTCGTTGCATATGATGACGATGGCTGCAAAAATGAATACGACTCCTGTTGCGGAGAATCCTATGGCATCTGACTTAGGATGTGCGTGAAAGGTTGTGCTAATAAAGCGTGAATTCTGCCCGTATGACGTATCCGTGAAGGTCTGAATATACCATGTTGCTAAAATAACTGTTCCGAATAGAAGAGCAAGTATTCCCAAGATCATGAGGCTTGTCCACCTCCGTGTATAGCGGAATAAGTAGCACTGTTGATACCTGTTGTGACTTCTCGGTCGAGTCCACTGCTCATGAATCTTCTTCCTCCGAAAGCTCGAACTGTGGGAGGGGATCACCGTTCTCGTCCAGCATTCCGTGGCGCTTCATGTACTGGTACCGAGCGTCGGCCCAGCGGGGAACAGGGAACGGGAAGAAGCAAATGAAACCTATGACAATAAGTGCTAGCCCAATGATGGCGATACTGAGGGAAGGGATAAGGATGATGCGTATGTTGGGAAGGAGATCGGTTAGAATTGCTGCCAGTGCAAACAGTGAGAATCCTGTTGAGATAAATAGTGGAGACAGGGAATCGCCGCTTGTTGTCCTATCGTTTCGATCGCCCATCTCTCGCCATAGTGCGGCAATAGGGGAGTCTGTGTAAGTTTCCACGTACCATGAATACAGGCCGAATAGACCGATGGCTAGGCCTGCAAAGGACCATAGATAGCTCATCATCTCCCCCTATCTTCCGATTGAGCCGAGGAATGTCTCGTTGAATCTGCTTACTATCGATTGATCCAATCGCGCTGTCGAAGAGCAGTCGTCGTAATGGTGTGTGCTCAGAAATGAACTGTGGCTTTCTGCGTGCCGGTGACGAGGTCAGCTTGATGAGGGGGTCACAGCTGTGATCTGTGTGTTCCCCGTTGGAATCGGGGGCTTGTACTTGTGGTTGTATTCGTCGTTGTAGCGTTGGATCTCGCGCATGACATCCGCAACCGCGTCGTCCGTGCACATGAAGTCCTCCGTCGCGGCGGCAAGGCCCAAGTAGATGCCGTTCAGGATCCACGCCATGTGTCTGCGTGTTGAGTTCAGCGCCGTGACGTGTTTGCCCAGAGTTGCATCGTGTTCACTGCCCGTGTCGGATGTGCTGAGGGCTGGCGTATTCGTGAGTTCCAGGCAGGCGTTGCTGAGCTTTGCAATGATCGAATTAACTTCCTCGTAATTCCATTCGAGAACGCGGTAAGTCATGCCAGGCTCCTCTCGGGTGACAGGGTGAAGAAATACGTGATGAGCGCCCACAGTTGCGTGTTGTAGATGGGGTGGATGGGGATGTGAGGTCCGGTGCTGGGCGCGAAAAGAGGAGCCTCGACCCTGTAGGCGGCGGCTGGCGTCATGAAGGTGGAGAGGGTGGAGGTCGGAACAAAGGAGCCCTTCTTCGTGCGCTCTTCCCGGATCCAGGTCGTGTATGCCCAGCGTTGCGCCACGAGAGCCTGCGCGAAGGCGGAATCTGAGGGTCCGTAGGAGGAATAGTTCTCGAGAAGCCGGGCCGTCTGTTCGGTCGTGCCCTGCTGTGCGGCGTACACGATGGCCGTCGGCAGGATGGGAGGTCCATCGAAGACAGCGGGGTTAGGCGTGAGTGGAGATACCGCCGCCGCGACATGGGGGATTTCCTCGTTATCGATCTGATAAATGTGGGTCTCAGTGTCGCCGTTGGGGGTGGTGGCGGTGCGGGCGACGCCGCAGGGGCCCGGCTGCATCCAGATGAGAGCCTGGCGGCACTGGGAAGCATCCGGAGACGTGGTGGCGATGACCAATCGCGAGCGAGCCGTGCGCATGAGAGCCGCGAGACGTGCCGCGTCGCCGGTGAGCCCCTCGGAGGTGGCGAAGCTCGAGGTGACGTCGCCCGGAACGACGATGTGAGGACGGTCAGGCATTGCGCACCTCCAGGCTCATGATGATCGCGAGAACGTCTTCGTTCAGGTCGCCGAACGTCGGGGTCGTCATCGTCGCGGTCGCCGTGAGGAGAAAGTCATTCGCGCCGTCGGAATGAATCCATGCCCACTGGCAGGCGGTGATGGGAACCTTGCCCTGAATGTAGATCCCCGTGCGCAGCTTCGATGATTCGGGTTGCGCCGGCCACTCGCAATCCTCCAGCATGCGGAAGCCGGGAACCTGATCGGACATGGACCGTGCCGAGTCAGCGAGCGCCTGCGCGGGCGTCGTGCCCGCGGGGATCGGGGATGCGAGCACGAGGAGGGTGGGTGTGAAATCGTAGTCGGTATCGATGGGACCGACGGCCAGGGCGATGATGCCCCCTTCGGCCGGATGCTGATCGCTGTCTGGAGTTCGATCCTGTGTGTCGTCGGCGCTCCCGAATGCCTGGTCGAGGATCGAGGAGATCTCCTCCTGTGGGCACGACGACCAGCGCGGAGGCATCAGCCAATAGGTTGACAGACTCATGGCGTGCCCCAGCCCTGATCGCCTTCAGCAGACTCCTCGTCGTCCTCCGAAAGCTCAAACTGTGGGAGGGGATCACCATTCTCGTCCAGCATGCCGTGGCGCTTCATGTACTGATATTCCATATTGACGAAACGTGGGGCGCGAAATGGGAATAAGCAGATAAGTGCGAGTGGTAGGCAAAGGAAACCAAGAACGGCTGGAATTAAGAATATGCGCGGAGGGAAGCCAATTTTGTCTAACAGCATTCCCGCTCCCATGAGGGTGAAGAACAGACTAATGAGTGGTCTGAAGAGGGTGCTGCTCTTACCCAACGCCTGCGGAGAGGTGGACATGCGTCTCCATAGCGAGGCGCTTGATGAGTCCGTGTAGGTCTGTGCGTACCATGAGTACAGGCCAAAAGGGCCGATGAGAATCAGTCCTGCTATTGCAATTGCAATCATGTTGTGTTCTCCCACCTAGGAATGTAATGCGGCGCTTATGCCGTTGTTGATCCAGCTGCCGATCAACTTGCCGGTCTGACTGCCCGCGAGCCCGCCTATGACTCCGCCGATCACGCCTCCGGCGAGAATGCCGACGGGGCCGCCGACTGCCCCGATGGCTGCGCCGAGTTGTGCCCCGTAGGTTGCTCCGAAGTACGCGCCTGTAGCGCTGGCTGCGCCCGTCACGCCGGCTCTTGCGATCTTTTCGCCCTGTCCCATTTCCGGGTGGTGGTAGGAGTCCGACTGGTAGCTGTCGTAGGCGCTGACGACTCCGTCGAGGACCGCGCAGGCGCGGCCTGCGACTTTGCCGCCAATGCGCAATGCGTCGGCGGTCTTGATCGCTCGGCTGCCGCCCTTGACGGCGTCCACCCCCGGAACCTTCCAGTTCTTAAGGTTCCCTCGCTCGGTGATCTGCTTCCAGGGGGATGCGTCTTTGAGTCCGGCCGGCGCCTGGTACTTGGCGCCCTTCGCCTGTAAGTAGACCGACTCGATCCCGTCTGCCACGGTATTGCGCATCGTGTCCGCCCAGCCGGGCAGGCGAGCTCTCGCATTCAACCCCGTGGGGAATCCGTATGTTTCGACGAATTTGTTGAACACGGGGAGGAGCGTCGACTCCCAGACGGTGGGGTCGATGCCTGCGAGGGCATCGCCGAACAGTTTTTCCGCGTAGGCGAACTTCCTCTGGTTGATCTCGCAGCGCGAGCGCAGCGACGCAAAGAAGGCGCCGAGGCCGCCCGGGATGTTCGCCGGGTGGCTGATGGTCACCTGTGTACCGTCTTGTGAAACCGTCAATCCTGCACCGCTGGCGTCGGTGACAATGGCTCGAAACTCTGTCCTGATGGGTTTCAGGGTGCCCCCGTAGTCCTCCAGGGCGGATTGTAGCGAGCGGAAGCATGACAGCGCGTGCTCGCTCGCGGAGATGACATTCGTCAGGTGCTCGACGACGGTCTCCACCAGCCTGGCTCTCTGATGTTCGACCATCCCTCGGGCGGCCGTCGCGTCCCCAATGGCCTCGTCGAGTGCCGCGATTGGTTTGTCGCACTGGTCCTTCAGCGACAGGATCGCGTCCACTTTAACCGGAAAGTCCCACGAAAAGGACTCGGCGAATTCTACGGTTCCTGCCGATGTGGGAACCGTTGAGGTGGCTGGAAGGGGGGGGCATTGCTTCACTCCGTTGGAACAATCGAGCGGCGCGCGTGCTGCGCATCACTTATTAGTCAGCGTACTCCGGTTGTTTAACAATCTGCAGCGCGATTCGGCCTAGTGGTGCAATGTCCTCTCGTTGTACCAGGTCGAAGCTGATGTACTCAGGACGCGTTCTGAGGTTCTTCGTGTTTCGTGGACGAGGTCACCTCGGTGGGGGTGGGGGCTGTATCGTGTTCGCCATGACGACGCCCACCTTCGCCGACGTTGACGAGGCCCTCGCCCGCCACGACTACCGCGCGGCCCTGTCCATCCTCGAATCCCTCGAGGTCGTCGGCGAAGACGCCTGTTACCGTCGCGACGTCCAGGCCGCGGCCTGCGCCGACCGCCTCGGCCTGTACCCCCTGTGCGAGGAGTACGCGACGCGCGCACGCGCCTACGGCGACGACATGGCCGACCCCTTCGCGCTCATCGCCCGCGCCCAGCGCCGCCAAGGCCTCGTCACGGACGCGGAGGCCACGGCCTCGGCCGGCATACGCCTGCACCCCCAATCCGCCGAGATTGCCCGCGAGCTGACCCTCTGCCTCGTCGACCTCGGACGCTACGACGAGGCGCGCCCGGTCTCCGAGATCGCCACCGACGGCCTTCCCAACGACGTCGAGCTCCTCATGGCCTACGGGCGCCTCTGGGCACCCTTAGAACCCAACGGCGCCCAGTGGGCCTTCGGGCGCGCCACCGCGAACGCCCCGGACCTGGCCGAAGCGAAGTTCGCATACGACTCCCTGGCCCACCCGCTCAAGGGGGCGGGGCGCTCCTCGTACGACATTGAGATGGAGCCGACCGTCGCCGAGGCCTACGGGCGGATGCTCAAGCACGTGACCTTCGCCCTCGACAAAGCCTGGATTTTCGCCATTTTTGCGGGCTTCGGCTGCGGAATCGGCTACGTCGTAACCCTGCGAGTCATGACGGATGAGCTCGCGCTCTTCTTCTTCCTCCTGTACGCCGTCATGTCACTCAGCGGCTACCTTATGGCGTTCGCGCAGATCGCGCTCTTCAATCGCGTCCTCCCGCGAGGCGTGCGCCTGACCTTCAGGATCCTGCGCAAGCGCTTCCCGGACCTGGGGAGCTCCGTCATGGACTTCATTCGCATGATCGTGCTGGCGGGGCTCATCCTCTTCGGGCTCATGGCGCTCACTCGCTGATCCCTGTCGCCGCGCAGTTTCAGTAATGACGGCGAAAATGCTCATATCCTGACCAGTGAAAAAGTGTCCAACTGGACACAGCATAGTTGCTTTGTAAGGCGCGAAAAATTAACGGACAGCGCTATTGTGAGGGCGTGACCTATCAGCCCTTGCAATTCGATGCCGTGCCCCGGCCCTACCGCCTGGGGAATGACCAGCTGCGCCGTTACAACCGCGTGCGCGCCGGCCAGCGAACGCAGGGCCGCGTCAACATCGCCATCGACGTCGTCACCATCCTCCTGATCGTCTCCGTCAGCGCCATCGTCGCCATCGTCGAACTCTCCTCTATGCCCGACACGATCCTCGAAAAGCTCGCAGGCCTCGCCCTGAGCCTCATCCTCGGAGGAGGACTCATCCTCCTCGCGCTCCTCGCCGCACTCCTCATCGCCGCCCGCCGCTGGCACCGCGAATGGGACGGCAACGAAGACCTCGTCATCTTCTCCGAGTCCCACGCAGCCCTGCACGCCGCCCGGCAAGACGGCGCCGTCATGACCGCCTGCGCGCGCATGCAGCTGGCCTGGTTCATCGGCTTCCTCGCCGTTGGTGGCATCGCCGTCGCCACCGAATCCGCGCTCCTCGCCGCCCTCGTCTCCCTGCCCCTCGCCATGGGGCTCCTCAACTCCTGGCGCTCCTGCCAAGCCCTGCGCCGCATCACCGGACGCACTCTCTGACGCACGTCGGGCCCGCACGCCCACGCGCACGGACCCGATCGCTGTGCCCCGGCCTCGTCGGCGCGGGATGGAAGGTCAGCCCTTCGAAAGCTTTTCTCGCACGGCTCCCGCGCCGAACGTCAGCGCGGTCAGGCCCGCTTCCAGAGCGCCCAGGGCCAGCCCCTGCCTCGTGTGGGCAAAACGAACGCCCTGCGCACGGCGACCCTCACCGCGGCGGAACAGCCAGCGCTCCACGCCGACCGTGATCATCGCCGACCCCAGCGCCGCGCCCGCGAGAACCGCCAGCTCCGCCGGATCCGCCTCGGTGACGCCCTCGAGCGGATCCTCACCCGCGACGGGGGACGACTTCGAGCAATCCACGTCCTCGTCATCGTAGGGCGGAAGCTCCGAGGGCTCCGGCAGCTGCGCCACCATCGACCAGCCGAGCACCCCCAGCAGACCCGCCTTCACGAGACCACGCAACGGACGCGAGCGCACGTAATCAGGCAGGGCGTACCACGCGACGGTCGCGCCCACGCCCGCCGCGAACCCCGCGACCCGAGTCGGGTCCACCGAGCCAGCGCACGGACAAGAACAGCTAGATGAGGCAGCCATGGCCAGTCCTTTCAATCGGGAGCGCGCGGATCAATCCGCGAGCAGGTCAAGCAGGTGCGAGACGACCTTTCCGCCCGAATAGGCGGAACCGTCGTGCTGGTACTCATTCGTGATGTAGTGGCGAGCGCCGATCAGCTCACCCGTCTCCACGGACAGCTCGCGCGGCACGAACATGTCGTCGTAATACACGGCCGCAGCCACCGGCACCGTGTTCTCAGCCAGCACATCCGGCAGGTACACGGGCGCCGCCTCCGTCGTCGACGCGAGGATCTCCGCGACGCCCTTCAGCGGCGCCAAGCCCGGATCCTCGTCGTAGACGCGGCGCATGAAGTGCTCGCCCGTCAGGTAGAACGGCTCGCTCTCATCCAGCGGGTTCGCGTCCTTGGCGAAGCCCGGGATCTCCTCGGCCAGGCGATCCGCCGCCCAGCCGGTCGCCGTGCCCACCAGGTCCGGCGTCGCGCACGCGTAGATGTACTCCTGGAACACGGCGTAAATCGGTGCGACGTCCACCTGCGAGCCGATCGCCGCCAGGAACTGCGACGAGAGACGGCGCTCGCCTCGCACCGACGTCCACGGGCCCTCGAGCAGGTAGTGCAGCTGATCCGTGTTGCCCTGGCCGCCCAGCATCATGCCGATCATGCGCAGGCGCGCGGGGGAGAGGCGCTCGCCCGTCGGCAGCGTCTCCTCCGTGTCCGCCAGGTGCGCGCACAGCTCGCGCACAGTGCGCTCATCGCCCGGGTGGCGCTGGAAGTACGTGCGGTTGCGCGCCGCCGTGCGCTCATACGTCAGACGGTAGATCTCGTCCACATGGACGAGGCCGGGCAGACCTCCCGTGATCAAGCTGGCCTTCAGGCCCTGGGGAGCCAGCGACAGGTACGAGGTCGTGATAAAGCCGCCGAAAGACTGGCCGAGCGTCGTCCACGGGTCATCCCCGCACAGCTCGCGGCGCAACGCCTCCGCGTCGTACACGATCTGATCCTGGCGGAAGTGGCGCAGGTACGCGGCCTTCTCCTCGTCCGTTTCCAAGTGGGAGAGCGCCTGGGCGTCCATGCGGGTCGACTGGCCCGTGCCTCGCTGATCGAGGAGCACCACGCGGTAATCCTGCAGGAGACGATTCATCCACCCGCCGGTAAACGTACCGAAACGCGGGCTCGGGTAGCCCGGGCCGCCCTGGAGGAACACCGCGTAGGGAGCGTCCTCGCGGCCCTTGCGCACGACCTCGCGCGCGAAAACCTGAATCGTCGGGTTGTCCGCGCCTGCGGGGCGCAGGTGATCAAGGGGAACGTCCAGGCGGTGTTCGTAAACGGTGTGACCGTGGTGCAGGTACGACTCTGTGTGCATGGACACAATGGTAGCGGTTTTGAGGCGGTGCCGTTGTGGTCGTTTGTTGTCCCGTCTGTTTTCCGGGCGCCGCTTGTGGTCCTACGGGTGTTCCGGGCGTCGGAGGGCCCGGCCGCCCGCGAGGCTAGGGCCTCACTTCGTTCGGCGCCGCGCCTCGAAGCCCGCCCGTGCCCTCCGGTCCCTCCGGCGCCCTTCACACCAGTTGGGCCTTGTCGGCTGATGGTGCCCGGTGCGTCGTCTCGAAGCCCGGCCAGGCCCCGCCGCCGCCCACGGGCACCGCAGCCAGGCCCGCCCGTACCCTCCGGCGTCCTCCACACCTGTGGGGCTTGTGACGCTGATGGGTGGCTCGGCGCGTCGGCTTGTTGTCCGGCCCAGCCCTACCGCCGCCCACGGGCGCCGCAGCCAGGCCGTGCCGACCAGGCGGCCCGGTTCTGAAACCGCCATCGCCTTTGCGGGCGCGGGCCGAGCCTCAACTGAAACCCCTGTCGCCTTTGCGTGTGAGAAATGGGTGTTTTTGGTGCAGTTTTCGGGTGCAGTGGCGATGTCGGTTTCAGCGGCCCGTCGTCGGGGGTGTGCAGTGGTGTTGTTGGTTTCAATGTCGCCATGGTTTCGTGCCTGGTGCGCGAAAAAGTTCGCCCGGCGGCGCTGTGTCATCGCGAAAGTGCGAAAAAGTTCGCCCGGCGGCTCTGTGTCATCGCGAAAGCGCGAAAAAGTTCGCCCAGCGGGCTCAAATTGGCCCGAAATTGGCGTTTTATGGTGTGCTGGGCGAGTTTTTTCGCGGAAGAGTCACTGGAGGGGCTGTGCTGGGCGAGTTTTTTCGCGCCAACCGGTACTGTGCCCAGGTCTTGTATAGGATGCGGTGCACTTCAGGCTGGCTGCGGTGGAGGTTTTGCGCCATGCGAAGCCCTCTAACGGCGTGTCGGAGGCTTGGATGGTGTCATTCCCCCCCCGATTGGTGGCGGTGAGGCCGCGCTGTTGGGTGTGAACCGACCAATTTCGCACGTAATTCCCCTGTGGCTATTTCAGAATTTGAATTGGCATCGTTGGAATTGCAACGATTCTGGCTGTTATTGAAAGTTTACGCAACTGAATTACGTGCGAAATTTCTGGTAGGTGTCTGCGCCTTCACCCATGGCCCCGTAGTCGGGCACCGCATCTGGGCACCGCAGCTGGGCACCGCAGCTGGAACCCAGCAGCTGGAGCCCAGCCAGCTGGTGACAGCTATTTCGTCAGAGCCAGTTGAGCAACGCGACGTAGCAGACCGTTCCGATGCCGACGCTCCACAGGAGCTTGCGGCCGCTCAGCAGGTGCACCGCGACCGTCACTCCCGCCGCCACCAGCGCCGCCCACCAGCGGTCACCCGACTCCTGCGCGCCCTGCGTCAGCGTCGAGAGCACCAGAATCAGCATGATGCCCGGCGGCATCCACACCGCCATGTCGGAGACGAAACGCGAATCGCGCAGCGGCTCGAGGATCTTGAAGGGCAGAGCGCGCAACGTAAAGTCGATGACGAAGGTGATCGCCAGAAGCGCCAGCAGGTAGCCCAGCGTCGGAGTCACTGCGCACCCCCCTCGGCCACCTCATCCGCGGAGTGCAGAATGCCTCGGCGATGAAGGACGTGGCGCACCACCAGGCACGCGACGAACAGCAGCAGCGCCACCAGCAGGCGCTGGCCCGGCGCCACCACCATGGCCACCGCGAAGGACATGCCAGCCAGGAGGATCGAGGGCAGCTCGCGCCTCGTGCGCGCCGCGTCCAGGGTTAGCGTGATGAACAGGGCCGTCAGCGCGAAGTCGAGGCCCTCGATCTGCGTAGGAATCAAGGACCCCGCGGACACGCCCACGAGGCTCGAGATCAGCCACGTCAGGTTAAAGAGAGCCTGCATCGCCAATAGTCGAGGCTTCGTCCACCCGTTCGGTCGGGCGGCGGTTAGTGCGTAGGCCTCGTCCACGAGGGCGTACATCGAGAAGAGGCGCGCAAAACGTCCCTCGATGACGTGCAACGGGAACGAGAACGCGAAAAACAGGAGGCGGAAATTCACTAGCAGCATCGTCACCGCGATGACCGCCAGCGGCGTATTCTGCGCGGCCAGGGTCACGACGAGCAGCTCGGCCGACCCCGAGTAGGCGGCCAGGGAGAGCGACGGAGCCAACCACCACGGCAGGCCCAGCTGGATGACGAGAACGCCGTACGCCAGGCCCAGCGGGATGTAGCCCGCGGCCACGGGCGCCGTGATGCGCAGGCCTTCGAGGATCTCGCGGCGGGTAGGGCTAGCCGGCACGGGGAGGTTCACGGTGCGCGGTAGCTTGGGCATGGGTGCAATTGTGACGCGTGAGGCGGTATGAGTGCGCGCTGGCGGGGCCGTGCGTGACGACTTGCACGCTCTCGCCGGGAGGGTGTTCCACGAAGTGGGAAGGAGCCTCGTCGCGGACCTGTCACATAGTTTCAAAACGGGAAACAGCCCTCGCGCAATAAACCGTCCGGTGGAAATATCGTTCCTGTCGCCGAGGAGCATCCCTCGGCGCTTCCACTAAAAACGCAGATCAGGAGCCCTCATGAGCGCCACTCACGCACGCAAGAAGCCATTCCTTCGACTCGCCACGGCCGCCGTCGCCATGGTCGCAGCCCTCGGCATGGCCGCATGCTCCGGTGGCGCGTCCACCTCCTCGTCCTCCTCGTCGAGCGCGCAGGTCGGCGACCGCAGCCCCGAGCAGATCAAGGAAGCCGGCGAGATCGTCATCGGCATCTTCTCCGATAAGGCCCCCTTCGGCTACATCGACGCCGACGGCAAGCCCGCCGGATACGACGTCGTCTACGGCGACCGCATCGCCGCCGACCTGGGCGTCACCGCCAAGTACGTCCCCGTCGACGCCGCTGCCCGCACCGAGGTCCTCGCCTCCAACAAGGTTGACATCACCCTCGCGAACTTCACCGTCACGCCCGAGCGCGCCGAAAAGGTCGACTTCGCGAACCCCTACTTCAAGGTGTCCCTCGGCGTCGTCTCGCCCTCCTCGGCCGAAATCACCGACGTGAGCCAGCTGGCCGGCAAGACCCTCATCGTCACCAAGGGCACGACCGCCGAAGCCTACTTCGAGGCCAACCACCCCGAGGTCAAGCTCCAGAAGTACGACCAGTACTCCGACGCCTACCAGGCCCTCGAGGACGGCCGTGGCGACGCCTTCTCCACCGACAACACCGAAGTCATCGCATGGGCGATCCAGCACCCCGGCTTCAGCGTCGGCATCAAGAGCCTGGGCGAGACCAGCTACATCGCGGCCGCCGTCAAGAAGGGCAACACTGCCCTCCTCGACTGGCTGAACAACGAACTTGTCGAGCTCGGCAAGGAAAACTTCTTCCACAAGGACTACGAGCAGACCCTCGCCCCCGTCTACGGTGACGCCGCGACCCCCGACGACCTCGTCGTCGAAGGCGGCGTGGACACCACCTCCACCAACTGACGCAGGTACGAGGCCGTGGCCCCCACCGGGGACAGTGCCCACCGCGGGTGAACGCCCCGGCCGGCCACGGCCTCGTCCCAGATTTTTCCTATGAATCTTGACATTCTGGCGCGATACGCGCCCCTGTACGTCGACGCCGCCATCCTCACATTGAGGATCGCAGCTATCGGCATCGTCGGCTCCCTCGCGGTCGGCCTGCTCGTGGCCGCGATCCGGCAATACCGGATCCCCGTCGCCACCCAGATCGCCGCCGCCTACGTCGAACTGTCGCGCAACACGCCCCTGCTCGTGCAGCTCTTCTTCATCTACTTCGGTCTGCCGCGCGTGGGCATCAAGTGGAGCGGCGAGACCTGCGCGATCGTCGGCCTCATCTTCTTGGGTGGCGCCTACATGGCCGAGGCCCTGCGCTCCGGCCTCGACTCGATCGCCACCATCCAGTGGGAGTCCGCGGCGGCGCTCGGCCTCACGCGCACCCAGACGCTGCGCCACGTCGCCCTCCCGCAGGCCATCGCGACCTCCGTGCCGCCGCTCGCCGCCAACGTCATCTTCCTCATCAAGGAAACATCCGTCGTCTCCGTCGTCGCGCTGCCCGACCTCGTGTACGTCGCGAAAGACCTCATCGGCATGTCCTACAACACCTCCGAAGCGCTGATCCTCCTGGTCATCGCCTACCTGGTGATCCTCCTGCCCGTGTCCATCGCGGCCCGACTCATCGAAAAGAAGGTGCGCCGTGGCGGATTTGGGAATTAACGTCATCTTCGAGGGCCGCAACCTCGTACGCATCCTCGAGGGCCTGGGCGTCACCGTCGGCATCTCCGCGCTGTCCGTCGTGCTGTCGCTGGTGCTCGGCGTGTTCGTCGGCCTCGGCATGCGCTCGCGCTGGCGAGTCCTGCGCTGGCTCATGCAGCTCTACCTCGAGTTCGTGCGCATCATGCCCCAGCTCGTCCTCCTGTTCGTGGCCTACTTCGGGCTCACGCGCGTCGCGGGGATCAACCTGGACGGCATCACGGCGTCCGTCCTCGTCTTCACCCTGTGGGGCGGTGCCGAAATGGGTGACCTGGTGCGAGGCGCGCTCATCGCGATCCCCCGCCACCAGTACGAGTCCGCCTACGCTCTGGGACTCACCCCGAGGCAGACCATGCGCCGCGTCATCCTGCCGCAAACCCTGCGCAGGCTTGCGCCCCCGGCCGTCAACCTCATCACCCGTATGGTGAAGACGACGTCCCTCGTCGTGCTCATCGGCGTCGTCGAAGTCCTCAAGGTTGGACAGCAGATCATCGACGCCAACCGCTTCAACTACCCGACCGCCTCGCTGTGGATCTACGGCCTGATCTTCGTGCTGTACTTCCTCATCTGCTGGCCGATCTCGCTCCTCTCACGCCACATGGAGAAAACATGGCAGAACTGACCTCCGACCCGCAGCTGCGCCTCGTCGACCTCGACAAGACCTACCCCGGCGGCCACCACGCCCTGCGCGGCGTCTCCCTCGACGTCGCCGACGGCGAAGTCGTCGTCATCATCGGACCCTCCGGCTGCGGCAAGTCCACGCTCCTGCGCACGATTAATGGCCTCGAGCCCATCAACTCCGGGCAGATCCTCTTCGACGGGAACGACCTGGCGGCCCCCGGCGTCTCCTGGCCCGATGTTCGCCGCCGCATCGGCATGGTCTTCCAGTCCTACGAGCTCTTCCCCCACCTGACCGTCATGGGGAACCTGACGCTCGCCCCCGGCCTCGTCGCGGGAGAATCGCGCGCCGACGCGAGCGCGCGGGCGCTGAAACTGCTCGAGCGCGTCGGCCTGGCGGACCGCGCCGACGACTACCCGCGCCAGCTCTCCGGCGGCCAGCGCCAGCGCGTCGCCATCGTGCGTGCGCTCATGATGGACCCCGAGATCCTCCTCCTCGACGAGGTCACGGCCTCCCTCGACCCGGAGATGGTGCGCGAGGTCCTTGACGTCGTCCTCGAACTGGCTCGCACCGGCATGACGATGCTCATCGTCACGCACGAGATGGGCTTCGCCCGCGCGATCGCGGACCGCATCGTCTTCATGGACGAGGGCCGCATCGTCGAGGTCGACCCGCCGCGCAAGTTCTTCGCGGATCCGTCCTCGGATCGTGCGCGCAAGTTCCTCGACATCTTCAGCTTCGAAGGCGCCAAGCTGTAAGGGTGTAGGAGCTCCTCGCGGAGGGGCTGAGCGGGGGCGCAGGCCGGGGGCTTGCGCCCCCGTTGTCGTGCTTGTTACTGTGCGCCCCGGCCGTGTTCCGGGCGCCGGAGGGGGCGGCATTGTCGGACCTGGCTGCTTGGCGCGCCCGTGGGCGGCGGCCCGCGTGAGCTGAGCTCGCCTACGACAGAATGCCCCGGCTCAGGAGATCAGCGTCGACTGGTGGTGCACCATGATCAGGCGCGACTCGCCAGAAGTCGCCGGCGCCCACACGCTGGATTCCAGCGAAGCGCCGCCCTCCCAGCGCACCCGGTAGCGGGTCAGGAATGCCCCGCCCAGGTCGTGCGCGTCGATGCGGCCGATCGCCGGGGAAGCGGGCGAGGGGCCCGCCAGCGTCGTCGTCGCGCCGCCACCCGGCCAGATGCGCGTCGTGCGCTCGTCGGTCATGGCTGCCAGTGCCTCCTCGTCGCCGCCGGTCCACGCCAGGATGAACTCGCGCTCGCGGGCGACCGCATCCTCGGTGGTCGGAGCGCTCACGGACGAGGCCGGGGCCGCCTCCGCGGGTTCAATCGGCTCAGCAGAAGCAGAGAAAACGCTGGGATGAGAACGGAAAGTCGATGGGGTGGCCTCATTTGTAGCGGCGTCGCGTGAAGCGGGAGCGCTCTCCAGGGCATCAGTAGTAGGGGGCGCGTCGTGTGGCTCGACCGCGGGCACAGAGGCAGTACCACCCCCGGATGCCTGATCCGCCGACGCAGTGCCACGCGACGCGCCGCCCCCGAACCCGGGGCCCGGTTCGGGCGTGCGCCCCGCCTGGTAGGCCTCGGCGCATGCGCGCGCGAGGTCGTCGGCCCGCTCGTTCATATGGTGACCCGCGTGGCCCTTGACCCATTCAAAGGTGACGCGGCGCCCTTCCATGGCGCGGTCGATCTCCTGGATGAGTTCGAGGTTCTTGATGGGCTTCTTGTCGGCCTTCGTCCAGCCGCGTTTCTTCCAGCCGAGCCGCCACTTCGACACGACGTTGATCGCGTACTGCGAGTCGGCGAGGATGTGCAGCTCTTCGCCGGTCTCGGCCGTGGCCTCGAGCAGGCGCAGAATCGCGGTCAGCTCGCCCAGGTTGTTGGTGCCCTGCGGCCAGCCGCCCGCGTCCCACGTGTCCTCGTCCACGTACCAGGCCCACCCCGCGGGCCCGGGATTGCCGAGGGAAGAACCGTCTGCCGCCGCCGTAATCGTCATGCCCTCATCCTATCGGCATCGCGCTTGCCTGATCGGAAAGGGCGACGAGGCAAGGGCGCGGTGCCGCTGCATTGCGCGGTAGCTGGGGCCTGGGATGGGGCGGCTCTGGTGTCGTACCCTAGACTCGGGGTGGGCGCGTGATGCGCCATTTAGCGCAGCGATAAGAACGGATCAGGACGATGAAGACGCATACTGACGAGCCACTCAGTGATGGCACCCGTGCGAGGAACCGCAAGGGATTGCTCAGCCGCAAGGGCGCGCGTCGGTGCGGCGTCGGTGCGGCAGCACTGTCGATCGTCATGCTGCTGTCGAGCTGCATGTCTCAGGACGCTCCGAAGGCGACGCCGGTGAAGAATCTCAGCACGGGAGATGCCGTTATCGCAGTGCGGTTGAGTACCGGAACTTCCGTGTCGGGGCTCCAAAAGCCCCTCAGTGACAACGTGATCGCGCTGGTCGATGCGCAAGGACAGGTAGAAGCAGCTCGCATCGGTGAGTGGAACAGGGGCCGCGTCCTGTGGACTGACCGCGGGATTTCTTATGGCACGGAAGATATCGATTATCTGACGACTGATGAGGGAGCGCAGGAGTTCGCGCATCAGGGAAGTCCTTTCGCGGAGGAAGGGCGTTTTGCTCTCCCGGATGGGGGAATTGCAGTTGTCACGTCTCCGATGAGCACAGGATATGCCGTCGACATTATCCAGCCTGATGGCCGTGTTGATCGTAGAGAGACCTTGGGGACCGAAGGATATCTCGGGCAGTGCGGCTCGCGGATTCTGGAGCTGACCAACACTAAGCGGTCCGAAGACATCGCATCGGTGGCCTATGAGGCGTATGCCGCCCAGTCGGGCGGCGGCAACTACCCGGAGGCCCTGGATGTTCTTGTGCAACTGGACGATCCTGAGGGCTCTCTTCCCCGAGTGCTGGCGGTCGTGCCATTGGTTGATGGCTTGTGGCCGGGGGAGGGAGGCATGGCATGCGAGCGTGATGTGATGACCGTGCCGAGTAAACAGCTGTACGATCCTGACCCCGTATATGACGGCAGTCTGGATGCCACGCGCGGCGCTTTTGTACTTCAACGGTGGGACCTGTCGACGGGGCAGCGCACGATTATTCCCGTAGTCGATGAGGATGGGAATGCCATTGAACTGGATCGCGATCACGGCATGCACGCTTCTCAGGGGCTCCCGGGGGAACAGGATCGCAGATTCCTTGGTGACGACGGTCGCGTATGGTCCGTCGATCTGGTCAGTGGCCGGGCCAAGCACCTCTTTTCCATCCCGTGGAACGCGTCCAATGGCAATGCTCCAGTCCAGTTGAACGAGACCGGAATTTACCTCCTTGAGGTTAATGAGCGGGACTATCATGTCACGCTCACTTACTACCCCTGGGACGGAGGAGACAAACGCGAGGTGTTCACAACGGACAAGCTGGCGGAGTACATCAAGACGAACAATATTTTTTCGGGCCACCGGCGAGGTGTACAGTCCTTCGCCGTACGCCCCGGCTGGGACGGTGGCGCGCAGTAACGCGTGCAGCCGAGGACGGAGACGACCATGAGTGTACGCAACGATGAGCAGCACGAGACTGGTGCCGACGAGCAGGAGCATGGTCACCCGAAGAAGCCGAAACGTTCCCGCCGATGGGTGCTTCTCGTCGTCGTGCTCTCGGTTGCCGCGCTGGCGTGGAGCTGCGTTTTTCACGGGAAATTAACCCGAAAGCCGGTCGGTTTCCTCGCGACGAACGATGCGGTGATCGCGCTGAGGCTCGGGCGCGGCTGGACGACGGTGCTTGAGGATAAACCGTACTACGACGGCTGGATTGTGCTCCTCGACGCGCAGGGGCGAGGCCAGGTGGCATCCGTTGACGAGATAGACGGCGGAGACGTGCTGTGGAGTGAGCGTGGCGTCTTCTACGGTTCGCCGAGCTGGGACTACGTGACGACGGATGCGGGAACGAGCGTCATTAAAGACAAATTCTGGGGCAGATACGACGTTCAGCGCTACGAGCTTTCCGATGGAGCACTTGTTGCCGTGCAGCGGGAATACAACGACTACCGCATCGGCACCCTCTTCCCTGACGGAACTCACGCGAGTGTCGAAACTGACGGTGTCGGCCGTGGCATCGGACAGTGTGGCGGCCGGATTGTTGCGATCACGACTACTGAGAAGTCTGAGAGTATTAAGTCGGCGGCTTTCGAGGCCTACGCTGCCCAGTCGGGTGGCAGTGTTCCGGAGGCTCTGGAGGTGGTTGTTCAGCTCAACGACTTTGACGGTGATGTTCCCCCGGTCCTCGCGGTCGCGCCGATGATCGACGGTTTGTCGTCGCGACAGCGCATGTTCGACTGTGAGGGGGATGTCATCACGATGCCGAGCGTGCGGGAGGACGAGGACGACGCCTCGTCCAGTGGCGTGGAGAGCGAGCGGAGAGGCCTGGTTCTTCAGCGGTGGGACCTGTCTGCGGGGCAGCGCACGATTGTTCCCGTGGTTGACGAGGCTGGAAACCCTATCGATCTGGATGAAGGTCAGGGTGTCTCTGACTATGAGGCAATCCGCGTGGGCAACGAGTACAGGTTCGTGTCGTGGGGTGGGGATGCTTTCGCTGTCGACCCGGCGAGTGGCCAGGGACGTTACTTGTTTTCGCTTGATACGCCAACGTATGGGCCAGACGGCTACCTGGCGACGTTCCAGGTGACCGAGACCGGCGTCTATGCGCTGAAGGATCGTCGCTCTGACCGCGTCGTGACCCTCTCGTACAGGCCCTGGGAAGGTGACGAGTGGCGTGACATCTTCACGACCCGGGACCTGGCCTATTACCTCAACGAAGGCTATATCTCGGGTGCCTTGGACATTCAGTCCTTCGCGCTGCGGCCCGGCTGGGACGGTGGCGCGCAGTAACGCTGTCTGTCTGTCCGGGGTTCGCGCCCGGTTGGGACGTCACTCGATGGGACGAGGCCGGGGCCGCTCCGGCCTCGTGCCCTAGACTCGGGGGTGGGCGTGGTCGCGCGCCCTGCCGTGATGAAAGGAATGCCAAGAGTGACGACGCAGACCGACGACTGGATGGCGCCGGGGGACGACGAGTTCGTAGCGATGTTGAAGCACAAGTGGAAGTGGGCTCTCGTCATCGCTGTTTTCTCGTTTATCGCGCTTGCGGTCAGCACTAGTTTTCATCAGGACGTGGTCCGCAGACCGGTCAGTTCTTTGCGGTCGAATGACGCGGTGATCGCTCTGCGATTGGGGCTCCATTATCGCCCTTCCCTCAAGACGTCCACGAACACGGACAGCTGGATCGTGCTCCTCGATGCCCAGGGCAAGGGCACGGTGGCGTCCGTCGATTTGGTTGCTGGCGCGGATGTGTTGTGGAGTGACCGTGGCATTTTTTATGGTTCGGGGAGCCGCAATTACGTGACGACGGACAGCGGAACGCAGGTGAGCAAGAGTGACAACGGCACTCGAGAAGAAATCCAGCGATACGAGCTGCCCGGTGGTCAGCTCGTCACTCTGGTACCGAAACATTGGGAGTACAACGACGGCGACGTACAGAGCGACCCCAGTATTACGACTGTTGAAACCGCAGGTATTACCGGTGATTTTGGGCAGTGTGGGTCACGGATCCTAGCGATTACGGACACGAAGGAATCTCCGAGTATCGCGGATGCGGCGTTCGAGGCCTATGCCGCCCAGGCGAGCGATGAGGGAGCAGTTCCGGAGGCCCTGACGGCTGTCGTGCAGCTCAATGTCCCTGATGGCGACGCGCCTCGAATTCTTGCCGTCACGCCGGTTATCGACAACGTGTTGGAGGTTCACAGAATGCTCGCTTGCGAGGGGGATGTCATCACGCTGCAGAGCCTCGAGGCAGTAAAGCCTGGCACCCCAGACAACATGACGGTGCATGAATTCTACCGATGGGTGCCTCTGCGGTGGGACCTATCCACGGGAGAACGTACGTATATCCCGTTGACCGATGACGACGGCGAGCCCTTCGAATTCGGTACCAAGCAGTCCTTCTATCGTTCTCACAGCATTCAAGTGGGTAGCGAATACAGGAAGGTCACGTGGGATGGTGATGCTTTCGGTGTTGACCTGATGAGTGGCAAGGCGCGGCGCCTGTTCTACACGGAGCCGCGGATGCCTGTGTCTGGCGGCTATTGGATGACGTATCAGGTAGACAAGGATGGTGTCTACGCGCTCGGAGAAAGCCATGAAGACCATGTCGTCTCACTGTTTTTCAGGCCGTGGGACGGCAAAGAGTGGCGTGAAATCTTCACCACGGACAAGCTCGCGGGGTATCTCAAGGAGGGGTGGTTTTCGCGTGAATTGAAGGTTCAGTCCTTCGCGGTGCGTCCGGGGTGGAACGGCGGCGCGCAGTAACGTGGCGCGATAGTGGGGGCGGTCTTTCCAAAGACCGCCCCCACTGGCGTCTGTCGCTCGCCGGCCTCGAGCGCTCGCGAGCAGCATCAACCCCTACACCGTGACGCCCACCTGACCCAGCGCGAAGGCAAACTCCTCGCAGCGCGCCGCCCACCGGCCCTCGCGCCCGGAGGGGCCGGCGTGCCCGGCGACCATCTCGGTGCGCAGGATGATCGGACGCTTGAGTGGGTCACGCGGGGTGACGAGGCTGTGGCCGGCCTCCCCGCTCGCGCTTGCCTCGCCGGCCTCCGAATCGCAGCAATTGCAGCGCTGCCCAGCCCCGGCCTCGTCCGTGGAGGGAACCTGGCCGGTGGCCTCGCGCAGGCGCTGTACCCACTTGGTGGGCTCGACGAACTCGACGCGCGTGTCGTTGACCGACGTCGTCGCCATGATTGCGGGCAGGAGCGCGCCGTCGGGCACGTTCTCATACGGCGTGTAGCGGCTCATCGCGTCGAACACGGCGCGCGAGGTGAGCGGGTTGCCCCACTCCTCCCACTCGCCGACGGTGAGCGGCAGGGACGGGTCCAGGATCGTGGTGAGCGCGTCCACGAAGGGCACGCCCGCCAGGATCGCGCGGAAACGGTCCGGGGCGGCGTTGGTGACCGCGCCCATGAGCAGGCCACCGGCGCTGCGACCCTCCGCGACCAGGCGGCCGGGCGCCACCCACCCGGAGTCGACCAGCCAGTCGGCCACGTCGATGAAGTCCGTGAACGTGTGCTCCTTGACCAGCTCCTTTCCGTCCTCGTACCAGGCGCGGCCCATCTCGCCGCCGCCGCGCACGTGCGCGATCGCGTAGACGACGCGGCGCAGGATCGGCAGGCGCAGGGTCTCGAACTCGGGGTCGTAGCTGACCTCGTATGAGCCGTAGCCGATCTGCCAGCCCGCGTGCGTGCCGTCCGGGCGCGCGTCGCGGTGGTGAATGAGGGTGACGGGGATGCGGGTCGCGCCGTCGCGCGCGAGCACCCACACGCGCTCCTCGACGTACTCGGCAGGGTCCCAGCCGGGCGCCTCGCGGGTGCGCAGGGTGCGCACGGTCAGGGCCGCGCCTTCGGGGCCCTCGGGGGACGAGGTCGGGGCCGGGTTCGGCAGAGAAACCTCCGCGACTGTGGGCGGCACGGTCTGCGACTGGAACTCCACGCGCAGCGGATCGGTCCACGGGGTCGGCACGGTTGCGATCGTGCGCACCGGGGCGTCGACCTCCACGCGCCGCCACGCGGTCGAGGCTTCGCGGCGATCCCACACGTCGACCTGTGTCAGAGAGCCCGAACGAAGCGAGAGCGCCACGTAGTGTGCGTGAGCCTCGACGTCGGTGATGCGCTCGCCGGGGCCTGGGCTGCGCAGCGGCTCCCAGGACTCAAACGGCGTGAGGGGTGCGGGCTCGTCCTCCGGCAGGGGAGTACCCGGCGTGCGATCCGCCAGGGAACCCCGCGAAAACGCGGAGGAGGACGTGACGCCGAGGCGCGCCAAGGCCTCGGGCGAACCCCCTGCGGGCAGCATCGCCTGCGCGAGCGAGCCCTCCTGCGTCAGCCCCGTATGCACGATGAACAGGCGGTCGCCCGCCGAATCCGCCGACACCAGCGTGCGCGGGCGCACCGGCATGAGCGGCAGCGGGCGCACGTCCGGGTGGGCGGGCAGCCACAGCCACGCGCGGCCCGCCGTCGACGACGAGGCGTGAATGACGACGTGCCCCGGGAAACCCGAGGGCGCGAACCCCATCTCGAAGCCCTCGTCCGGCTCGACCAGCAGCAGCTCGTCGGCCTCGCGCAGCGTGCCCACGCGGTGCAGCCACACGTCGCACGCGCGCCACGCGTCGTCCACGCCCATGTAGATAAAGGACGCGGAATCATCCGCCCACGCGAAGCCGTACCCTGCGTCCACCACGGCCTCGTCGATGACGCGGCCCGATGCCTCCTGAATGACCCACGTGTAGCGCTCATCCCCGCTCGTGTCCCGCGCCCACGCGATCAGGCGCCCATCCGGGGACGGGTAGATGTCCGCCAGGCGGAAAAACTCCTGCCCGCGCGCCCACTCGTTCTCATCGACGAGGAGCTCCTCGCCCCGCGCCGGCACGCCCGGTTGGGGGATGAGCGGGACCGGCGCCCCGGCCTCGTCGCGCTCCACCGGCGCGCGGTGATGCGTCGCGTACGACTGGCCCTCCGCGAAACGCCGGAAATACCAGAACTCGCCCTCGCGGATCGGAACCGTCACGTCGGTGAGCGCCGTAGAGGCCTTGACCTCCTCCACGAGGCGCGCGGCCGCCTCGCGCGTCGGCGCCGTCACCGTGTCCGCCCACGCGTTCTCCGCCTCCAAATGAGCCCTGACCTCGGGGTCCTCGCCGTCACGCAACCAATCCCACGGGTCATCAAAATGCTGCCCGAACTGGTCGCGCACCCGGTACCCGTAACGCTTCGGGGCAACCGGGGGAGTGTTCATCGACGAGGCATTGGCCGCCTCACGCGTGGTCGTGTCAGTCATGTGGACCATCTTAGAGGTGGGCCAACTGATGAGGATCCACGAAACAGCGGCGCGACCGTGCGAGACTAGGGGGGTGAACGACGAACAAGCTCCCTCGCGCGGATCCGCTGCCGCGCTCGAACCTGAGTCCCCTGTGCTTGACCCCGCGGCGCTCGCGGACCGGCCTGCGCCCCTTGCTCAGCCCGGCACCCGAGGGCAGGTTGACGGGGGAGTGGCCCCGGCCTCGTCCCTGAGCCTGACGCAGCGACTCCTCGCCTGGGTGCGCGAATTCATCCAATTCGGCATGGTCGGCGCCACCGCCTACATCGTCGACGCCGGCCTGTTCAACCTGCTCCAGCACGGGCCGCTCGGCTTCCTCGCCGGGCACCCCAACACCGCGCAATTCGTCGCCGCGGCGACCGCCACGCTCTACTCGTGGATCGCCAACCGGCTGTGGACTTACCGAGGCCGCACCCAGGAAAACGCCACGCGCGAAGCCATCCTCTTCTTCTTCGCCAATGCCTGCGGCATCGGCATCACCCAGTTCTGCCTGCTGTTCACCCACCACATCCTGGGATACACCTCGGCGCTGGCCGACAACATCGCCGCCTATGTCGTCGGCTTCGCCCTGGGCACTGCTTTCCGCTTCTTCTTTTACCACTACGTGGTCTTTACAGGACATACGCGCGCGTAGGTTCGAGGCGCGGCGGTAGGGTCGAAACGTGAAGGAAACGGCAGAGCACTACCCGACCCCCGAAGAATCCATCGCCACGATGGTCACCATCGACGACACCGCCCTCGTCTTCGAAGGCGGCGGCATGCGCAACGCCTACACGGCCGCGCTCGTGAACCGACTCATCGCCGAAGGCATCAACTTCCCCCATATTTCCGGGGTTTCCGCGGGGTCTAGCCACCTGTGCAACTTCACCTCCCGCGATGCGCAGCGTTCCCACGACACGTTCGTCGACATCGTCGAAGACCCCGAATTCGGCGGACTCAAGCACTTCCGCAAGGGCCACGGCTACTTCAATGCCGAGTACATCTACCAGCAGATCTGCTACCCCGACGGCGCCCTTCCCTTCAACATGGATACCTTCCTGGCGAATCCGGTGACCGCCCGCGTCGCCACCTTCAACGCGTCGCGCGGTGAGGTTCGCTGGTTCTCCAAGGAAGAAATGAGCAGCCTGGACACGCTCGGACCCATCATCCGTGCCTCCTCCACGCTGCCGATCCTCATGCCTCCCGTCGAGATCGACGGTGACACCTATGTCGATGGTGCGCTCGGCCCCAACGGCGGCCTGCCCTTCGACCAGCCCCTGCGCGAGGGCTACCGCAAACTCCTCGTCGTCCTCACTCGCCCCCGCGACTACGTCAAGGGCCCCATGCCCGCCAGCGTCGGCGCCCTCCTGCGCACCGCCTACCGCCAGTTCCCCTCCGTGTTCGAGGGCGTGGCCCGTCGCCCCGACCGCTACAACGCGGGCCGCCGCCTCCTCTTCGACCTCGAGGAACGAGGCCAGGCCTACGTGTTCGCCCCCGACAACCTGTGGATCAACAACACCGAGTCGCGGCGCGAACGCCTGGAAGCGACCTACCGTGCCGGCCTGGTGCAGGCCGTGCGCGAAATGCCCGCGATCAAAGCGTTCCTGGGGCTGTAGGCCTTTCGTTTTGGCGGTGTTGCTTGTGGCCCCACGGGGTGTTCCGGGCTGCTCTATGTGCCCTGTTGGGCCGGGCTGCTTTGTGTGCCCGTGGGCGGCGGCCCGCCCGCTCGCCGTCCGCGCCGCGAGCCTAAAGGCTCGGCGCGTCGTCTCGAAGCCCGGCCAGGCCCCGCC
>JVKM01000046.1 GCA_001072465.1 Xylanimonas cellulosilytica | reverse complement strand
GCATAAAAAACAAACAAACACACTATCGAGTTCACAAACAACACCCACACACCCCAGACAACCAAGCCAAAAACCCAGCCACCAGAGCAGTGAACCACCACCACAAACTCACTCACAAGCTCGCGGCGACAGGTGAATAATCTACTCACCCCCACACCCAAAGTCAAACCAAAACACCGTGACCCCCACCACACACACCACAAACCCACCAAACACAACGAAAAGAGGGCACCCGACGATTGTCGGATGCCCTCTTACTCGAAGCGATCAGCTCAGTTCAAGCACAGCGAGGTTCTTACGGCCCTTACGAATGAGAGCCAGTCCACCGGCGAGAACGTCTTCCTCGGCCAGAACAGCCTCTGGATCCTCAACCTTGACATTGTTGATAGAGGCACCACCGGAGGAGATCGTTCGGCGTGCCGCAGTCTTACCCTTCTCAAAGCCAAGAGCAACGAGCGCATCGGCAACGGTCGACTCGCCGACGGTGAGGGACGCGCGCGGTAGATCTGCCGTTGCTGCGACCAGGGTTGCCTCATCGAGATCACGGATGTCGCCGCCACCCCACAGGGCGTCGGTCGCCGCGAGAACGCGCTGGAGCTGATCAGCGCCGTGCACGAGCTCGGTGACGGAAGCGGCCAGCGCCTTCTGCGCGGCGCGCTGGTGCGGACGCTCGGCGACCTCGACGGCCAACGCCTCGATCTCTTCACGCGACTTGAACGTGAAGATCTTCAGGAAGCGCACGACGTCGTCGTCCGCGACCTGGAGCCAGAACTGGTAGAAGGCGTAGGGGGTCATCATCTCGGGGTCGAGCCAGATGGCACCGCCCTCAGACTTGCCGAACTTGGTTCCGTCGGCCTTGGTGATAATCGGCGTTGTCATCACGTGAGTATCGACGCCCTCGACCTTACGGATCAGGTCGACGCCGCCCACCATGTTGCCCCACTGGTCGTTACCGCCAGTTTCGAGCGTGCAGCCGTTGCGGCGGTAGAGCTCGAGGAAGTCGTTGGCCTGGAGCACCTGGTAAGAGAACTCCGTGTAGGAGATGCCCTCATCGGAGGCAATACGGCGGGCAACGATGTCCTTATTGAGCATGGTGCCCACGCGGAAGTACTTGCCGATAGTGCGCAGCAGGTCGATCGCGCTCATCTCCTGCGTCCAGTCCAGGTTGTTCACCATCGTGGCCGCAGCGGGTCCCTCAAAGTCGAGGAACTTCGAGATCTGAGAATGTAGGCGATCCGCCCAACCCTTCACGACCTCGGTCGACTGAAGCTGACGCTCGCCACTCTGACGCGGGTCGCCGATCTGCCCGGTCGCACCGCCCACGAGAGCGAGCGGACGGTGACCGGCGAGCTGCAGGTGACGCATCACGATCAGCTGAACCAGGTGTCCGTGGTGCAGAGACGGCGCGGTCGGATCATAGCCGCAATAGAAGGTGACAGGTCCGGCGTTCAGGTGCTCGCGGAGCGCCTCGAGGTCGGTGTGCTGCGCGAGCAGCCCACGCCACTGCAGTTCGTCCAGAATGTCTGTCACGAAAGTTGTCCTTCCTTGCGGATTCGACGGATGAGTACCGTCATAGTGTATCGGCTTGCGAGTACAGGCGTTAACGCAGCGCCGTGGCCGCCCACTCGCGCGCATCGGCGAGGCCCGCCTCGGCCTCGGCGATCTGCTCACGGACGCGCTCAGGCGCAGTGCCACCACGCCCACGGCGGGCACCGGCTGAGCCTTCGACGGTGAGCACCGAACGGACCTCGGGGGTCAGGGCCGACGAGGCCTGGGCGAGCTCCTCGTCTGTCAGGTCAGCGAGCTCCACTCCCCTGGCCTCGGCCAGGCGCACACACGCTCCCGAGATCTCGTGTGCATCGCGGAACGGAACCCCCTGCTTGACGAGCCACTCGGCAATGTCGGTCGCGAGCGAAAAGCCCTGGGGGGCCAGCTCCTCGAGACGGTCGAGATGTATCGTCATCGTGTCGATCATGCCGGCGACGGCCGGACACAGGACGTCGAGGGTGTCGATCTGGTCGAACACCGGTTCCTTGTCCTCCTGAAGATCGCGGTCATAGGCGAGCGGAATGCCCTTGAGCACCGCGAGCAAACCGGTCAGGTCACCGATCAGACGGCCGGCCTTGCCGCGGGCGAGCTCAGCGACGTCAGGATTCTTCTTCTGCGGCATGATCGAGGAACCCGTGGAGTACGAGTCGTCCAGCGTCACGTAGCCGAATTCCTTCGTATTCCAGATGACAATCTCCTCGGACAGGCGCGAAATGTCGATGCCGATCTGTGCGCACACGAAAGCAAACTCAGCGACCACGTCACGAGCAGCCGTGCCGTCGATCGAGTTTTCGACGGAGTCTGTGAAGCCGAGTGCAGCCGCGATGCGACGTGGATCCATGCCCAGCGTATTGCCGGCGAGCGCGCCCGAACCGTACGGAGAGATAGCCGCGCGCTTGTCCCAATCACGCAGGCGTGCGACGTCGCGCAGCAGCGGCCACACATGCGCCAACAGGTGGTGCGCAACGAGAACGGGCTGCGCGTGCTGCATGTGCGTACGACCCGGCATCACCGCATCGCCGGCGTGCACGGCCTGCCCGACGAGAGCCTGAGCGATATCGAGAACACGCCCGGCCAGATGACGGGCCTCCTCGCGCAGGTACACACGAATGAGCGTGGCAATCTGATCGTTGCGGGAGCGTCCAGCACGGAGCTTGCCACCCAGCGTCGCTCCGGCTCGCTCGATGAGGCCACGCTCAAGCGCGGTGTGAACGTCTTCGTCGTCGGGCGCGGGCACAAACGCGCCCGAAGCGACATCGGCATCCAGGCGGGCCAACGCATCATGCATGTCGGCGCACTCCTGGTCGGTCAGCAGTCCGACACGATGCAGCTCATCAGCGTGTGCATGCGAGCCGGCGATGTCCACGTGCGCCAGGCGGAAGTCGAAGTGCGTCGACACGCTCAGTGCAGCCAGCGCCTGAGAAGGCCCTCCAGAAAAACGGCCACCCCACAGCGAGACGTGCGTTTCGGACTTCGACATGAGTTTCCTCCTGGGTCGGTGACAACGATGACGTTCGTATGTCTTAAGAATATTCGAGATGTTGGCGTGCCGCCGACGGCCAGACCACGGGAACCTCGCCTCGAACCTTCACCCACGTCGCAATCATGACGAAGAGCATCCAGTTGCCCTCGAAGAGTAGGCGCGACTCAGTAAACGACTGAATGAACATCGCGATGACGATGACCGCCGGAATGACGTCCCACAGGTTGTCGTCGATGTGGGCCACCGCGACTTTGACGACGCGGTAGAGCGTCCAGACGATGGCGGCGGTGATCATGGCTGCGCCCACAAAGCCGGTCGTGAGCGCTGCCTCGACGTACACGTTGTGCGCCTGATTGGTCGGCGTCCCATCGGGCCGGATGACGAGAGAGGCGAAAGGTTCCATCTCCGTGGGCCAACCAATGAACCAGCCCCACCCGCCGATCGGACGCTGCCAGACGAGCGGCGCCACCGCATGCCAGATGACGGAACGCCCGCTCATGTCGGGGCTGCGACCGAAAGCATCCGCGATCATGTGGCGGCAGAAGAACGCTGCGATCGCGGTAAGAACGCCGATGCCTGCGAACATGCCGACGACGCGTAGACGCAGATGCACCGGAACGCGGCGCTGGACGACCAGGCCCGCGATGACAACGAGGCAGCCGACGGTCGACAGAGCGACCGTCGCGGACTGAGTCAACAACATGACGACGCCACATGCCGCTAGCCAGAGCACCGTCGACAGGCGCGCCGCACGTGTCTGCATATATCGGAGAATCAGGCACACGGCCAGCAAGAGCGCGACAAAAGCAAGAGGATTTCTGTTGCCCGGGAAGCCCTGAATCGGACCTCCTTGAAGCAGGTGTCCATCCACCCAGTAGTAAGAGGCGGGAAGCAGGCCTCTCCCCCACATGATGGGAGGGGCGAGCGGGCCGTGACCAAAGAACGCAACGAGGGCTTCAAGCACGAACGACGATCCGATGATCCACTGAAACGCGAGGATAAGGGCGCCCACGAGCTCCGTCAGCGGGAGCGCGACTGCCACGGCTATCGACACCAACGTCAGCGCTACCGACAAAACTGCGTATTGCGCGCTCTGTAGAGGGGCCACGGACCACGCGCACGACAGGGCGCACCAGGCAACGAAGAGGCACGTCGTGGTTGGAAAGCGACGCAGCGACAGCGAGCGCCCGGAGGTACGGAAGAGCACCACAAACGACACAAGCAGGATCAGCATCGGAACAAGCGAGCCAATGTCCCCGAAGATGCCACGAACGCCTTTGCCGGCAAAGCCGACAAAGAACATCGCAGCAACCGTGTAGCGCATCATGCGCGTGCGCAGGGCATCATCACGATCGCTCCCCACGGCATCGCTCACAGCGCTCGCCTCATACGTCATACACGAAACAGTAAGCGAGGCGGGAGCGGCCTTCTCGCCACTCCCGCCTCTTGAAACCCAACTGAGACATTCTCTGTGAGAACGCCCTCAACCAAGCGTTCAGTAACCCATGTTCACACCGAAACGCACGTCACGGGCCGCTGCGAGCTTCGACTGCAGGCCGTAGATGTCGATGAAGCCGCGCGACGAGGACTGATCGAAGGTATCGCCGGTCTCGTAGGTCGCAAGGTTGAAGTCGTACAGCGAGGACTCGGAGCGGCGACCGTTCACGGTCGCACGTCCGCCGTGCAGCACCATGCGAATGTCGCCGGAGACGTACTGCTGGGTGTGTTCGATGAAGGCATCCATCGACTTCTTGAGCGGCGAGTACCACTGCGCCTCGTACACAAGTTCGCCCCAGGTCTGTTCCAGCTGGCGCTTGTAGCGGCGCTGCATGCGCTCCAGCGTCACCGACTCGAGAGCCTGGTGTGCCTCGATGAGCGCGACGGCACCGGGAGCCTCGTAGATTTCACGGGACTTGATGCCGACGAGGCGATCCTCGACCATGTCGATCCGGCCAATACCCTGGGCACCCGCACGGCGGTTCATTTCTTGGATGGCCTCGAGCGGCGTCACAGGACGGCCGTCGATGGCGACCGGAATACCCTTATCGAAGGTGATGACGACCTCGTCAGGCAGCGGCGGGTAGGTCGGATCGTCGGTGTAGTTGTAGACGTCCTTCGTGGGAGCATTCCACAGGTCTTCCAGGAAGCCGGTCTCAATGGCGCGGCCCCACACGTTCTGGTCGATCGAGAAGGGGTTGTGCTTCGTGGTCTCAATCGGCAGGTTGTGCTTTTCGGCGTAGTCGATGGCAACGTCACGCGTCAGCGCCAGATCGCGGACCGGGGAAATGCAGTCCATGTCGGGCGCCATCGAAGTAATCGAGACCTCAAAACGGACCTGATCGTTGCCCTTGCCCGTGCAGCCATGGGCGACGGTCGTCGCACCAAACTCGCGAGCCGCCTTCACCAGGTGCTTGGTGATGACGGGACGCGACAGTGCCGACACGAGGGGGTACTTGCCTTCGTACAGAGCGTTGGCCTTAAGCGCGGGCATGCAGTACTCTTCTGCGAACTCGTCGCGGGCGTCTGCCACGTACGCTTCCACGGCGCCACAGTCGAGGGCGCGCTGGCGAATGACCTCAAGGTCTTCTCCGCCCTGGCCGACATCAACGGCAACGGCGACGACCTCGCGGCCAGTCTGCTCGCCGATCCATCCGATGGCGACAGAGGTGTCCAGGCCGCCTGAATACGCCAGGACGACGCGATCTTTGCTCGACATGTGGGTTCCTTCCAATTGTTGGGTTCGTAGTGCCCGGGGCGTCAGTAAGAACGAGGCCGGGGCTAGTTTTCGGGGAGCGCGCCAGGTTCGGCAAGGGCCAGCAACGAGCGTTCGACGTCGGCCGCGCCTTCTTCGCTGCGGCAGATCACGAGGATTGTGTCGTCGCCGGCGATTGTTCCGGCGATCTCGTCGCGCCTCACTGCGTCGATCGATGACGCAAGGAGGTTGGCTGCACCCACCTGGGTACGTAGGACGAGCTGATTTCCCACCTTCACGGAGGTGACAAGGAGCAGCTGGCACCAGCGCGCCAGACGGACGTTGGCGGCTTCAGCGTCGTGGGTAAGACCGCCGTCGTGGTCCGGCACCGTATAGATGAGCGCCCCGGACGCGTCACGGATTTTCGTTGCACGCAGGTCCATCAGATCGCGAGAGAGGGTCGTCTGGGTGACGTCAATCCCCCGCTCGGCCAGGCGAGCGCGCAGTCCCTCCTGGCTACCGATCGACTCAGACGCCAGAAGATCGCGGATCATCTCATGCCGCGCACTCTTGGTGCTCGGAAATGCGGGTGTTGCACTCATATGCATGATTATACACATGTATGCATATAAATAAGCAAGCGGGCGAGGGATGTCCCTCACCCGCTTGCTCTGACGACTATCAGGCGTTCAACGCAGCCGCGATATCGTCGGCCCATGCGTCGATCGCCGCCCAATCGCGGAAGTCGCCCTCGACCACGCCGGCCAGGCGCGCGACGGAGCGCTCACGCAGCGACAGGAGCTCCGGCTTGTAGCGGCCCGGGAAGGTGCGCAGCTCGCGGCAGTTCACGTGGGTGAGGAGCGGACCGACACGGTTGCCATCCTGCTCCGAGTGCTTCGGCACACCATTCATGCCGACGGAGAAAGCCCACACCGGCTTGTCGCGCAGATCATCCTTGAAGCGCTCCATGAAGTCGTGAGCCTCAGGCATCCACTGGAGAATGTAGACAGCAGAGCCGACAACCACGGCGTCGTAGGGTTCAACCGTGGTCACGTCAGCAGGCGCGACACGATCGACGGTGAAACCCGCCGCTTCGAGGCGCTTCGCGATGGCGTCGGCGACCTCATCCGTCGCCCCGTGCTTTGATGATGCAGTAACAAGGATGTGCATGTATCCATCGTAAAGCGAAGACCGGTCGAATCGATGGGCACAACGCCCCAAATGAGTGGGGTGCCACACCGCCGATTCGACCGGCCTGTCGCTTCGTGGACCTTATGCGCGCAACGACGCCCCCAGGACCTTGGCTGCCTTCGCGACGACCTGCTCACGTACCTGCGACGATTCCTTCGCAGTCAGCGTGTGGTCGGCCGCGCGCAGTCGCAGCGCGAAGGCGAGAGAACGGTGGCCCTCGGGCACCTGATCGCCCTCATAGATGTCGAAAAGCGTCACGGACTCGGCAAGCTGGCCGGCCCCCTGGCGCACGATCTGCTCGACGCGCGACGCAGGGATATCGGAGGGCACGACGAGAGCAATGTCTTCCTTGGCCAGCGGGAAGGTCGAGACACCCTTGACCTGGATGGGCGCCTCGCTCATCTGAGAGATCAGCGCATCCATGTCGATCTCGAACGCGCACGAACGGGCCGGCAGGCCGAAGGCGCGGCACGCAGCGGGCGACAGCTCGCCTGCAAGAGCGACATCGACGAGGTCACGGCCAGCACGCACGAAGACGCGCGCGACGCGGCCGGGGTGGAACGGAGCAACCGCAGCGGGATCCGTCGCCGGAGCAGGCATAGGAGCACCCTTGTGCGCGGGGACCTCATCCATCCAGGCACGAGTCACCTCCACACGAACCCCGAGTCCCGAGGCCACACGACGCACGTACTCGAGGGCGTCTGCCCAGTCGTAAGCGCGGGCGTTCGCCAGGACACCGGCCGGAACAGCCTGGCCGGTCAGGACACCGCCAATGTGCCAGGGCTGAGCAGGGATACCGGCCTCAAGCGCCTCGATCACCTCGTCGGAGGGACGTTCCTCGGCGCTGGGCAGATCCGCCGGCACAGTACCCGCAGGACGAGCAACCTTGGCGACCTCGAAGATCGCGACATCCGCGTTGGAGCGCGACACGTTACGGCCGGCGACGTCGAGAAGGGTATCGAGCACCGTGGTGCGCAGCCAGGGGGCGTCATCCGCCATCGGGTTGCGCAGGCGCAGGGCCTCGCGACGCGGATCGTCGGCGGGAATACCCTGACGATCCCAGGTGTCGGACACGAACGGGTAGGACTCGACCTCAACCAATCCGCCATCGGCCAGCGCAGCAGCGGCCAGACGACGAGCCTTCTGCGCGGTCGTCAGGCCATGGCCCGCCGGTGCGGTCGGCATCACCACGGGAATGTTGTCGTAGCCGTCAAGGCGCGCGACTTCCTCGACCAGATCAGCCGGGAGCGTGAGATCGGGACGCCACGAGGGAGCCGTCACCGTGAACGCGCCATTGTCGGGGCCTTCGACGACGCAGCCGACCGTGCGCAGTAGCTCGGCGATGTGCTCGGGGCTGTGGGCCACTCCTGTCAGGCGCTCCACCTCGCCGACGGGCAGCGAGATAACGACGGCCTCACCGCGCTGATCCACGTCGGTGACGCCGGCATCGACGGTGCCTCCGCCGTATTCCAGGAGAAGCTCGACCGCACGCTGGGCAGCCACCGCAGGAAGCTGCGGGTCCGTGCCGCGCTCGAAGCGCTTCGCGGCCTCCGAGTGCAGCTTGTGTCGACGCGAGCTGCGGGCGACGGACACCGAATCGAAGTGTGCTGCCTCGAACAGCACGTCGGTCGTACCCTCGCCCACCTCGGAGTACGCGCCACCCATGACACCGGCGATACCGATGATGCGCGACCCTTCACCCTCCGGAGAGTCGGTGATGAGCAGATCCTGCGGGTCGAGCTCACGCTTTTCCTCGTCCAGGGTCACCAGCGTCTCGCCCGCGCGGGCACGGCGCACGACGATCGGGGCGGCCAGGTCGCCCAGGTCGTATGCGTGCATCGGCTGACCGAGGTCGAGCATGACGTAATTCGTGATGTCGACGGCCAAAGACAGCGAGCGCATGCCCGCGGCCTCGAGACGCTCGACCATCCAGCGCGGAGTCGCAGCGTTGGGGTTCGTGCCGCGCACGATGCGCGCAACGAAACGGTCCACGCCGACGCGACCGCGGATCGGCGCGTCATCGGAGAAGACGACCGGAAAACCATCGGAGTTCGCCGTCGGCGGCTCAGCCGCGATCACGCCGGGCAGGCCGGGGTCGCGGAAGGAAGCACCCGTCGAGTGCGAGTATTCGCGAGCAATGCCGCGCATCGAGAAGCAGTAGCCGCGGTCCGGGGTCACGTTGATCTCGAGGACCTCTTCGCCCAGCCCCAGCCAGGAGACAATGTCCGTACCGACGGCAGGAATCTCGCGGTCCGGGAAGTACTTCGGCAGCACGATGATGCCGTTGTGGTCCTCCCCCAGTCCGAGTTCACGCGCGGAGCAGATCATGCCGTCAGAGACGTGACCGTAGGTCTTGCGCGCGGCGATCTGGAAGTCACCGGGCAGGATCGCGCCCGGCAGGGACACGACGACCAGGTCATCAACGTCGAAGTTGTGCGCACCGCAGATGATGCCACGGCTCGGCAGGTCCGAGGGCTCCTTGCCGGTGCCGGGAGCATCGTTGTGCTCGCCGACATCCACGCGGCAGTAGTTCACGATCTTGCCGTTCGATGCGGTCTCTTCCACGCGGGTGAGGACGCGACCCACCACGAGCGGGCCGGTCACACGCGCGGGGTGAATCTCTTCCTCTTCAAGGCCGACCTTCACGAGGGCGGCGGCAAGCGCCTCGGCGTCAGTGCCCTCGGGGACGTCAACGTGGTCGGACAGCCAGCTCAGCGGAACCATAGGCATGTCAGTTACCCCTTCCATTCACTCCGAACTGCTGGGAGAAGCGAACGTCTCCCTCAACGATGTCATGCATGTCGGCGATGCCGTGACGCAGCATCAGTGTGCGCTCGATACCCATGCCGAACGCGAAGCCCGAGTAGACCTCGGGGTCGATGCCGTTGGCGCGCAGCACGTTCGGGTTGACCATGCCGCAGCCGCCCCACTCGATCCAGCCGGGGCCGCCCTTCTTCTGGGGGAACCACAGGTCCATCTCGGCGCTGGGCTCGGTGAACGGGAAGTACGAGGGACGCAGACGGGTCTTCGCCTCGGGGCCGAACATGGCCTTGGCAAAGTGGTCGAGGACGCCCTTCAGGTGAGCCATTGTCAGGCCCTTATCGACGGCGAGGCCCTCCACCTGGTGGAACACCGGCGTGTGCGTCGCATCAAGAGCGTCGGAGCGGAACACCTTGCCGGGGCAAGCCACGTAGAGAGGCACGCCACGCGACAGCATCGCATGCGACTGGACCGGAGAGGTGTGCGTGCGCATCACCAGGTGTGCACCATCCTCGGTCTCGGCGCCCACACTACGGCCGTCGAGGTAGAGCGTGTCCTGCATCTGGCGAGCGGGGTGATCGATGTCGAAGTTCAGCGAGTCGAAGTTGAACCACTCGTGCTCGATCTCCGGCCCCTCGGCGATATCCCAGCCCATCGCCACGAAGAAGTCCGCAACCTCTTCCATCAGGGTCTCAAGGGGGTGGCGAGCTCCCGCCGCGCGACGCGTGGTCGGCAGCGTCACATCCACGGACTCCTCGACCAGCATGCGAGCCTCGTGCTCAGCGGCGAGAACGGCCTTGCGCGCCTCGAGCGCTTCGGTCAGAGCTTTGCGGGCCTGTCCAAGGTTCTTACCGGCGAGACCGCGCTGCGCGGGTTCCAGCGAGCCGATCGTGCGATTCGCGGTCACGAGCGGAGCCTGATCACCAAGGATCGCGGCTCGGACGGCCTTCAGGGCATCAAGCGAATCCGCGGCTTCGATATCGGCGAGGCCGGCCTCGCGAACTGCGTTGACGGCTGCCTCGTCAAGAGGATCAAGGTCAGGGGCATTGCCAGCCATGTCCTGCTTCCTTCTTCTTTCCATCTGGGGTCATTACTGCGCGCATCACGCGCACCGCCCACCATCCTACCCGTTCGCCTCTCCTCACAGCTCACCGGATCCACGGGCGCGCTACCCTGTAAGACGTGAATGCGCTCTCGCGCTCCATCAGCTGACCGAAGGATTTCCGTGTCTCACATTACGCAACCGGAGGGCGGTGCCCCGGCCTCGTCGCAGACGTCCGCCCTGTTCTCCGCCAAGCGCGTGCGCATCCAGCACATTGCGCGGGCCAAAGCCGAGGGCATTCCCCTCACGATGCTCACCGCCTACGACGCTCTCACCGCTCCCATTCTCGAGGCTGCGGGCGTGGATATGCTGCTCGTCGGCGATTCGCTCGGCAACGTGATTCTTGGCCACAGCTCAACGCTGCCCGTCACCCTGGAGGACATGGAGCGCGCCACTGCCGCCGTCGCTCGTTCGACCTCGCGCGCCATGATCGTGGCTGATTTGCCCTTCGGCACGTACGAGGACACGCTTGAGCACGCTTTTGCCTCCGCTACTCGCCTGATGAAGGCCGGGGCACACGCAGTGAAACTCGAGGGTGGTGAGAGCCGCGCCCATATCATTGCTGGCCTTGTCTCGGCCGGTATCCCCGTGTGCGCACACCTGGGCTACACGCCCCAGTCCGAAAACACCCTGGGTGGCCCCCGCATGCAGGGCCGTGGAGCCGGCGCCGAGACGCTGCGCCGAGACGCCGAGGCCGTCGAAAAGGCCGGCGCCTTCGCCGTCGTCTTCGAGATGGTTCCCGCATCGATTGCCACCGAACTGACCGAGAGCCTGAGCATTCCCACCATCGGTATCGGCGCAGGTCCGAACACAGACGGCCAGGTGCTCGTCTGGTCCGATATGGCCGGATACTCCGAGTGGACCCCCTCTTTCGTGCGGAAGTTCGGCCAGCTCGGAGCGGCCCTGCGCGAAGCCGCATCAGAGTACGTGGAGGCCGTGCGCGAGCGCTCCTTCCCCGGACCCGACAACTTCAAGAACGACTGACGCTACCCGATCGCAGGAGGAACACCCCATGGAAGCATCCGCACTCGCTCGCCGCGCCCCGCTGGGAACTTTGAAGCCGGGACGCGTCTCACCGATGCGCGCGGTCCCCGAGCACATCGAGCGCCCCGAATACATGTTCCACGACGGCCCCGAGCGTGTCACCGCCTCAGAGATCAAGAGCCCCGAAACCATTGCGAAGATTCGTGAGGCCGGACGTATCGCGGCGGGCGCCATCGAGGCCGTCGGCGCAGCCATCGCCCCTGGCGTCACCACAGAGGAGCTCGACCGCATCGGCCACGAATTCCTCATCGCGCACGACGCCTACCCTTCATGCCTGGGCTACATGGGCTTCCCCAAGTCCATCTGCACCTCCATTAATGAGGTCATCTGCCACGGCATTCCGGATGACCGTCCGCTCGAAGACGGCGACATCATCAACATCGACATCACCGCCTACAAGGACGGCGTCCACGGCGACACCTGCGCAATGTTCGAGGTTGGCACCGTCGACGAGGAGTCACACCTGCTCATCGAGCGCACGAAGAACGCGATGATGCGCGGCATCAAGGCCGTCGGTCCGGGCCGCGAGATCAACGTCATTGGTCGCGTCATCGAGGCCTACGCGAAGCGCTTCGACTACGGCGTGGTGCGTGACTACACCGGACACGGCGTCGGCGAGGCCTTCCACTCCGGACTGATCATCCCTCACTACGACGCAGCCCCGGCCTACGACACGGTCATGGAACCCGGCATGGTCTTCACGATCGAGCCGATGCTCACCCTGGGCACAGTCGAGTGGGAGCAGTGGGACGACGACTGGACGATCGTCACCGCTGATCGTTCGCGCACGGCCCAGTTCGAGCACACGATCGTCGTCACCGAAGACGGGGCTGAAATTCTCACCCTTCCGTGACGCTGATTCTCCGAGGCCCGCCTTCGACTCTCACAGTCTGAGGCGGGTTTCGCTATTAGTCGTGACATCCCATACAATTCGGGTACGGCGGGCTTCAGGGGCCCGCCGACAACAGGATTTCATTACCCGAGGAGGGGTCATGGCTCATGTCGCATGCGGCATCGATATCGGCGGATCGGGCGTCAAGGGCGCGCTCGTTGATCTGGAAACCGGCGAGTACATCGGCGATCAGGTTCGAATTCCCACCCCGAATCCCGCGACGCCCGACGCTGTCGCAGCGGTGTGCCACGAGGTCATCGATCAGCTCGACGTCAAGATCGGCGTTCCGATCGGCGTAACCTTCCCCGCCCCCGTCTTTGATGGCGTCATTCCCTACATGGCAAACCTCGACCAGTCGTGGGTCAACGTCGACGTCGACGAACTGATGGAGCGCTACCTGGGACGCGCTGTCGTCGCACTGAACGACGCAGACGCGGCAGGTATCGCCGAGGTCGCCTACGGCGCAGCCAAGGGCCGCGACGGAGTCATCGTGTTCACCACCCAGGGCACCGGCATCGGCTCGGCGATCATCGTCAACGGCACGCTCCTGACCAACACCGAGCTCGGCCACCTCGAGATCGACGGCACCGACGCGGAGAAGAACGCGTCCTCGGGCCAGAAGACCCTCCAGGGCCTGAACTGGGAGCAGTGGGCACAGCGCCTCCAGCGCTACTACAGCCACGTCGAGTTCCTGCTCAACCCCGACCTCTTCGTGGTCGGCGGCGGTGTGTCGGAGAACCACGAGAAGTTCATGCCGCTCCTGGATCTGAAGACCCCGATGATCCCCGCGAAGCTCCTCAACACCGCCGGCATCGTCGGCGCCGCCTACTACGCGGCGCAGCACAGCGCCTGATCGCAGGCTCCCGAACACGCAGAAGGACCCCGACGCGAGTCGGGGTCCTTCTGGCATCTGCCGGCCTATACGCCGGGTTCTGTCACGCACGCCGTTACCGGACGTGCGGTGGCGACCATCTATCTAGGACCGTCGTTACCGACGGCCTCCAGCAACCTACCCGCAGGCATTGGACGGGCCGCCCTGCCTGCTGCTCGGTCTTGCTCCGGGTGGGGTTTACCTAGCCGACGCGGTCACCCGCGCCGCTGGTGAGCTCTTACCTCACCTTTTCACCCTTACCGCCGCATGCGCGCCGGTGGTTTGTTTTCTGTGGCACTGTCCCGCGGGTTACCCCGGGTGGCTGTTAGCCATCACCCTGCCCTGTGGAGCCCGGACGTTCCTCGAGCGTTTCCGCGCGCGGCCGCCCAGCCGGCAGATCCGCATCGATCATAGCGCGCATGTCCGCGCCCCCGCGATAGGGTGGTCACCATGCTGATCTGGTTGCCCCCGTCGGAGGGAAAGAACGCGCCTGCGCAGGGCCCGTCTCTCGATGTCCACGCACTGTCCCGCCCCAGCCTCGAAATGAGCCGCCGCACCGTGTGCGAGACTCTCCAGGCTCTCGGGGCCGGTCCCGAAGCGGCTGCCGTCCTGAAGGTCGGTGCCCGGATCGACCTGTCCGTCAACACCGCGCTCGATTCCGCCCCCTGCGCCCCGGCCTCATCCCTGTTTACCGGAGTGCTCTACGAGGCGATCGAAGAGTGCGCGCCGGGTGCGTGGTCGAGCGCAGGTGCGGCGCACGTGTCGATCTTCTCCGGGCTCTTCGGCGTCCTCTCCCCCAGCGACGTCATTCCGGACCACCGCCTTGCGATGGGCGTGTCCCTGCCCGACCTCGGTGTCCTGTCGACCTGGTGGGCGCCGCGACTCGACGAGGCCCTGTCCCCCGAGGCATCGGAGCGCATCATCGTCGATGGCCGATCCGGCCCCTATCGCGCCGCGTGCAAGGCCCCATGGGCGCGCGTCTGGGATCTGCGCGTCGAGCGCGAGTCGGACGGCAAGCGATCTGTGATCTCGCACGACGCGAAGCGCTGGCGCGGCGCCATCACCGGCCTGCTGCTGGCCTCTGACGGCTACCGAGCTGAGGAAACCTCGGCAGCGGAGAAGGCCCTGGAGGAGGCTGCGTACTCGCTATCTCTGGGTGACGCGAAAGGAAACGAACATCGCGTCACTGACGTGGAGTATGGCCCTGAAAAACCGACGAAAAAGGGCGGATCGACACGCACAGTCACGTTGGTCACGCACTGATCGGTAGGCTATCCTTTCTCCGGAACCTGCAAGGTGCAGGACCGGCCAACGCATCGGCCATCAAGCGGAAACCATAGGCATGATCAACGAGGACTACCTGGCCAATATTCGGCCCACCCACCGTCAGCTTCAGTGGCAGAAGATGGAGATGTACGCATTCATCCACTTCGGTATGAACACGATGACCGACCGCGAGTGGGGCGAGGGCCACGAGGATCCCGCCCTGTTCAATCCGGGCAACGTCGATGTCGATCAGTGGATGCGCGCCCTCGTCAGCGCCGGCATGACCGGCGTGATCCTCACGTGCAAGCACCACGACGGGTTCTGCCTGTGGCCGTCGGCCTACACGAAGCACTCCGTGGAATCGTCGCCGTGGAAGGACGGGCGCGGAGACCTCGTGCGCGAGGTGTCCGAGGCGGCTGCCCGTCACGGCCTCAAGTTCGGCGTGTACCTGTCCCCCTGGGACATGACAGAGCCGACCTACGGCCAGGGCGAGGCCTACAACGACTTCTACATCAACCAGCTGATCGAGCTGCTCACCCACTACGGCCCGGTCTTCTCCGTGTGGCTGGACGGCGCATGCGGCGAGGGCCCCAACGGCAAGGTGCAGGTCTACGACTGGCAGCGCATCTACGAGACGGTTCGCGCGCTGGCACCCGAGGCGGTCATCTCCGTGTGTGGCCCGGATGTGCGCTGGTGTGGCAACGAGGCTGGGTCTGTGCGAGCCAACGAGTGGTCGGTCGTTCCCGCGTCGCTGCGTGAGGCTGAGCGCACCGCAGAGAAGTCTCAGAAGGCCGACGACGGCGAGTTTTCCCGCCAGGTTGCCTCCGGCGACGAGGACCTGGGCTCGCGAGAGGCGCTGGCGGAATATTCCGGCCCCCTCGCCTGGTATCCGGCCGAGGTCAACACTTCCACGCGCAAGGGCTGGTTCCACCACGACGCCGAAGACTCCCAGGTGCGCAGCGTCGACGAGCTGTTCTCGATCTGGAAGGGCTCGGTCGGCGGTAATGCCACATTCCTCCTGAACGTGCCCCCGAACCGCGACGGCCTCCTCGCGGATGCCGACGTTGAGGTCCTGGCGCACCTGGGCGAGAAGATCGCGGACTTCCGCTCGCGTCGCATCGAGGCATCGCGCGAGGACGACGGCGACATCGTGACCCTGTGCTTTGATGAGCCGCACACGGTTGGCGCGATCGTCCTCGAGGAGGACATCTCCCAAGGACAGCGCATCGACGAGGCCGTGGTGACCGCGTACGTCGACGGCGACGTTGAGCGGGAGATTGCTCGTGTCCAGTGCGTCGGCTACCGCCGCATCGTCACCCTGGAAAAGCCCGTGACCGCCACCCGGGTGCGGGTGACGGTCACGAAGAGCAGGCAGGGCTTCTACCTGGCGGACGCCTACGTTATCGAGGCCTGAGCCTCAGCGCGGCGTGTTCGCCGCCGTGCGCACGACGATCTGTGCCGTGTCCTCGGTCAGGTAGAGCTCGTCGGCGGGCGTCAGGCGAATACGCTCGAGTTCCATCGGGCTCAGGTCGGCGGCGACGCCGATGCCGTAGCCATCGCGGACCTCGATGACGGCGAGAGCGCCGTTGCGGCGCCGCGCGTCCTCGTACTCTTCGAGAAGCTCCGCGGGCAGACGGTCGGCGAGTTCACGACGTTTTGCGATGACGCGACGCAGTTCCTCATCGGAATCGGCGACGTCGGCCTCGAACTGGGCCTTGAGTGCCTCGATGTCGGCGGCGATAGCCTGAGCCTCGGCCTTCATCTTGTCCTGGGCCGCACGGGCAGCCTCGACGCGCTCCTCGGCCTCCACCTGATCGTCCTCGAGCTTGGCCAGGCGGCGGTCCATCTGAGCGATCTCGTGTTCCATGGCCGAGATGTCGCGCAGGGGCACCTGGTTGTTGTCGATACGGCCCTGCTGGCGCGCGCGGCGCTCGGAAACCTTCGCGATCTCATCTTCGATGCGGGTCACCTCGCGCATCGTATCCGCGATGACGGCGCTCTGGCTGATTGCGGCGCGCTGGAGGTCAGCAACGCGGCCCGCGAATTCGCGAACCGTCGCGTGCGCGGGGTGAGAATCGCGCTTGTGGCGCAGCGCCGACTCCTTCTGGTCGAGCTTCTGGAGCTCGAGAAGCTCGAGCTGGTCGGTGTGCGATGCTTTCACGCTAGTTCTCCCTGAGTGACTCGGTGGCTGGTCCATGGCTCGGTGACAATCGTAGAGACTTCCACGCGAAGTTCCACATCGGCGGCGCGTGCGGCCTCGCGCAGCTTTCGTGCGAGGACGGGAAGCCACGGGGACTCCGTCGCCCAGTGGGATCCGCACAGCAGCGCGGGGGCGCCGCCCTCGAGGTGCTCGGAGGCGGGGTGATGGCGCAGGTCCGCCGTGAGATACACGTCAACTCCAGCAGCGCGCGCTGCCTCGAGCGCGCTGTCCCCCGCGCCGCCCAGAACGGCAACGCGCTGCACCGTGGTGTTCTCGTCGCCGCCGACGAAGAGACCGGAGGGGCCCGCAGGCAGCACGGATGCGACGTGGTCAGCGAAGGCGCCGAGCGTGGTCTCGTCGACGGTGCCGACGCGCCCCAGGCCGATTTCGTGTCCCTCGGCGTCGGTGCCACACGGCTCCAGCGGCACGGTATCGCGCAGGCCGATCAGATCGGCGAGCGCCGTCGCGACGCCGTCGCAGGCGACATCCGCGTTGGTGTGCGCGTTAAACAGTGCGATACCGGAGCGGATGAGAGTCGTGACGACGCCGCCCTTCGGGTCCGTCGCGGGCAGGAAGGACGCGCCGCGCAGGAGAAGGGGGTGATGGGTGATCACCATGTCGTAGGCGGTGCCGTCTCCTTCGGGACCGGCGACGGCCTGGGCGGCGATGGCCGCCGTAGGATCCAGCGCGAGAAGGATCGAACGCACGGGCGCGGCAGGGTCGCCGACAATGAGACCAACGCGATCCCAGGACTGCGCCGTAGCCGCCGGGTACCACGACTCCATGAGCGCCATGACGTCACCGACAGTCCAATTCGATGTGGACGTTTCGACCGCGGTCATCGGGCCGTTGAGGTGAGACGAAGACTGCATGCGTCAAGCATACCGGACCCCCATCTAGCAAGGGACCCTGCCCGCGACTATGATCACAACGTGCAGATTTTGAGCCTACTCGACCAGGGGTTGGTCGATTACACGCAGGTTGACGCGCTTCAGCGCTCCCTGCACGAGGAGGTCCTCGCCGGCGGCGAGGACACGCTCATCGTTTCTCAATTTACGCCCACGTGGACGGCGGGCCGCCACACAAAGCCTGAGGACATTCCCTCCACCACCGTTCCCGTGATTCGCACTGACCGCGCTGGTTCCGCGACGTGGCACGGCCCCGGACAGGTCGTCGTCTACCCCGTCGTTCGCCTGCGCGAACCCGTCGACCTCGTGCAGTGGATCCGCGCTGTCGAGGCCTCGGTGATCGACACCGTGCGGGAGGTCTGGGACCTTCCCGTCCACCGCGTCGAGGGCCGCGCGGGCGTGTGGCTCACCGAAGAGGGACGCCGCGATCGCAAGATCTGCGCGATCGGCCTGAAGGTAGCACGCGGCGCGACCCTGCACGGCATCGCCCTCAACGTCGACATCGACCCGGCCCACGCTTTTGAGGGCATCATCCCCTGCGGCCTCACAGACGCCGACGTGACCTCCCTCTCCTGGGAGGGTATCCACACGACGGTTTCTGACGCCGCATCCGAACTTGTCCCGCGCATGGTGGAACACATCACCCCGTGCCTGGCGACCACTCCCACTTCCGTTTCCTACACGACGAGGTCAACGCTATGAGTACCCTGCCCGATCCCGAAGGACGCAAGCTCCTGCGCATCGAGGTGCGTAACTCGCAAACTCCGATCGAGAAGAAGCCCGAGTGGATTCGCACGACCGCCAAGGCTGGCGAGAACTACCAGGACATGCGCTCGCTGTCGCACGCGAAGGGCCTGCACACGGTGTGCGCCGAGGCCGGCTGCCCCAACATCTACGAGTGCTGGCAGGACCGCGAGGCGACCTTCCTGCTCGGCGGTGCCCTGTGCACGCGCCGCTGCGACTTCTGCGACATCGCGACGGGCCGTCCCACGGAATACGACAAGGACGAGCCGCGTCGTATCGCCGAGTCCGTGCGCGACCTTGACCTGCGCTACGTGACGATCACGGGCGTGACCCGCGACGATCTGCCCGACGGCGCCGCATGGCTGTATGCCGAGACCTGCCGCCTCATCCACGAGCTCAACCCGGGCACGGGCGTCGAGCTCCTCGTTGATGACTTCCGCGGTCAGGCTGAGTCGATCGACATGGTCATCGAGGCCGGCCCGCAGGTCTTCGCACACAACCTCGAAACGGTACCGCGCATCTTCAAGAAGATCCGCCCCGCCTTCAACTATGATCGCTCGCTCGCGATGATCAAGCGCGCCCATGACGGCGGCATGGTCACCAAGTCGAACCTGATTCTGGGCATGGGCGAGACGCGCGAGGAGATCAGCGCCGCCATGCGTGACCTGCACGCGTCGGGCTGCGACCTGCTGACGCTCACTCAGTACCTGCGCCCCTCTCCCCTGCACCACCCGATCGACCGCTGGGTCCACCCGGAGGAGTTCGTCGAGCTGGCAGCGGAGGCCGAGGAGCTGGGCTTCGCCGGCGTCATGGCAGGTCCCCTCGTGCGTTCCTCGTACCGCGCGGGCCTGCTGTGGGCCAAGGGCATGCGCGCCCGCGGCTTCGAGATCCCCGAGCAGCTGCGCCACATCGAAAACTCCGGGTCGACGCTGCAGGAGGCCGGCTCCGTCCTGGCACGCCTGAAAGAGCGCTCGGAGCGTCACGCGGCCATGGCCGCGAAGGCCGCCACGGCCTCGTGATCCCCGACTATTCACCCGCGCGAGCGCTCCTCGCGGCGGCGCGTCGCCATCCGAACCGGCTGTCCCTGGTGGACGCGGCGACCGGCGAGGAGTGGAGCGTGCGCGAGTCGGCCGACACGGTCGCTCGCCTCGCCGCCGCCTTTGAAGACGCCGGTATCGGCGAGGGAACGCGCATCGCGGTCATCGGGGCGAACTCTCCGTGGCACTACGTCGTCCACGTGGCGGCCTCGTGGTTACGTGCGGTGACGGTTCCGCTGTCCCCGCGTATGCCCTCGGCTGCGCTCGCCTCGATGTGCGAGCAGGCGGGCGTCTCGTGGGTCTTTATCGACGAGGCAAGCGCATCCCATGCTCCCGCGCTGACCGACGTGGGCACACGGGTCGCGTCGTTGACGGATCTGGCCACCTGGGCGGATCGTGCTACACCCATCGGGCGCTCCCCCGCGCGCTGCGGGACCGAGCTCGCCGCCATCTTGTTTACCTCTGGGTCCACAGGAAATCCTCGCCCCGTCGAGCTCACGCACGAGGTCATGTGGTGGGGATCGACGAACTTCCGTGAGGGATTCGACTACGCGCCGACCTCGTCGGTCGTGGGCGTGTGCGCGCCCGCGAGCCACATCGGGGGTTTCAACGGCACCTCGATGGACGTATGGACGCACGGCGGCACCCTGGTGACGCTCGGTTTCCCGGGCTCCTTCGACGCGCGCGGCGTCATCGACGCGATCGAACGCTACGGCATCACGATGATGTTCGCCGTGCCCGCAATTGTGCGCGCAATTCTCGACGAACATGAGCACGGCGGCGGCGACCTGTCGTCGTGGGTCCGTCCCCTCATCGGCGGCGACGCGATGACGGCGGACCTCGCGGACGCAATGCGAGCGGTCGGTCTGTCCCCCATTCACGTGTGGGGCATGACCGAGACGTCCGGGGCGGGAACGGTCGCCACACCCGATTCCGAGGCACCGGCTGGATCGCTCGGGGTTCCTTTCCCCTACGTGGACCTGCGCGTCATGGCCAGCGACGAGCGCGAAGCCGACGTTGATGAGATGGGCGAGATCTGGGTGCGAGGTCCGGGCGTCGTGAGCGGCGAGGAGTGGCTGCGCACCGGCGACCTTGCCACTCGGGATGCCCACGGCTGGCTGCACATGGTGGGACGCGCCCACCGCATGATCAACACGGCCGGAGAGCTCGTCGCTCCCCCGACGGTCGAACGCGCCCTGCGTTCCCTCGACGAGGTATCGGATGCGCTCGTCGTGGGACTGCCTGATGAGCGCTGGGGGCAGATCGTCGCGGCGTTGATCGTCCCTTCTGCGCAGGGCCGCGCCCGGGCCTCGTCACTAAGTGTCGAGGCACTGTCCGAGGCCCTATGCGATTCCCTGGCTCCGTGGGAGAAGGTACGTCGTGTCCTGGTCGTCGACGCGGTCCCGACCACGACGACGGGCAAGCCCGATCCGGTCGCAGCAGCACGCCTCTTCGACGCGTGAGGACAGTGGGTACAGGTGCGCCAGACCTCACAAAGTGCAAGCACCATATTTAGGTAAGATTAGCTTTGCTTAATTGAAGGAGAGTCTTATGTCCCGCCACCGCATTGTCATCATCGGTTCCGGCTTCGCAGGCCTGACGGCAGCTCGTCGACTGAAGAACGCCGACGCCGACATCACCATCCTGGCCCGCACATCGCACCACCTCTTCCAGCCTCTGCTGTACCAGGTCGCCACGGGCATTCTCTCCGAGGGCGACATCGCCCCCACCACGCGCGAGATCCTGCGCGGCCAGAAGAACGTGACCGTCCTGCAGGCCCTCGTCGAGGAGATCGACGTTGAGGCGCGCGTCGTCAAGTGGCGCAATCACAACAAGCACGAGCAGACCGAATACGACACGCTGATCGTCGCGGCGGGTGCGGGCCAGTCCTACTTCGGCAACGACCACTTCGCGGTCTTTGCACCGGGCATGAAGACCATCGACGACGCCCTCGAGCTGCGCGCGCGTATTTTCGGCGCCTTCGAGCTGGCCGAGATCGAGACCGACCCGGCAGCGGTCGAGAAGCTCCTGACCTTCGTCGTTGTGGGCGCCGGACCGACCGGCGTGGAGATGGCCGGACAGATCCGCGAGCTCGCCTCTCACACGCTCAAGGGAGAGTTCCGCAACATCGACCCGACCAAGGCGCGCGTCATCTTGGTGGACGGCGCAGAGCACCCACTCCCCCCGTTCGGCGAGGAGCTCGGCCTCAAGACCGAAGAGGCCCTGGCCAAGCTTGGCGTCGAGATGAAGATGAACGCTTTCGTCACCGGCGTGGACTCCGAGGGCGTGACCCTCAAGTACAAGTCCGGCGAGGAAGAGCGGATCGAGTCCGTGTGTAAGGTGTGGGCCGCCGGCGTGGCCGCTAGCCCGCTGGGCCGCGCGCTGGGCGAGGCCACTGGCGCCGAGGTGGACCGTGCGGGGCGCGTCACCGTCAACAAGGACCTCACACTGCCGGGCCACCCCGAGATCTTCGTACTCGGCGACATGATGGCCTTCCCGGGCGTTCCCGGCGTCGCGCAGGGTGCGATCCAGTCCGCACGCTTCGCCGCCGACACTATCGCCGCTCGCCTGGCGGGCCGCGCCCCCAAGGCCACCGAGTTCGTCTACAACGACAAGGGCTCGATGGCGACCATTTCACGCTTCCAGGCCGTCGTGAAGATGGGCAACAAGAAGCTCACCGGCTTCGTCGCGTGGGTTGCCTGGTGCTTCCTGCACCTGCTGTACATCGTCGGTTTCAAGTCGCAGGTGGGCACGCTGGTCAGCTGGTTCTTCAGCTTCCTGTCCGGCGCGCGCCCCCAGCGCACGACCACGAACCAGCAGCTGGTGGGCCGCCTCGCCCTCGAGCAGCTCGGCGCTGGCGCATCCGGCAAGCTCGTCGTCGGTGAAGACGTCGTCGAGGAGCACGAGGAACAGAACTGACGCGCGTCGCGCGCACTGCTACAAGCAAACGCTGAGGGGCCGGAAGCTGTCGCTTCCGGCCCCAATTGTCAGGCTCTATCCTTCGAACGAGGCGCGCGTTTCTTTCGTATGTCAAGGTGGGTGACATAGCATTGCCGGTATGGGTGATCCTGTATTGATGACGGTAGTTGGTGTCGGCGCAGCTCTCACAAAAATGTTCTTGCGTGCATGTGATGTGGCGTCTGCCGCTGACCTAATCGGAGACGGCCAGGAGCTACTCGGCACACTGTCGCGACTCTCGCATCGCAGCGATGGCGTGAAAGATCAGATTGACCGCAGCGTCAGTAAAGCGCTGGCCGCCCGGATTCAGGAGATCCACAAGCACCGTTGTGGCCAGGATATTGATAGGCAATTGCTTTCCGGGGTCTGCACAGAAGTTGAAATCTTACTGAACGAAATTGCCAACGATGGAGAGCTGGTCCTCAGTGCGGCACTAAATCCAGACAATCTTCCAGCTGTGTTCCATTCACATGCGTCTCAGCGCCGATTGAACGTCGAGGAGGCAGCTGAACCGTATTTCGACGAGCTTGTTGAAGCAGTTGCTGCCGAGTACAGCGCTCTCGCCCCATGGTCCCCCAGGTTTCAGATTGAGGCGTTCAAGAGCATTTTGTCTGGAGTCGACGAGATCCAAGAAAACTCTCGGCGTTCTCTCCAAGCACACGAGATGACGCATGAGATGCTCGATACGGTCTTGTCCAACCTGGCAGAGGTGACTCGTCATGAGGACAAAGCGGCCCGCATATTATTCGGAAGTCGACCGGACGTTACTACTGGTAGCCGTTTTGTCGCTCGTGTTGAGCAAGACCAATTAGATGAGCTGATCACCGATACAACTAAGCAGCGCACGGTTCTGGTTGGTATGCGTGGCTGTGGAAAGACACAGCTTGCCGCAGCCCTTGCACAAGAATGCGAAGACGCAGAATGGAGCCTCGTCGCATGGGTGCATGCAGGTTCACCAGAGTCCATCACTAGCGGGCTGGTCGAGCTTGCTAAGGAATTGAAGATCGACACGAGCGACCAACCGACTCAGGAGCAGATCGTCGGCCGCTGCCTGAACTACCTGCGCTCGAGCGGAGGGTCAGACAGGCTCATCGTCTTCGACAACGTCGAGGACATCAACGACCTCCGCGGGTTTGTGCCGACCGGTGAGGGCTTGCGCGTTGTCGCGACCACGACGAACGACAAGGGGTGGAATTATCAGGGGTGGGACCCCATCAGGATTGGGGTGTTTGATCGCGAGACATCGATCGACTACCTCCTTACTGTGACCAACTCTGCCGATCGCGAGGCCGCATATACATTGGCTGAGCGCCTTGGCGACTTGCCGCTGGCTCTCACACAAGCCGCTGCATCTGCTCGCAACGGCGACCTATCGCTCGCCCGCTACATGGACCGACTAGATTCATACGGCAGCGAACGTGCCATTCGCCCGGCCCCCGGAGACTACTACACGGACGACGTGGCCACGGTACTGTGGATGGCCGTCGAAGCCGCCGTCGACAGTATGAAGAATGGTACGAAGCAGATGGCTCGACGTCAGTTGGGGGCGCTCGCGCTGCTCGCGGAGTCTGGTGTGCCCACGCGATGGCTCGACCCCACCGTTGAGCAGCAGGACAACCAAGAGCTTCAAAGCGCTGACCAAGCCGAAGACGAGGACGCTCACGATGCGCTCACTGAACTCATTCACAGATCCATCGTCCAGCAGTCAGCTGACGGAACGACGATCATGCTTCACCGACTCCAGGCACAGGCGCTGCGCAATTCCTGGAACAACAACGAACTCGACGACGCACGTGCAGCGGCTACGGGTCTGCTGGGCAGTGTAAACATCAGCAGATACCCTACCAACGACACGAAAGCGCGCCGACAAGAAGCCCTCGACCTTGTCGACCAGCTTCGTTCGATTGGTACGCAGGAGCATTCCCAGGTTCTTTTCGAGTCCCCGCACATTTCCGAGGCTCTCTTCCAGGCATTCTCACATGCGAGTGATCTCGGGCTTCCTTACGAGGCTCTGACCCTCGACGTTGCCGTGGACGCTCTTGAGGGCCTGCTGGGCCCAGATCACCCCGACACCCTGGCCTCGTGCAATAACCTCGCAGGCGCATACGAGTCGGCGGGCCGCCTCACCGAGGCCATCACCCTATACGAGCAGGTCCTCACCGA
>JVKM01000045.1:19340-19481 GCA_001072465.1 Xylanimonas cellulosilytica | reverse complement strand
CACCCCCACACCCAAAGTCAAACCAAAACACCGTGACCCCCACCACACACCCCACAAACCCACCAAACACAACGAAAAGTCCGGGCCGATTCAGCTTGCTTGTCCGTACACAGTCAACGAAAAGGCGGGCCCGACCGCGCA
>JVKM01000045.1:0-19240 GCA_001072465.1 Xylanimonas cellulosilytica | reverse complement strand
CCCGCCAAACAGCCGAAATGACTCTCAGTTCACATCCATGTCGGGCTGAACGGGGATATCCACGGTCGGAAGGTCGCGCACGGCGCGACGCACGGCCTTGGAGACCGCGGGCGCAACGCGCTTATCGAAGGCGCCGGGGATGATGTAGGAGGGCGAGAGCTCGTCCTCGGAGATCACGGACGCGATAGCCACGGAGGCAACGCGCAGAACCTCGGTCGTAATCTCCTTGACCTTGGCGTCCAGGAGACCGCGGAACAGACCCGGGAAGGCCAGAACGTTGTTGATCTGGTTCGGGTAGTCGCTGCGGCCCGTGGCGACGACGGCGGCGTACTTGCCGGCGCCGATCGGGTCAACCTCGGGCGTGGGGTTGGCGAGCGCGAAGACGATAGCGTCGTCAGCCATGGTCTCGACGTCGGAGGGCTCAAGGATGTTGCCGGAGGAGACGCCGATGAAGACGTCGGCACCCTTGAGGACCTCCTTGAGGGAGCCGTGGACGTGGCGGGGGTTGGTCGCCTCGGCCAGCGCCTTACGGGAGGGGTGCATGCCTTCGGTGTCGTCGCCGGAGAGCGCGCCGTCGCGGCCGCAGCCGATGATGTCACGCGCACCCTGGGCGAGCAGCAGGCGGATGATCGCGTTGCCGGCCGCGCCGACGCCGGAGACGACGATGCGCACGTCTTCGATCTTCTTGCCCACGATTTTCAGGGCGTTGATGAGCGCGGAGAGGACCACGATCGCGGTGCCGTGCTGGTCGTCGTGGAAGACGGGGATGTCGAGCTCGGCGCGCAGGCGCTCTTCGATCTCGAAGCAGCGGGGCGCGGAGATGTCCTCCAGGTTGATGCCGCCGTAAGCGGGGGCGATGGCCTTGACGATCGAGATGATCTCCTCGGTGTCCTTGGTGTCCAGGACGACCGGCCACGCGTCGACGCCGCCGAACTCCTTGAACAGGACGGCTTTTCCTTCCATGACGGGCAGGGCGGCCTCGGGGCCGATGTCGCCCAGGCCGAGCACCGCGGTGCCGTCGGAGACGACCGCGACCGTGTTGGCCTTCATGGTCAGCAGGTGGGCCTTCTGGGGCATGTCGTGGATGGCGGTGCACACGCGGGCGACGCCGGGCGTGTAGGCGCGCGAGAGGTCGTCACGGTTACGCAGCGGCACCTTGGAGTGGATCTCCACCTTGCCGCCGATGTGGCTCATGAAGGTCTGGTCGGCGACGGAATCGGCGGTCACGCCGGGCAGCGCAGCGATAGCGTCGCGCACCTCGCGGCGGTGCTCAGAATCGCGCATGTCGCACGTCAGGTCAATGATGATGCGCCCGCGGTCGGAGTCGGCCACGTCGAGGCCCTTGATCTCCGCTCCAGTCGAAGAGACTGCGTCAACAATGGACGCGATGGAAGTCGTCTTCTCGTCCACCTCGATACGGTAGGAGGCGGTGTACGACGGCGATGTGCGCATGTCTGTCCTTTCGTTGGGCGCCCGGCCACAGTCGGCCCGGCTGTCCTCAAACGCTCATCCTAGGTAACTTTCCGCTCCCCCCGAAAGAGGAATGCCACAACGTGGACACGTGCGAACGATCAGGGACGAGGCCGGGGCACCTCCTCGGGAGATCACCACGAGGCCGCGGCGTCCAGTCGGGAAACGACGACGGGGGCCGGGATCGCATCGATCCCGGCCCCCGTGACGCTCGCGCGGAGTAACCTCAGGCGCCGACCATCTCCATGATCAGCTCACGCACGCGGGCGGCGTCAGCCTGCCCGCGGGTGGCCTTCATGACCGCGCCGACGAGGGCGCCGGCCGCCTGGACCTTGCCGCCCTTGATCTTCTCAACGATGTCGGGGTTGGCGTCCAGGGCATCCTGGACTGCCGCCGTCAGGGCGCCGTCGTCGGAGACGACCTCAAGGCCTCGGGCCTCGACGACCTGCGTCGGATCGCCTTCGCCCGCGAGGACACCCGCGAGGGCCTGGCGCGCCAGCTTGTCGTTGATGCGACCCGAATCGATGAGACCCTGCAGCTCAGCAACCTGAGCGGGGCTGACCCCGGCCTCGTCGAGGGAAACCTCGCGCTCCTTAGCGCGGCGCGAGATCTCGCCCATCCACCACTTGCGGGCGGAGGCGGGATCGCAGCCCGCGGCGACCGTGGCCTCGATGAGCTCGAGGGCACCGGCGTTGATGACGTCGCGCATCTCCATGTCCGCATACCCCCACTCGGTGCGCAGGCGGCGGCGCTTGGCGACGGGCAGCTCGGGCAGCGAGGCGCGCAGCTCCTCCACCCATTCGCGATCCGGGCGGATCGGAACCAGGTCGGGTTCGGGGAAGTAGCGGTAGTCCTCGGAATCCGACTTCTCACGGCCGGACGACGTCGAGCCATCCTCCTCGTGGTAGTGACGGGTCTCCTGCAGGATCGTGCCACCCTCGGACAGGATCTGAGCCTGGCGCTGCATCTCGTAGCGCACGGCCGAGGCGATGCCGCGGAAGGAGTTCACGTTCTTCGTCTCGGTGCGCGTGCCCAGGGGCGACTCGGGCGTCGGGCGCAGCGACACGTTGATGTCGGCGCGCACGTTGCCACGCTCCATGCGAGCCTCGGACACGTCGAGGGCACGGAAGATGTCGCGCAGGGCCTGCACGTAGGCGGCGGCCACCTCGGGCGCACGCTCGCCGGCGCCCTCGATCGGGCGGGTCACGATCTCCACGAGCGGCACGCCCGCGCGGTTGTAGTCCACGAGCGAGTAGTCCGCGCCCTGGATGCGACCGTCGGCGCCGCCGATGTGCGTGTTCTTGCCCGCGTCCTCCTCCATGTGCGCGCGCTCAATCTGCACGCGGAACATGGTGCCGTCCTCGAGCTCGACGTCCACGTAGCCGTCGTGAGCGATCGGCTCGTCGGACTGAGAGGTCTGGAAGGCCTTCGTCAGGTCCGGGTAGAAGTAGTTCTTACGCGCGAAACGGCAGTACTCCGCGATCTCGCAGTTCAGCGCCAGGCCGATCTTGATCGCGTACTCGACGGCCTTGTGGTTGACGACCGGCAGCGAGCCGGGCAGACCCAGCGACACGGGGGTCACGAAGGTGTTCGGGTCGCCACCAAACGCGTTGGGGGCCGCGTCGAACATCTTGGTCTTGGTGCCCAGCTCGACGTGCACCTCAATGCCGAGAACCGGGTCGAAGCGGCGCGCCGCCTCGTCGTAATCCATGAGCTCAGTCATCACTTTTCCTCCCAGTTAGCTGCGGGGCACTGACCCGCGACGTCGTCGCTGAGCGCCTCCACCAGGGACGCCACCTTGTACATGACCAGGTCGCCGCGCGCGGGGGCCAGCACCTGGAAGCCGATGGGCAGGCCCTCGGAGGACACCGCGTTGGGCACATTCACGCCGGGGATGCCCGCCAGGTTCGCGGGGATCGTCGCGACGTCGTAGAGGTACATGGCCAGCGGGTCGGAGGTCTTCTCGCCGAACTTGAAGGCCGTCTCGGGGGCAGTGGGCGACACGAGGACGTCGACCTGCTCGAACACCGCGTCGAAGTCGCGCTGGATAAGCGTGCGCACCTTCTGGGCGCTGCCGTAGTAGGCGTCGTAGTAGCCAGCCGAGAGCACGTGCGTGCCCAGGATGATGCGGCGCTTGACCTCGTCGCCGAAGCCGGCCTCGCGGGTGGCGGCCATGACGCGCTCGGCGGTCACGGGGCCCTCGGTGGGCTCGACGCGGATGCCGTAGCGCATGCCGTCGAAGCGCGCCAGGTTCGAGGAGACCTCGGCGGGCATGATCAGGTAGTAGGCGCCCAGCGAGTACTCCAGGTGCGGGCAGGAGACCTCGACGATCTCAGCGCCGGCCTCACGCAGCTTCTCGACGGTGGCGTTGAAGGCGTCGATAACGTCCTTCTGGTAGCCCTCGCCGCTCAGCTCCTTGACGACGCCGACCTTCAGGCCCTTCATGGAGCCCTGCGCGGCGACGGACTCGACGGCCTCGGTGAGCGCGGGCACCGGCTCGTTCAGAGAAGTCGAATCGTTGGGGTCGTAGCCGCCGATCAGTTCGGTCAGGGCGGCCGCGTCGGCGACCGTGCGGGTGACGGGGCCGATCTGGTCCAGGGACGAGGCCATGGCCACCAGGCCGAAACGCGACACCGCGCCGTAGGTGGGCTTGGCGCCGACCGTGCCGGTCACGAACGCGGGCTGGCGAATCGAGCCGCCCGTGTCGGAACCGAGGGCCAGGGGCACCATGTAGGCCGCGACAGCAGCGGCCGAACCACCGCCGGAGCCGCCGGGGATGCGCTCGGTGTCCCACGGGTTCTTGGTCGCACCGAAGGCGGAGTGCTCGGTGGACGAACCCATGGCGAACTCATCCATGTTGGTCTTGCCGACGATGGGCAGGCCGGCTTCCTTGATCTTGGTGGTGACGGTCGCGTCGTAGGGGGGCTCCCAGTCGCCCAGGATCTTCGAGGCGCAGGTGGTGCGCAGGCCGCGCGTCACCACGTTGTCCTTCACGGCGATCGGCACGCCGGCCAGGCGGTGCAGGGTCTCCCCCGCCGCGCGGCGCGCGTCCACGTCGGCCGCGGTCGCCAGGGCGCCCTCACGGTCGACCGTGATGAAGGCGTTGACGCGGTCCTCGATGGCGTCGATGCGGTCCAGGCAGGCCTGGGTCAGCTCGACGGAGGTGATCTGGCCGGCGGCCAGCATGTCCGCCAGCTCGAGGGCGCTCTTCTTCAGCAGCTCGTTCATCAGTCCTCCCCCAGAATCTGCGGAACCAGGAACATACCGTCCTGGGCGGCGGGCGCCTGAGCGAGCACCTCGTCGCGGTCCACGGTCTGCCCAATCTCGTCTTCGCGCCACACGTTGGTCAGCGGAATCGGGTGGGACGTGGCGGGAACCTCGGGGGTGGCGACCTCGGACACCTTGGAGACGGCGTCGGCGATCGCGTCGAGCTCACCCGCGAAACGCGTGATTTCCTCGTCGGTCAATGCGATGTGGGCCAGGCCCGCAACGCGGGCGACCTCGTCAGTACTAATGCGTGACATGTGTGGCATCCTACCCGTATGGCCTTTTCACAGCGACGCCAACTCACCAGGCAGACGTGGTCGATCGTCAAAAAAGCGGGAATCGCGCTGCTCGCCGCCCAGGCGGCCGCAGTCGTGACCGTGCACGCGATCGACCGTATGCGCACCGCCCGTATCCCCGGTGGCGTGCACGGTTTCCCCACCCTGCCTCCCGCCGACACGCAGATCGGCAACACCGTGGCGCGCACGTACACGGAGGGAACCTCCCTGTACGCGGATATGTTGGAGGCCATCGAAGGGGCGACGCATCACATTTATTTCGAGACCTTCATTTGGCGCTCGGACCGCTGGGGCCAGCGTTTTAAGACGGCACTGATCGACGCGGCCAAGCGCGGCGTCGAGGTGTTATGCGTGTGGGACGGCTTCGGCGTCCTCAACCAGGATCCGCGCTTCTACAAGTTCCCCGTCATGCCGAATCTGCACGTGCGCAAGTTCCCGACGCTGCGCTCGGGCTTCTTCACCCTGAACATTCGTCGCACGGGCCAGGATCACCGCAAGATTCTCGTGGTCGACGGCGAGGTCGGCTTCGTGGGCGGCTACAACATCGGCGACCCGTTCGCGAACGAGTGGCGCGACACCCACGTGCGCATCACGGGCGAGGCCGTGTGGGAGCTGGAAAACGGCTTCGTCGACTTCTGGAACCACTTCCGCCCCAAGACCTGCCCGGAACTGCCGGATCAGGGTGCGCGCGCATGGAGCGCGGACGTGACCGCGCAGTTCAACCTGCCGCACTACCTCCTCTTCCCGATCCGCGGCATGTACATCGACGCGATCGAGCGCGCGACCGACCGCGTGCTCATCACGACGGCGTACTTCATCCCCGACCGCGAGGTCCTTGGCTCCCTGATCGCCGCCGCCCGCCGAGGCGTGCGCGTCCAGGTGCTGATCCCCGAGTATTCCAACCACATCCTGGCGGACTGGGTGGCGCGCCCCTACTACGGCGAGCTGCTGCGCGAGGGCGTGGAGATCTGGCTGTACCGTCACGCGATGGTCCACTCCAAGACGATGACGGTGGACGGTCGCTGGTCGACGATCGGCACGGCGAACATCGACCGCCTGTCGATGCGCGGCAACTACGAGGTATGCCTGCAGTTCTTCTCCCGCCCGCTGGCCGCCCGCATGGAGGAGATTTTCGCGAACGACCTGACGACAGCCCGCCGCCTGACGATCGACGAGTGGGAAAAGCGCTCGATGATCACCCGCGTCGGCGAGATGCTACTGGGTCCCTTCGAGCCCTTCGTCTAAGCCCCGGCCTCGTTACAGGCCGACGGCTGCCAGGCCTCCCTCGAGGAGGTCCGCGAACTGCTGCTCGGTGATGACGGGGACGCCCAGGGCCTCGGCCTTCGCGGCCTTCGAGCCCGCGCCCGGGCCCGCGACCACGAGCGAGGTCTTCTTCGAGACCGAGCCTGCCGCCTTTCCTCCGCGCGAGGTGATTGCCTCCTTGGCGCCCTCGCGGTCGTATCCGGGCATCGCGCCCGAGACGACGATCGTCAGACCAGCGAGCACGTCCGAGGCCGGTTCGGGCGCCTCGTCGGCCATGCGCACGCCCGCGCGCGCCCACGCCTCCAGCACCTCCAGGTGCCAGTCGACCGTGAACCAGTCGCGCAGGGATCGACCAGTTGTTTCGCCCACTCCCTCGACGGCGGAGAGCTCCTCGACCGAGGCGGCGTGCAGGGCGTCCATCGATAGGAACTTCTCTGCGAGCGCGTGGGCCGCGGTGGGGCCGACGTGGCGGATGGACAGGGCGACGAGGACGCGCGCGAGGGGCTGGCTCTTGGCCTTCTCCAGCTCGGCGAGCATCTTCTCAGTGCCCTTGGAGGCTCGGGACTCAATCTGGTCAAAAACGGTGCCTGCGCGCAGCTTGCGGGGCTTGTAGGCCTTCGTCCAGAAGTAGCGAACCTGCTTCCAGTCCCCGGTTTCCTCGCCCTTCTTCTTGACAGGCTTCCACACCATGACGTCGCGCAGATCCTCGGCGCGCAGGTCGAAGAGCGCGGCCTCCGTGCGCAGTGCGGGGGCCTGCGGGGCGGGCAGGAGCTCCTCGGCGCGGGTGTTTTGCTCGCTGTGTGGAAAGTCGTGAGCGTCCTGAAGACTCAGAACGGTGCCGTCCTCCAGGGTGACGCTGTGGCCGGCGACCAGGGCGGCGGCCACCTCGTCGCGGTGATTTTCGGGCTGGGTCATGGCGAGCGCTGACTCATCGCCAAGGCCCTCCACGTCCAGGGCGCTGCGCTCGCCCACGTGGGCGAGGCGCTCGGTGATCTGCGCGGGGCACAAACCCTTGTTCGGGCAGCGCAGGTCGACGTCGCCTTCCTTCTCCTGGACGAGCGCAGTCCCGCAGGAGGGGCACTCGGTAGGCATGACGAAGGGGCGCTCGGAGCCGTTGCGCGCGTCCTCAACGGGGGCGACGATCTCGGGGATGATCTCACCGGCCTTGCGCAGGACGACGAGGTCGCCGATGAGAACGCCCTTGCGAGCAACCTCCTGGGCGTTGTGCAGGGTTGCCCGCGCGACAGTCGATTCGGCGACCAGCACGGGTTCCATCACGCCGTAGGGGGTCACGCGGCCCGTGCGGCCCACCTGGACTCGGATGTCGAGCAGGCGCGTGTGGACCTCCTCGGGAGGGAACTTGTAGGCGGCGGCCCAGCGTGGGGTACGCGACGTCGATCCGAGGGAGCGCTGCAGGGCCAGGTCGTTGATCTTGACGACGACACCATCAATCTGGTGCACGAGATCATTGCGTCCCTCATCAATCTCAGCGATGCGTTCCTCAATAGCCTTGCGTCCTGTGAGCAGGCGCGTGTATGGCGAGACGGGCAGACCCCAGTGGCGCAGCTGCTCGTACCAGCCCATCTGCGTGGTCGGCTCGGTGAAGTCCTCTCCGGCCTCGACGAAGCCGATGCCGTGGGCGACCATCGCGAGCGGGCGCTTGGCGGTCTCGGCGGGGTCCTTCTGGCGCAGGGAACCGGAAGCCGCGTTGCGCGCATTGACGAAGGTCTTCTCGTCAGCTTCTTCCCGAGCCTTGTTGAAGGCCAAGAAATCAGCGACAGGGAAGTAGACCTCGCCGCGCACCTCGACGCGGGCAGGCACTTTTCCTTTGAGTTTCTGCGGGATCGAGGCGATCGTGCGCGCGTTGGCGGTGACGTCCTCACCGACTCTCCCGTTTCCACGGGTGGCGGCGCGCACAAGAACGCCATTCTCGTAGAGGAGGTTGATGGACAGGCCGTCGACCTTGACCTCGGTCGTCATCTCGAGGTCGGAGATGCCGGTGGCCTCGGCCATGCGGGTCTCCCATCCGGCGAGTTCCTCGAGGGAAAACACATCGTCCAAGGACAACATCTGGGCGAGGTGAGGCGCCTCAGCAAAACCCTCGGCGACTCCGCCGCCGACACTCATCGTGGGCGAGTCGGCGCCGCGCAGCTGCGGGTACCGATTCTCAATATCCTCTACCTCACGGTACATGCGGTCATACTCAGCATCCGTGACAGGAGAATTATCGTTGTTGTAGTACTCCTCTCGTGCCGCGTTGATGCGGTCAACGAGGTCGTTGTAGCGGTCGCGGGTCGTCTCGAACGTGGAGTCAGCCATGGGGTCCATTCTTGCATTCGACGAGGCTGGCGGACCGGCGGGCGGGGCGCTTGGGCGACGGAGGTGGTCATAGCCACACGGGCCTGTGGCACTGTTATCCACAGGGGCACGCGAGTGCCTCGGGTTATCCACAGGGCTTCTCACGTCGCTTGATCGGCCGCGAGCGCAGCGGGATCGTTGGTGCATGAAGCATTCCGGTTGCCTCGCCCGATCGGCCTTGCGAGCCGACGTTCACCTGGCCTGCGTCGCGGGCCCGGACGTCGGCGTCGTGCTCGCCCCCGGCGCGGTCGGTCGAGCGGGGGACGTGCCGCTGACGTGCGCGTCCGTTGCTCGAGAGCACCTCCGATTCTCGACGCGGGGAGGCCGGGCAGTCCTGCGCGTGTCGCCCGGCGCTGCACCCGTGCGCGTGCGCTCGCACCTCCCCCTATGGCGCCGCCATCGGGACGCCCGTCCCCTCCCTGCGGGGACCCGCATCCGCCTGGGGGACGACGTGTTCGAGGTGCGGGGGCGGCCTCGTCGTTTGGTTTGGCCCGCATCTTCCAGACGAGGCCGGGGATCGCTGACGGGATCGTCTCTCCTGCGGGGAGCTCCCCTGGTCTCCGTGCTCGTCATGGGAGGTTTCCTGCTGTGGAGGCTGCGCTCGACCGTCTCGCTGCCCTCCGTGCTCGCGCCGGCCTGCGCGGGCGTCGTGCTGGTCGCGATCGTCGCCGCGGTTGTCCTGGCGTGGCGGGCACGCCGGCGTCGCCTGGGCTGGGACGGTGGGGCGCTTGCCCTGGTCCTTGCGGGGCTTCCTACCTCGTCCGCTCCCCCACACGCTGCGCGGGCCGCCGTGTGGCCGGGGCGTCCCACGCGCGTGGGCCGGCGCGTTCGACTGGCGGCGTCCGCTGACGCGAAAGAGCCGGGTGAGTACGAGGCGATCGGCATCGTCGGCGCCCACGCGTCCCAGTGCGCGCTGTGGTGCGCCGGCCAGATCGCCGCTCAGCTTGGCGGGGCGCGCGTGTGGTGGAACAGCGCCGCTCCCGTGCTCATTGGGAACGCTGGCGTGGATATCCACGTCAGCGACCGCGACTCCTGCCCGCACTGCACGCGCAACGCCACCCACCCAACGCTCCATGTCGGATACGCCCCCACGCTGTCGCTCCTTCCAGCGTGGTGCGCGCAGGTGTGCGTCACCGACGACGCGCCCGTGAGCACGCACTGGTGGTGGACCGTCACACGGGCAGACGCGCAGGACAGCCTGCCCGCGCGGCTTGACTGGGATCCGTCCTCGGCGAGGGGACGCGTCGGTGGGCTGAGTGTGCGGATCGGCCTAGGAGAGGATGGTCCCGTCAACCTGGACCTGGTCGCCGACGGGCCGCACGCCCTCGTCGCCGGGTGCACCGGATCGGGGAAGTCAGAGGCGCTCCTCGGGTGGCTTGCCGCCATCGCACACTGCTACAGCCCCGAACAGGTCCGTTTCATCCTCATCGACTACAAGGGCGGGGCAACCTTCGCCCGCCTCGAGGCGCTCCCGCACACCCAGGCGCTCCTCACCGACCTCGACGCCGGAGCCACCACCCGAGCGCTGGAGGGAATCGCGTCGATCCTCCAGCGACGTGAGGAAGCGCTCGGGGCGCTCGGTTTCCCTGACCTCGCCGCGTGGGAGAGAGCTCACGAGGAGGATCCCGTCAGCGTAACCGCGCCCCCGCCTCGTCTCATCGTCGCGATCGACGAGTTCCGCGTTCTCGCCCAGGCACACCCCGATTCGATGGAGGTCTTGCTCCGCCTCGCCGCGCAGGGACGCAGCCTCGGCCTACATCTCATCGCGGCCACACAACGCCCGTCGGGGGCCGTGAGTGCACAGATGCGCGCGAACATGGACATTCGGCTGTGTCTGCGCTGCGTGAGTGCCTCGGACTCCACCGATATCCTCGGGGACGGACGCGCCGCCTCGCTGCCGCGTATCCCCGGTCGCGCGGTCCTGTCGGACGTGGGCACGATCCAGCTGACCTACCTCGCCGACATCGCGTCCATGGTCGAGCGCTGCAACGCCACGTGGCCACACACGGGCACCGAACCCCTGTGGGCGCCGCCCCTACCCGAGGAGCTGACCTGGGAGGATATCGACGACGCCGCACAGCCCCTTCCCGATCACACCCCGGAAGGGAACGCGGCCCACGACGGAGTCCGTGGCGGCACTGCCTTGTCTCTCGGCCTCGCGGAAGGCATCGAGCGTCACTCCCCCATCATCTGGGACGGGGGAAGCATCCAGATTCAGACCAGCGCGCACGAGGCGCATCTCGCCGCGCAATGGGCGCTGGCCCTCGCGACCCGAATCGCACACGGTACCCACCGCCCCCTCCACGTGATTGGCGAGCACGCGGTGGGAGGCGTGGCCTCCCAGCTGCCTGCGGACGCACCCGGCGCCATCGACCTGCTGGAAGGCATCTGCAGCCACGGGCCAACGGTTCTTGCTATAACGGATGCCCCGCAGCTTCGTTCGTATCTGTCGCAGGCGCTCGCTGCTCCCCAGGCGGAGGCGCTGTGGACCTCGCTCCTGGCCAAGGCCAGGCGCGCTGGCGTCGTCATCGTCGCAGCCTTCGCTGGCAGATTCACCCCGTCAAGCGCGGCAATGGGAGCGTTCTCGACCCGCGTCGTGCGTGCGAGGGACGCGGACGAGGCCGTCCACGCCGGGATTGCACCGGGAGAGCTACGCGTACTGGGCGAGGGACAGGCGCTCGTCGTACGACCGGGAGAGAGACCTCGCCTCGCCACCGTCCCCAGGCAGGCCATTCACCTGCGACACGACTCCCCATCTGGCGAGAACGACTGGCACATCCCCTCCCCCTCGCAGGTCGCAGCGTTGGTCAGAAATACCCGCTCTCCCATCCTGATCGGCTCCACCTACACCACCCCCACCTGGGAACACGCACTGCCGTGGATCATCGTCGGACGCAGGGACGATGCCCGGGTCATCGAGGCCATCCACGCCCACCTCGGTTGGGAAACACCAAAGATCTCTGACGTAATTCCCGAAGAAGCGTGGACTCGTATCACCAGATGGGACAAGCACAGGGTCCTCGCGCTCAACCCCACACACAACGTTATTCGCGCATTAATTCAACACAGCCACACGCCCCCGCTCGCCCTGACGGCACGACGATGGGACATGACCTGCGGACTGATCAGCGAGGGTGATACCGTCAGTACTGTCCAACTGACCACAGGGTCAGTTAACACCTAAGTCCCACCTTATTGGCCGGTCGTGAGCAGCCACATAGTGACATCTCCATTTCACTGTTGACACGACCTTGCGCGACTAAGATGACCTAGCGGACACTGAAAAAGAGTAAAAGAGAACCAGGCGCACAGGACGCGAGGAGCGAAAGACAGATCATGGATTGGCGCAGTAAGGCAGCATGCCTGACCGTAGACCCGGAACTTTTCTTCCCCATCGGGAACACGGGTCCGGCTATTACGCAGGTCGCCGAGGCCAAGGCCGTGTGCCGCGAGTGCGAGGTCGTGGGCATCTGCCTACAGTGGGCCATCGACAACAACCAGGACTCCGGCGTGTGGGGCGGCATGAGCGAAGAAGAACGCCGCTCCCTCAAGCGCCGCGCCGCGCGCGCACGCCGCGCAGGCTGCTAACAAGCCACAGCGGCACACATGCCGCACAGACGATCAAGGCCGAGGATCCACAATGGATCCCCGGCCTCGTTCGTTGATCATTCACACCGCCTGGGCGGATCCTCGATCAGGCGGGGTCCAGGTTGGCGTGGAGCGTGACAAGCGTGCCGCCACCCTCACGCGGCGCCCACTCGATCGAGCCCTTGAGCTCACCGCGCACCATCTGATGCACGATCTGTGTGCCCAGGCCGCTCATGGGCGTACCCGGCACGAAGCCCACGCCATCGTCTGCGACGGTCACGGTCATGGACGTTCCCTCGCGCTCGGCGCGCACCTCGATGAGACCGTCGCGGTCCGCGAGGCCGTGCTCGACCGAGTTGGCGACCAGCTCGTTGAGGACCGTCGCCAGGGCCTGAGCCTGATCGGCCTGAATCGTGCCGAAGCTGCCGGTCGTGATGACCTCGACGCTGTGGTCCGTGGACGCGATCGCACCGGCCATGCGCACGATCGTGCGCGCAACCTCGTCAAAGTCAACCGACTCGTCCACGTTCTGCGACAGGGCGGCGTGCACGGTCGCGATGGCCTGCACGCGGCGCTCGGCCTCCGCGAGCGCGACCTTGACCGCTTCCTCTGAGGAGCGGCGCGACTGAAGGCGCAGCAGGGCGGACACGGTCTGCAGGTTGTTCTTGACGCGGTGGTGGATCTCGCGGATTGTCGCGTCCTTCGTCATGAGTTCCTGCTCGTGACGGTGGACCTCGGAGACGTCGCGCGTCAGGATGACGGCGCCCAGGCGCTTACGCCCGTTGACGAGGGGCAGGGCGCGCATGCTGACGGTGGATGCGCGCGCGGCGATCTCGACGCGCCAGGAGGCGCGGCCCATGACGACGACCGCCATGGATTCCTCGATGAGGGTGCCGTCGCCGATGACCTCGGTGATCTCCTGAGCGAGGACCTTGCCGGTCACGTGCGTGCGGATGCCGAGGCGGCGCAGGCACGACACGGCGTTGGGGGTCGCGTGCTGGACGCGGCCCTCCGCATCCAGCAGGAGGGCGCCGTCGAGGACTCGCGGGACGCCGTGGGAGGTGACCTGCGGGGTGGAGTCGTAGGGGTATTCGCCGCGCGCCATCATCTGGCACAGGGTGTCGGCCGCAGCGACGGTCCACCCCTCGAAGCCGAGGGACAGACGCGGACTCGACAGGTTGGCCTCGCGGGTGACGACGGCGATGATGCGCCCGTCGTGGCACACGGGCACGCAGGTTTCCATCATCGAGTAGGTGCCGGCCCAGCGGGCGGCGGGCGAGCGCACGACCTGCCCGGTCTGCAGGGCGCGCCGCAGGTCGATTTCGCGGGCGGCGGGCAGGTGGAGGCCGATGATGTCGTCCACGTGGACGGTCGTCGAGGTCGCGGGACGGCAGTGGGCGGCCGCGATGAAGCGTCCGTCGTCGGCGGGCAGCCACAGAACCAGGTCGGCGGCCGCCAGGTCGGCGAGCACCTGCCAGTCCGCGAGGAGGAGGTGCAGCCAATCGATGTCCTGCTCCGACAACGGCGTCGAAGAGGCTTCTTCAGCTAACTGCATGAGACTACGCATGCATCTACTCTAAAGGGAGAGGGGCCGCGAGGGCGGACCTTAGTTGTAAATGAGCGCCGGGACACGCTTCGGCGCCGCTTCTTTCGTCAGGAGAACCATGCAATTCACGCAGTCTATTTCTTATCCGGGTACGGTCGACGAGGTCGTCGCCATGTACCTGACCCCCGCCTACCTGGAGCTACGCTTCGGCCAGTTTGTCGTGGAGGGCTCCCAGGTCGTGTCGGTGGAGGGCGAGCGCGTGTCCTTTGCGGGCACCGTGCGCCCCGAGCTGATCCCGGCGGCGGCCGCGCGCTTTGTCAAGTCCGATCTGCGCATCGCCTTCACCGAGGAGTGGACGACGAACGAGGCCGGGGCGTCCTCGCGCACGACCGTGACCGTCGACGGCGCCCCTGTGTCCGTCGAGGCCACGTCCACGCTGACGGGCACCGAGACGGGCTGCACCCGCGAGGTGACCGGCAACGTGTCGGTGCGCGTGCCGCTGCTGGGCGGGCGCATCGAGAAGGAGGCTGTGGCGCACCTGGGCCGCGTCGTGGAGCGCGAGCAGGCGCTGGCCACACAGTGGTTGGAGGAGCATCGCTGAGCCCACGCTACGCTCTGCGCGGAACCCCGCCCGCCCCGCGCATGTTGCCGGGCGGGCGGGGTCTTTTCGCGACACAATAGGTGCCATGAGTGATACACCTAAGTCTCTGTACATGCAGCGTACGGGCGTGCGTCAGTACGTCGCCCGCAACCAGGACGGCGCCGAAATCCGCATCGGTCACGGCCCCGGCCTCTTCTCCCCCGGCGACCTGCTCAAGCTCGCGCTCGCGGGCTGCAACGCGATGAGTTCAGACGCGCGCATGGCCGCCCGCCTGGGCGACGATTTCCAGCAGTTCGTCGGTGTCTCCGCCGACTACGACCAGGACAACGACCGCTTCACGCACGTGGACGTCGAGCTGGTCCAGGACATGTCCGCACTGTCTGAGGAAGAGATCGAGGATCTGAAGCGTCGCGCCGATGCCGCGATCAAGCGCAACTGCACGATCGAGCACTCGGTCGTCGACCAGGCGCTGTCGGCCTCGCACACGTGGACGAACGAGCGGATCGACTGACGTGAGCGCCGTCGACCGCCAGTACGAGGACCTGCTGGCGCGCATCATGGCCGAGGGCACCCCGAAGGGCGACCGCACGGGCACGGGCACGCGCTCCATGTTCGGCGCGCAGCTGCGCTACGACCTGTCCAAGGGATTCCCGCTGATCACGACCAAGCGCGTGCACCTCAAGTCGGTGGTCGGCGAGCTGCTCTGGTTCCTGTCGGGGTCGTCGAACGTGTCCTGGCTGCGCGACAACGGCATCCGCATCTGGAACGAGTGGGCGGACGAGGACGGCGAGCTAGGTCCGGTGTACGGCGTCCAGTGGCGTTCGTGGAACGCCGGGGACGGTCGCCACATCGACCAGATCTCCCAGGTCCTGGAGACGCTGAAGACGAACCCGGATTCGCGCCGCATGGTGGTGTCCGCGTGGAACGTCGGCGATCTGCCCGAGATGGCGCTCGAGCCCTGCCACGCGTTCTTCCAGCTGTACGTGGCCGACGGCCGCCTGTCGCTGCAGCTCTACCAACGCAGCGCGGACATGTTCCTGGGCGTGCCCTTCAACATCGCGTCCTACTCGCTGCTCACCCACATGTTCGCCCAGCAGGCGGGCCTGGAAGTCGGCGACTTCATTTGGACGGGCGGGGACTGCCACATCTACTCCAACCACACGGAGCAGGTGACCGAGCAGCTGAGCCGCGAGCCGTACCCGTTCCCGCGCCTGGAGCTCGGACACGCTCCCTCGATGTTCGAGTACTCCTTCGATGACATTTCGGTGACGGACTACCAGCATCACCCCACGATCAAGGCTCCGGTCGCGGTATGACGAAGCTGGGAGCGATTTGGGCGCAGGATTGCAACGGGATCATCGGGACTGGCACGGCCATGTCCTGGCATGTTCCCGCTGATTTCCGGCATTTCAAGGAGTCCACGATGGGCTGCCCGATCATCATGGGCCGCCGTTCGTGGGAGGCTCTCGGGCGCGCCCTGCCGGGCCGCACGAACATCGTCATCACCCGTACCCCCGGGTACGAGGCCGAGGGCGCTCTCGTCGTCTCTTCCGTCGACGAGGCGCTTCAGATCGCGCGCGAGGAAACCTCGCGCACGGACGCCCCCTACATCTGGATCACGGGCGGGGCTCAGCTCTACGCTGAGACCCTTCCCCTCCTGGACGAGGCCGTGGTGACCGACCTGGAGCTGGACGTGGCCGCGAGCGCACCCGAGGGGTCGACCTTCGTGTATGCGCCGCCGCTGGATCCGGCGCTGTGGCGCAGGGACGAAGAGCGCAGCGACGCCGAGTGGCGTGAGCGCTCTGGCGATGCTCGCTGGAAGGTGAGCACCTGGGTGCAGCGCTAAGCGTTCCCCCGTTGTGACGTCTGTCCGGCAAGGCCCCGCGCATCGCGCGGGGCCTTCGTCGTAGGATGCACTGTGCCCTCATCACCTTTGCTGACGAATCCGACGCTGCGCGCGCTCGTGGCGATCGCGCTGTTCACGTACACGGCGCAGAACATGCTCAACGTGTCGATCGCTCCCCTGTCGCGCGCCCTGAACCTGCCCGAGTGGATCGTGGGCGCGGCGGTGTCCTTGGCGGCCACCGCGGTGACGGCGCTCAGCCAGTTCTGGGGGCGCCGTTCGATCGCCTGGGGACGCAGGCGCGTCATCCTGTTGGCGCTGTTCTTGGCGCTCACGGCGGGCACGCTTTTTTCGGCGGCCGTGTGGGCGCGGGCGGCCGGTTACATCGGCGCTTTCCTCGCGGCGGGCGCCATCATGGCTGCGCGCGGCCCCTTCTTCGGCGCGGCCGTCGCGGCGATTCCGCCGACGGGCCAGGCCCTCGTCGCCGAGGTGACCCCCGACGAGGCCTCGCGGGTGCGCGGCACGTCCGCGTTCTCCGGCGCGATCAACTTGTCTGTCATGGTCGGCTCCCTCGTCTCCTCAGCTCTGGGCGCCTGGTGGATCTTCGGCCCCGTACACGCCACCCCGATCTTCGTCCTCATCGCCCTGGCGATCGCTCTCATCTGGCTGCCCCGCGACGGAGCCTCCACGCGCACGAGGAGGCGCCTGCCTCGCCTGACAACCAAGGACACGCAACCCGGGCAGGCTGCCCCGGCCTCGTCGACTGAAGCGGCGACCGATAACGCGAGCGGGGCGACAGCCACCGCCGAGCTGCCCCCGCGCGTGCGGTGGACCGACCGGCGCATCGCCCCGTGGATCGATTCGGTGTTCGGCATCTACTTCGCGAACGGCGTCGTTCAGATCACGATGGGATTCCTCGTCCAGGACCGCGGCGGACTCGAGCCCGCGCCCGCCGTTTCTGTCACCGCCCTCATGCTGCTGGCCAACGCCGCTGGCGCCATGCTCATGCAGCTGATCGTCGTGCCGCGCCTGGGATGGAGTCCACGCATGCTGTTGCGCACGGGCATGACGCTCGCCCTCGTGGCCCTCGCGTGCCTGACGATCGCACCGTCTCTGTGGGCGCTGGCCGCCTCGACGTTCGCGATGGGCGTCGCCTCGGGCATGGCCTCCCCCGGCTACTCGGCGGGCGCGTCCCTGGCGGTGAGCGCGCGCGAGCAGGGAGGCATCGCCGGCGTCATCAACGCGACCGGCGCGATCACGTGGATCGTGGCCCCCGTGAGCGCCACCGCCCTGTACGGCTGGATGCCGCTGTCCCCCTTCCTGCTGGCGCTCACGCTGGTCGCGCTGTCGTGCGCGTGCGCCTGGTGGCTCCTGCACCGGGCTAATCTCGAGACCCGCGCGCGCGATTAGGACGCGACTAGGACGAGTGCCCCACGCCTCAGTGGTCGTGCGGCGCTATCCTAGAGGGGTACGTAAGCCCTACGCGAAGGAGCCACCTGTGGCACAAGAAACCCGTACTGAAACCGACTCGATGGGCGCCGTTGAGGTCCCCGCGAACCGCTACTGGGGCGCTCAGACCGAGCGTTCGCTGCACAACTTCGACATTGGACGCAACACCTTCGTGTGGGGCCGCCCGATGGTGCGCGCCCTTGGCATCCTGAAGAAGTCCGCGGCCCTGGCCAACGCCGAGCTGGGCGAGCTGCCCGCCGACATCGCAAACTACATCGCGCAGGCCGGCGACGAGGTCATCTCCGGCAAGCTTGACGACAACTTCCCGCTGGTCGTCTTCCAGACCGGTTCGGGCACCCAGTCGAACATGAACGCCAACGAGGTCATCTCGAACCGCGCCATCGAGATCGCGGGCGGCACCATGGGCACCAAGGCCCCCGTGCACCCCAACGATCACGTGAACCGTGGCCAGTCCTCGAACGACACCTTCCCCACCGCCATGCACATCGCGGTCGTCTCCGAGCTGCACGACATGTACCCGCGCGTGCGCCAGCTGCGTGACACCCTGGACAAGAAGGCCAAGGAGTTCGAGGACGTCATCATGGTGGGCCGCACCCACCTGCAGGACGCTACCCCGATCCGCCTGGGCCAGGTCATCTCCGGCTGGGTTGCTCAGATCGACTTCGCCCTCGACGGCATCGAGTACGCGGACACCCGTGCGCGCGAGCTGGCCATCGGCGGTACCGCCGTGGGCACCGGCCTGAATGCTCACCCGAAGTTCGGTGAGCTCACCGCCAAGAAGATCTCCGAGGAGACCGGCATCGAGTTCAAGCAGGCCGACAACCTGTTCGCCGCCCTGGGTGCGCACGACGCGCTGGTGTTGGTCTCGGGCGCGCTGCGTGTCCTGGCCGACGCCCTCATGAAGATCGCGAACGACGTGCGTTGGTACGCCTCCGGCCCGCGTAACGGCATCGGCGAGCTGATCATCCCCGAGAACGAGCCGGGCTCGTCCATCATGCCGGGCAAGGTCAACCCGACCCAGTGCGAGGCCATGACCATGGTCGCCACCCAGGTGTTCGGCAACGACGCGACGGTCGGCTTCGCCGGCTCGCAGGGCAACTTCCAGCTCAACGTCTTCAAGCCCGTCATGGCCTGGAACGTCCTGGAGTCCATCCGCCTGCTGGGCGACGCCTGCGTGTCTTTCGATACGAACTGCGCGTACGGCATCGAGCCCAACTACGAGAAGATCCAGCACAACCTGGACATCAACCTCATGCAGGTGACGGCCCTGAACCGCCACATCGGCTACGACAAGGCCTCGAAGATCGCGAAGAACGCGCATCACAAGGGCCTGTCGCTGCGCGAGTCCGCCCTCGAGCTGGGCTTCCTCACGGCCGAGGAGTTCGACGCGTGGGTCGTTCCCGCCGACATGACGCACCCCAGCGCCGCCGACGAGTGATCCGCTTCAGGCGCGCTAGCGCGGCTTAGTGTTTGGCCCCGGTCTCGTTTTGAACTGCCTCCCGTTTCTTGGACATCGAAATTGAAGTCCAGGGAATGGG
>JVKM01000044.1 GCA_001072465.1 Xylanimonas cellulosilytica | reverse complement strand
CTCGCGGGCGGGCCGCCGCCCACCGGCACACACAGCGGCCGGGGCCTCCGGCGCCCGGAACACCCGTGGGGCCACAAGCATCACCACAACGAAACGAGGCCGCGACCGGTTTCCCGGCCGCGGCCTCGCCGCACTCAATCAGCGCTACTCAGCAGAGCAAGCGCCACCAGCGATCAGGCGGTCATGTCCACGTGATCCTCGACCGCGGCGCGGCCAGCCTCGAGGCGGGCGACGGGGACGCGGAACGGGGAGCAGGACACGTAGTCGACACCCACGTTGTGGAAGAAGTGGATCGACTGCGGGTCGCCACCGTGCTCGCCACACACGCCGAGCTTGATGTTCGGCTTGGTGGAGCGGGCGCGGCGCACGCCCTCGGAGACCAGGGTGCCCACACCGTGGACGTCGATGGACTCGAAGGGGGAGACGCCGAAGATGCCGGCCTCGATGTACTGCGGGAAGAACACGCCCTCGACGTCGTCGCGCGAGAAGCCCCACACGGTCTGCGTCAGGTCGTTGGTGCCGAAGGAGAAGAAGTCGGCTTCCTCGGCGAGGTCCTCGGCCGTCATGGCGGCGCGCGGCAGCTCGATCATGGCGCCGATGGAGACGCCGGACAGGTCCACGCCGTGGGCGGCCGCGACGGAGGCGATGATGCCTTCGCCTTCCTCGCGCACGAGCTGGAGCTCACGCACGGAGCCGACGAGCGGGACCATGATCTCGGGACGCGGGTTGAGGCCGCGGGCCACGAGCTCGGCGGCGGCCTCACACAGGGCGCGCATCTGCAGGGCGAACAGGCCGGGCAGGTAGATGCCCAGGCGCACGCCGCGCAGGCCCAGCATGGGGTTCTGCTCGTGCATGCGACGGACCTCGACGAGCATGGCCTCGTCGGCGGGGTCGAGGGTACCGGTGGCCTTGCCGACGGCGACCTTCGTCTCCAGCTCGATGAGGGCGGGCATGAACTCGTGGAGCGGCGGGTCGATGAGACGCACGGTCATGGCCTTGCCGTCCATGACCTCGAGCATCTCGAGGAAGTCCTGCTTCTGGAGCTTCTCGAGCTCGTTGAACGCGGCCTGGCGCTCGTCGGACTCGGGGGCGGAGAGGATGGCGCGCTCGACGAGCGGGCGACGCTCACCCAGGAACATGTGCTCGGTGCGACACAGGCCGATGCCCTCGGCGCCGAAGGCGATGGCGCGCTTGGAGTCGAGGGGGGTGTCGGCGTTGGCACGCACGCGCAGGCGGCGGACCTTGTCGGCGTGGCCGAGGAGCTTGTCAACGGCCTCAACGAGCTCGCGGGTGCCCTGGTCCTCGCCGGCGGCGGCGATGCCGGCCTCGAGGCCGTCAGCCAGGTAGGTGGTGACGGGCGAGTCGGCGACGGGGACCTCGCCGCGGAAGATCTCGCCGGTCTGGCCGTCGATGGCGATGGTGTCCTCGGAGGTGAGGACCAGGTCGCCGATGGTGACGGTGCCGGCAGCTTCGTCGATGACGAGGGATTCGGCGCCACACACGCAGGTCTTGCCCATGCCGCGGGCGACGACGGCGGCGTGCGAGGTCTTGCCGCCGCGGGCGGTCAGGACGCCTTCGGCGGCGACCATGCCGGGCAGGTCATCGGGGTTGGTCTCGCGACGCACGAGGACGGTCTTGATGCCCTTCTCGGCAGCCTCGACGGCCTGGGCGTTGTTGAAGGCGATCTTGCCGACGGCGGCGCCCGGGGAGGCAGCCATGCCGCGAGCGATGAGCTCCTTCTCGGCCTTGGCGTCGAACTGCGGGAACATCAGCTGGGTGAGCTGGTCGCCGGTGACGCGGCCCAGGGCCTCGTCGCGGGTGATGAGCTTTTCGCCCAGGAGCTGGGTGGCGATACGGAACGCGGCGGCGGCGGTGCGCTTGCCGACGCGGGTCTGGAGCATCCACAGCTTGCCGCGCTCGACGGTGAACTCGATGTCACACATGTCGCGGTAGTGGGTCTCGAGCTTGCGCATGATGGCGCGCAGCTCGTCGTAGACGGGCTTGTTGATGTCCTTGAGGGCGGACAGGGGCAGGGTGTTGCGGATGCCCGCAACGACGTCCTCGCCCTGCGCGTTCTCGAGGTAGTCGCCGTAGACGCCGGAGTGGCCGGAGGAGGGGTCACGGGTGAAGCACACGCCGGTGCCGGAGTTTTCGCCCATGTTGCCGAACACCATGGTGCAGATGTTGACGGCGGTGCCCAGGTCGTGGGGGATGCGCTCACGGCGGCGGTAGATGCGGGCGCGCTCGGTGTTCCAGGAGCGGAACACGGCCTCGATGCCCATGTCCATCTGGGTGCGCGGGTCCTGCGGGAAGTCGTTGCCGGTCTGTTCCTTGACGATGCCCTTGAAGGTGTCGACGAGGCCCTTGAGGTCCTCGGCGGTCAGCTCGGTGTCGCCCTTCACGCCGCGCGCGGCCTTGAGCTCGTCGAGGGCGTCGGAGAAGAGGTCGCCGTCGATGTCGAGAACGGTCTTGCCGAACATCTGGATGAGGCGGCGGTAGGAGTCCCACGCGAAGCGCTCGTTACCGCTAACGGCAGCAAGGCCGAGAACGGACTCATCGTTGAGGCCGATGTTCAGGACGGTTTCCATCATGCCGGGCATGGAGAACTTGGCGCCGCTTCGCACAGAGACGAGGAGCGGGTCGGAGGGATCACCGAGGCGGCGGCCCATCTGGTCTTCGACGCCGCGCAGGGCGGTGGTGACCTCGGTGGCAAGCGACTCGGGAACCGTCGACTCCTTGAGGTATGCGCGGCACGCCTCGGTGGTGATCGTGAAGCCGGGGGGAACGGGCAGACCGAGCTTCGTCATCTCGGCGAGGTTGGCTCCCTTTCCTCCGAGGAGGTCCTTCATGGACTTGTCGCCCTCGGAGAAGTCGTATACGTACTTGACCATCGTGGTCCTCAACTTCCGTGTTTGCGATGACCGACCCACCAGCGGGTCGCTACCAGGGGTAAGGATACACGCTTCAAGGGACCAAGGTCACCTCAAGGCGTGCGCGAGCATGATTGTCCTTACATAGACGAGGCCGGGACAGTCGACCGATCCTCTCTCCCCCGTGAACAACACAGACAAATGCAGGTGGGGCGAGCCCGAAGGCCCGCCCCACCTGCGTCAATCAGTTGTGTCAGCGCACGCGGAACTCGATCGTGGTTCCCTCGCCCACGTCGATGAGGTCGCCATCGTTCAGGGCAATCGTCACCATGGGGGTGACGTCCTGGAACGAGCCGTCGGCGTGGCGCAGGACGGTGCCGTTCGCGCTGCCCAGGTCCATGAGAGCCCAGGAGCCGGGGGTCGTCATCATGACGGCGCAGTGCGAGCGGGAGATCTCGGTCTGCGGGCTGGGCACGCGCAGGACGGTCGCGACGGGGCGGCCGGTCAGCGCACGGGCGTCGGGGTCGCGGCCGATGACGACGTCACGGGAAACCTCGACGGGCACGGTGCCGCCGTGAATCAGGAACGCGACGGGCGCGGCGGGGCCCGAGTTCGTGGGGGCCAGGCGCAGGATCGTCGCCTCGGTGTCGGTCTCGGCACCCAGGTCGGCCAGGCCCTCGGCGCTCATGGCCTCGGGGGCGGCGGGGGGCTCGACGACCGCCTCGGGGGCAGGCTCAGACGAGGCCGGGGTACCGGACTCGCCGAAACCACCGGCACGCTCGGCGGACTCCGCCGTGTCGACCGGCGGCTCCTCAGCGTCGGCGACGACGTAGAGCTCGCCCGAGGGCTGCTCGGCGTCCTTCGCGGGCGCCTCCTCGTGCGACTCGCCTTCGATCTGCTCATCCGACTCCTCGGAGACCTCGTCGGGGGTGCGGGAAGCGGAGCTCAGCGACACGGGACCGTTGCTGGTCGCGGCGAGGAACTGGGCCTCGACGGCAGCCAGGTCCACGGAGGCAGTGTGCATGGTCGGCTCCGGCAGCTCCTCGCGGGCCTCGCGGCGGGCGCGGCGCTCGTGATCCGGGATGTCGGGGTTGATGAGGAAGCCCATGGTGTCGACGGGCATCGAGGCGAGGGCCTCGACCTCGTCGAGCGCGCGGCCAATGCGGATCTCGCCCGCCTCGACGCGGTCGGCGGCGGGCACCATCCACGTGACCTCGTCGCCGTCGACGATGGTGGCCTCGAAGGTCTGCCACTCGCCGGGGTTGAAGGGCCACGCCCAGATCGGATCGGTCCAGACCTGCTCGGTGATCTGGCCGGCGGCGCGCATGCGCAGCTGGATGTTACCCAGCACGGTCAGGTAGGGCTGCTCGCCCGCGCAGTCCAGGAGGAGGGCGTCGCCCTTTTCGGCCTGAACGTGAGACAGCCACGCCTGGGTGTCGGCACGACCCCACACCACGTCGGCCGCAGAGTCTGCGAAGTCGAGCGGAACCAGTGCCGCACCGAGGGGGCCCGTGACGAGCATCGCGCCCTGCCCGCGGCACAGGAAGCGTCCAATCTGAAGCATCAGTTACTGCCTTCTCTACGAGGAACCCGGCGAGCGGTCTCGATCGACGCCGGACGTACTGGTTGAATCATCCGATTCATGACATTCGATGTCAATGTTACTCGTGATTTGGTTCCTGCGTAAACTACAACGGCGGTCGTGTTATCCCGCGTGCCCGATTCCAGCGACGCGCGCACAAGCGCATCCGCGGTCCCCTGAGGGCCGTCGCCGGCCGCAACAACCGCATGAATCTGCGAATCACGCAGGACGCCGTGCACGCCGTCTGTACAGATGACCGCCCGATCACCTTCTTCCAGCGGCATGATTGTGTAGTCGGCTTTCACACTTCCGGTCTGCCCGGCACCCAGCGCCTTTGTCACAACGTTTGCGGGAGGGATCACACGGGGCGCTCCGGAGGTGGCCGCAAGGTCACGCGCCTCCTGCAGCGCGGAGTGGTCGTGGGTGAGCTGACGGATACCCCCGCCGCCCACGACATACACGCGCGAATCACCCACGTTAAATGAGAGCCAGTACGGACCCTCGGCGGTGCGCAGCACCATGACGCCCGACAGGGTCGTACCCGGAGCGCTCGCCGGGTTGTCGATCGGGGCCAGCGAGGCAACGGCCGTCGCCGCCGCGTCGATCGCGACGGACAGGTCCACCAGGTCGACGGGGCGGTTGCCCAGACGATCGGTGCTCAGAAATTCCTGGAGGGTGATGACGGCACTCGACGAGGCCTGGGCACCACCCAGGTGGCCACCCATCCCATCTGCGACGGCGAAGACGGGAGGGACAGCCAGCCATGAATCCTCGTTTTCAGAGCGGACCGGACCGATGTCGGTCGAGGCGCCCCATCGAACTGCGGGACGTTCCGCATGTTCATTCAGAGACATGTGCCTTCATCCTTTAGCTGCGTTGAGCGCGAGGGATCACGCGCGATACTGACCATTCTACACGCGACGTGACCAGCGCCTCGTTGAGAAGCGATGCGTCGCGGAGGATAAAACTCAACCGATTGCATGATCCACATCACGGCACATCAACACATGCACGCAGCGGCTCAGACATGCGCCCCGACGAGCGGGACACCGTCGTGATCTCCATGCAATTCTCGCCGCTGGCGCCGTCCACCATCGCCGTCGTGGTCTCCACGCGGCCACGCGACGTGCCTGCCGGACCCGTGGCCTCGTAGGCGTAGACGATGTCGGTAGGGGCCGGGCCCGTCGGTGCCGTCCACGTCCACGTCACCACGCCGTCGGTGTACTCCCCCGTCAAGCCGGAGGCCTGCGGCGGAGCCGACCCCACGGCATCCCCAGGGGCGGGCGACGCACTCGTCGTCTCGGGGGCGGGAGAAATGCGAGTAAAGGAGCCTTCGCCGCGCAGCATGCCCACGACCAGGCCGGCCGCGATCACCGCGGCCACGAGCGCCAGGAGCACGCCCACGACGGGCGAGATGCCCCGCTTGGCGCCCGAGGAATCCTCGACCACGCGACCGATCGAGTCCTCGTCCACGTCCGAGGAACGATCGATCTTCCAGGAATCCGCGACCGCCTCGACGCCGCCGGAGCCCGCCCCGCCCTCGAAGGAGTACGAGGCCGAGGAGCGCAGGCGCGTCTTATCCGGGTCGATGACGGGCGCGCCGCGCAGGCGCGTCTTCTGGTCCCCCGAGACGGTCGTCGAGGCCTTGGAGCGCTTCTCCTTGATCTCCATCTCCGTGCGCGGCAGGCCCAGCTCCTTCTGGACGCGCTGCAGCCCCTGACCGAACTCCATCGCGCTCTGCGTACGCTCCTGCGGATCGATCGCCATGGCCGCGCGCAGCACGCGCTCGAGCTCAGCCGGCGCATCCGCGCGACCCAGCCCACGCATGCGCCCACGCTGCACGCGGTTCGCGATCGACGCGGCAGAATTGTCGCCGATCGGATCCTCGAAGGGGCTGCGCCCCGTCACGAAGGTCCACGTCGTTGAGGCCAGCGCCCACACGTCCTGCAGGGGCGAGGCCAGGGAATTCACGTCCTGCTGCTCCGGGGGTGCCCACAGCACCGAGAAGCCATCGAACGCGCCGACCTCCAGCTGCCCGATCTTCGAGGCCACACCGAAGTCGGCGAGCACCGGCTTGCCGTAGGCGTCCAGCATGATGTTGGACGGCTTGATATCGCGGTGCACGTACCCCTGGCGGTGGAACATTTCCACGCCGCCGCACACCTTGATCATCGTGCCGAGGGCCTTCTCCAGGTCCATCGGGCGCGCGCGCACCTGCGTGAGCAGGTCAGCGACCGGGCAATATTCCATCACCAGGTAGGCGCGGCCGTCGGCCGTCGTGCCCACGCCGTGCAGCTCGACGACCGCGGGGTGACCGGCCAGCAGCGTCATGGCGTCGGCCTCGCGGTGCAGTTCCTTCGTGCCCCGCTCATCGCCCTGCGTACGCACGACCTTGATGGCGACCTCGCGACTCGGCAGCTCCTGACGGTACAGGAAGACGTCGGCGAAGCCACCCTGGCCCAGCGGGCGCACCCACCGGAAACCGGGAATCTCGGGGCCCCTCATACCCGCAACCGCTGGCGTCACGCCTTCTTCTCCTCATCCATCGTGCGCGCGATCGACGCGCTCAGTCGCAACTTGCGGCGCATGCGCAGGCTTCGCAGGGACAGCGCGCGGCGCACGCGCGCCAGGAAGCCGGCCTTCTTGCTCACCTGGGTACGCAGGGAACGCACCTGGGCCCACGCGTCACGCGCACGGTCACGCGAGGCGCCGTTCGAGGCGAAGCTCGCAATATCCGCGTAGCGCGCGATCACCACGGGGGCAGGCACATCGTCGCCGAAGCGGCTCCAGCCGTCGATGATGTAGCGGCCCGCGCCGGCCTCGGCCTCGTCGACCTCCACCGAGTCCGTCGAACCGTCGTCGCCGTGGCGCACCTCGCCCGTCACCAGGGTGAAGGGGTCGCCCGGGTCCTCGCCGAGCTCCCACTGGGAGGCCAGCGACCAGGCGGTCTCCTGGCGCGTACGACCCACGTCGATGCGCAGGCCGGAGTCGGCGGCGAGGTCCACGACCTCGTCCCACGAGCCGACCAGCGCACCCACGGCGGCGGCGCGGCGCCGACGCCTGCGGCGTCCCGCCTTGAACAGCAGGACCATCAGCGGCGGCAGAAGAATCAACAGGATGCCACCCGAGATACCGGCGACGAGACCCCACGGGAAAGGCTCGGCCGGGGGCTCCATCGGGTCGGCGTTCTGGTCGCGCGTCGTCGGAGGCAGCTCGGCGGGAGCCTCGGGGGGCTCCGGGGGCTGGAGCACCTGCGGGCGCGGCACGCTCCGAGGCTTGGGGACCTGGGTCTGCGGCGTGTGGTCGCGCGGGGGCGTGGGATCGAAGACAGCCCAGACGCCGCCCTCGAACTCGACCTCGACCCACGCGCGAATATCCGAGCCGTGCAGGGTCGCGGGACCGCCCTGGGAGCCACCCTCGGGGTAGGCACCCATGACGACGCGAGCGTTGATACCCAACTGATGCAGCATCAGGGCCATGAGCGCCGAATACTGCTGGTCGTCGCCGATGAGCTGCTCGTCGCCGCTCAGCATTCGCTCGAGGCGGTCCGTACGCACACCCGGACGCGAGAACTGCGTGTTCTCGTTCAGGTAGTAGCCGTTGTTCGCCAGGTAGTGCTCGATTGCACGCGCGGCGGACAGGGCCGTGGAGGCGTTCTGGGTGAGCTCCGAGACCTTGGTTGCCAGACCCTCGGGCACGTTCTTATCCGTCACCGACAGCGGCACGACCGACAGGGACGCCAGGTCCTCGTCGCGCACGGGCTCAGCGAAGGACGTACGCACGTTGTACGTCATCGTTCCGGCAGGGCCGGTCGTCAGCGCGGCGTTCGCCCACGTGTCCACGTAGAGGCCGTCCTTCTGGGCAGCGGAACCCGCACCCGTGAACGCGATCTCCGAGGGGCTGCCGAGCACCGGCACCCACGGGCCGGACAGGCCGCTCGTCGTCACGGTCACGAGGGAGTCACCCTCGGCGCGGCCGGGGATCGTGGACTCCACGGGGATGTAGCCCGTGTGTCCGTCTCCGCGCTTCGTGGACATGCCGAAGGTGGTGCCGTCGTACACGTCCATCGCGGCGATGCGCACGCGCTGGTTCTCCGGCAGGTCGGACACGGTCAGGAGGGTTTCGTCCTGCAGGTCCGTCGTGTAGTGGCGGAAGGAGGACAGGGGCGAGGGGTAGGCCTGAATGTCGAGGGGCGGATCCACCAGGTCGCGGCCCACAATGCGAGTCCCGCCCGCGCCGAGGAACGCCGCAGCGGGCAGCGCGACGCCTACGGACACCGCGAGAACCGCGAGGGCGCCCAGCAGGCGCGTGCCGACGTACACGGTCGAACGCGACTGGCGCGCGGCCGTCGCCTCGCCGCCGCCCGAGGCGGAGCGGCCCACAAGGACGTCCTGTCCCAGCGTGATGCGCTGGTACTGGGCGGCCAGCGCCCACCAGGCAGCCAGGAGCGCCCACCAGGCCAGCACGGCCCACACGGGCAGAGCGTGGTGAGACAGGCCAAAGAAAACCGAAATGACGCCCATGGCGACGAGCGGGATCGACCCGAGGACCGCGCGCCCGGAGCGGGCAGTGATCAGGCCCGCGAGGACAGCGCACACGAGGCCGCACATCCACGGCACGAGGGCCGGGCCCGAGTAGACCGACACGGGGGCCGTCAGGGTGAGCAGATCCTTCCACGCGCGGAAGGAACCCAGCACCATGACCTGCAGGGTCTTACCCGTGGGCAGGAACCCGTAGAGGGCCTCGGCGCGCAGGGTGGCCGCGCTGCCCAGCAGGAAGTACGTAACGACGACGCTCAGGACGGTCGTCAGCGCGTCCCAGCGCCAACGCGTCGAGGCGGCGGCGATCAAGAGGCCGCAGACAACGCCCGCGCCCGCGGCGATCGCGCCCGCTCCCCCACCGAACACGGGCTCGAAGGCCGCGACCGGTCCGGCGAACAGCAGGGCGAGGACGAGCAGCGACCAGATCGGCAGACGCGTACGGAACGTCGCGAAGCGCTGCGTGATCGTCAGCAGGCGGTTGCGCGTGGTCCTGGGCTTGGGCGCCGGCGACTCGCCCGCAGCGACGGGCGCCTGGTCCTGGGCGGTGGCCTCGCGCTGCTCGGTCGCCTCCACGGACGAGGCCACGGCCTCGTCCTGGGAATCGATGCGCTGAGCGCGGGGCTTGGTGTCGACAGTTTTGCTCATGCCAGGCCTCCGGCGACGATAATGCGCGGCAGGTCGTCCAGCGTCGAGCAATCCAGGAGCACACCACGGCCGAGGTCACGGCGGGCTCGCACGCCCTCCGCACCGATACGAATGATGGAGACCGGAACGTCGATCGGGGCCAGGCGCGCCAGGTGGGCGGCCTCGATGTCCGTCACGTTCGGTCCGACGATGAGGGTGAGGGCGGAGACGCCGGGACGCTGCGCCACGGCCTCGCGCACGCGGCGCGACAGGTTGCCGAAGGAGCGAGCCTTCACCTCGGAGAGGGCGTCCAGCATGCGCATGGCGACGCCCGACGGCAGCCAGCCCTCGGTCGTGGACAGCGACACGGGGCGCGATTCGCGCAGGTTCGCCAGGCCCAGGGAGCCGGCGACGGAGACCGCGGTCTCGAAAGTGTCGTGGTCCCACGCGTCGCGCGACGTGTCCAGGACGATGACGTGGTGGGAGCGGTGCGTCTCCTCGTACTGGCGCACGATGAGCTTGCCCAAGCGCGCCGTCGACTGCCAGTGCACGGCGCGGCGGTCGTCACCCGGCTCGTAATCGCGCAGCGCATGGAAGGAGACGTCGGAGCTGGAGAGCTTGCCCGTGGACACGCCCTCCACGTCCAGCTGGAAGCCGGTCGCATCGAAGGGAACGCGCACGGTTCGAGGGTGCACGTGCAGGAGGACGGGCTCGTCCCACATGCGTACGCGGCGCAGCAGGCCGAGCGCATCGGAGCGCACGGCGCGCGCTGGGCCGACGTTGATGATGCCTCGATGACGCGAGGAAATCAGGAACATCTCGTCCCAAGTCTCGTGAGCGCCCAGCGGGGGCACGACGAACTCGCCCGTGCCCGTGCCGATCGGCAGCTCGATGATGCCCGAGCGCACGGAACGCGCCCGCTCGTTGCGCACCGAAATCTCGCCAACGGCGGTCTGGCCGGCCACGATGCGCTCGTTGGGGACGCGGATCGACACGACGTGCGGGGGACGCCACGCGACGCGCATCGCGGCGAGCACCAGGGCCACGACGCCCGCGAGAGCGCACGCCAGGGCCTCGACCCACTGGAAGGCCACCGCGAGCGCAAGGCCCACGATGACGAGCGTGATCACGGCCCACCCGGTCGTGGTGACCGCGCCCACGAGGGTTTTGAGGGGATGCGAACGAACGGCCTGCGCCCGTTTGGGCGAGACCATCGTGGGGGTGTCCGTTCGCATCCCTTCCATCGCTGTATCCGGCGTTTCCTTACGCGCCGACAGCCGGTGCGGGCACCGACGTCAGGGCACGCTGGATGACGCCCTCGGCGGTCGCGCCCGAGAACGCGGCGTCGGGGTCGACGATGACGCGGTGTGCCCACACGGGCACCGCGAGGGCCTTGATGTCGTCGGGCAGGACGAAGTTACGTCCCTGCGCGGCCGCCCACACGCGGGCGCAGCGCACCATGCCGATGGCGCCACGGGTGGACACGCCCAGCAGCGAGGACTCGTCCTCGCGGGTCGCCTCCGCCAGCGCGGCCACGTAGTCGAGGACGGCGCGGTCGGTGTGGTTCGCCGAGGCCAGGGCCGCCCAGGCGACGATGTCCTTGCCCGACAGCAGGGGCTTGAGGTTCTTCGAGCGGTCGGGTGAGGCCGAGCCGTCGAGGACGTCGATCATCGCGGAGCGCGAGGGGTAGCCGATCGAGGTCTTCATCAGGAAGCGGTCCAGCTGGGCCTCGGGCAGCGGGTAGGTGCCGGCCTGCTCGACGGGATTCTGGGTCGCGATGACCATGAAGGGCTGGGGGGCGGGGCGGCGCACGCCGTCGACCGTCACCTGGGCCTCTTCCATGACCTCGAGGAGGGCGGACTGGGTCTTGGGCGACGCACGGTTGATCTCGTCGGCGAGGACGATCTCCGCGAAGACGGGGCCGGCGTGGAATACCCACTCGCCCGTCTTCTGGTTGAACATGTTGACGCCGGTGATGTCCGAGGGCAGCAGGTCCGGGGTGAACTGGATGCGCGAGTGCGTGCCGTCGATGACGGCGCTGATGGCGCGCGCCAGCGCGGTCTTGCCGGTGCCGGGGGCGTCCTCGAGCAGGAGGTGGCCTCCCGCGAACATCGTCGTGAGCGCGAGTCGCACGGCCTGGCGCTTGTCCAGGACCGCCACGGACACGCCGTCGACGAGGCCCTTGAAGACCTGGGCGAACCTGGTTGCATCCTCAATGGATAGGGTCATGTTTCTACCTTTTGTTGTGTGGCGGGGGTGGTCTATTCAGCGCGACAGTCGACGACGGGGGGCTTCGCGAGGAGCTCAGCCGCCGTCACGGCCTCGGTCAGGATACCCGTAATCTGGGGGTTATCCCGCGAGAAACGGAACTGTGTGACCGAAGAGGGGCGACCGGTCTTCACGCTGCACACGAGGGTCACGCCGGACGAATAGTTCGAGGCGTTGACGGCGCGCAGCGTCATCGAGCCGCACTCCTGCCCGTTTCCACACGCCACCTTCCCCTCGAAGGTTGCCTTCACGTTATCGGCCAAGTCGCCGGTCCTCACGGTGGTCCTCACCTCGCGGTGCTGGCCGTTTTTTCCGATGACCTCGACGACGATCGTGTACTCGTGGCCGGGCGCCAGGTCCTCGGCCCACCAGTTGGTGAGCGGGCCTGCCCAACTCTGCTTGGTCGAGTCTTTCAGTCCCTCGATCCAGATATTGGTCTGCGTGATCTCCGCTCCGCTCGGATTGGACCACGAAGCAGCCACACCCCAGGAGTTAGGCCGGACGTAGCGCGCGGTTGCTTGGACCTCGAAGGTCGGGATGGGATCATCGTCATCGTCACGGCTGCGCTGGCCGTTGCCAACGACGCCCGTAACCGCCACAGTGCCACTCCACTCGTAGGTGTCGTCACCCTTCTTGCTGCCCTGGCAGAAGTAGAAGGTCACCGTGGCACCCGGGGTAAGCGGGCCGATATCGAAGTCGGCTTGGTCACCGTTGTTGAAGTGAACAGGATTACCGGGCGCCTTACATTTCTCCGGGGTGTCCGCGTAGAAGAGCTCCAGGTCGGCGGCCTTATAGCCGTTCCCTTCCCGCAAGCGAGCGTTCGTTACCCGGATCTTACCCACATCATTGTTCGGTGGGGTGTGCAGGCCGGGTGCATCCGGGGTCGGCACTTTGGCCAACGCTGGGATCGTGACGGTACGCGTGTCGGACGTCTTGCTCTCGCCCTGCAGATTAGTGACCGTCACGCTCACATCCACGGTAGTGCCAGGCGTCACGGGAACCCGGCGAGACGTCTCCCCACCCGCGACGGTCACAGTCTGATTACCGACTCGAAGAGTCGTCGTCCCCCAGCCGCTGGTGCCAGACTTGCCCAGTGTCCACTCGACGTCAACGACCATGGAGGTAGCGACCTGCTTGGCTGCGGCCTTCGAGATGACGGGCTTGTCCGGGGGCTGGATCGGGGCCTTCGGGGTTGCCTGAGCACCGGACGATGCCGGGGATTCGCCCTTGGCGTTGCGTGCCCGCACCGTCACCGTGTAGGTCTGGCCGTTCTTGAGCCCCTGGATGACGCAGGAGGTCACGCCGGTCGTCTCACAGTGACCTGCGTCGCCAGTGGCGGTCGTCGCGGTCGCGATGTAGCCGGTGATCGGCGAGCCGTTGTCGACGGGAGCGGTCCACGACACGCTAATCGCCGCGTTTCCAGCCGTCGGCTGGGGGGTGCCGGGGCGGCCTGGGACGCCGGAGATCGTGATGGTGTTCGAGGCGCCCGAACGCTCGGACTCACCCTCCTTGTTGACCGCAACCGCGGTGAAGGAGTAGGTGGCGCCGTCACTCAGGCCCGCGACGTCACAGACGTTGACGGCGCAGGTGGCGACTTGGCGTCCCGTCTGGTCGTAGAGGCGGTACTCGGTGATCGGAGAGCCGTTGGACTCCGGCGCGTTGAAGGTGACGCGCGCGCCGTTGGCGCCCACAACCTGGGCAACGAGGCGTGTGGGGGTCTTCGGCTTATCCGTGACCGTCACCGTGATCGTGCCCTGGACGACGCGCGAGGGGTCCTTGAGTTTGTCGTTGACGCGGTAGGCGACGGAGATGGTGCCCGCCGACTTCGGCGTAATGGTGACGACCGTGCCGGACGTCAACGTGGTCGCATCCCCCAGCGAGATGGTGGTGCCCTCGAGAGAGATCGGCGTGTCCGGGAACGGGTTGGTGGCCGCCGAGGCAACGTCCACGCTCACGGTCTCGCCGACCTTGGCCTTCACGTTGTACGGGGGCACCTGGATACGCGGCTTCGTGGTGCCAACAACCTCGACGGGGATGGAGCCGTTGACGGTGTTGCCCTGCTCGTCCGTGACGCTCACAGCAATGGAACCCGCGGAGCCGGCGGGGGTGGTCTCGGGCGCAGACACCGTCAGGACGGTGCCCGACAGCGACGCGGAGATCGTGTCGGGGGCCGAGCCCATCGCGTAGGTGAAGGTCGAGACGTCCGTGCCTTCGGGGTCGCGCACGCCGAGCCTGAGGTCCTGCGTGACGGCGGCGCCGCCGGCCTCGACGCGGATCGCGGTCGGGGCGAAGGTGGGCGGCTGGTTCTGGGTCGCCTTGATGCGCACGGGCAGCGACAGGGACGCGGTGAGCGTGCCCGAGTCGGAGGCGTCGCCGTCCGCGACCTGGATGAGGAACGCCGAGTTGCCGCCGAAGGAAGCATTCGCGGTCAGTGTCAGCTGCGTCGACGAGTCGGCGACGACCGAGTCCAGGCCGGTCTGCGCGACCGGTGAGGAGTCGTCCACGAGGCGCGGAGTGCGGCCCGAGCGCGTCACCACGTAATCCGACAGGTTGATCGTGCGCGAGGTGCCCGCGTCCATCTCGATGGGCAGGCCCGCGGTGTTGAGGAAGGGCGCGGTCGTGTCGCGGCCGGGCACGGTCACGACGGCGGAGTTGGTCAGGCCATCACGGTCCGTAATCGTGTAGACCACCAGGCGCATGCTGTCCGTCACCGGGATCAGCACGTCGGAGCCCTCCACGGTCACGCCGGATTCGGCCGTCGTGACGGTCAGCTCGTTGATGCTGCCATCGGGGTCCTCGTCGTTATCGAGGACCTTCACGCGCACGGCCGAGCCGTCGGTGGGCAGCTCCTCGTAGGACACGAAATCGTCGCGGGCGATGGGGGCCTTGAGCGGGGCGTCATCCTGCACGTAAACGGTAACGGTGCCTCGGGCAGAGCCGCCGCGGCCGTCGCTCACCGCGTAGGACACGAGGTAGGTGCCGGCCTGCGAAGGCGTGTGCACCTGGATGGTCGAGGAGGACAGAGCCTGCGGGGCGAGCTCGGGCGTGGCCGTCTCGAGGCTATCCTCCTCCAGCGCGAGCGGATCACCGTCGGGGTCGACGTCGTTCGACAGGACGTTGACGGTCACCATGCGGTCCGGGCGGGTCAGCACCGTGTCGGGGACGGCGACCGGGTTCTGGTTCAGCGTGGGCGCTGCCGAGATCGCGACGCGCACGCGAGCGGAGGCACGTCCGCCCTGGCGGTCCTCGACCGTGTAGGTGAAGGAGTCGGTGCCCGAGGCGTTCTGGTTCGGCGTGTAGTCGATCCACGTCGGGCCGACGGTCGCGTTGCCCAGCTGCGGGGACGAGCCGAGACCGCTCAGGGTCACGGAGTCGCCGTCGGGGTCGATGCCGTCCAGGGGCACCGCGATACGGGTGGTCTGCCCCGCGGCCGCCCAGGCGGTGATGTCGCGAGGACGCGGCTCCTGGTTCTGATCGGAGGCACCCATCACCTCGAAGGTGACGGTGCTCGACGCGCGGTTACCCGCGGAGTCGATGACCGAGTAGGTCACGTCCATGAGGCCGGGGGTCTGCCCAGCCTCAAGGCGCACCTGGTTGCCCGTGACGAAGGGGGTTCCCAGGGCGGAACCCTGGTCGTATTCGAGGGTCGACTCAACCTGCAGGTTCAGGCCGGCGGGCGAGCGATCGTTCGCCAGAACCGACACGGTGCCCACGTCACCGACCCGCACCTTGACGTGATCGGGCTTGAGGATCGGGGGTAGGTCCGAACGGTCCGCCGCTCCGGGGATAACCATCACGTCGGCCGTGGCCTCGCCGACACCGTTGGACACGGTGTAGCTGAACTGCACCGTGCGGTCCAGGCCCGCGGGCGCGGTGACGCGCAACAGGTGGCGATCGATGAGGGCGACCTCGATGCCCGGGGCGTTCGAGGCGTCCACGGAGACGATCGACAGCAGACCGCCGGAAGGGTCGTAGTCATTGCCCAGGGGCGCGACGAGGACGGAACCGCCCTGGGGCAGAACCGCCGTGTCGTTTTCGGCGACGGGGGGCTCGCTCGAGGGCGCCATGACCTCGACGCGGATAATGCCCAGCGTCGTCGCAATGCCGTCGGACACGGTGTAGGCGAAGGAGTAGGAGCCCGGCTCGGTCGCCCTGAAGTCGATGGTTCCGTGATCCAGGTCGGGCTGGATCGAGGCGCCGGCGGGCGCACCGGAGACGGCCACCAGGGTCAGCTGGTCGCCGTTGGGGTCGGTGTCGTTCTTGAGCGGATCGAGCGTGACGGTCTCACCCGGGTGTGCCTGGAAGAGGTCGCCGTTCGCCGACGGCGGCAGGTTCCCGGCCTCCTGGACATCGACGATCAGCTCGCCGCGGGTCTCCGCGCCCTGGTCGTCAGCGACCGTGAGAACGATCGACTTCGGGCCAGCCGCAGCGCCTTCCTCGGTGATGGTGACGGAGCCGTCCTCGGTGAAGGAGACCTTCAGGCCCTCGGGGGCCTCGGCGTTCTTCAGGTAGATCGGGTCGCCGTCGGGATCGCGCCAGTCGCTCAGAGCCTCGTACTGGATCTGGGCGCCCGCGCCGATCTTGACGGTCGGGACGCGCAGCTGCGCGGGCCCCTCGTTCTGATCGAAGGGGTGAATGGTGACGCGCACGTTGGCCTCGGCCGAAGCCTGGCCGTCGGAAGCCGCGTAGGTAAACGTCGTCGAGCCGACCTGCGAGGCCGACACTCCGGTGATCTGCAGGGCTCGTCCGCCGCGCGCGACGGTCACGACGCCCCACTCGGGCTGCTTGACCGGCGCTGCGGTCAGCACGTCGCCGTCGAGATCGGAGTCGTTGTCGAGGACGGGCAGGATGGTCGAGCGGCCCGGGCGGATGCCGAACTCGTCGTCCTCGGCCTCGGGCGGGGTGTTTTCCTCGCGCTGCTGCGGGTCCGCGACCTCGTTCGTCAGCTCGGGGCTGTCCTGCTCGTCCTCGTTTTCCTCGAGCTCGTTTTCGACCTCGTCCCAGTTGTCCATAAGGACCATGTTCGAGTCGGGCAGCCACACGCTGCCCTCGGCGACGTCGTTGAGGACGATGGCCTTGCGGTTCGTTCGGAAGACGATCTCGCGCGCGGTCGTCAGCGTATCGACGACCATCTGCTTGTTCGCCGAAGGATCGTCGCAGGCGCGCATGTACGCGCCGCTACCGGTCCACGCGCCATACGCGCAGCCTTCGTGACGCACGGGCGCGGCCGGGGTGCCGCTGACACCACCCTCGGTGGAGGCCGTGATCGTCGGGGTGCCGCCCGCCAGCGGGATCGTCACGAGCGAGGTGGGCGTCGCGAGCAGGACGGAATCGGCCTTGGGGCCTGCCTGCTGGAGGACGCCGCCGGTCTCGATGCCGGCAGCGCTCAGATCGATCCGCTTGTTGTCGGGCAGGAAGAGCGTGTTGGACTCGCCGTCGAGGGCGACGACCTGGTCGCCGACGACGGTCATGCTCAGTCGCGCGTCCGCGGGGATGCCCTCCACGGTCGAGGTCTGGGCCTGATCGACCGCGCCCTGACGCTTGACGGTCGTCAGCGTGCCCGAGGCGGCCAGAGTGTAGACGGAGCCATCCAAACCGGTCACGAAGGCGCTGGCACCCATGTTCGAGGAGATGGCCGCCCCCTCGGAAAGGTTCAGGGGGCTGGGGTTCACGGCGGAGGTCGTCCACAGGGTGCCGTCGGAGCCATTGAGGACGCCGAGGACGTCGCCACCCTGCATGACCGCGGAACCCGCGGGCAGGGCCGTCGGGGAGCCGAGGGAGACCTGGGTGACGTTGACGGGCGCGACCGTCGAGGAGGTGAGGTCGGAGACGGTGACGGTCTCCCCCGCCTGGCCGACGTCAAAGTTGGTGGCCTCGGTGCGCAGTGCGCCGTCGAGGATGCGGGCCTCGTAGTCGAGGTGGCCGACCATCTGCTTGGACTTGTTGGTCACCCAGATGCCGCCGTCATTGACGTTGACCTGGGTCACCTCGGCGCCCTTGTAGATGACACCCGCGATGCAGAGCGCAACAACGAGCAGCACGAGGATGAACGCCGGCAGACGGCGCCTCGCACTGATCCGATTGTGTCGCGTTTTCGCGGACATATGGCCTCTCTCGATCGGTGAGCAATACCCCATAAATAGTGTGGCACGATTACACCGCATACTAATAGTTAACGAGAATCTATCAGATGGGCGATTACTTGACAACTAGAGGGTGGCCCATCGCTGTGCGACGGGCCACCCTCTCAAAGTGACTGGTTTGTCAGTCGAAGATAATTGGCGAGTAAATCACTCTCCGTTGAAGGTGAACTTGCGGTCCTTACCCTCTCCGGTGACGCCAACGGTGACAACCTGACCGGGTTGCAGTTCTCCGAACAGGATGCGCTCAGACAGCGCATCCTCGATCTCGCGCTGGATCGCACGACGCAGCGGGCGCGCGCCCAGGACCGGGTCGAAGCCCACGTCCGCGAGCAGCTCGCGAGCCTCGTCCGTCAGCTGCAGGCGCATGTCCTGAGCCTCCATACGCTTGGCCAGCTTGGCGATCATCAGGTCGACGATGCGCGCAATCTCGGGCTTGGTCAGCGGCGGGAACACGATCGTGTCGTCGACACGGTTGAGGAACTCGGGACGGAAGTGCTGCTTGAGCTCCTCCGCGACCTTCGACTTCATGCGGCCGTAGTCGTGCGTCGAGTTGTCCGCGGTCTGGAAGCCCGTGAGGACACCCTTGTTGATGTCGCGGGTACCAAGGTTCGTCGTCATGATGATGACGGTGTTCTTGAAGTCCACCTTGCGGCCCTGCGAATCCGTCAGGCGACCCTCTTCCAGGATCTGGAGCAGCGAGTTGAAGATGTCCGGGTGAGCCTTCTCGACCTCGTCGAAGAGGACGACCGAGAACGGCTTGCGGCGGACCTTCTCCGTGAGCTGACCGCCCTCGTCGTAGCCGACGTAGCCGGGAGGAGCACCGAAGAGGCGCGAGGCCGTGTGCTTCTCCGAGAACTCGGACATATCCAGCTGGATGAGGGCATCCTCGTCGCCGAAGAGGAACTCGGCGAGGGCCTTGGCCAGCTCAGTCTTACCCACGCCGGTCGGGCCGGCGAAGATGAACGAGCCACCGGGACGGTTCGGATCCTTCAGACCCGAGCGCGTACGACGGATCGACTGGGCGAGAGCCTTGACGGCCTCATCCTGTCCGATGACGCGCTTGTGCAGCTCGTCTTCCATCTTGAGCAGCTTCGCGGTCTCGGTCTGGGTGAGGCGCACGACCGGGATACCGGTCGACATGGCCAGGACCTCGGCGATCTCCTGATCCCCGACCTCGGCGATCTCGTCGGACTCGCCGCCCTTCCAGGCCTCTTCCTTGGCCTTGCGTTCCTCGGACAGCTTCGACTCCTCGTCGCGCAGCGACGCAGCCTTCTCGAAGTCCTGATCGTCGATGGCCGCCTCCTTGTTGCGGCGCACCTCGGCGATCTTCTCGTCCAGCTCGCGCAGCTCCGGCGGCGCGGTCATGCGGCGGATGCGCAGACGCGCGCCGGCCTCGTCGACCAGGTCGATCGCCTTGTCAGGGAGGAAACGATCCGAAATGTAGCGGTCCGCCAGCTCGGCGGCAGCCTGGATCGCCGCGTCCGTGATGATGACGCGGTGGTGCGCCTCGTAGCGGTCGCGCAGACCCTTGAGGATCTCCACCGTCTCGTCGACGCTGGGCTCCTCGACCTTCACCGGCTGGAAGCGGCGCTCGAGGGCCGCATCCTTCTCGATGTACTTGCGGTACTCGTCGTTCGTGGTGGCGCCGATCGTCTGGAGCTCGCCGCGCGCCAGCATGGGCTTGAGCATCTGGGCTGCATCGATCGAACCCTCGGCGGCACCCGCACCCACGAGGGTGTGGATCTCGTCGATAAACAGGATGATGTCGCCGCGCGTGCGGATCTCCTTGAGGACCTTCTTCAGGCGTTCCTCGAAGTCGCCGCGGTAGCGCGAGCCGGCGACCAGCGACCCCATGTCGAGGCTGTAGATCTGCTTGTCCTTGATCGTCTCGGGCACGTCGCCGTGCACGATCGCCTGGGCGAGGCCCTCAACGACCGCGGTCTTACCGACGCCGGGCTCACCGATCAGAACCGGGTTGTTCTTCGTGCGGCGCGAGAGGACCTGCATGACACGCTCCATCTCGACGCGGCGGCCGATGACGGGGTCCAGCTTGTTCTCGCGCGCGGCCTGCGTCAGGTTGCGGCCAAACTGCTCGAGGATCGCGGAGTTGGAACGCTCGGGACCGCCCGAGCCGCCCACGCCCGCGCCGACCGACTCGCGGCCCTCGTCGTCGCCGCGCTGGTAGCCGCTGAGCATCTGGATGACGGTCTGACGCACCTGCGCCAGGTCCGCGCCCTGCTTGGTCAGCACCTGGGCAGCCACACCCTCACCCTCCTTGAGGAGGCCGAGCAGCAGGTGCTCCGTGCCGATGTAGTTGTGGCCCAGCTGCAGGGCCTCGCGCAGGCTCAGCTCGAAGACGCGCTTGGCGCGCGGGGTGAAGGGAATGTGGCCCTCGACCGGCTTCTCGCCCTCGCCGATGATCTCGATGACGGAGGCTCGCACGGCCTCGCCCTTGATCTCCATCGTCTCCAGGGCCTTGGCGGCGACGCCTTCACCCTCGGAGATCAGGCCGAGCAGCAGATGCTCCGTGCCGATGTAGTTGTGCTTGAGACCGCGAGCCTCGTCCTGCGCGAGCACGACGACCCGGCGAGCGCGGTCGGTAAAGCGTTCGAACATGCCTCTCCTCGTTTCACAGGACAGGCACTTCGCCGAGCTCGGCGTACACCCGTCCCAGTTGACTGGTTACAGCCTACGGAAAGCTCCCGCGCCGTGCGCGCGCTTTCGCCCTGGGCGCAGGGCCGGAGCCGGATTACGGGGCCTGTGCGGCACGAGGCCGGGGCACGGCGGCGGGCCAGGGGCGAGGCTGTGGCCGGGGCACGGCACGAGGCCGGGGCCGGGGCACGGCACGAACTATCGGTATGCATCTCTGGGAGCCTCACCCCAAAGTCGCACGTAATTCCCCTCGGTCACTTTTCGAGACAGCCCATAAACGTTGCAATTCCAACGACGATATTCCAATACCTGAAAGGTTGATAGGGAAATTACGTGCGAGATTTTTGGCAAACCACACCCGTCGCTACAGACAACAGAGGGCAGTTCATCAGCACGCATGGCACCACCGAGACTCAACCCGATCAGGAGCCCTGCACCCGTTAAGGAGCACTGCACCCGTTAAGGGGCATTACACCCGATCAGAACGGGCGTAATGGCTACTGATCGGGTGCACGACCCCATCGACAACAAGCACAAACGCGGAACTGTCGGAAGGATTCAACCCTATCGGCAGGTTTCAACCTCATCGGGAAGATTCAACCCGATCAGAAGGGGTTGAACCTTACCGATCAGGTGTAACACCTCATCGGTAGCAAGTGTGAGCGCGGTTTTGCTCGGCCGCACTGGTCCGCAGCGTCACAGCACGACTCTCACACAAGCACAGTCGCGGCGGGCAGCCCCCGCGACTACGCCTCGACGAGGACCGTGAAGGGCCCGTCGTTGACCAGCGAGACCTCCATCATCGCCCCGAACTGGCCGGTTTCGACGTGCAGGCCCCGGCCTCGCAGGTCGGCGACGACCGCGTCGACGAGGGGCTCAGCCTCCTCGCCGGGGGCGGCGTGCGCCCACGAGGGGCGCCGCCCCTTGCGGGTGTCTCCGTACAGGGTGAACTGCGAGATCACGAGGATCGGTGCGCCCGCGTCGAGCGCGGAACGCTCGTCGTCGAGGATGCGCAGCTCGGCAATCTTGCGGGCGACCGTGGCCACCTGCTCGGGGCCATCGCCGCGCTGAACGCCAAGGAGGACGACGAGGCCCTGGCGCTTCTCCCCCGCCTCGTGCGGATCGAGGGCGAGGCGGCCGACGACGGTGCCGTCGACGTGGACCTCACCCGAGGTCGCGCGCTGGATGACGGCGCGCATCAGCGCGACCCCAGGGCCGAGCCGAGGCCGCCGAAGCCCGTGGAACCGCCGCGCTGGCCGGCCTCGCGCGAGAGGTCGGCGCCCGGACGGGTCTCGGGCGATACGGAGGACTTGCCATGAACAGGCACGATCTCCTCCTGGGCAGCGGCGACGCCGTCGATGTCGAAGACGGTCGTCACGGGCACGGCGCGGGCGATCAGCGCGAGGGCGATCGGCCCCTCGTCCGCGTGGCGGGCCGAGGAGGTGACGACGCCGACCTGGCGTCCGCCCACCTCGATGGGCGTGCCGGGCGCGGGCAGGTCGCCGCGAGAGCCGTCCAGCTGCAGGTAGGTGAGGCGGCGCGGGGGCCGTCCGAGGTTCAGGACGCGGGCGATGGTCTCCTGCCCGCGGTAGCAACCCTTCGTCGTGTGGACTGCGCTGCGCAGCCAGTCCACCTCGGGCGGGATCGCGCGGGCGTCGGTCTCGCGGCCCAGGCGCGGCTTCCACGCGGCGATGCGCATGGCCTCCCACGCCAGATATCCGGCGCGTCGGCGCGAGCCGGCCTCGGGGCACGCAGACAGCCACGCGGCCTCGAACTCATCCGCGGCATCGCGTGAAACAGCGTGAAACATCATCGGGGTGCGCGCGCCGGGGTGACGCTCGCCCTGGAAGTAGGCAGCCCCGCCGTCCACGACGCCGGGCCACGGGTCCTCCCAGGTCCACAGGTGTCCGGGCAGGTCGGCCACGGCCTCGGGCGTATTCGCGCCCGCGCGGACCGAGGAGAACACGACGACATCGCGCTCGGAAACAGCGACGCGCAGCGCGAAACGCATCGACTCGAGGAACGCCACAAACTCCGACACATCCGAGCGTTCCACGATCAGGTGCAGCGTCTCCCCGTCGTCGCTGGCACCGGCCCAGTGCTCGACGCGTCCCTCGGGCGAGAGGATCAGCAGCTCGCGACTCGCTCCGGGAACGAGGTCGGTGACGATCTGGGAGGCCAGCGACGTCAGCCACGTCAGCCGATCGGCCCCCGACACGGCGATGACCGCCAGGTCCGGGCGGCGCACCAGCGCGCGGCCGCCCTCGAGGGCCCACTGCTCCCCCGACGGGTCCCCGAAGTGCGGGGTCGCGCCGAAGGAGGCCACGGCCTCGTCGACGAACTCAGAATCGAGCGCGGACTCAGACAAGGAAGCCGTCCTGGGTGTCGTCGATGCCTTCGATGACCTCGCCGGACTCGGTCGAGGCCTGCTCGGTGCGGTGCAGGCGGCCGGAGATCTCGACGTCGGCCTCATCCTCGCCGTCGAGCGTGCGCTCCTGCGTCCACATGAGCTCGCCCGCAACCAGGCCGAACATGCGGCCCAGGTGCGTCACGCGGGTGGCACCCACGCCGAGAGCGATCGCATCGGAGACCATCTGCACGCGCGGGCCGACGCTCACGCCGTCCCACACGGCGCTGTGGCCCTCGGTGGACGCGGAGGTCGCCGTGAACTCGCGGGAGTTGTACTGGCCCGGGGGCGGCAGCGGCGCGTCGGAGGGGGCGACGGAGACGTACACGGTCTCTTCGCTGATCAGGTCGCCCTTCTTGATAGCGGACAGGCCCTTGGCCGCATCCCACGTGGGGTCAATCGGCTCGGAGGCGACGCCCGCGTACACGCGGGTCACCAGGCGCATCTGCTCGCCGACGACGTCACCGCGGATCTCCTCGATGACGGGGGAATCCTCGGCGGGTTCTTCCTGGCCGGGGGCGGTAGGGGCGGCGTACATGCCCCAGCCTTCCCAGGTTCCAAGCATCCACGCGACGGGAGCGACGAGTGCGGGCAGGTCAGCAGGTATCACCATCATGACTCCAGCCTAACGCCTCAGGTGGACGTGGGCGCGCGAGCAGGGGCACGAGCAGCTGGCAGCGAACGGGACGAGGCCGGGGCCGGGCCATGCGGTCGCGCAGCCGTCGTGGGGTCTCAGATTCCGCCGATGCGGATCATCGCGTAGACGGGCAGGGCGGCGACGAGGAACTTCGCGGCGCCGCGGCCCAGGATGTTGGCGAGCTCGGCGGAGGACGCGCGCTCGCCCAGCAGCGCGTCGACAACCGAGACGGCGAAGCCGACGCCGAAGCCGGTGACGCCGCCCAGGGTCAGGAAGGCGGCAAATTCGCCGAAACGCTTGGCGATGAAGGGGAAGACGACGGGCAGCAGGTCCGAGGTCTGCCCGAGGAACCAGGCGATCGAAGCGACCACGAGGCCCGCGACGAGGCCGGCGATCATCGCGAAGGCAACGCCAGCCTTCGCACTTCGCCCGAAGCGCGCCGAGGCCGCGCCGATGACTGCGATCAGGGCCGCCATGGGGACGATGCCCGACCAGCGCTCGTGGACGGTCAGGGAGACCCACATGGAGCCGGAGGTGACGATGAGGAGGCCGGTCACCGACGAGGCGAGGGCCGCGCTCAGGGCCGTGGAGCCCCAGTGCTCGCTCGTGCGCCCCACGGAGTGATCGCGCGGCGCGGGCGCATCCAGGATCGTCGCCGCGACCAGCGCGACCAGCGTGATGCCCGTCAGCGGCACGGCGATGTCGAGGTTCTTCCAGTAGGCAACGCCCATGGGGGTCAGCGCGCCGCCCAGGGCGAGAACCGCCTGCGCGAGCCACGGCATGTGCAGGCGCGCCAGCGTCGGCCAGCCGAGAGCCAGCAGGAAGGACGCGACGGCGACGACGGGCCCGACGCTCCAACGAGACCCCGGCAGCCACCAAGCGACAATCGTCGCCGCGGCCAGCACGGTGACGGTGAGAATACCGATGATCGTGGGCACGTGCCGGTTGGCCAGGGTGTCGCGGCGACGTCCGCGGCCTGAGCCGGTGCGGCGCCGCGTGGGCGGGGTCGATGTCATCACGCTTCCATGGTCCCACATGTGCGCCCCTCACGAGGCAGGGGCAGCTCTCGCGGGTCGGCTCTCCCGGGCACGGGGCCGGGTGTCGGTCCCGCTTCACGCCGCCACGGCCTCGGCGATGAGGGGCGGCCTGTGGCGCACGCCCCGTGTGGGTTGATGCACGCCGCCACGGGATGCGCGCGGGCGTTGACTGGTCGTACAGTTGTGGGGCACGCCGGACCGGTATGCCCCGGGCTCCAAACTCTGCCGCTACGAGCGGCCTTCGCGCCGACAGGCGCATTCGGTTCGGCGTGCTTTGTCGTACATGCGCGCCGGCGGTGGCGCGTGAAACGAGTGGGGGCCGGCGCTGCGTTGCAGCACCGGCCCCCACTGTCGTTCAGAAAACGTCACATAAGCGGGTAGCGCACGATCGTGGCCTCGCGGCCCGGGCCCACGCCGATGGACTGGATGCGGCAGCGCGACAGCTCTTCCAGGCGCTTGATGTAGTCCTGGGCGGCCTGGGGCAGCTCGTCGAAGGAACGGCACTGCGAGATGTCCTCGCTCCAGCCGGGCAGCTCCTCGTACACGGGCACGGCGGCCTCGAAGCCGGCCTGATCGAGGGGCATTTCCTCCGTGCGCACGCCGTCGACCTCGTATGCCACGCACACGGGGATCGTCTCGTAGCCGGAGAGCACGTCGAGCTTGGTCAGGCAGATGTCGGTCAGGCCGTTGATACGCGTCGAGTAGCGCATGATGACGGCGTCGAACCAGCCGGTGCGGCGCGGGCGACCCGTGGTCACGCCGAACTCGCCGCCCTTGGTGCGCAGGGCCTCGCCGACCTCGTCGTCCAGCTCCGTGGGGAACGGGCCCTCGCCGACGCGCGTCGTGTACGCCTTGGCGACGCCGACAACGCGGTCGATACGAGTCGGGCCGACGCCGGAGCCGGTGAGCGCGCCGCCAGCGGTCGGGTTGGAGGAGGTCACGAAGGGGTAGGTGCCGTGGTCGATGTCGAGCATCGTGGCCTGGCCGCCCTCGAAGAGGACGGTGTCGCCGCGGTCGAGCGCGTCGTTGACGACGAGGGACACGTCGCACAGCATCGGCTTGATGCGGTCCGCGAAGGACAGCAGGTGGTCCGACACCTCGTTGGGATCGAGCGTGGGGATGTCCACGGCCTCGAAAATGGTGTTCTTGGGGGCCAGGGCGGCCTCGACCTTAGCGCGCAGCTCCTCGGGGTGGAAGAGGTCCTGGATGCGCAGACCGATACGGTTCATCTTGTCGGCGTAGGTGGGGCCGATGCCTCGGCCGGTCGTGCCGATGAGGTTGTTGCCGCGCGCACGCTCGTTCGCCTGGTCCATGAGGCGGTTGTACGGCGGGATGATGTGCGCGTTGGAGGAGATGCGCAGGCGCGAGCAGTCGACGCCGCGCTCGGTGATTTCCGCGAGCTCCTCGAAGAGCACGTCCAGGTCGACGACGACGCCGTTGCCGATGATGGGGGTGACGCCTTCGGAGAGGATTCCGGCAGGCAGGAGGTGCAGCGCGTACTTTTCGCCGTCAATAACGACGGTGTGGCCGGCGTTGTTTCCTCCGTTGAACTTCACGACGAGGTCGGTGTGCTGGCCGAGCTGGTCAGTGGCCTTGCCTTTGCCTTCGTCGCCCCACTGGGCGCCGAGCACGATGACGGCGGGCATGAGAATCTCCGTTTAGTTGGGTCTGTTACGCGGGTGCGCGCAACAGACCCATCCTACCGGAGGAACGACGAGGCCGGGGCACCGGCTGGTCGCGTCAGTTTCCGGCGGCGACCAGCGCGACGCCCACGCCCCACAGGGTGGCGCTCGTGAGGGCGGCGATCAGCTCGATGGCGATCGTCCAGCCGAAGGCCTTGAGGGCCTGGAGGGTAGCCGTCCAGGCGCTGGCGGTGTCGCGGCTGCGGAGGTATTCGACGAGGAAGATGGCCGCAACCATGCCAAGAACGAGGCCGAGGGGCAGGCCGATGAACCATCCGACGACGCCGCCGACGGCACCCCACACGAGCGTGGATTGGGGAATTCCCGCCTTGTTCATGCCGCGGGCGGGAATCACGTATTTGAGGACCGTTCCGAGGATCAGGACGAGCGCCACGATGGCGAAAATGATCCACGCGGCGCGGGTGCCGGTCATCCACGACCACACGAGGATCGCGCCTCCGACGACGGGCGCGGAGGGCCAGATCTGCACGACCGCGCCGATCACTCCGATGAGGATGACGATGCCAACGATGACGGTTCCAAGGACGCTCATGAGTTCATCGTATCGTTTCCGGGTTTCGTGCGATGACGCTCACGCTGATAGCCTGGCCTCGTTACCCCGATCCCCAGGAGTGCTGATGGATATCACTCCCCCGCGCCTGCCGCTGGACTCCCTCCTGAAGAGGCGCCCCATGAGGGTGTACACCGTGTCGTGTCCACCGGCGGAGGCCGTCGCGCGCTGCGCCCAGTTCTGGCGAGCCATCGGCATCAAGCGCGAGTCCACCACGATGTGCAAGCGTTTCGCTGACATGGGCTGGTCGGGCACCGAGGTCACGGTCATGCCCAGGCAGGTCGAGAACCGAAAGCGGCTCCGTGACCGTGATTTTCCTGATGATCTCTCAGATATTCCTCCCAGCTTGCTGCTGGGAGGCCTCGCCGTCTACCTGACGTCGAAGGCCGTGCGCGCGCAGCTGCGCCACCTCAACAAGACGACGATCATCGTCGCCGCCCGCCCGATGCCGGGCGCCGAACAGGACCGCACCGAGCTGTGGTGTTTCCCCTGGGATACTGCGATTCAGCGTGCCCGCCCAGGCAAGGACCCATTCGCACGTGTCTTCGAGTACCTTCATACGGCCCTGCACCAGCAGGGTATCCTCCTGGCTCCCCCGCGCCTCGTCGACGGTGAGGAACTGCCCGAGGATCACCCCCTCTCCCCCGCCAACGTCACCCAGATGCGGGGCAGCTTCCTCGATCCCGTCACCAAGTTCCTCCCGTCGAAGGAGCGATCATGACCCCCGGTTTCTCACTGCGTCGGATTTTCAACCGTCGCAGGTACTTCTACGCCAGGGTCGCGCTCAACCCGCAGCAGGAGAGGGCATCATGCACAGCGAAGCAATGAAGAAGCGACAGCACCGCCACTACAGCGGGGAATCGCGATGAACTCTTTCATCTCAAGTATGCAGCTAGGATTCAACGAATCTTTCAGCGCCATCACCGTTTTTCAGCTGTCAGTGTCCCCCTCCGATGCCGTCTCCCGCTGCGTCGGCCTGTGGAATTTGAAGGGGGCCCGCTGCGCAAGTACCGGCATGCAAAAGCAATTCAAGCAGCGGGGATGGACCGGAACGGAACTGATCATCGGACACAGCGGGCGCGCATTTCTGACTAATTTTGTATTCGAGACACGCTCATACCGTCACCTCTTGTCATATGCCCCCTCCCTCGTGCCCGAACGAATCAAGCGAGCCGCCATCACCAAGGTGCACGTGGATATCATTGCGCGTACAATCGAGGGCGAATCGGGGCCAGTGACTGAACTGTGGTGCCTTACTGATTGGGCAACACGGATGAATCTCAGCGGCCTCGAAAACAGTTACGCTGAATCGTCGATGCACTCACTCGAAGAGTCCTTCAACGCACAGGGCATCATGACTGCACCCGCCCGTCACCTCAATCGCTGGGATATCCCCTCAGACGTCCCCCTCTCACTCCCTGAGCTCACGACAATGCGCAAGGCTGCGAAGAAGAGCCGGGGGTAGCCTCCCTCCTCCGGCCGACCAGCACGGGGATTCCCATGCCTCGTCGATCCCCAGGGAATCCCGCGCGATAGTACCCTGACACCACGGCGCATCTCGCTTGCGTCGGGATCGTGCATGCACCGACACCCCTCCCGCGCTCACACAGGAGGAACACCATGAGTCCCCTATTTTCTTCTCTCGGCCGCAGCCTCTCCTTGATTCGCCAGCCGCTCATGGCGCTACGCCTGTCTGTTTCTCCCGACGAGGCCGTGGCACGCTGCATCACTCTCTGGCGAACTGCGAAGATTCGCTGCGAAACGCCCGGCATGCGAGAGCAATTCGCTCAGACGGGATGGATAGGAACCGAACTGGTCATCGGCAACAACGGGAAGGCTCTCTTCACCGATTTGGTCGCTTCGTCCAGTATGACTGTCGCCGTCACCGCACTGTTTCCGCAGGCAGTACCCGACCGATTGAAGCGCGCCTTTCTCGAAAAGACGTTCGTCGAGATCATCGCCCGTCCAGTCCCCGGAGGCGTAACTCCCGCGTGCGAACTATGGTGCCGCGTCGATTTCACATCAATGGGCGAAACGACCTTTCCCGAGGACTTCCTCGCCTCGATGTTCACAAAGATTGAACATTCTTTCCGGAAAACCGGAATTCTAATGGCTGGACCGGACCGTCCCATGGCCCACGAAGTGCCGGCGGACGTTCCACTGACGATGCCGGTGCTCACGGCAATGCGCAAGGCTGCGAAGAAGAGCCGGGGGTAGCCTCCCTTCTCCGGCCGACCAGCACGGGGATTCCCATGCCTCGTCGATCCCCGGGGAGTCCCACGCAATAGTATCCTGACGCCACAGCGCATCTCGTTTGCATCGGTACCGTGCTGATGCGCTGACACAGGTCGTGCACGAGGAGGCAGCTCATGACCCCCGGTTTCTCACTGCGCCGGATTTTCAACCGTCGCAGGTACTTCTACGCCAGGGTCGCGCTCAACCCGCAGCAGGCTCTCGACCTGTGCATCGGATACTGGGTGTCGACCGGCGCCTCGGGTGAGACACCGGGGATGCGCGAGCAGCTCGCCCAGCAGGGGTGGGTCGGCACCGAGATCACAACCGGCAGCGACGCGCGACACATCGCCGTCTCATCCGTCTTTGACGAGATAACACCCTTCGGCGTCTTCCCGTCCACGGCACCTCGCACCGTCAAACAGACTCGCCAGGAAAACACCCCTATCCTCATCGCCGCACGCTCCTGCTCGGTCGCAGGACGCCCCGCGAGCGAAGTGTGGTGCTTCGACACCCGGGTCAGCCAGCGCAACACCCCCACCACCAAGGAAGACGTAGGCCACTACCTCCAGGACCTCGCCGTCACGCTGCAGCTCGATGAGCTACTGCTCGCGCAGCCAGAGCTCCTCTTCGAGGGCGATCTGCCAACAGACCACATCTTCGCGGGACGGAACGTGATCGCAATGCGCCAGGCCGCCAGAAAAGAGTCTCGCCGCGGGCGCTAACACGCGCCCACGGCGAGACAACAGGGTGGTTCGGAAGGCTCAGTCCTGCGCGCGCAGGGAGGCCACCTCGTACAGGGCTATGCCCGTGGCAACAGCCGCGTTGAGGGACTCGACGGTCGACGCGATCGGGATCGACACGATCTGGTCGCAGGTCTCACGGACGAGGCGGGACAGGCCCGCACCCTCAGCACCGGTCACAACCACGAGGGGGCCATCCGCCAGCGACAGGCCGCGCAGGGGCGCGTCGCCTCCGCCGTCCAGGCCGACCACGAAATAGCCAGCCTGCTTAGCCTCCTCAAGGGCGCGCACAAGGTTCGTCGCACGAGCCACAGGCACGCGGGCGGCCGCACCGGCCGACACCTTCCACGCGGTCGTGTTGACGCCCGCGCTACGACGCTCGGGGATGATGACGCCGTCCGCGCCGAACGCGCCCGCACTACGCAGGACCGCGCCCAGGTTGTGGGGGTCCGTCACCTGGTCGAGGGCGACGAGGAGCGGGTGGCCCAGCTGCTGCAGAGAACCCGCGATCAGATCCGAGGCGTCGGCGTACTCGTAGCCGCGCACCTCAATGGCGACGCCCTGGTGGACGGCGCCGTCGGTCGCGACATCCAGGTCGCGGCGGGTGACCTCGTAAACGGGGGCGCCCATGGCCGAGGCGAGGCGCACGACCTCCTCCACGCGGTCGTCCTTCACGTTGTCGAGGACGAAGACGCGCTCAATCGGGACCGAGGCGCGGGCGGCCTCGGCAACAGGGTTACGGCCGGCGATCAGCTCATGACCGGGCTTGACGCGGATCGACGACTTGGCGCGGGCGCGCGCGATCGCGGCCTCCTGGGCCTCGCGGGCCTCGCGCTTGACCTTGCGCTTGTGGGCGGGATGGTAGGTGCGGTCCTCAGCCTTGGGGGTCGGGCCCTTGCCTTCGAGGCGGCGGCGCGAGTGCCCGCCGGTGCCGACCTGCGCGCCCTTCTTGGTGCCCTTCTTACGGATGGCGCCGGGGCGCCCGCTGTGTGAGGCCATGGTGTCTCCTCGTTTTCTCGTGAACTGACACAAGCGTACGGGTTTTGGGCTGCATCGGGGCCACAGGGGCGCACGCGGGGGCCAAAATCACGATTGGGCGGGGTGAGCCTCAGTCTTGCGACAGCATGGCTGCGATCTTCTCGACCGTCGAACCGGAGCGGATCGTCACCTGGCGGTAGAAGTCCTCGCGCAGCAGACGCTTGTGATAGGCGGTCTTCAGGAAGCTCTTCTCGTCGAACTTGCCCCAGAACACGGCGTACTCGCCGAAGTGCACGGCCTCGTCCCCCAGCTCCATCGCCTCGATGCGCTCACGCACGTGGGAGCGGTCCAGGCCTCGCGTGTAGAAGAGGGCGTCACGCCGGGCGACCTCGCCATGCCACCAGTCGGGGAGACTGTGCAGCTCCGCGAGGTACTCCTGCGCCGTCAGGAGGGCCAGTCGGATCGGGAAGTCGTATCGGCGAGCCAGGAGGTCCTCGACCGCCTGTGCCACGTCCTCGCACGAGGCTTCGTCCTCGACCTCGAAGAGGAGATTGCCGCTGTTGATGTAGGTACGTACATTCACAAAGCCTGCAGCTTCAATCTGTTCGCGCAGCTCACTCATGACGACCTTGTTCTTGCCGCCGACGTTGATGCCGCGCAGCAGCGCCACGTACTCCATGCTGTTCCTCCCCATTCGCGGCGACACCTCGAGGCGTCGACTGGTTATCAGGGTACGGCCTCGACTCGCATCGGGCTGATCGCGCACGTTAACCCTCCAATCCGCACGCGGGTCCTCTAAGCCGCGAACTCACGACCACCAAACGGGGGAATTGCACTACACGGGGGTCCGACACGCCGACGACACGCTGCTAGAAGGCTTCGTGTCGTGCAAACCCCCCCACCGTGGCCGATGTGGAGGGTGCCGGAGGCACCGCAAGGCCTGGCCATGGGGCCGGCAGGAAGTGGCGGGCCCACGGCCAGGGACGGAGGCCGTGGCAGGCTCGCAGGCGCGACAAAGTTCGCCCAACAGCATGCCTTCTCGACCTGACCCGCGAAAAAGTTCGCCCAGCACGCCATAAAACGCCGATTTTGGGCCATTATGAGCACGCAGGGCGAACTTTTTCGCGCTCACACCCACCACCAGACCCCGCAGGGCGAACTTTTTCGCGCACAGGACGCACTGAGGTGGCGACGATGCAACCAATGACACCTCTACGGCCACTGATACAGGCCAGCGTGAAACCACCATCACCAATGCTCGCCCCTGAACAACACCCATTGAAACCGGCAACACCAATGCAAGCGAAAAACGCGCCAAAAACACCCAATTCTCACCCGCAAAGGCGATGCCGGTTTCATTTGAGGCTCGGCCTGTGCCCGCAAAGGCGACAGCGGTTTCAACCCCACACGGGTACCAGCAAGCAAAGGCAACAACGGCTTCAGGAGAGCGGGCCGCCTGGTCTACGGGACCCAGATGCGGTACCCGTGGGCGGCGACGACACCACCGCCACCCACATTTCGCACGTAATTTATCGCGGTCATTTTTCGAGATACCCCAAAAACGTTGCAATTCCAACGACGCACATTCAATGTTTGAATGAGCCATGAAGGAATTACGTGCGAAGTTGATGATTAACAGCTGTAGCAGGGCTTCGAGGCGATGCACCGAGCAACATAAGCGACCTAGCACCACTGGTGTGGAGGGCGCCGGAGGGTCCGGAGGGCACGGGCGGGCTTCGAGGCGCGGCGCCGAACGCAGTGAGGACGCCTAGCCTCGCGGGCGGCCGGGGCCTCCGGCGCCCGGAACACCCGTGGGGCCACAAGCAGCAACACGCAGCGCAAACGGCGGGCCGCCGCCCACGGGCGCATCAAGCAGCCCGGCCTCAGCCGCGGATCAGCCGCAGCTCAGCCAACGCTCCACGTCGCGCCGTCGCGGCCGTCCGCGACGGTGACGCCGGCGGCGGCCAGGCGGTCGCGCAGCTCGTCGGCGCGCGCCCAGTCCTTGGCGGCGCGGGCAGCGGCCCGCTCCTCCAGCACGGCCTGGACCAGCGCGTCCAGCGCCGAGTGCTCGGCCGCAGCGGCACCAGAGGCACCCGCGCCGATGCCGGCCTGTCCACGCCACTGCTCAGAAGCGGGGTCCAGGCCAAGCACATCCAGCATGGAGCGAACCAGGACCTGCTCGCGGTACACACCGGAAACGTCACCAGCAGCAAGCGCGGCGTTACCGGCCTTGAGGTGCTCGTGCAGGACCGCGAGCGCGCCGGCGACGTTGAGGTCGTCGTCCATGGCAGCGACGAAGGCCTCGGGCAGGTCGGCGGGAGCCAGGGCGATCTCGGAGGCAGGAGCCTCGCCGGCGGCCTCGATCGCGCGGGCCACGAAGGTGGAGAACTTCTCCCAGGCGGCGTGCGCGGCGGGTAGCGTCTCGGCGCCCCATTCGATGGCGGAGCGGTGGTGGACGGTCGACAGGGCCCAACGCACGGCGACGGCCGGGTACTCCTCGGTGAGCGCCCCGATCGACAGGACGTTGCCGAGCGACTTGGACATCTTTTCGCCCTTGGTGGTCACCCACGCGTTGTGGACCCACAGGCGCGCGAACTCCCAGCCGGCGCCGTGGGACTGGGCCTGCTCGTTCTCGTGGTGCGGGAAGCGCAGGTCGATGCCGCCGCCGTGGATGTCGAATTCGTCGCCGAGGTAGCGCCGTGACATGGCGGAGCATTCGAGGTGCCAGCCGGGTCGGCCGCGTCCCCAGGGGCTGTCCCACGAGGCAGTGGCCGGCTCAGACGGCTTACTGGCCTTCCAGAGGGCGAAGTCGCGGGGGTCGCGCTTGCCGGCCTCGACGGCCTCGTCGATCTGGGCGTCGTCTTCGGTGGTGCGCATGTCCGCCAGGCGCTGGCGGGTGAGTGAGCCGTAGTCGGGCTGGGAGTGGACGTCGAAGTAGACGTTGCCGCGCCCATCCGAATAGGCGTGGCCTGCGTCGATGAGGCGCTGGACGAGGTCGAGCTGCTCGGGGATGTGGCCGGTGGCGCGCGGCTCGTACGTGGGTGCTTCGACGCCGAGGGTCTCGTACGCCTCGGTGAATTCGCGCTCGAAGCGGTAGGCCCAGGCCCACCAGTCCCAGCCGGCCTCGGCTGACTTGTTCAGGATCTTGTCGTCGATGTCGGTGACGTTGCGGACGTAGGTGACCTCGTAGCCGCTGCGGCGCAGCCAGCGGATCAGGGTGTCGAAGGAGACGGCGGCGCGCAGGTGGCCGACGTGCGGGGATCCCTGCACGGTGGCGCCACACAGGTAGATGCCGACCTTGCCGGGGGTCACCGGGTTGAGGGGCTGGATGCGGGCGCTCTTGGAGTCGTACAGGTGCAGCATGGCACCAATCCTACCTGGCGCGGACAGGGGGTGAGGGAAACGGGCGCTCCCCGGGAGTATGTAACGAGGCCCGGGCCCCGCCCACGCAACCGCGCGGGTTCGCTGGTGGGGGCTCGGGCCTCGTCGAGCGAAAGAAAACTCAGGCGCCGGGGCGCACGCGCTCGCGAATGAGCGCCTTGAGGTCCTCGACGGAGTTGGCGAGGGGCGTGACGCGCTCTTCGCGGCCTTCGATGCCTTCGAAGCGCTCGGGCACGGGCGGGAGGTGGCCGGTGGCCTCGAGGATCGTGTCGGCGAACTTGACGGGCAGCGCGGTCTCCATGACGACGAGCGGGCCCTCGATCTGCGGGCGCACCGCGCGGGCGACGTGGACGCCGTCGGCCGTGTGCGGGTCGAGGAGGTAGCCGCTTTCCTTTTCCGTGCGCGCGATCTCGGCGAGGCGGTCCGCGTGCGAGGAAGTGCCGGAGGTGAAGCCGTAGGTGTCGCGCAGGGCGGCGAACTCGGGCGTGCCGGACAGGTCGAAGTAGCCGTCGCGGGCCAGGGCCTCATCGAAGAGGGCGCGGGTGACGTCGCCGTCGCGGCCCATGAGGTCGAAGATGAAGCGCTCGAAGTTCGAGGCCTTGGAGATGTCCATGGACGGGCTGGAGGTGGCCAGCGTGTCCGCGGAGGAGCGGGGGCGGTAGACGCCGGTGCGGAAGAACTCGTCGAGGACGTCGTTCTCGTTCGTGGCGACGACGAGGGTACCCAGCGGCACGCCCATCTGGCGGGCGATGTGGGCGGCGCACACGTTGCCGAAGTTGCCCGAGGGCACGACAACGCTGACCTTGGACGAGGCGTCGGCTCCTTCCTCGGTGACGCGCAGCCAGGTGGCGACGTAGTAGCAGACCTGGGCGAGCAGGCGCGCCCAGTTAATGGAGTTGACGGCGCCCACGTGCCAGGTGGCCTTGAAGTCGGCGTCCATGTTGACGGCCTTAACGAGGTCCTGGCAGTCGTCGAAGACGCCGTCGACGGCGACGTTGACGATGTTCTCGTCGAGGAGGGAGAACATCTGGGCGCGCTGGAAGGCGGTCATGCGGCCGGCGGGGGTCAGCATGACGACGGAGAGACCCTTTCGGCCTCGCAGCGCGTACTCGGCGGAGGAGCCGGTATCACCGGAGGTGGCGCCGACAATGGTCAGCCAGTCGCCGCGGCGGGTGAGTTCGTATTCGAAGAGTTCGCCGAGGAGCTGCATCGCCATATCCTTGAAGGCTGCCGTGGGGCCGTTCGAGAGGTGGGCGAGGTGCAGGTCGGTGCCCTCCAGGGCGTCGACGGGGACGATCTGGGGGTCGGAGAAGGCGGGGGTGCGGTAGGCACGGGCCGTGATCGCGCTCAGGTCGTCGGCGGGGATATCGTCGACGAAGAGCGAGATAATGCCAGCGGCCATGGCCGCGTAGCCGTCCTCACGCAGGACGATGCGCAGCTCGTCCAGGTCGGAGCGAGACAGCGTCGGGTATTCCTCGGGCAGGTAGAGGCCGCCGTCGGGGGCGAGACCTTCCAGGAGGATGTCACTGAAGGAACGGGTGGGCGTGTTGGGGCCGCGTCGGGTCGAAATGTAGCGCACGGGTCGATCCTATCGGAGAGGGGGCGTGGCCTGCGAGGGCGCCCGTTCCTCGTCACACGGATGGACGAGGCCGGGGCGAGGGATCGGGGGAAGCTCCCCGGGGCGTGTGGTAGAAACGTGGTGTGAGCAACGACTTTTCCCGCTGGGCTCCCCCGGACGCGGATTCCACCCCCGCACCCGGAAGCGAGCCGAAGACGCAGAGCGCCGACGAGCAGCCCGCAGACCGCGCGGCTTCGACCGGCGCCTCGCCGGTCCCCGATCGCTTCGCGCCCGAAACCGGAAAGTCAGAGGGCACTGCGACGGGTCAGTCGGGCGTCGCCTCGTCGTTGAAGCCAGTCCTGGGTTCGCTCGTCACGGGTGCGACGCGCACCACGGCGACACCCCGCTCGTCGGCGTCTCCTCACGAGGCCTCGGCCCCCGCGAGTGCACCCCAGAAAGGCCTTCGTCCTCCGCGCAGGAAGCGCGATCCTCAGCGCCTCGCTCACAAAGCCCTGTACCGGCGGCTGCTGAGCACGAAGGTCATCATCGGCGTAGTCCTCGCGGTCGTCGTCCTTGTTCTCGCTCTGCCCAGGTTCATGGCTTACACGCCCTCCTTCAGCGGTATCAGTAGGGGCCCCATCTCCGTTCAGGGGTATAAGGGTTCGGCCACGAACACGAACGTTCTCTCGTCGGACTGGGCAGCGGGTGTGAGCCCCGCATGGCTTCTCACCGATCCTCGTACCGACGTGGGGCAGGAACATAGAACGCGGACCCGGATATTTGCCGATGGAACGACGATCTACATGGTGTCTCTGTCCGATACGAATAGATCATTCTCAATCGCGGCCATTGATGTCTCTTCCTCCACACCTACCGTGCTGTGGACGTCGTCGGATGCTTCTGTGAGGATGACGCCTCACATATCGAATTTCAGCATTGTTTCCGCCGGCCAGTGGCTTGTCGTCGGTAACATCCTCGTCTCGAAGTCGACGGGCATTCAGGCGGAGGGACCGTGGGAGGACGACCAGCCGCTGGCCATGGTCGACGACATCCTGGTGACCTGTTCGGGCTACGAGACCTGCTCGGGGTGGACGTATTCCTCCGGCTCGTGGGAGCGCCTGTGGCAGAGCATCACGGGGCGTCAAGAGGATTACTCCAAGGCGCGGCAGCTGGCGGTTCCGCCCACAATCGGCTCAGGTGAGGATACCTCCGTTATCGTGCCCGTTGATAACTACAGGAACCTGCAGATCGTCAATGCCCGTACGGGCGTGGTGACGACGCTCGGTGCTGAGGGCCGTTTCAAACAGCCCGCGAGCCTCATCTCGCTGTATCCGACAGCGGATGGCCTCCTCGTGGAAAAAAACACCAACAAGCTCGAAAAGTACGATGCCACCGGCACGCTCATCTCTGTTTTTGACCGCACTACCAGGAACAAGGTCTACACGGATGACGGCGACGTGCCGACCCTGAGCGACCTGGAGGCGTTCTTCACCTCGGGTAAGACCCCCTGGACGACGGGCATGATGGAGGCGAGCGGGGACAAGTGCGAGGTCCTCACCCTGCACCCGACGGCGGGTGCCGCGTCCTATTCTGCGGAGGGAATGAAGGGGATCGCAGACAGCTACGGGAGCTTCTGCCAGTTCGCACCCACGCACGCTCGTGCGAGCGCCGACGGAACCGCCGCGTTCGTCCAGAAGATCGGATACAAGGAACAGACCGTCTATTTCTTCGACATGGCGAACAACAAGGCGCACACCTCGGCCGAGCTGACGGCGGCACAGAACCTCACGTGGGTCTACGACGATCTGCTGGTCGGGCTGACGGACGAGGGCCTCATCGCCTTCACGCCGACTTCCTCGTGACGCTACCCTGGTTCCATGACTGATCTGCCTTTCCGCATCGGCCAAGCGGTCGACGTCCACGCGTTCGCCGCACCCGACTCGCCGCGCCCCCTGATGGTCGCGTGCCTGGAGTGGCCGGGCGAGCGCCCCCTCGAGGGCCATTCGGACGCGGACGTGGCCGCGCACGCCCTGTGCGACGCGATGCTGCTGGCGACGGGCCTGGGCGAGCTCGGCACGGTGTTCGGCGTGGATCGCCCCGAGTGGGCGGGTGCTTCGGGGCGCGCGCTCCTTGAGGAGGTTCGCCGCATGACCGCCCAGGCCGGCTGGGTGCTCGGTAACGCGACTGTGCAGGTCGTGGGGAACCGGCCTCGTATGGCCGCGCGACTGCCCGAGGCCTGCGCGGTCATGAGCGAGATCGCCGGGGGAACGGTCACCGTGTCGGCGACGACCTCGGATCACCTGGGTTTCACGGGCCGAGGCGAGGGCGTGGCCGCGCTGGCGAGCGCCCTCATGGTGCGCGCCGAGGGGTAACCCGCGAGCGCCCGACGGGCGCGCAGCATGGTAGAAACGTGTCATGAGCAACGACGACCTCCGCCACACGTCCGACGACGCAGCACGCGCTCACTCTTCCGACGCGTGGGATGACCCGTCGCAGCTCGATATCCCAGCACTCCCAGACTTTGGGGATCTTCCGGGGTTCGCGGACCTCCCTGAGCTCCCATCGCTGCCAGAGTTGGACGCGTTGCAGGAGTCGGCGCTGCCAGAGATCGTGATGCCGGACCTGGCGATGCCGGACCTCGACCAGTTCCTCACCGTCACGCCGCCCGCGCCGACCGATATTTCTCAGCCGGACGCAGCCCCCACGACGGCAGCTACAGCAGCAGCGGGACCTACAGCAGCCCAGACGAGCAGCGCCTCCCACGACGCCGCCACGGCCTCGCCGAGGAAGAGGACCACAGGCAAGCAAGCACCGAGGCCAAGCGCCACCGCAGCCTCGCCGAGGAGGCAGCCCGCAGCCACGCAGGCACCGCAGCCGACCATTATCTTCGAGCCCACGCCCGCGAGGCCCCCGCGAGCCTCGGTGCCCCCGAGGCAGAAAAAGCCGAACCTCCTCATCGCGTTCGTCGCTCTCATCGCGATCGGCTTCGGCGCGTCGTTTCTCTCGTCCACTCGCGACAGTTCATCATCGACACCTTGGGGCACGCAGACCTCGTCGAGCGTCAGCACGCAGAGGAGCTCCGAGGTGCGCGAGCATGCGGAGGGCCTGCCGACACGCGCACCCGGGTACCGCGGGAGCGCCACGAACACGCATTCCATATCGCCGCAGTGGTCCTCGGGCGTGGCAACCGCGTGGTCGCTCTCGCTTCCACCAGAGATGACTCAGTTCGGGCCGCAGATGTTCGTCGAGGGTCAGGTCCTCTACATCGCCGGCTACGCCACGATCGAGGGCCAGATTGGTTCCGCCACCAGGACTCAGGCCTACGACCTGTCCGGGGAGGAACCCACCCTCCTATGGGACACCGTCGGCCCCACGAAAAACTCGGCGATCGCGACATACACGCCCGCATTCGTGTCGGGTGAGAACCAGCTCTTTTTCCACGACGTCGTCATCGATAAGGCGACCGGCGAGCAGACGCAGGCCCCGTGGGGCAAGGATTTTCCGATCGCGCAGGCAGACGGCATCGTGGTGACGTGCTCAGCCACAACAACATGCAGCGGGTGGACGCACACCTCCGGCGAGTGGACAAATCTGTGGACGACACCCACGAATCCACAGGTGGGGTACGGATTCGGAAACCAGGGCCTCGGCTACGCTCCCAAGGGCACGGTTCTTACCGGCAGCGGCAAGGATGCGTCCGTCCTGGTCCCCACCGACCGCCAACAGCCGGTGCAGATCCTCAACATCCACACCGGTGAGGCGACAATCCTGCCCGAGCCCGGCACAACAGGCACCGGTCACTACGTCGAGGTGGCAAGCGACGGCTTCGTCGTCCTCGACATCGGCCAAAAACAGGGAATGGCCTTCGACAGTACGGGAGCTGTCCGCTCCAGGTTCAACACAGGTGGACAGATTTTCCTTCCCGCAGTGAGCCATGACGACACCTCTCCGAGCACCGAGGACCTGACGACCTTCTTGACCTACCAGCGCGCGAGTTGGGTGAGGGGCACGGTGGATCTCGTGGGGAACAAGGACTGCTCCATCGAGGTCACCCTCTCATCCGACGGGTCGACACGCACGACGCCGGTCCCCGGCGTGCTGAGCACGTACATGACCAGCTCGTGCTACTTCAATCCTGGGGAAGTACGTGTCAGCGCGGACGGTTCGGTTCTCTACGCCGACGCCTTCGCCTATCAGGACACGAGCAGGTACTTTATCGACATGTCCAACGGGCTCACCTACACGTCGCCCGAACTCAATGCGATGGATAAAACCATGTGGGTCTTCGACGACATGCTTATCGGCATGACCAAGAGCGGCATCAAGGCGTTCGTCCCGGCGTCCTCCTGAGATCACCGTTCTCTCACCACACCACGACTGCCCTCTCATAGAAAAACTCATGAGCAACAACGAGCCGCACATCGACTCCCCGCTCGAAGGCGACGACCTCCTCAGGTTCTCCCCTCCTTCCGGCGACGACGAGGCCGGGGCAAGACGGTCGGGCACCGGCGCCTCGGCACAGGCCGGCCTGTCCACGCACTTTACTCCCGCGCCGGACACGCCCCACACGTACTCAAAGACCGAACTGCGCAAGTTCGCTCCTCCCGGCTCCCGGGGCTCTCGCAAGCGCTCAACCGCAACGAAGCGCTCAACCGCAACGATAAACACGCCCGCACCCACACCCACGAGAGCAGTCGCGACCTCGTCCCAGGCGGAGCCCGTCACCACCACCGCCACGGCCACTACGACCGCCACGCCCCCGGCACCCAGCCAACCCCAGAGCGAGGACAAGAACAAAACAACAGCCGCGCGAATCAAGCTCGTGTTCTGGGTCATCTGTTCCCTCATCGCCCTCATCTCCCACCTGGTCCGCCTCGGCAGTAATGCCAATACCCCGGCTCCCGTCAAGGTCCCGTACCTGGCGAGTACACAGGCACCGACAACGCCGTCACCCGGTTACAGCGGCACCGCACAAAACACGCACGCCCTGTCGCCCGCATGGGCCGCGGGTATTAGTACCGCGTGGACAATTCCTACGCCCAGTGGAGTGGCCAACGTGACGCACCCGATGCACGTGGAAGGCTCGACTCTGTATGTGGCCTTCGGCGTCGCTATGCACGCGAATAGTTCCACCTACACTGTTGGGGCCTACGACCTGAGCGGGCGTATGCCCCAAGCACTGTGGGCGACGCCCGTGCGAACGGGCACCCCGGCGGCCCAATCCGACTACGCGCCCGCATTCGTCTCAGGCGACGATCACATCTTTTTCCGAGGCGCCATCCTTGACAAGGCGACGGGGGACGGGGCCTCGGCCCCCTGGGGGACGGACTTTCCCCTCGCGTTTGCCGAGAACATCGTGGTGACGTGCTCGGCCACGACGACGTGCAGCGGATGGACGCAGGAGGGCGACGAGTGGACGAACCTGTGGACGACGACCACGGCGACACAGGCCAGCGACGGGGTGCATGAGAACGATCTAGGCTTTGCTCCCGCAGGCACCGTCGTCTCCGGGAGCGGGGAGCACACCTCCGTCCTGGTGCCCACCGCCAGCAATGAACTCCCGCAGATCATCGACGTCCATTCAGGAGCAGTCACGACCCTGAGCAATCCCGATGGGGACGCCACGGATCGACAGGTCGAGGTCGCCTCCGACGGCTTCGTCATCTACGAAAAATCCACCTCTCGCGGCTCAATCTTCGACAGCGAGGGAAACTTCCAGTCGACGTTCACAGCCGAGCACAATCTGCCGGTGCCCAGCATGGACGGGACGCGTGCAACCACGTCGCAGATCGAGGCCTTCATGACGCAGGGCAGAGCGGAGTGGGCAACGGGGACGGCGCGCATGACCGGCACCGGCGAGTGCACGCTCGAGGTGACCCTGACGGCCGACGACTCGACGCGCGAAGCCCCCATCCCTGATACTGCACGCCTGCACATGAACGATGATTGCTCCTTCACCCCGGAGGACCTGCGCATCAGCGCCGACGGGTCGGCCCTGTATGTCAGGTCCTTCAGCCCCCGGGAAACGACCAGCTACGTCATCGATACCGCCGACGGGTCATCCGACTCGTCGAGAAGCCTCACGCAGGCCACGCAGCTGATCTGGGTCTTCGACGACATGCTCATCGGCATGAGCAATGGCGGCATCAAGGCATTCGTACCGGCATCCTCCTGAGGTCACGATCCGCCTATCACACCGGCACCGCTGTGTGATAGAAACTACTCATGACCAATGACGATCACACCCCCTTCCCGAACACACCCTCGCACGAGCAGGGCAGCGGGATGGAGCGTCACGCGCCCACCAAGCAGGCGCCTCGCGAGAGCAAACTGTTCTCGCTGCCGCGCATCGTGACCACCCTCGCCGTCATTGTCCTCGTCGTTCTTGTCGGCCGGTGGTTCTGGCCCTCATCCTCCTATAACCCGTCACTGCAGGACACTGCGCGAACGTACGACCCAAACGCCCCAACCTCGGGCTACAGCGGGAACGCGACCAACACACATCTCCTGTCTCCCAACTGGACTTCGGGCATTGCGACGGCGTGGAGACTCCACCTTAACCCCGAGGATAAGAACGCTACCGTCTTCCTCTACGCCGAAGGAAGCACGCTCTACGTCACTTTCCAGTCCATTCTGGGCTCCTCGAAGGCCTTTACCGCGCAGGCGTACGATCTGTCCGGCACCGAGCCTCGCCTGCTGTGGGATGAGAAGAAGCAGAAGTCCCCGTTCATCGACACGTCCACATTCGTCGTCACCGACACGGACATCGTGTTCAATTCCATCATCATTCACAAGGCAACCGGGCGACTGTCGAACACCCCTTGGGAGGACATGAAGCCAGTCGCACTTGCCGACGGCGTTCTCGTAGCGTGTGACGAGGACGTGGCATGCAACGGCTGGGAACGAGGGGCCTCCGGCTGGACGCAGAAGTGGACATCCAGGACGGCTCCACACGACTTCACGAATCTGAACCGGGATCGGATTACCTATCCCGACAGCAGGGTCATGACGAACGGAGAAACGACGAGCGTTCTCCTGCCGATCAACACAGACCAGCATCCGGCTCAGCTCATTGACCCACTTACCGGAGTCGTCACATACCTCGAGGATCCCGCCTCCTACAACCCTGAGGAGCCCCGCGATCTACTTCTCGCGCGCGACGGCGTCGTCGCCTACGACGACTACACAGCCTTCACCTTCGACGCGGGCGGGTTCCTCGTGGGAGTACAGCCCGCCTCAACGGGCGGGCGCATGACGACGAACGACGGGACTGCGCCCTCCGTCACCGATATTCAAGAGTTTTTCTCTGGCTCGGCTCCGACGTGGGCGACGGCAACAGCGAAAGAGGTGAACCGAGCAAAGGGAGAGCAATGCCCCATCCTCACGGTCACACCGACGGACGGTAGCCCCAGCCGCGAGGTATGCCCCAACGACAACAACCTGAACCATACGTACGTGGCGTACTCACCCTCAGACATCCGCGTCAGCCCCGGAGCCGACGTGGTGTTCGCCCGGTTCAACACACTCCAGCGGCACAACGAGGACGTCTTCGTCGATACGAGGAACGGAAGCTCATACGTCTCCGAGGAACTCAACGCGGCCAAGAACCTCACCTGGGTGTTTGACGACCTCGTCGTCGGCGTCATCGACAACAGCATCGTGGCGTTCACGCCGCGCTCGTCGTGATGGCAGCACTCCTGAGTGGAAGGAAGGAAACGTGAGTAGCAACTATCCGATGGGTGCAAGCCCCGACGCATCTCGCGCACCTCGCAAGCGGAAGGGCCTCCTGTGGCTGCGGATTTTTCTCCTCACCTGGGTGGCCTTCATACTGGCTTTCATCCTGAACATGTGCGATCGGGACGACAGTCACCCCACGCCCCAACCCTCTGTGGCCTGGGGGAATGCATCCCCCACGGGATACCGCGGTTCAGCGCAGAACACGCGTGCCCTCTCCCCAGAGTGGGCCTCGGGCATCGCCGTCGCGTGGACGCAGCCCTTCGATGCTGCGGCCGCCGCCGTACCACCGCGCCTGTTCGCGGAGGGCTCCACGCTCTACGTCGTGTCCTACGGCCCGAACTCGAATGCCGTCACGACGATCTCAGCCTACGACGTGTCGGGCAGCGAGCCGAGCGCCCTGTGGACGACGACCGGACCGCGCCCCTCCCATCTGCGCACCTACGCGTACCCTGAGTTTCTCTCAACCGGTACGCACCTCGTGATTGGCCCACTCCTCGTCGATAAGGCGACCGGCGAACAGGCCCTGGCTCCCTGGGGTAACGAGCTGCCCATGGGAGTCGCCCAGGGTGTCCTGGTCACGTGCGACACCGTCGAAACATGCAGCGGCTGGACGGACGAGGAGGGCACATGGACCCAGCAGTGGAGCGCGACAACCTCGCCTCAGAGCCACAACGGATTGACGTCCCTGTCCCCCACCACCGCCCCATCGGACGCGGTGGTTGGCAGCGGCGAGAGCGCATCGGTGCTGGTGCCAGTCGATGATGCCCACTATGCGCCGCAGCTTGTCGACCCGAGTAGCGGTCAGGTGCATACTCTCGGAACGCAGACGACTCGGGACGAGGATGGAACGCCCCGCGTCACAGTAGCGCGCGATGGCGTGGCTATTGGGGGCAGTGACAACACGATCAACGCCTACGATTCGAGCGGCACCGTTGTCGACACGTACAAGATAACAATCCAGTGGGTCCGTCCCACGAGCGACAGCTCATTGCCGACACTCGAGCAGCTCAGATCTTTCTACACGAAGGAGACCACGCCCTGGACGACAAGCTTCGTCAGCGCCGAGGGATCCACCGATCACTCGCCACCATTACTTGAGATCTCCACGTCCACCGGCGAGTCCCTCAGCATGCAGCCTGACGGGGCGTTCCTGAAGGAGAGCAGCCAGCCCAACTTCTTCTCGTCCGTCGCGATGCGCTCCAGCGCTGACGGCAGCGTCCTCTACCTTCGGGGCGCGGGTCCCGCAGGCACTCCCGCGTTCGTGTTTGCGATGGCGGACAACGTGACGAACAGGTCGGAGCAACTCGACCAAACGATCAACCAGACGTGGGTCTTTGACGATCTCCTCGTGGGCGTCACGAAAGACGGCCTCGTCGCCTTCACGCCCGACCGCGACTAAGAGGACAGGAAAACGAACGTCCCCGACGCCCGAGACTCACTCGGTTGCGTCGGGGACGTGTCGTTGTCGGGCGCGGGCGCCTCGTCGAGGAGCTCAGTCCTCCATGTGTGCCAGGGTCGCACGGTCTGCCTTCACGGGGATCGTGAGGGCCAGGCCGACGCCGAGGATCAGCATGATGCCGAGGATGCCCCAGTAGGTGTAGTCCTCGCCGGCGGGCGTCATGCGCTTGCCGAGCATGAGGAAGAGGCTGTACATGGCGGGAGCCATGAAGGACACGGCGCGGCCGGTCGTCGCGTAGAGGCCGAAGACCTCGCCCTCGCGGCCCGCGGGGATGATGCGCGACAGGAAGGAACGCGACGCGGACTGCGTGGGGCCGACGAAGACGCAGAGGACCAGGCCGAGGCTCCAGAACACGGCGGGGCCGCGGGCGTGCAGGAAGAAGACGCCGAAGCCGGCGACGACCATCGCGCTCAGGGACAGGATGATGACCTTCTTCGGGCCGATCTTGTCGTCGACCCATCCGAAGGCGACGGTCGCGAGGCCGGCGACGATGTTCGCGGCGATCGCGAAGATCATGACCTGGCTGGCGGTGAAGCCGAAGGCGGTCTTGGCCAGGACGGCGCCGAAGGTGAAGACGCCGGCGAGGCCGTCGCGGAAGACGGCGGAGGCGATGAGGAAGAAGAGGGTGTGGGGGGCCTCGTTCTTGAGGGTGCGCACGGTGCGCCACAGGAGCTTGTAGGAGTCGATGATCGACTCGTTGTCGCCGCCGGTCTGGACCTTCTTGGGCATCGGCGGGTGGAGGATGACGGGGATCGCGAAGCCGCCGAGCCACAGGGCGGCAATCACCATGGAGATGCGGATGTTCAGGTGCGCGTCGGTGGGCACGTTCAGCAGGTTGACGCCGATGAGGCCGACGTAGAGGATGAGCAGCAGGACGATGCCGCCGATGTAGCCGGCCGCCCAGCCGAAGCCGGAGATCTTGCCGCGGTCTTCCTTCTCGCCCAGGTGGTTGAGCATCGCGTTGTAGTTGACGGAGGCGAACTCGAAGAACACGTTACCCAGGCCGAGCAGCGCAATACCCAGCATGAGGGCGCCCTGGGGACCCAGGACCGACTCGGGGTGCACAAAGTACATGGCGAGCATGCAGACGACGACCAACCCGGTGAACCATCCGAGCCAGACTCCGCCCCGGCCTCGTCGATCGGCACGCTGGCCGGTGATGGGGGCCAGCAGGGCGATGAACAGGCCCGCGATCGTCATGCCATTGCTGAGCCAGGTCGAGGCCGTGCCCGCGTCGGTGAAGACGCCGTCGCTGGTCAGGTAGGTCGTGAACACGAAGGTCGTGGCGACCGCGTTGAAGGCGGCGCTACCCCAATCCCAGGCCGCCCATTCGACGACTTGGCGCGTGATCACGCGGCGGCGGGCGGTGGGCGTTGTGCTCATGGAATCGGGCTCCTTCGGTGGGGAGTGCTCGGTGGCGCGTGTGCGTCCAGGGTGAAACTACCACGTTTCGTAGCTCACTTACTCCTCGGGCCGCACCAGGGACGAGGCCGGGCACCACCAGCGCGACCTGACCACATGTCATATGCTGGGATGTCACCCAGAAAGGAGGCCGATGATGGCAGAAGGATCATTGCGCAGCGTGTCCGAGGCGGACGAACAACTCAATACAGCTGGCCGTCCATTTACACCAATCCTATTGCTGGTTGCATGCACCGCCTTGAGCATTTTTCTGTGCTTTATTATGCCAGCGGGTATTGCTGTTTTTTTCGCTGCCTACCTGTCGCTTGCCACGCTTGGCGTTACCTACGTCGGAGTAGAGCGCTTTGTGCGTCGCCACCGGGGAACTGCGCTCCATGTCGAGCATGACGCAGTGACGTTGTATCCGTACACAACGGCGATTCGCTTTTCTTCTACAGCCCTCATCGTGATGATGGCATGGGGACCTGCTTCCGTCGCGTTCTATCTCGTTCGGCCGGATAGCGTTGCCAGCATTATTATCGGCTTTTGCTTCTCCTACCTTGCCTACACGCTCTTCGTCACCACCAAATATCGCCCCTCGCGCATCCACCGGTCACCACTGATCACGCTCGGTCCCGATCACCTGTCGATTCAGCCCCTCCTGCACGACAACCCGACACGCATCCGTTGGGATCGCAACCCCCAGATTGAGGGATTCGAGCTTTTCGTCGTCGCCAATGAGCCACACCAGTTAATGCACGTATCCACCCGAGACTCCGAGGATGCGCTCGTTTTCGATATGAAGGGGATGCCCATCTACTACTGGCAACTCGCGCGACTCATCAACCATTTTGTCGCCCATCCTGAGGATCAAGCAACGCTCGGAACACCGCAGGGACCGCAGCTCGTCACCGACATCCTGACGGCAGGCTAGGCACATGCTCCCTCTGACCCTCATCCGCCGACCTCTCGCCCCAGCACAAGCCGACGCCATCATGCGCCGAGCGTGGATCATCCCCGCATGCTTCTATGCCGTCGGAATCACGGCAGCACTCGTCCTCGCTGCCCTCATCGCGCTCGGCTTCCCCGCCCTCGGCCTGCGTCACGGGCTCGCTATCGTCTGCATTCTCCTCGTCGCCTTCATTCCAGCCGCCGTTGCCTACGCGCGCGCACCCAGCCGCCCGCCGAGGGTCACTGACACCACGACGCGCCAGGGGGAACGCACGGTCACAGAGCTGCTGATCATCGGGGACACCACCTTCTCTCAGAGGCGCCTCGCCGGCTTTACATGGGGAGTGAGCGGCGTTTTGATTTCCCTCATTCCTCTCGCATTCTCCTCGAGCACCAAGAATGGTTTCCTTATGTCACTCTTGGCCTGCATCCTTATCGTTTCCTTTCTCGTGAAGCATACGTATCTGTACTTTCCACAACCGCGCGACGTCAAAGCACAGAAGCTCCTTCTCGTCCCCTCGGGTTTCGCCTTCGCCGAGAAAGACATTCTTCCTCGGCTCAAAACGGCGGCCTGGAGTGATGTGACCGGCGTGGGCGAGACTGTCAAGGGCATGACCGCCGTCCACTGGACCTCGGATAGCGAGGACGGTGTCACGTGGCTGCACTTAAAGGATCCGGGACTCTCCTACGTCGCCTTCGAGCGACTTATTGACTATTTCACCTCCAACCCCCGGCGGCGTCGTGTCCTCGGCTCCGAGACCGGCGTCGACGTGGTGCGCGCGCTCCTGCGAGGGCAAGACCCGGACGCCTGAGACGCGGGCCCGTCGCTGGAAGAACCCCCACAACGAGGCCGGGGAACCGTCAGCACGACCTGACCGCATGTCATATGCTGGGATGTCACCCAGGAAGGAGAAGACTATGGAGCAAAGCCCTATGTTGAGCGTTCCCATTGCCGGCGGGCGCCAAATGGAGCCCCTCAACTGGTATTTCATCGCAGCCGCTTGTCCCGTCGCGGTGATCGTCTTGTATTTCTTAGGTGGGATTCTGCCACCCAGCTTGCTCGTCTTGTTGTTTTTCTATTGTCTGTTGCTGTGCCCAGCATCCCTCGTGATCGGCATTGCGGAGTCCATTCGCCGTCGCAGGGGTCCAGTCGTGCACGCGGAGCCACGAGGAATGGCACTCTATCCATCCCTTATTCAGGTTCGTGTGCGTCGCTACTCCTACACTTTCGGAATCGCAGCCGGACCAATCTCCCTCATCGTCGAGCCAGCACTTCAAGTCCCGATCGTGCACGCGATCATTCATATTCTCTGCGGATTCCTCCTATCGGCAATATCTTTCATGCTGTGCGTCAGCAATCCGTGGCGTCCCTCTTGTATTCACCGCGGCCCATTCATCGTGTTCTCGCCCGATCATATGGAGATTCACCCGCTCACAGACAGCTCCCCGACGCCTATCCCGTGGGATCTACACCCCCGCATTGAAGGTTTCACCGCAGACGATTCTGCCTTCTTCCCGAGCATGAATATGCACGTCTGCATTGACGGCCTCGAGGAGAGCCTGGTCTTTGATATGACGGGATCCCCCATGCGCTTCGTTCTGCTGCGGCGCCTCATCGACTACTTCGTCGACAAGCCAGAGGAACGCGCGAAGCTCGGTCGGCCGGAGGGTGCGCAGCTCGTCCGCTCGCTCCTGACGGCCCCCTGACGCTCATCCGTCGGTCTCTAGCCCCGAGCCAAGCAGACGCCTTTATGCACCGAGAATGGATCGTCCCCGCATGTTTCTATGCCATCGGAGTCGCGGCAGCACTAGTCCTTGTTGCCCTCATCGCACTCGGCTTCCCCACCCTCGGCCTGCGTTACGGGCTCACTATCGTCTGCGTTCTCCTCGTCGTCTTCATTCCAGCCACCGGTGCCTACGCGCGCACCCAGCCACCCGCCGAGGGTCACTGCCATCACGACACGCCAGGAGGAACGCACGCTCGTCACCTCCATGCCATACCCTGGGATGTCACCCAGAAAGGAGAAGACGATGGCACACAGCACGCTGGTGAGCCCCTCGGAAGCCGACAAGCAGTATGCCAAGGCGAATAACTTAGTTCGCCCGGCCATCTTCTTCCCGGTGACCGCGGTTATCTTCCTTTTACTGTCGGGATATATTCCAGGCGGCATCGCGCTATTTTTCTCTGTCTACTGCTTGCTCTTAGGCATCGCATCTGCGTTCCTCGCAGTCGCTCAAATGCTCCGCCGATACGACAGATGGATCGTGCACGTGGAGGGTAAGGGAATATCGATACGTCCCACCCTTGCCCTCGTTCGCGTGAAACAGATCGCCCTCGGCATCGGCATAGCCTGCGCTCCGATAGCGATCATCATCGAAGTGCTGGTGACCCACTCGGCCGTCGGCGCTGTCCTCAGCTTGATCACGGGCCTCATGTTCTCGACGATGTTCTATTTCATGTTCATGTCGTCGCCCCACAGGCTCTGGCTAATCCATCAGGGCCCGATCATCGAGTTCACTCCTGAAGATGTCGCGTTCCGTTCTCTCATCGACAAGTCCGCGACACGTATTCCGTGGGATCGCCATCCGATCATTAAAGGCTTCAGTCCAATTCCCGACATCGGTGATCAGCTTCCGATCATGTACGTGTCCGCCGACGGAGCCAACCGCGACATGGAGTTCGACATGACAGGAATCCCCATACCGCTTTCGCGGGTGGACAGCCTGGTCACCTACTTCAACAATCAGCCGGAAAAGCTTGCAATGCTGGCTTCCTCAGAGGGAGCCAGGATGGCATGCGCGATCTTGACGGCCCGCTGACACATATCGCCGCCCGGGCCGCGGTGGGGCGCGAGCTACGAGCGCACCCGACAACGCCAACCGGGCAGTGCGTTTAGGCGCCCGTCTCCTCGGCAACGAGGATCTGCGCAAGCGCCAGGTCGAGGGGACGCGTGACCTTCATGGAGCGTTCGTCGCCCGCGACCGTGTGCACGGTCCCGCCGATCGCCTCGACGAGGCCGGCGTCGTCCGTGGCCGCCCGGGCCTCGTCAGCGCCCAGGGAGGCGCCCTCCTCGTGCGCGCGAATGAGGACGTCCCAGCGGAAGCCCTGCGGGGTCTGCACGGCCACCATGTCGGAGCGGCGCGGCGTGCCGATGACCACGCCGGAGGCATCCACGGTCTTGAGGGTGTCGGTGACGGGCAGGACGGGAATGACCGCGCCCGCGCCGCCGGCAACCGCGTCGATGACGCGCTCGGTGACCTGCGGGGGCGTCAGAGGACGGGCTGCGTCGTGCACGAGGACGACCGTGTCCGCCTCGCAGCGGCCAAGCGCGGCCAGGCCGAGGGCCACGGACTCCTGACGCGAACGATCAGAGCCTGCGACGACGGTCAGATCGTCAATATCGGACAGGGCACTGCGAAATTCCTCGATCGACGAGGCCGGGGCCGTCACGACGATCGCGCCCACTCCCCCGGCGCGTAGGCTGCGGGCCGCCCACCACACAAGGGGGCGACCCGAGAGTTCAACGAGTGCTTTCGGGCCCTCGCAACCGAGGCGAGAGCCGGAGCCTGCGGCCGTCAGGACCGCGCGGGCATCACTCTTCGACGGCATCTTCTTCGACTTCGATGCGACCCTCAGCCAGGACAGCGTCGAGGCGCTCCGCGGCGGCGGACTTTTCGATGTTGCGTGCCAGGGCCAGCTCAGAGGTGAGGATTCCGCGGGCCTTCGTCAGCATGCGCTTCTCGCCCGTGGACAGCTTCTTCAGGTCGTCGCGACGGGTCAGGTCACGCACGACCTCGGCGACCTTCACGATGTCGCCGGTGGCGATCTTCTCCTGGTTCGCTTTGAAGCGGCGCGACCAGTTGGTGGGTTCCTCGATGTAGGGGGCGCGCAGGACGGAGAGGACCTCTTCGAGGCCATCCTCGTCGACGATGTCGCGGACGCCGACCATGTCGACGTTTTCGGCGGGGACCTGAATCTCAAGATCGCCCTGGTTCACACGCAGCTTCAGGTACGTCCGCTCCTCACCACGAATGGTGCGCGTCATGACCTCTTCGATCGTGGCTGCGCCGTGGTGCGGGTAGACGACCGTCTGACCGATTTCAAACGACATGGATGGACTCCTGGGTGCGTGCGTGGATAGCACAACTATTCTACCAGCTGGCGAGCAAAACCGACCCATACAGTGTGAAAGCTCAACGTTACACGCATACAAGGATCGACACAAACCAACTTCAAGCACGACCGCAATTCGTCCCAGCATGCGACCCTGCTCACGGTCAAACGTGCGCCATAAGGACGGGCATCACACCCCGAAAAGCCCGGTTTTCCAGGCATGACGAAGCCCCGGCCTCATCCATGCAGACGATGCCGGGGCTCCGCTCAGCTCACTTGCCCTGGTTGGCGACCGCGGCGATCTTCGCCTCGGCCTCGGGATCCAGGTAGGTGCCGCCCTTCTTGATGGGCTTGAGGGTTTCCTCGTCGAGCTCGTACACCAGCGGAATGCCGGTGGGGATGTTGACGCCGGCGATATCCTCGTCGGAGATCTCATCCAGGTGCTTGACGATGGCGCGCAGGGAGTTGCCGTGCGCGGCGATCATGACGGTCTTGCCGCTCTTGATCGCGGGAACGATGGTCTCATCCCAGTAGGGCAGCAGACGCGCGATGACGTCCTTGAGGCACTCGCTCATGGGGACGGGCTCGCCAGCGTAGCGCGGGTCGGTGTCCTGCGAGAACTCGGAGCCGGCCTCGATGGCGGGCGGGGCCACGTCGAAGGAACGGCGCCACAGCATGAACTGGTCCTCGCCGTACTCGTCGCGGATTTCCTTCTTGTTCTTGCCCTGGAGCGCACCGTAGTGACGCTCGTTGAGGCGCCAGTTGCGCTCAACGGGGATCCAGTGGCGATCGGCAGCGTCGAGGGCGAGGTTCGCGGTCATGATGGCGCGACGCAGCATCGACGTGAACAGGAGGTCAGGCTTCACGCCCGCTTCCTTGAGGAGCTCGCCACCGTGGGTAGCCTCCGCGCGGCCCTTGTCCGACAGCGGAACATCCACCCAACCGGTGAAGAGGTTCTTTGCATTCCATTCGCTCTCGCCGTGGCGGAGCAGCACCAGTTTGTAGCTCATGTCTCCATTCTCCCACAGGTAGGGGCCACCTCCTACACCCCGTGGCGTTGATCACGCCACAGCTTGGACACCGGAGCGCGAGGGGGACGAGGCCTCGCCCCCAGTACCGCGGAACGAGGCCCCTTATCTTGTGCGAACAAAGACCCCGGCCATACCCTGATTACCCCCTGAGTACCCCTCGAAATACCCCTGAGTTCCTTGAGATTCCGCGGTTTTACATGATTACCGGAACAGTGTGCGCCCCTCGTATTTTCCCGTACGGTTAGGTTCATGATCATCACACGACGCACCCTGACTGCCTCCGCTCTCGTCGCTGCGACCACGCTCGCCCTGGGCGCCTGCGGCTCCTCGAAGCCCCAGACTCCCGCGGCTGCGCCCACCGCCGAGGCCACCACGGCTGCCCCCACCCAGTCCGCAACTCCCGCCTCTGTTCCGACGGTCCCGGGTTACCGCCCCGGCGAGATCCCCCCGATCCCGCTCTTCTCGGTTCCCGCGATCGACGTGTTCGCCTCGAACGCGGATAAGGCCGTCGTCCAGGCAGCCTCCTCATCCCTCGCCTCCGTTCCGGGCGTAACGGTCTCCCCCGCCAAGTGCGACGGCACGTCCCTAGTGTCCGGCTCGACGGTCCTGGGCGGCGACGGCTCCGCCGTTTCCTCCAGCGATAAGGGCACGGTCGTCAACGACGGCACCGGATCCGGCGTCATCACCGAGGGCCCCATCTCCATCATCTACGGCGGCGATGGCTCGGGCACCTACTCCAACGCCGACACCATGGTGACCATCACCGTCGAGGCCGACGGCTCGGGCACCTACTCCACGACGACGACCAGCATCATCCTGGACGGACATGGCGGCGGCAACTACTCCAATACGACCTCCATGGAGTCGATCATCAACAAAGGTGACGGCTCCGGCCAGTTCTCCAAGGGCACCGTCACGATCATCAACAATGGCGACGGCACGGGCAGCTACTCGGACGAGAAGCTGACGATCCAGAACAACGGCAACGGCACGGCCACCGTCAACGGCGTGCCCGTCAACGACGCTCCGAAGGTCGAGAAGGTCAGCAAGCTCGGCAAGTTCCCGGCCGTCGAGTCCCTCAAGCCCGTCGAGTCCTGCGGCACGGTCATCACCCTGGAGGACGGCGTCCTCTTTGACTTCGGCAAGTCCGACATCCGCCCCGAAGCCGCCCAGACCCTGAAGAGCCTGGCGGGCGTGCTCAACAACGCGAAGGTTCCCACCGCTCACATCTACGGCCACACCGATTCCATCTCGGACGAGGCCTTCAACCTTCAGCTCTCGCAGGAGCGCGCGGATGCCGTGTCCGCCGAGCTGAAGAAGGACGGCGTGAGCGCGATCCTGGATGCGACCGGCTACGGCGAGTCGAAGCCCGTCGCACCCAACGAGAACGCAGATGGTTCGGACAACCCGGCCGGCCGCGCACTCAACCGCCGCGTCGAGATCTTCATCCCCGCCTTCTAGTACTCTGATTGACGTTTGACCAACTGATCAACATACGAAAGGGAGACACCATGTCCCTGAAGTCCTTCCTTCCCGCCGCGGCCGCCCTGGCCGTCGCGACCGTGGCCCTGACCGGCTGCTCCCAGACCGCGAACGTCTCCGGCGGCGACTCCTCCGCCCCCGCAGCTTCGTCTGCCCCCGAGGCCTCGAGCAACCCGCGCACGGACACCAAGACCGACGCGTCCACCGACTCCGGCAAGTCCGACACGTCGAAGGATTCGGGCAAGTCCGATGCCTCCGGCGCCTTCACGGTCAACGAGTCCAACGCGCACGTCGAGATCCCCGCGGGCACGAAGTCCGTCGTCGTCAACGGCTCGAACAACCACATTGAGGGCGAGGCCGTCTCCGAGATCACGGTCAACGGCTCCCAGAATGCCGTCGACGTTAAGTCCGTCCAGAAGGTGTCCTTCACGGGCTCCAATAACGCTGTCCAGTACGAGGACGGAAACGCTCCTCAGGTTGGCAGCGACTTGGGCGCGCATAACGTCGTCTCCAAGGACTGACATCCGACGCACATGAGGGGTGGCGCGCATAACGCGTGCCACCCCTCAGGCGTGTAAAAAGAATTGCGGGCGCGCCTTTCGGTGCGCCCGCAATTGCGTCACGAATCAGGCGTTGGCCTTGCGGTAGGCCTCGACAATCGGAGCGGGAATGCGACCGCGGTCGGACAGCTCGAGTCCCTCTTCCTTTGCCCAGGCACGAATCTTCGCGTTCTCCAGACGCTGCGTGGGGTTGCCGGCGTTGCCACGGCGGCGGGTCGAACCCACCTTGCGACCGGCCTTAATGTAGGGCTGAATGGCCTCGGCGAATTCCTCGAAATGCTCGCGGTTCAGATCAATTTCGTACGACGCGCCATTAAACGCGAAGCGAACGGTCTGATCGGCGGGGGTACCATCGAAGTCGTCGACAATTTCGACAATCTTCTTCGTCTTTTTCATGTATTCATTCCTCTCGAAGTATTTGGATTCATTCTCTGACGAGTTCAGATGCTTATTGCACTGCAATTAGAGTAACGCAATTCAAACAATTCAGATCATTCGATCATTCATTCTGAGAACGTGACGTGCGCTTCACCGATTTATACCTGGGTCTAATTGAAAGTTATACTCGTAGGCAGCCCGAGGCCGATTCGGCCTCACCCGGAAGCATCGAACGAGGAGATCCAGTGAGCCGAGCACACCACCCCCGAGCGGCGGCCTGGGAGCTCTACTTCACGACGACGGCTCGCCTCACCGAGCGCATCGAAGCCGCCCTCAAGTGCCAGGCCGGTCTGTCGATGCCCGAATATTCCGTGCTTCTCATGACCGACCGCGCCGGCGAGGAAGGCGTGCGCCCCTCCCTCCTGGCCCACCAGGTCGTCTTCTCGCGCTCGCGCCTCACCCACACGATGAAGCGCCTCGAATCCCGCGGCCTCATCGAGCGCCGCCCCTGCGAAGGCGATGGCCGCGGAGGCCTCGTCTCCCTGACGCCAGCCGGCAAGACCCTCTTCGACGAGGCCGCCCTGGTCCAGCGCGACGTCATCCGCCGCCTCTTCCTCGACGACATCACGCCCGAGGAGATCGACATGCTCACCGGCCTGTTCACGCGGGTGAGCGAACGCCTCGACTCCGACACGCCATGTCCGTGAGCACGCGCCGCCTCGCGGTCGCAACGCTTCTCACCGGGATCATCGCCGGCCTCGTCGGCCTGGCGTGCATCCATCTGCTCCACTGGATCCAGGCGGCTGCCTGGGACATGCACGGCGGCACTCTCCTGGAGGCCGTGAGTGCGGTTTCTCCCGCCCGTCGCGTCGGGGTCTTGACGCTCGCCGGTGTCATCGGCGCCCTGTCCTGGTTCCTGCTGTTCCGCCGCAACAAGGCCGTCACTTCGGTGTCCGGCGCGGTGGGCGGGACCCCCATGCCTCCCCTGCGCGCCACCTGGCACGCCCTCACCCAGGTCCTCATCGTCGGCCTCGGCGCCTCCATCGGCCGCGAGGTAGCCCCTCGCGAGATGGCCGCCGCGTTCAGCGCGGCCGCCGCCGACCGGCTCGGCCTCACCCCCAAGGACCGGCGCATCATCGTCGCGTGCGGCGCGGGCGCGGGCCTCGCCGCCGTCTACTCGATCCCCCTGTCGGGCGCGATCTACACCCTCGAGATCCTCCTCGTCTCCCTGTCCGCGCGCGCCGTCGCCCCCGCGCTCATCACCTCGGGGATCGCGGTCCTCATCTCCACGGGATTCACGAGGCCGGCCTTCTTCTACATGGTCCCGACCCTCACGCCGTCGCTGTCATTGACAGTCTTCGGCGCGCTCATGGGGCCGGTGCTCGGCGCCGCGGGATGGATCTTTAAAGAGGCCGTCGCACGCACCGGCGCGATCCGACCGCGCGACTGGCGCATCCTCATCACCCTGCCGCTCGCGTTCGTCGTCGTCGGCCTGGTGTCCACTCGCATTCCGTCGGTGCTCGGCAACGGGCAGGCCAGCGCGCAGACGCAGTTTGATGCGACGTGGGCGGCCGGCGCGGGACTCGCGTTCGCGCTGTTGGTCCTCCTCACCAAGACGGCCACCACGTTCCTGACGATCGGCGCGGGAGGCTGGGGCGGCGTCCTGACCCCCGCCGTCGCGCTCGGAGCGGGACTGGGGGCCGTCATCGGCTTGCCGTGGGCGGCCGCGTGGCCCGGTTCCGAGATCGCCGCCTTCGCGTTTATTGGCGCGGCAGCGTTCCTCGGCACCTCCATGAAGGCGCCCTTCACGGGCCTGATCCTGGTCATCGAATTCACCGGCCAGGGCGCCACGATCCTCGTGCCCGCGGTCCTCGCCGTCGGGGGCGCGACGGCCGCCGCAAGCTGGCTGACCCGCCGGGCCGACCACTAATCGCGCGTCACCGCCCGGGGTACCCCGGCCTCGTCCCCCAGGAGAGGAACCTCAGATCTGCGCGAGCGCCTGATCCAAGTCCGCAATCAGATCCTGCGCGTCCTCCAGGCCAACCGCGAGGCGCAGGAGCGTGCCGGGCACACCACCCACGCCTCCCACGCGCGTCGAGTGCGTCATGATCGCCGGGTGCTCGATGAGGGACTCCGGCGCGCCCAGGGACGCCGCGAGAGCGAAGACGCGCGTGCGCGTCGTCAGTTCGATCGCCGCCTCCTCGGTGGCAACCTGGAACGAGAGCACTCCGCCCACGCCGGCCGGGTTCTGACGCTGAGCCAGCTCGTAGCCCGGGTCCGAGTCCAGCCCCGGATAGTGGACCGCAGTGACCTTCGGGTGGGCGGCCAGGAACTCGGCGACTTTCTGCGCGTTCTCACAGTGACGCTCCACGCGCAGCGCGAGCGTCTTGAGGCCGCGGTGGGCCAGATACGTGTCGCGCGGGGAGGGCACGTGCCCGAGGGCCATCTGCAGCTTGACGGCCTCGGCGGCGGCGTCGCGCTCGCCAAAGAAGGGCTCGACGTGCGCGGGCAGCTCCAGGCCGTCGCGCAGAATGAAGGCACCGCCGACCACGTCGGAGTGGCCGCCCACGTACTTGGTCGTCGAGTGCACGACGACGTCCGCGCCCAGCTCGAGGGGACGCTGCAGGACCGGCGTCGCGAAGGTGTTGTCCACGACCAGCAGGCCGCCCACCTCGTGCGTGAGGGCCGCAATCGCAGCGATGTCCGTGACCAGCAGGAACGGGTTCGAGGGTGTCTCCACCCACACAATCTGCGGGCGCGACCCGCGGATCACGCGCTCGGCCTCGGCCAGGTCGGTGAGGTCCACGGCCTCGGAGGTGATGCCCTCGGCGGGCTTGATGACGCTCAGGAGCTTGTGGGTGCCACCGTACACGTCGGTGGAGTGTACGACGTGGTCGCCGGGGCGCGCCAGCAGGCGGATCACCGTGTCCTCGGCGCTCATGCCCGAGGGGAACGCGAAGCCGTGCGTCGCCCCCTCCAGGGCCGCGAGCGCGCCCGCAAACGCGTTGGTCGTCGGGTTGCCGCAGCGCCCGTACTCGTAGCCTTCTCGCAGCTCGCCGGGCCGATCCTGCACGAACGTCGAAGCGACGTGAATCGGGGGCACCACATCGCCCGTGATCGGGTCCGGGTCAAACCCAGCGTGGATGGCCAGCGTTGCGAAGGTCGTACAGTCAGGCGTGCTCATGCCTCCACGCTACGAGGCCGGGGCCGCATCCGCCGAAGGGTTTCGTCCGCCGGTCGATTGTGACAGCGCGCGCCTACACCCAGCCGGCCAGCGCGATACGCGCCTGCTCCTCCAGGGACGCGATCGCACCCTCGGAGTCATTGCCCCACGGCACGTAGTGGAAGTCCCCACCCCCGGCCTCGACGAAGGTCTCGCGGTTGAGCTGGTCGATCTCCTCGAGCGTCTCCAGGCAATCCGCCATGAAGCCCGGGCAGATGACATCCACGCGCGGGCACTTCGCGGCGCCCAGCTCGGCCATCTCCTCGATCGTCTGGGGGCCCAACCACTCGGCGCGCCCGAACACGGACTGGAAGGTCGCTGTCAAGGACCCCATCGCCAGGCCCAGGCGCGACTCGAGGGCGGCGACCGTGTGACGGCACTCGGCGCGGTAGGGGTCCCCGGCCTCGTCCATAGCGACCGGGATCGAATGGAAGGACACGACGACGCGGTCACCCGTCAGGAAGTTCGGGCGTCCCACGCGCTCCCAATGGCGCTCGAGGGCGGTCGCGAGCGCCTCGATGTACGCGGGGGCGGCGGGGAAGGAGCGGTGCAGGCGCAGCTCGAAGCCGTCGCGGTTGCGGCCGATCCACTGGGCGACCGCGTCGTTGATCGTCGCCACCGTCGAGGCCGCGTACTGCGGGTAGGCGGGCAGGATCGCCACGCGGCGCACACCATCAGCGTGCAGGCGGTCCAGGACCGAGCCAATCGAGGGCTGTCCGTAGCGCATCGCAACCTCGACGCGCACGCCCGGCAGGCGTTCGCCAAGGAGGCGGGCCTGCTCGCGGGTGTAGTGCATGAGCGGCGAGCCCTCATCCATCCAGATGCTGCGGTACTTGCCGGCGACCTCGCGCGGCCGGACTCGCAGGATGATGCCCTCCAGAATGGGCTTCCACAGGAGCGGGCTCATCTCGATGACGCGGCGGTCAGAGAGGAACTCGCGCAGGAAAGCGCGCACCGGGCCGGGCTCGGGGGCGGTCGGCGTCCCCAGGTTGACGAGGACGAGGGCGGGCTGCGCCTCGCCCTGCTGCGCATGGATCGACGTCGACGTGGTGGATGCTGCGTCCTGGGAGTTCGTCACGCCACCAGCCTAATGTTCGCTCTCCCCCGTGTCGCTGACGCGGTGTCACCTCCCGGTGGGTGTTCGCACTGCTCGCACATGCAAGGGTGCCCCGCCTGCAACAGGCGGGGCACCCCGACGTTATTCAAGCGAGCCTGCTCGGCTCACTTCCTCCCGGCGGAGGTGTGCGGCTCAGGCCTGGCCGTTCTGCGAACGGATGAACCACGCCTGCTGCTCGAAGCGACGGATGTAGTCGTTGAGGATGTCGGCGGAGGCGGAGTCCTCGGCGTCGACCTTCTCGTGCACGTCGCGCATGGTGCCGACGGTCGCGTTGATGGCGGCGACGGCGAGCTCCTCGGCGTCAGTGGTCTTGATGATCGTCTCGGGGACGGTCGGCAGGGTGTTGCGCTGGGCGACGACCTCGGGCAGGCCGTTGGGGACGACCTGGAGGGCGCGCATGCGCTCGGCGATCTCGTCGGAGGCCTCGCGGGCGATGTCCACGACCGCGTCGAGGTAGAGGTGCAGCGAGCGGAAGCCCTCGCCGGTGATGTTCCAGTGCAGCTGCTTGCCCACGAGGGACAGAGCGGTCACGTCGGTGAGGACCTTCTGCAGGTTGCCTGCGAGAACGTCGGAAGCCTTGAAGCCGGTGGACTCAACGGTCATGTTGTTTCTCCTATGCATGTGTATTCGGTACGGGGCTCGCCCTTGTGGGGCTGTGCCCTTCAGACACATCCATCTTGGCCCTTTGGTCCCAGGATTTCTAGTGCTAACAGCCCTTTAGTCAAATGTTTCACTATCTCGTAGTTGCGAGGGAATAATCCTCGGATTTCAGCGTTTTAAGATCATTGACGCTTTCATTTTTCAGGCCAGGTTCGCCTAACCAATCTTGCCCGAGGCCACGGTTGCCTCATGCGGTTGGGGGCCGGCATTTGGGCCCAGGCACCTGCAGGGGCACGACGGTGCAGCGCGCCGATATGCAACCGGAGCTTCATCAAACCCTCTCACGCGCACGTTAACCCACCAGGTGGAGCGTGGGCAGCCGCGCCCAGCTTCCACTAGGTGGGTTTAGCTGCGCATTGAAGGGTTAACACTGCCAGTAGAGGGGCCGACTACCCGGGCTGCGGCGCGACAAAGTTCGCCCAACAGGATCACACGGCTGCTGGATCGCGAAAAAGCTCGCCCTGCACCGCCCCTCCAGCTGCATTTCCGCGAGAAAACTCGCCCAGCACGCCACAAACCGCCGATTTTGGGCCATTGTGAGCGCGCAGGGCAAACTCTTTCGCGCTCACGCACACATCAGGCCGAGCAGGGCGAACTTTTTCGCGCACAGGACACAACCACGTGGCAACTGTGAAACCGCCATCACCACAGCGCACCCCTGAACAGCAACCATTGAAACCGACAACACCAATGCAGCCGAAAAACGCGCCAAAAACACCCATTTCGCACCCGCAAAGGCGATGACGGTTTCAGACAAGACTCAGCCGGCACCCACAAAGGCGACGACGGTTTCAGTCCCACACAGATACCGGCGAGCAAAGGTGATGGCGGTTTCAGACAAGCGGGCCGCCTGGTCAACATGGCCAGGCCACAAAGCCCGTGGGCAGCATCGGGGCCTGGCCGGGCGACCGGTGGGCGGCCGACGTTACAAACGTCGTCAAACCGGAGCAGTTTGAACCCCCTTGCGAGTGCTCATGTTACAAACGTCGTCAATCTGCCTCCAAAAACATTGAATTTCAGCGAAAAAGCCCTCGGATTGACGACGTTTGTAACAACGGATCAAAAATCCACACGAAAAACACCTAGTAGCGTCCCGCATAGTGGTGTAACCGTGTGGTGGTCGGCTCGTTTGATATGGGTGCGGTCACCGTGTGATCCTTCGAGAAAGCTCTCTACTTCTGACTCGAAACGATTTGGAGGCACAACGATGACCGCTCCTCATATTATCGACCCTGCTGGCATGCTTGGCCAGGCGTTGTCCCAGGCATCCCCAGATCTGATGCGTTCCTTACTTCAGCACATGATCAACGCGTTGCTATCAGCGGACGCTGATGCCGTGTGCGGGGCCCAGTGGGGCCAACAAGATCCGCAGCGTCACACCCAGCGCAATGGGTATCGCCACCGGCCCCTGGACACCAGGGTCGGCACCATTGACGTGGCGATCCCCAAACTGCGCTCAGGCACCTACTTTCCAGAATGGTTGCTGCAACGCCGCAAACGCTCCGAAAGCGCCTTGATCACAGTGGTCGCTGACTGCTACCTAGCAGGAGTATCCACGCGCCGCATGGACAAGCTCGTCAAAACCCTGGGGATCACAGGACTGTCCAAGTCCCAGGTCTCACGGATGGCAACAGACCTAGACGAACACGTCGATCAGTTCCGCAACCGTCCCCTCCACGATGCCGGGCCTTTCACCTTCGTCGCCGCTGACGCGCTCACCATGAAAGTACGCGAAGGAGGCCGCGTCGTCTCGTGCGCGGTCCTGGTTGCCACCGGAGTCAACAATGACGGACACCGAGAAGTGCTGGGGGTACGCGTATCTACCAGTGAGACCGCTCCAGCCTGGAAGGAGTTCTTCTCTGACCTGGTCGCCCGGGGCCTGACCGGCGTGCGCCTGGTGACCAGTGACGCCCATCTGGGCCTGGTTGAAGCCATCGCCGCCAACCTGCCCGGAGCCACCTGGCAACGATGCCGCACCCACTACGCCGCTAATCTCATGTCGGTCACCCCCAAAGCACTATGGCCCGCCGTCAAAGCGATGCTGCACTCGGTGTACGACCAGCCCGACGCCGCATCGGTCAACGCTCAATACGACCGGCTCTTGGACTACGTGCACGACAAGCTCCCCGCCGTGTGTGATCACCTCGATCAAGCCAGGGCAGACGTCCTTGCGTTCGCGTCCTTCCCCACCGGGGTGTGGACCCAGATCTGGTCCAATAACCCCAATGAGCGCCTCAACCGCGAAATCCGCCGACGCACCGACACCGTGGGAATCTTCCCCAACCGCCACGCAATCATCCGCCTCGTCGGAGCCGTCCTCGCCGAACAAAACGACGAATGGGCCGAAGGCCGACGCTACCTCAGCCTCGACATCCTCACCAGATCACGACTCACACC
>JVKM01000043.1 GCA_001072465.1 Xylanimonas cellulosilytica | reverse complement strand
CGCATAACGGCTACCATTTAAAGCGTCCAAGTTTCGGGGCGCAGTTCAGGACGAGGCCGGGGCTCGTTCGTCGACCGGGCCCGCACCTGTGGTGGGATCCATGAGCGAGCAAGGGCCCGGAGGCGCCCGAAACAGTAGTTATCGACTAGTATCGATGGCGACACGACAGCCAGTCGTGCCCCAAATACTCAAGGAGTGACAAGTGGCTAAGGGACCCTCCCGCCTCGACAACGTGATCAGCCTGGCCAAGCGCCGCGGCTTCGTCTTCCCCTGCGGTGACATCTACGGTGGCACCCGCTCCGCGTGGGACTACGGCCCGCTCGGCGTGGAACTGAAGGAAAACATCAAGCGCGCCTGGTGGAACGCCATGGTCCGCCGCCGCGCCGATGTCGTCGGCCTGGACTCCTCCGTCATTCTCCCGCGCGAAGTGTGGGTTGCCTCCGGCCACGTCAAGGCCTTCACCGACCCGCTCATCGAGTGCCTCAACTGCCACAAGCGCGCCCGCCAGGACCAGCTCATCGAAGAGCTCGCCGAAAAGAAGGGCGTCGAAGAGTCCTCGCTGTCCAACGCCGACATCGCCTGCCCAAACTGTGGCGTGCGCGGCCAGTGGACCGAGCCCCGCGCCTTCTCCGGCCTGCTCAAGACCTACCTGGGCCCCGTCGACGACGAGGCCGGCCTGCACTACCTGCGCCCCGAGACCGCCCAGGGCATCTTCGTCAACTACGCGAACGTCATGAACGCCGCGCGCAAGAAGCCGCCGTTCGGCATCGGCCAGATCGGCAAGTCCTTCCGCAACGAGATCACGCCCGGCAACTTCATCTTCCGTACCCGCGAGTTCGAGCAGATGGAACTCGAGTTCTTCTGCGAGCCCGGCACCGATGAGGAATGGCACCAGTACTGGATCGACTACCGCAAGGCCTGGTACGTGGACCTGGGTATCGACCCGGAGAACCTGCGCGAGTACGAGCACCCGCAGGAGAAGCTCTCGCACTACTCCAAGCGCACCGTCGACCTGGAATACCGCTTTGGCTTCCAGGGCAGCGAGTGGGGTGAGCTCGAAGGCATCGCCAACCGCACCGACTACGACCTGACCGTCCACTCCGAGGCCTCCGGCGCGAAGCTCGACTACTTCGACCCGAACACCAAGGAACGCTGGACCCCCTACGTCATCGAGCCCTCGGCGGGCCTGACCCGTTCCCTCATGGCCTTCCTCATCGAGGCCTACCACGAGGACGAGGCCCCCAACGCCAAGGGCGGCGTCGACAAGCGCGTCGTGCTCAAGCTGGACCCGCGCCTGGCCCCCGTCAAGGCCGCCGTCCTGCCCCTGTCCCGCAAGCCCGAACTGACCGGCCCTGCCCAGGAGCTGGCCGACGAGCTGCGCGGCATCTGGAACGTCGACTACGACGACGCCGGCGCCGTTGGCCGCCGCTACCGTCGCCAGGACGAGATCGGCACGCCGTTCTGCATCACCTACGACTTCGACTCGATCGAAGATCACGCCGTCACCATCCGTGAGCGTGACACGATGGAGCAGGTGCGCATCCCGCTCGACAAGGTCAAGTCGTACCTGATCGAACGCCTGGGCTGCTGACTTGCAGATAGCCTCAACATCCGCAGCGGCCCCGCTACGCGTGGGGCCGCTGCGCCTGTGGACACCCGTCGTCCTGGCCCCCATGGCCGGGGTGACGGACGTGCCCTTCCGGCGCCTGTGCCGCATCATGGGCGAGTCGGGCCTGCCCGACCATCTGCGGCCCACCGGCATCCCGTCGTGGGCGGCCGAGTCGGGGCAGGGGGCCACGGCCTCGTCCCCGAACGCGCCCGACGAAGGCTCCAACGAGCCGCGCCACGTCGCCATCCCGCGCGTGGACGCGCCCGCCGGCCTGTATGTCACCGAGATGGTGACCAGCCGTGCCCTCGTCGAGGAGAATGAGCGCACCCTGGAGATGGTGCGCCCCGACCCCGCCGAGCGCGTGCGCTCCCTGCAGCTCTACGGTGTCAACCCCGCCGTTATGGCGAAGGCCGCGACGATGCTCGTCGAGCGCGACCTCACTGACCACATCGACCTGAACTTCGGGTGCCCCGTCCCCAAGGTGACGAAGAAGGGCGGAGGAGCGGCCCTGCCCTGGAAGCGCGACCTGTTCTCCGACCTCGTGGGCGCCGTCGTGCGCGCCTGCGACGAGGCCGGGGAGCGTGCGGGGCGCGAGATCCCCGTGACCGTCAAGATCCGCATCGGCATCGACTCCGAGCACGAGACCGCGACGGACGCGGCGCTCGCTGCGCAGAAGCTCGGCGCCGCCGCGCTGACCCTGCACGCGCGCACCCAGAACCAGCACTACGCGGGCCAGGCCCACTGGGACGAAATCGCACGCCTGAAGGACCTGCTCGACATCCCCGTCTTCGGTAACGGCGACGTTTTTGAGGCTGCCGACGCCCTGGCCATGCTGGAGCGCACCGGCTGCGACGGCATCAGCGTCGGGCGCGGTGCCCAGGGACGCCCCTGGATCTTCCGCGACATCGTCGCCGCCTACCACGGCGGGACGATCCCGCCCGGGCCCAGCCTCGCCGAGGTCGTCTCGGTCATCGAGCGCCACGCCGCCTGGTGCGTCGTTGAGCAGGGCGACGAGGGGCGCGCGCTGCGCGAGATGCGTAAGCACATCGGCTGGTACCTGCGCGGATTCGCCGTCGGAGGCCCCCAGCGTCACGCACTGTCCATGGTCTCCACGCTGCAGGAGCTCCACGAGCGCCTCGCGGACCTCGACCTCGACCAGGCCTTCCCGCTCGCCGCACGCGGACCTCGCGGCCGAGCCGGCGGCGAAAAGACCCCCCACCTGCCCGACGGCTGGCTGGACCACCCCTACCTCACGCAGAGCGAACGAGATCGCCTGCACCTGGCAGAAATCGGATACTAAGCGAAGGAATCATGCCTCACCCATCTGCGCCCGACCCCGACCCTGCGCCCGGACTCGTCACCATCGGGAAAGCCGCCAAGAAGGCGACCCTCGGGGGACGTACCCAGGTCATCGTTCCCGTTCGTGGGGACTCACAGTCCCTCATCGGGCAAGTTCAGGCAATGGCCTCGAGCCGCGCGGACATCGTTGAGTGGAGGGCCGACACCTTCCTGTCCTCCCTCGTGGGGTCACATTTCGTGGCTGCATCGGACGTGGAGGAGGAGCTGGTGCGGATGTCCCGCTACGTCGCGGATTCCTCGCCGCTGCCGGTGCTGGCGACCATCCGCACGTCGGTTGAGGGTGGCGAGGCCTACCTGGACGACGAGGAATACTGCGCCCTCGTGCGTCGGCTTGCCTCCTTCGCGGGCGGTGTGGACGTGGAGATCTCACGCGACGGATCCTCCGCGCTCATCGACGAGGTGCACGAGGCCGGGGCGATCGTCGTCGCCTCCTTCCACGATTTTGAGGGGACTCCCGGCGACGAGCAGCTCGCCGAGGTGCTCGCGGCCATGAACTACGCGGGCGCCGACGTCCTCAAGTTCGCGTGCATGGCCAACAGCGCCACGGACGCGGCCCGCGTGCTAGCCGCGCAGGCGTGGGCGCGCGAGGCCTACGACCGTCCCGTCATCGGCATCTCCATGGGGGAACACGGCGCACCCACGCGCCTGGTCGGATCCGCCCTCGGATCCGCGGCCACCTTCGCGACCCTGCCCGGTTGGGAAGGCAGCGCCCCCGGCCAGTTCACCGTCGAGCAGGTGCGCACTGTCCTCGACATCGTCGAGGCCTCGGAGGGCTAAGCCTGATCGCCGATGTCAACGCGGCCACGAAGCAAGCGACGAAAAAGAGGGGCGCTGGAGTGTTCTCCAGCGCCCCTCGCGCTCCATCGTGTGGCTATTGCCTGTGGAAGCGTGGGCTCGTTCCCAAGTGGATGGGGTAGGTGTTGTCTTTGTTGGTCACCTGTGTTTCGTCGAGGCCGCGGTAGGCGTAGGAATTGTCGTAGGCAATCTCAGAAGGATCGACAAGGCCGTCGGCGTACTGCTGGACTTCCGCAGGAGTGGGGCTGGTGCCGCCGCCCTTGTCGGCCAGCGGATTTTCGTCGGGGTACTGGCTCGGGTCGGTGTTGAGCATTCCGCCGAGGTTTGCTGCGCCGTATCCTCCGTACTGATTCCAACCGTTTTCGTGACCAACAGCCGTGTTAACGAGCAGCTGTAGGAGCTGGTTTGCGGTGGCGTTGGGCCACTTTGCGCGTGCCTGAGCGAGAGTTCCAGCAACGATGGGGGCGGAATAAGAGGTGCCCTGGGTACTGCCGATTTTTCCGTCAGATATGTTCCGCTCCGTGAATGGTCCACCTACCGCGGTGGTTGTGACACCCTGGCCCCACGATGAGTAGGAAGCAAACTTTCCATTGTCGTCAATAGCAGAGACCCCGACGACGCCAGACCACCTGGACAGGTGGTTTTCGTTTTCATCTGCTCCACTGTTTCCAACCGATGCTGTAATAATGACTCCCTGGCTCATGGCCCGGGCTATGGCCCATTTCAGATCAGCCCTGCGCATTGAACTTGAAGCTGAAAAGTTGACGATGGATGCACCATCGTTGATAGCTTGATTCACCAACGAGGATAAATCTGTCGGCAGAGCCCCTGCCTTCATTGGGCAGTCTTTCCCTGCATAACTTGTTGAGTCAATGTACTGATATGCCAATAGCGTGGCATCGGGGACGATTCCATAGTCTCGGGAAACTAGGAGAGAAGCGACACCCGTCCCGTGGCTAGTGCTTTCGTTGCTGCCGTTGACAGTACAGGGACTTTTGTCAACAACGTTGGCACCGACTAATTCGGGGACGGAGGTATCCACTTTTCCGTCGATAATGGCGATGGTAACGCCTTTCCCCGTGTAGCCCTTAGCTCGTGCAGCATCCAGGTGATAGTACGAGAAGTAGGCTTGGTCGGCGGCCGTGATCTGACGGTCGTCCGCTAGCGTAGGGGTGGCTGCCAATGCGCTGCCTGCCAAAGCAAGCGCGCATCCGGATGCTACTGCAGCGCGCCGCAAGCCTCTGCTCAAAGCTCTGGTGAGCACTGCGTGTCGTGCCGTCACCATTGGTTGGGATCCCATCCATCGTCACGGCGACGTGCCGGCGCGATGTTCTTGTCTGTGCCGTATGTCTGAGACAACGGATTGACGTATCCACGAGGCAGCGCATCCTCATCTTCGTCCTCGACACGGAAGGCCTCGTACTTGCGGCGGGCCTGCTTCTTGTCTTCCTTCGCGCCGCCGGCACCAGCTCCGGAGGCACCCATGAATCCGCCACGCTGACCGGCGGCGGCACCCTGGCCTGCAGCGCCAGCTGATTTGCCAGAACCAGGTGGTGTGTAGGTGCCCATGCCCGTTCCACTATACGACCCTGTGCGCAAAGCGGATGCCCCTGCTGTTGCACCGCCGCGGCCAAGAGCACCAGCACCAGCGGTTCCTAGCGACCCGCTTCCTCCACCGCCCATTCGTCCCAGCGCTCCCATGCCAGTAGAACCCATGCGAGCAGCTCCCCGTAGTCCGAGAGCTCCAGCCCCCATCACACCGATGCCGCCGAGGCGGCCTGCTGTTTGGGATTCCGCAGCACGAGAAGCATTCAAACCCCACAGCGGGTGATCGCGGTCGACCGGAGGAGCCGGTGTGTGGCCGCCGATGACACCGTTTGCGTGACGGTCGCCGTTAACGCGCGTGTGCAGCAGGTCCATGTCCATGAGATCCTGTGGGTCAGTGATGGGATTCGTTCGCGATCCAGCCTCGCCTTCAGGGAAATAACGGCTCGGAAGGCGTGGGGACTGCATGACGCGCTGGTTGGTCCCCTCACCATTGTCATATCCTCCCGGATAGAGACCCGAGTCTGAGCCTCTTAGATCAGCGTTGCCGAATGCATTCGAACGGGAGCGACCATAAGCGCCGCCTTCATACGGTGAGATGGTGATATGACCTTTTTCGAGGGCATCAGCTGAGTCCTTTGGGATTTCAGGAATTGGGGTCCACCCTTCGAGATTTCCTGGATTCGATGTATCTGGCCCTTCCGACGTGTGATCCTTGAGGCGTGTACTCAGGTTGTTCATCGTGGATTCAAGGTGCTCGATGATTTCGGTTGATTTGGCCTCCCGCTGCGCGTTGGCCTGGGCCTCGACAGCATCGACGTACGCGGCACCGGTGACAGCAAGGGAGTTCGCGAACAGCCCCGGAAGACCGAAGTTGGAGGCGACAGGGATTGTCACCGTAGCGACGTCGCGCATAGCTTCGGTCATCGGATCCAACAACGTGGGCGACAGCTGGCGAGCTTCCTCTGCTGCCAGCATGATTGCGCGGCGTGCCTCAACATAGTAGGACATGCCGGTCAGGTAGTAGTTCGCTTGCCCGTTGAAGCGCTGGAGGGCACGCGCGGCCTCGGCACTCATCGCATCGCCGGCCTGGCCCGTGAAACCCTGGTGATCCTTGAAATGCTCGACCTTTTCCTGAGCCTTGCGGATGGCCTTGACGACGGTCGAGTGCTCGTCGTCCCAGCCGTAGAGCTTTTCATTCTCCGGCGCGCTATCAGCAAACTGCATCAAGCGCTCGTACATCGGTGAAGACACCATCTGCTATTCCTCCCTCAAGGCACGTTCTTAGATATCGCTCTGGGCACCGTAAGTCGGCGTAGTCTGTGCCTCACCGGACGCGCCCTGTTCGCCTTCAGCTTCGCCGCTCTGGGCTGCTTCGTCCTTCGGCTTATTCGCACTCGTCAATTTGTCGATGGTCTCCTGCGAATAAACCTGATGTGCGCTCTCCCCCTGGTTCAAGGAGAGCAACGCAGTTCCGACGGCGGCCATCGCAGCACGGGCATCTTCCTCGGTGCCGGTAAAGTCGGAGACGGCCTGGGCAACCTTCGTGTCCAGGTCATTCAAGAACTGCGCTTCGTTCGTCATATTCGTTGCGAACGACGACAGGAACGAGCGAACTGCCTCGCCCATAACCTGGGCAGCGCTCTCAGTCGTCCAATGCCCAAACAACTGTGCCGCAGCCAAGAGCGTGGCTGACATGGCGGAGGTGGTTAGTTCGCCCCCCCCCGGCGCTCATATCGTCACTCACCTGCGCGTGGCGCTCTGAGTCGAATGCAACGTCTGGCATCGCTTCGCTTTCCTTTGAGAAGAAAACCCCGCACTCCCTTCGGCGAGGTAACCGACTGGTCAACAGTCTATCCGTCCCGATAAAGCGCGTGCAACCAAGCGTGGGTGAAGAACAAAGGATGTCGGATACCGAGGGAGACACTAAAGATGGTGGGCGGGCCAATTGGCCCGCCCACCACAGCTATGTCAGCGATGCTCGGAAAGCTCACGCCTCCTTGGGGGACACGGTCACGACCGTGTCGGTGATACCCACCGGGCCGGGAGCGGCCGGGGTGATGTCGCCGAACTTCTTCTTGTTCGTGACGACCATCGGGGTGATCGTGTCGTAGCCGGCCTCGCGGATGACATCCCAATCGACTTCAGCCAGGACGTCGCCGCGCTTGACGACGTCACCCTTGGCGACGCGCGGCGTGAAGCCCTTGCCCTCCAGCTTGACCGTGTCCATGCCGATGTGGATGAGCACCTGGACGCCGGACGCGGACTTAATGCCGTAGGCGTGGCCCGTCGGGAACGCGACGGACACCTTGCCGTCACACGGGGCAACAACCACGGCACGAGCGGCGGGGGACACGGCGACGCCGGGGCCGAGCGCGCCGGCGGCGAAGGCCTCGTCGGCCACATCGGACAGCGCGACCAGCTCGCCCGCCATGGGGGAGGTGAGCGTCAGGTCAGCCTTCGCCTCGTCGCTGAACTCGGGAGCGGCCTCGGCCACCGGAACGGCGGTAGGAGCGGCAGCGGGGGCGGGAGCGGCGGACGGAGCAACCGCGGGGGCGTCGTCTTCGAGGAGAGACTTCTTGGCGCGAGCCTCAGCCTTCTGCTCCTTCGTGCGGTAGTCGAAGAAGACAACCATGAGGAACGCGGTGAAGAACGCGGCGGCAATACCCAGGCCGTAGACGGCCATGGGGGAGAAGACCGGGATCGTCAGCAGCGAGGTGAACACGAAGGTGTGGGTGATCACGCCGCGACCGATGCCGATGACCAGACCGCCGGCCACACAGCCCGTGAGCATCAGCGGGTAGATGCGCTTGAAACGCAGGTGAATACCGTACAGGGACGGCTCCGAAATACCACCGAAGAGGCCGGCCGCCAGGGCGCCGGACGCGGTCTGACGCATGTCGGTGTCGCGGTCGCGGATCGACAGGAAGAGCACGCCGGCCGTGGCGCCGAAGCAGGCGAAGTTCCACGCGCCCATGGGGCCCTGAATGAAGTCCGAACCCGTCGAGGCGATGTTCGCCAGCTGCAGGGCGTTGAGCGGCCAGTGCAGGCCCAGCGGCACCAGGAAGGGGTAGATGATCGGGATGATGATCGCGAAGAGGATCGGTGCGTGGCCGTTGAGCCAAGCCAGGCCGCCGCCCAGGCCGTTACCGATCCAGATCGACAGGGGGCCAATCAGGAAGGCGGTCAGCGGCATGATGATCATGAACGAGATGAAGGGGACGAACACCATCTGGACGTTCGAGGGGATGATCTTCTTCAGGCCCTTGTAGACCAGCGCCAGGATCGGGACCATCAGCAGCGGCACGAAGACCTGGCCGCCGTAGTCAGACAGCTGCAGGGGCAGAGTACCGATCAGCGGAACATTCTCGATGTGGGCGGTGCACTGCAGCAGGTCGTCGCGGCCTTCGACGAGCTGGAAGCAGGTGGTGCTCGCGAACTTGTCCGTGTTGCTCAGGCCCGTGAAGTTCGGGGTGAGCAGCGACAGGATGACGGCCGTGCCGACCCAGGGATCGATGTCCAGCTTCTTGGAGGCGTTGTAGGCCACCATCGCGGGCAGGAAGTAGAAGACCGCGCGCCACATGGAGTTCACGTAACCCAGCCACGGGGGGATGATCTTCGCGTGCGTATCAACGACGCCAAAGGCTTCGAGAACTGCGAGGAACGCCAGGATCAGGGAGGCACCGAGCAGGACGGGCAGCAGCGGGCGGAACGAGTCTGACAGGTACTCGAAGAAGGCGTCAACGATGGCGTTCTTGCCGCGCGCCTTCGCGCGGGCGGCGGCCTTGACGTCGTCGTTCGAGGCTGCGGTGCCCGACTTCATTGACGGCAGGTTGTTGATCTCGTTGAAGACCGACTGCACGGCACCGCCGATAACGATCTGGTAGCGGTCACCCGACTGCGGGACTGCACCGAGGACGCCGTCAATGGCCTCGACTCGGTCCTTGTCGACGACCGACGCGTCGTTGAGTTCGAAGCGCAGACGCGTCGCGCAGTGGGTGAAGTGGGTGATGTTGCCGGGACCACCGACTGCATCGAGGATTTCCTGTGCCGTGTTGGACACGCGGGACTCCTTCCGTGGATGAGGATTCGACGCTGAATGCGACTCTTGACAATTAGCATGTTTGAACAAATGCTGAAAGATCCGACGTGGTATCTCACAGTACTTTGTCGGTAATTTGTGGTGCTTTGACAGTAACGAGGCACGGGCTCGTTCTGCGCAGGCGTTTCCCTAGTAACATGGCCCCGTGAATGAGTTTTCCTTGGCAATCCCCGGTGTTGATGGTGGCGACGCGCGCCGTCCGTACGCGTCCGCCGATTCCGAGCGCTGGGTGCCCGAGGACCACAAGTCCTCCGAGCGCACCGAGTTCGAGCGCGACCGCGCGCGCATCCTCCACTCCTCGGCGCTGCGTCGCCTCGGCGAAAAGACGCAGGTGCTGGGCCCGATCTCGGACGATTTTGTGCGCACCCGCCTCACGCACTCCCTCGAGGTTGCCCAGGTGGGCCGCGAGCTCGGCAAGGAACTGGGGGCCGACCCGGACGTCGTGGACGCCGCGTGTCTGTCCCACGACCTCGGACATCCTCCCTTTGGGCACAACGGCGAGCGTGCCCTGGACGCGGCGGCCGCCTCGATCGGCGGGTTCGAGGGCAACGCCCAGACCCTGCGCGTCGTCACCCGCCTGGAGCCCAAGGTCATCGGCGCGGGCGGCGTTCCCGCGGGCCTCAACCTGACGCGAGCGACCCTGGACGCGATCTGCAAGTACCCGTGGGTCAAGGCCGGCGGCCCGGACCTGGCCAAGTCGACGCGCAAGTACTCCGTGTACCCCGACGACGCGCCCGTGTTCGCGTGGATGCGCCAGGGCGCGCCTGCGGGGCGGCGATGCCTGGAGGCCCAGATCATGGACCTGTCGGACGACATCGCCTACTCGGTGCACGACGTGGAGGATGCGGTCGCGACCCGCAAGCTGGACCCCGCGGACCTCCTCGATGACGCGCACTGCTCGGCGGTCGTGGCCTCGACCCTGGACTGGTATGGGCCCTCGGTCGCGCGCTCGGACCTGGAGGAGGCCCTCGAGCGCATCGTCTCTATGCCCGTGTGGCTGCGTTCCTTCGACGGGTCCTACGCCTCCCTCGCGCACCTCAAGGATGCGACGAGCGAGCTGATCGGTCGCTTCTGCTCGGCGACCGTGGCCGCTACGCGCGAGACCTTTGGGCACGAGCCGCTGGGCCGCTACCGCGCGGACCTCGTCGTGCCGCGGCAGGTGCGCGCCGAGATTCAGATCCTCAAGGGCATGGCCGTCCACTACGTCATGAGCCCGCGTGAGACCGAGCCGGTGTACTACCAGCAGCGCACGCTCCTGGCCGACCTTGTCGACGCCCTTTACGAGGCCGGGGCGAACGCCCTGGAACCCGTGTTCGCCGCGCAGTGGCGGGCCGCCTCCGATGATGGCGTGCGCCTGCGCGCGGTCATCGACCAGGTCGCCTCGCTCACCGACGTGTCGGCCTCCGCGTGGCACGCCCGCTGGTGCGGCATGCTGTCCTCGCAGCTGTGAGCATGATTGGACGCAGACGTGGGCGGGCATCGGTAGACTGAGTGACATGGCGGGTCTGATTCGTAAGGACGACATCGAAGCGGTACGTAACGCAGTGAAGATCGACGAGATCATCGGCGAACACGTAGCGCTGCGACCTGCGGGCATCGGCTCCTTGAAGGGCCTGTGTCCCTTCCACGACGAGCGCACTCCCTCCTTCAACGTGCGTCCTCACGTGGGCATGTTCCACTGCTTCGGGTGCGGTGAGAGCGGCGACGTCATCTCCTTTGTGCAAAAGATCGACCACCTGCCTTTTACCGAGGCGGTGGAGATGCTGGCGGCGAAGGCCGGGATCACCCTCCACTACGAAGAGGGCGGGGCGCGCGTGCGCACCGAGGAGCCGGGTAAACGTCAGCGCCTCCTGGACGCCCACCGCGTCGCCGAAGAGTTCTACCAGCAGCAGCTGGCTTCCCCCGAGGCGCATAAGGGGCGCACGTTCCTCGCCGAGCGCGGCTTCACCCAGGCGATGTGCGCGCATTTCGGGGTCGGCTACGCCCCGGCCTCGTGGGATTCCCTCACCCGCCACCTGCGCTCGAAGGGCTTCACGGACCAGGAGATCCAGATTTCGGGCCTTGGGTCGCAGGGCAATCGCGGCGTGTACGACCGCTTCCGTGGGCGCCTCGTGTGGCCGATCCGTGACATCACGGGCGCGACGGTGGGTTTCGGCGCGCGTCGCCTGGACGACAGCGACAAGGAGTCGCCCAAGTACCTCAACACCCCCGAGACGCCGATCTACAAGAAGTCGCAGCTGCTGTACGGCTTGGACCTGGCGAAGAAGACGATCGCGACCGAGCATAAGGTCGTCATCGTCGAGGGCTACACGGACGTCATGGCCGCACACGTCGCGGGTGTAACGAACGCCGTGGCCACGTGTGGCACCGCCTTTGGCTCCGAACACGTCAAGATCATTCGCCGACTGCTGGGCGACCACGCGGATCCGGCCGCCGGCGTGCTGTTGTCCACGGGGCGCGCGCACGGCTCGGAGGTCATCTTCACCTTCGACGGCGACAGCGCCGGGCAGAAGGCCGCGCTGCGCGCCTACGGCGAGGATCAGAACTTCGCGGCCCAGACCTTCGTGGCGGTGGCGCCGGGTGGCCAGGACCCCTGCGACCTGCGCCTGTCCCAGGGCGATCAGGCGATCGTCGACCTAGTGAACTCGCGCATCCCGCTCTTTGAATTCGCGATCCGCTCGGTCCTGTCGCAGATGGACCTGCGCAGCGCCGAGGGCCGCGTGCAGGGCCTGCGCGCCTCGGCCGGCATCGTCGCGCACATTAAGGATCGCGCCCTGCGCGCCGAGTACACGCGCCAGTTGGCCGGGTGGCTCGGCATGGATATCCCCACGGTCGAGCAGGCGATTCGCGCGGCCGGGCGCGTCGAAGTCATCTCGCACGAGGCGCGCCCGGGCGAGATCGAGATGGCGGGCGCGGGCCGCCCCGTTCCTGTGCCCGAGCGCCGAGGCCCCGAGGACCCGGTGAGCCGTATCGAGCGCCAGGCTCTCGAGGCCGTCCTCCAGCACCCGCTCTACGCAGTGGGATCGGGCTTCGAGGAACTCGACGGACAGTCCTTCACGGTACCCACGCACCGCGCCGTCCACGACGCGATCCGCGCGGTCGGCGGCCTCGACGCCTTCACGCAGATGATGCGCCAGGCCGAGGCCCACTTCGGCCCGGGCGAGAACGCCACGCTCGCGGCCTCGCGCCACTTCGTCCAGGTGGTCCTGGAGACCGCCGGCGAGTTCATTGGCCCCGCCGTCACCCAGCTGGCCGTCGCGCCCCTGCCCGTCGCTGGCGAGGCCGACGTGCGCTCGTACTGCCGCGGCGTGGTGGCCGCGATGGTGCGCATGGACCTGACTCGCAAGCTCGGCGAGGCCCGCGCGGCCCTGTCGCGCTTGAGCGAGGATGACCCCACCTACTCCGAGATGTTCCGGGAGCTCATGCGCCTGGAGCAACGCCGGCAAAACTACACCGAAAGGGACTAACCGATGGCTGAAGTTGAGAGCTTTACCCTGGACCACACCGCAGTGAAGGCACCCTACGTGCGCCTCATCAGCGTGGAGGCCGGCCCGAAGGGCGACCAGATTTCGAACTTTGACGTGCGTCTCCTCCAGCCCAACGCCGGGGAGATCCCGACCTCGGGCCTGCACACGATCGAGCATCTGCTGGCCTCCCTGCTGCGCGACCGCATCGACGGCGTCATTGACTGCTCGCCGTTCGGCTGCCGCACGGGCTTCCACCTGATCATGTGGGGCACCCCCTCGGTGCGTGAGGTGACGGAGGCGCTGGCCTCATCCCTGCACGCGATCGCCGAGGACGTCACCTGGGAGGACGTGCCCGGCACCGACGCGTACTCGTGCGGCAACTACCGTGACCACTCGCTGTTCAGCGCCCGCGAGTGGAGCCGTGCGATCCTCGAGCAGGGCTTCTCCCTCGACGCCTTCGAGCGCGTCGGCGTCATCCACTGATTCCGGGCGTTCGCCTGGATGCGGAAGCGGGACCCATCCGGTGAGGATGGGTCCCGTTGTCGTCTGGGGACGCGCGTGCGAGGGGGAGCGTACCCCGAGGGGGAGCCCCGGCCTCGTTGATTAGTCGAGACCGACCGCGTCGCGCACGCGGGCCTCCAGGGCGTCTGCCTCGCGCTGCCCGTCGGCGTCCAGCGGACCGTCGGCTGTCAGCACCGAGAAGAGTCCGTCCTCGCCGCGGCGCACCCACGCCGTCACCGTCGTCCCGTTGTCGACCTCCACCTGGGAGTGCAGGACGATCGAGCGGTTCACGAACTCGCTCGTATGACGCATGAAGTCCTCCGGATCACCCTTCCCGCGTCCCGCAAGGGCCGGGCGGGACGGGTCCACCCACTCCAGGGCGAAAAGCGAGCCCTCGGCCTCCCAGCGCGCACGCGCCACGTCGTACCAGGGGAACACCTCGGGGGTGGGCTCCCCGTCCGTCGACGAGGCCTCGGCGCCGAACACGTACAGGCCCGACTTCGCGGCCACCATCCAGCGCCCGTCCTCCAGCTCCAGGCCGGGGGAGCGGCGCTCGCGGGCGGGCAGGGCGGAGGCAAGGGTGTCAGGCAGAGTCGTCATGCGTTGATCGTATCCTTTCGGCAGAAAACATGCGCACAGGCCTATGCGTACGAGAAAGCGTACGTTATGATGGGGGCGGAAAGGAACAATCATGACTGCTGTGAGTGCTACCGCGGCTCGCTCGGACCTGTACCGGCTCATCGACACCGTGAACGAGGACTCGACACCCATCACGATCACCGGCCGTCGTGGAAACGCCGTTCTCATCGGCGAGGCAGACTGGGCCGCCATTCAGGAAACCTTGTATCTGCAGGGGATTCCCGGAATGGCGGATAGCCTGAAGGAAGCCGCTCGCGAAGATCTCGACGACGCCCTCGATGACGTGGAGTGGTAGCGGTGTGGCGGGTCGTATTCTCCAAGCAGGCCGCGAAGGATGCGAAGAAGCTCTCCGCCAGCGGACTCAAGGCGAAAGCTCAGAGCCTCATCGAGGTTCTGACTGAGGATCCCTTTGCGACGCCTCCCCGCTACGAGCGCCTCGTGGGCGACCTCGCAGGGATGTATTCGCGCAGAATTAACATTCAGCACAGGCTCGTTTACGAGGTCTTCGAAGAGGAACACACCGTCCGCGTCCTGCGCATGTGGACCCACTACGAGTGAGTCGGTCTGTGGGGTGAGAACGTCCACAGGGAGCGGGGGAGTGGGTCACATGCCGAAATCAATCGGCCACAATACGGACGGCGGGCATATTCTGGCTTCATATTTGTGAAAAACCACGACAGGAGACCTCATGGCATCGACGCAGCACACCCCCACGGAACTTGAGGCTGCCGGCGACCTGGTACTTCCCGCCGCCGACGAGCTGGCCGGTCGTTTCCCCCTGACCCCCAACGCTCACCCGGCGACGCCGGAAGAGTACAACGAGATCATGTCGACCCTGGCCTTCGGCAAGAAGTTCACGGATCACATGGCTCACATGCGCTGGACCCGTGAGGGTGGCTGGGATGACCGCGGCGTCATTCCCTACGGCCCGCTCGAGCTGACCCCCGGCGCCTCCGTTTTCCACTACTGCCAGTCCGTGTTCGAGGGTATCAAGGCCTACAAGCGTGAGGACGGCTCCGTGTGGACCTTCCGCCCCGGCTACAACGCCGCGCGCCTGAACCACTCGGCCCGCCGCCTGGCCCTGCCCGAGCTGAGCCGCGAGGACTTCGTGGCCTCCCTCGTGGACTACGTGCGCGCGGACGTCAAGTGGGTTCCCGATGTCGACGGTTCGTCGCTCTACCTGCGTCCCTTCATGTTCGCCTCCGAGGAGTTCGTGGGCGTCCACCCCGCCGGCGTCGTCGACTACTACGTCATCGGCTCGCCGTCCGGCCCCTACTTCAAGGGCGGCCTGTCGGGCGTGGCCATCTGGGTCGAGCGCGAGTACCACCGCGCCGGCCCCGGCGGCACCGGCAGTGCCAAGGCGGGCGGCAACTACGCAGCCTCCCTGCTGCCTCAGATCCAGGCCGAAGCCAAGGGCTTCTCTCAGGTCTGCTTCCTGGACACCTACGAGGGTAAGTACCTCGAGGAGCTGGGCGGCATGAACATGTTTGTTGTCATGGCCGATGGAACCATCCGTACCCCCGAGCTCACTGGCGTCATCCTCGAGGGCGGCACGCGCAGTGCGATCCTGCGCATGCTGCGCGACCAGGGCGTGGACGTTCGTGAGGAGAAGATCGCCCTGGCCGAGGTCGTGGACGGCATCCGCTCGGGCGCGGTCGCCGAGGTCTTCGCGTGCGGCACGGCCGCCGTGGTTACCCCGATCACGCGCCTGGCTGGCGATGACTTCGACGTGGAGATCGAGGTGGGGGAGAAGACCCGCGAGATCCACAAGCACCTCACCGACATCCAGTGGGGTCGCGCCGAGGATCCCTACGGCTGGACGTATCGCCTGGTCTGAGCATGATCGCTTGAGGGAGCCACGGCCTCGTCGATTGACACGAGGCCGTGGCTTCTTTATGTGGTCACGATGCAAAATTGGTCCAAAGTGACACTGGTGTCAGAACCTAACTAAGGCTATCCTTGGTTGTGTACTCGTGTGCGTCATGTTGATAGGAGAACAATGAAACGCGCGATCGTGGTCGTCTGCTCGTGGGCAGCGGCTCTGTGCCTGGCCGCCGCCTACCTGGCGATCGGCTGGGGCATCGATGACATTGCGGGACATAACGCCTGGTCGACGTGGTGGATCGGCGTGCTGGGGGCCCTGGGATCGGGCGTGTTCGCGTGGGCGGTCAGCGCCCTGGGAGCCGCCCAGATGAACCAGATGGAACCCGCGCTACGCCACTCGATGATCCGACAGGTCTTCGCCCTGGGGCCCTCGCAGCGCACCAACGAGCGCGCAGGCCGCGTCGTCAACTCCGCCACCGATGGCGTCGAGCGCGTCGCCGCCTACAAGGGCATCTTCCTGGCCCCCATGATCGCGTCGCTGACGACCCCGATCCTCGTCGTCATCGTCGTCGCCCTGACGATCGACCCGGCGTCGGGCGGCTTCCTCGCGATCGCGATCCCGCTGGTCCCGATCTGCGTCATGGGCTTCCGCAAGGCGTTCAAGCCGGTGTCCTCGCGCTATCGCCACGCCTCGCGCCAGCTCGCCGCCAAGGAGCTCGACGCCATCCAGGGCCTCGGCGACCTGGCGCTCATGAACGCGGGCAAGGACATGGGCAAGCGCCTGGCCGAGGCCGCCGAAGAGGTCCGCTCGAAGGTCATGAGCTACCTGGCTGGCAACCAACTGATCCTCCTCGTCATCGATTCCGTCTTCTCCCTCGGTATGATCACCGGCGCGATCGCGCTGGCCCTCATCCGTTACAAGCAGGGTGCGATCAGCGTCGGCGAGGGCATTTCCCTCGTGCTGCTCTCCTCGATCATGCTCGACCCGCTGGACCGCATCGGCCAGTTCTTCTACATCGGCATGGGTGGCATCGCGGCCAACAAGGAGATCAAGAAGTTCATCAAGCAGACCCCGCCGGTCACGGACGCCAAGGGTGTCAAGGCCCCGCCGATCCCGCCCCAGCGCGGCGAGATCCGCCTCAGCGGCGTGTCCTTCTCCTACACCAAGGACACGCCGGTTCTGCAGGGCGCGAACCTGACGCTCACCCAGGGCGAGCACGTTGCGCTCGCTGGCCCCTCGGGCGCCGGCAAGTCCACAATCTCGGCGCTGCTGCAGGGATTCCTGCGCCCGACGCGAGGCCGCGTGAGCCTCAACGGCGTCGACCTGGCCAGTGCGCCACTGTCGTGGGTGCGCGCCCAGACCGCAGTTGTCGAGCAGAGCACGTACCTGTTCTCCGGCACGCTGCGCGACAACCTGCTCCTGGCCTCTCCCGCGGCCACGGACGACCAGCTCATCGAGGCCCTGCGCGCCGCGCACCTGGGCGAGTTCGTCGACACCCTGCCCGGCGGCCTCGATGCCCGCGTGGGTGCCCGAGGCCTGGCCGTGTCCGGCGGCGAGGCCCAGCGCATCGCGATCGCCCGTGCCTTCCTGAAGAATGCGTCGATCATGATCCTGGACGAGCCCACCGCCCACGTGGACCTGGCCTCCGAGCGCGAGATCCTCGCGTCCCTCGAGACCGTGTGCGCCGGGCGCACGACCCTGACGATCTCTCACCGAGACGCCACCATCAAGGGTGCCGACCGCGTCGCGACCCTGCAGGAAGGAACGATCCGATGACCCGCAGGCAACTGTCTCTTCGACTCCTGTCGATTACGCGGCGCGTCCTGCCGCCCCTGGCGGCCTCCATCGCCGCCCGCATTGTCTTCCTCATGATCGGCATCGCCCTGTTCGCCCTGGGTGGCTGTGCCGTCGCCGGCCTGGCGTCCAGGGAGAGCGCTTGGAGCATCGCGCTGGTCATCGGCTGTGCTATCGGCCTGAGCCTCCTCAAGGGCCTGGCCCGTTACCTCGAGCAGTTCGCCGGTCACTTCGTGGCCTTCCACTCCCTGGCGATGCTGCGCAACTACTTCTACGACCAGCTCGAGCCCCAGGCTCCCGCGGGAACGGATCGCCTGGATTCGGGCGACATCATGAATCGCGTGACGAAGGATATCGACCGCGTCGAGGTGTTCTTCGCCCACACGCTCGCCCCCGTCACGACGGCCATCATCGTCCCGATCCTGTCGGTCGTGTGGATGGGCAGCGCCGTGTCCTGGACGCTGGCCGCCGTGCTGGCTCCCTTCCTGCTGATCGTCGGCGCGGTCATTCCCTTCCTGGGTTCCGGCTCCACCGCCTGCGCGGCGCGTGAGCTGCGCGAGGCCCGCGGTGCGATCGCCGCCCACGTGACCGACTCGGTGCAGGGCGTGCGTGAGGTCCTCGCCTTTGGGGCGCAGGAGCGCCGCGAGGCCGAGATGAGCGCGATCGAAAAGCGCATCTCCTCGGGTCTTGGTACCCAGGGCCGCTGGATCGCGCTGCGACGAGGCCTCAACCAGGCCGCCGTCGCCCTCGGCATCGTAACGGTCGGCATGGTCGCGGGCTCGAACGTGCTCGCCGACACGCTGACGCTGCCCCAGGCGGGCCTCGCCCTCGGCATCGCCATGGGCTCCTTCGGCCCGGTCCTCGCGGTCGAGGAGTTCGCCGCCGACCTGGATCAGGCCTTCGCGTCGGCCGCCCGCGTCTTTGCGATCACCGATCGCGCGCCCGCCGTTGCAGACCCGGCCACCCCCAAGCCGCTGACCCCGGGCGACATCGAGTTCACCGACGTCACCTTCGCCTACCCGACGGACGAGGACGCCCCCGCGCCCGCCCCCACGGTCCTGGACGGCGTGAGCATCCACATCCCCGCTGGAAAGCGCACCGCCATCGTGGGCGCCTCCGGCTCGGGCAAGTCGACGCTGGCCTCGCTGCTGACCCGCACGTGGGATCCTGCCTCGGGCACCGTCACCATTGGCGGCACGAACGTGGCCGACGCGTCCCTGCGCGACCTTCGTGCGACGGTCGCCTCCGCGCCCCAGCGCCCCTACCTGTTCAACGACACGCTGCGCGCCAACCTGCTGCTCGCAGCACCCAACGCCACCGACAAGGACCTCGAGTCCGCGCTGGAGGCCGTGGACCTCACCGAATGGCTGGCTACGGAAAAGGACGGCCTGGACACGGTCGTCGGCGACATGGGTGAGCGCCTCTCGGGTGGCCAGCGTCAGCGCCTGGCCCTGGCCCGCGCGCTCCTGCGCGACGCCCCGATCTACGTCTTCGACGAAGCTACGAGCCAGGTCGACCCGGCCACCGAGGCGCGCGTGCGCGAGGGCATCGCCCGCGTCGCGACGGGCCGCACCATCGTCGAGATCGCCCACCGCATCAGCGCCGTGCGCGACGCCGACCAGATCATCGTCATGGACGCGGGCCGCGTCGTGGAGACTGGCACCTACGCCGAGCTGCACGCACGCGGAGGTGCGCTCGCCGCCCTTGAGGCGCGCGAAACCACCGATCAACCCAGCGCCTGACAGACGCGAGCACGCGGGGGATGGGGCCACGGCCTCGTCCCTCGCGTGTTGACGCGCCCGATACCGATAGGATTCAACCTATGGAAAGACTGATCGGCTGGACGAAAGCTGACGCGTGGGGCTCCACGAACGCGATCCCCGAGTTCCTGGGGGCCGCCGCCGGGGACGACCCGGTGTCCGAGGTGTGGTTCGGTGCCCACCCGGACGGACCGACGCTGCTGACGGGCGGGCAGACCCTCGCTGAGCACATCGGCGAGAACCCCAAGCGAGCCCTCGGCGGAGGCCTGCTCTACGCGTTTGGCCCCACCCTGCCGTACCTGGCGAAGATCATCGCCCCCGCGCAGACCCTGAGCCTGCAGGTGCATCCGACGAAGGAGATCGCGCGCGAGGGCTACCTGCGCGAGGAGGTCCTGGGCATCGAGCGCACGGACACGCGCCGCGTCTACCGGGACATGAACCACAAGCCCGAGATGATCTATGCGCTCACCGAGTTCAGCGCGCTCGTGGGCTTCCGCGTGCCGCGCAAGGCCCGCCAGCTCCTCGTCGGCCTGGAGGGTGAGCTCGCGGACCGCCTGCGTTACCGCCTCAAGCTGTCCACCGTGCGCGGGGGCCTGCGTTCGCTGGCCACGTGGCTCTTCGACGAGGACTCCCCGGCGACCCCCGAGCGCGTCGAAGAGTTCGTGGCCGCGTGCCGCTCCCGCCTCGCGTCCGGCACGTCCCCCTCGCCGCGCACCGACGAGCTCGTGAGCGTCCTGGGGGAGAAGCACCCGGGCGACCCGGGTATCATCGTCGCCTTCCTCATGAACCCGGTGTCCCTGCGCCCGGGCGAGGCCGTCTACATTCCGCCGCGCCAGATCCACGCCTACCAGTCGGGCTTGGGCATCGAGGTCATGGCCTCCTCCGACAACGTCGTGCGCGCGGGCCTGACCGGCAAGTACGTGGACTCCGCCCAGCTCGTGGAAATCACCGAGTTTTCGGCGCTGCCGCCCGTGCGCGTGGCACCCGAGCACCCCTCGGTGACAACGGACCGTTTCCTGGCACCTGCCCAGGAGTTCGAGCTGTCGGTGACGACGCTGGCACCCGGCAAGCACACGTCCCGCGTGGACGAGGTCGCCGTGCCCGGGGAAGGCCCGCGCATCGTCATCGCGACCTCCGGGTCGGTCACCCTACACGTGAGCGAGGAGCAGGGCGGGGACAGCGTGGAGCTGAGCCGTGGCCAGGCTGTGTTCGTCTCGGCCGCCGAGCGTCGCGTGTGGGCGTACGGCACCGGCTCGTTTGTGCAGGTCGCGGCCCCCTGACCGGGGTGCGTCGCGCGCCGTGACGAGGCTGTGAATGGTAGCGTTGTCAAGTCGTCCCACGTGGTGGTCTTGGTTCCTGGAAAAGCCTTGTAGGCGCGTCGTTTTCCTCTAAAATAGAAGCCGGGCCTCATCTCCGCTCGCTGCGACGAGGCCCGATTGTCAATCGCAGTGTGGGTACCGCGTGGGGGTGCCCGCACTGCGATTCTGTTTGCGCCTTAGAAGACGCCGGAGACCCAGTCGGCTAGGGTCTTGCAGGTGGATGCCAGCTCGCCCTCGTGGGCGTCGTAGCCGGCGACGATGTCCTCGGTGTCGACGTCCTCGTTGTTGACTGCCCATACGGTCGCGGTCTCGCGCGTGACCTCGGGGTGGAATTGGATGCCCAGGGCGGTGCCGTAGGAGAAGATCTGCGTGTACTTGTCCGAGCGCGCCCACTCGCGCGCGCCGCGGGGGAGTTCTACGATGGCGTCGCCGTGGTCGGCGAACACCGTGTGGGTCGAGGCCAGGGCCATGCGCAGGGGGACGGCTCCGCCGCCGCCAGCCTGGTCGTTCGTGCCCCAGGCCAGGGAGATGACGCCGTATTCGGGGCCCGCAGGATCGGCGACGCTGACGCGCCCGCCGAAGGTGGCGGCGATCAGCTGGGCGCCCAGGCAAATGCCGAGCACCCGGATATGTGCGGCCACGCAGCGGCGCACGAGCTCACGTTCGGCTTCCAGCCACGGCCAGGCCTCGTCGTCGTAGGCGTTCGCCCGGCCACCCAGCAGGATGAGGGCGCCCGACAGGGGAGCGGCCGCCAGGTCCTGGAGACGCTGCGGGTCCTCCCAGGCGCGCACGACCTCGTGACCGCCGAGGAAGGCGGACAACTGACCCACCGGAACGATCGGGTCGTTTTGAATCACGAGGACGCTCATACGCCAATTGTAGTCGCGATCACGCGCCGGTACCTATCGGCCCTTAAAGAACGTGAACAGCTGGCGCTCGCGGATCATCAGGGAGGTGATGACGACACCGATGAGCGTCCACGACACGGCACAGACACCCTCGGTGGCGACCAGACGCATGAGATCGGAGCGATCCCCGGGCGCCGCTCCGCTCAGGATCGTGAGGCATATGCCGGTGGTGAGGATGCATGCGCCACCCACCCACGCCACGGCCTCGAACAGTTGGAGGACCGTCGTATCCGACCTGTGGAGCCCAGCGTGCAGAGCCGAGGCGATCTCCAGGCGACGCCACCACGTGGCGGCAGCCCCGACGGCGGCACCGATTGCGCTCGCGGCGATCCACGCCCACCAGGTCGGCCTCTGTCGCAGTCGCCCCGCCGCGTCGAAGGAGGTCCCGCGCGAAGGGTTCATAGCCAGGACCTGGGCGTTCTGGTCGTCGCTTCCAACGAGGGTTGAGCGCACTAGGGCATCGACGTCGTCGCTGTGCGGCCAGGATTCGTACCAGCACTCATCGAAGGTCCCCATCGCTGGCACGGGGGCCAGAGCCGCGTAGGCGTAACCGGGACGACGCCCGTCGTTCTCATCCCACGGGTAAGTGCCCGCGACCTCGGCCTGCCCGTGTCCGAGGGGAAGAACTGCTCCTTGAGTGGTGCCGAGGTCCTCGGCTACCTGCTCAGGGAGCACAATGCCCGTCGGATCGGCTGTTGTTGTCCCCAGGAGAGAGACGGTTCCGGGCGTGACCTCGTACAGGGGCAGCGACGAGGCCGGAAGGGCGAGCGGGGATAACCCAGATTCGACCGAGCGAACGGCTCCTGCGCGAACCCCGGGGATTCGCGACAGGGCATCGCAGGTAGCCCCGTCGATGCTGCCTTGCGCTTGGAGGACGCGCACCGATCCCAGATGGACACGAAAAGAGGCTGCCTCAATGCTGACGGAACGAAGCGAGAACGCATCGGCGCAGATGATGCCTCCGACCAGGGCAGTGGCCAGGATAGTGAGTATCCCGACGCGGGCCGTCCCACTCAGGCAGTCCCTCCACGCTTCGGACAGGAGTGCGCGCCACGAGAGTGTGTTCATTGCTGCTTCTCCTCATCCTGGAAGTTGGCGAGGTCAATGATGGCGTCGCACTGCGCGCGAATCGACGGATCGTGCGTCGCGATCACGACGCTGACCCCCTCCTCGCGCAGAGAGCCGAGCGTAGAGGCGATGTCGCGCGCCGTGGATTGATCAAGCTGCGCGGTCGGTTCATCCACCAGGAGAAGAGTGGGTGCGCAAGCGAGCCCGCGCGCGAGGAGCACACGCTGAGCTTCGCCGCCCGACAGGTCCCGAAATGGGCGGGTCGCCAGATGCGCCAGGTTGAAAGCATCGAGGAGCCGGTTCGCCTCCACATCGGCCTGCGCCCGGCTCATGCCACGGGCCAACAGGGGCAGCGCGACGTGGTCAATCGCGCTGCGCGCTCGGACGCCGAATGGGTTCTGGAAGACCCACGCAATACGGGGCTTCTGCTCACCAGACGGACGGGGGACGGTGATCGTTCCCTCGGCCGGAGTCTCCCATCCCGCTATCAGCGACAGCAGTGTTGACTTGCCAGAACCGGACGGGCCGATGATGGCGGTGAGGGCACCGTCCTCGCAGCGGGCGCTCAGATGGCGAAAGAGCCACGGAGTTTCGGCGAACTTGTGCCCGACGTTGTCTAGCTCGACGGACATGAGCGTCCCTCGACGGCGGTGTCGACGGCGGAGAGAGGGGTCGTTGACAGGACGTAGGTTCGGCCAAGCTGGGAAGAAACGATAGAGACGGGAACCGGCGTGCCGCTTGCAAAGACGCACGCGTTCGTCGCGTCTCCGACTACTGAGGCCGGCGGGACGACCGCGACGGTGATGGGGGCGGCAAGCTTCCAGGAGACGGGCAGCTGAACGGGTCCATCGCCGCTCGGGGTGGAACGGACGAAAGCCTCGTATTCGCGCGAGGAGAGGATCGTCGCCGTCAGGGTGGGATCGGTGATCACGCCATCAGAGGGAACCGGGTAGTCCGTGTCCCCCAGTGTGATGACGTGGTCCGCAGGATAGGCGTCCGGTGGGACGGAGAGGCGCAAGGCGTCGCGGGAGTCCTCAAGGGTGAGGAGAACCGTCTGCGTATCGACGCTGTCACCCAGGTGAACGGGGACCGATGAGGGGGTGACGGTCGGCGCGGGAATCCACAGGACGTGAGAGGCCTCGATACGGGAGGGGACACCTCCAGCTCCGTCGCTCACGCCCATTGCCGAGGCCAGGGCCGCGCGCGTGGAGGCCGTCACCCGCTGAGATTCCGCGGGAGCCCCATATCCGAGCCGCGCAAGCTCAGCGTTCAGGGCACCGATATCAGGTCCCGTGGCTCCGTCCACCACGTCCTGATAGAGAGGAGTGGACAGGGCTAAGGCAAGAAGGGGCAGCCCGTCGATCTCGCAGGGAATGGAACCCGACGTGATGGGAGTTCCCGGTGCTGCCTGGAGGGCCGTGATGCGCCCGACGATGGGGGAGGTGAGTTCGTGAGGCGAGGCCGGGGGAATCGTGAGGGTGAGGGAGCGCGTATCGGTGAATTCGCGGGTGGTGACGGGGACCGTCGATGGAGCAGATGATGTTGCCAGCGAGGCCGGCGTGGGCGGCGAGGCAATGAGAATACCCGCGCTGACCCCACCCGCACCGGCGATGAGAGCGACAAACGCGGTGAGGGCGAGCCAGCGGCGAGAAGATGCCATCTCAACTCCTGAGGGTGGTTGTGGTCATTTGCTCGGGTCTTCGAGGCATCGGTGCAAAATGTTGGGCCCCTGGGATGGGTCGATGAAAGGCAGTGCGCTGTCGAGAGGCGTTCCGCTCTCGACAGCGCGCGCGAATTCTTGGACCGTGAACGACGGCTCAACCGCCTTATTACGGATCAAACACTGCGTGAACAGCTCGTTGAAATCCCGGTGATCCGGGTTGACTCGCATGTCGAACTCGAGCGCCTCGATGATCGGCTCACCGGCATCGATGGAACAGGCGTGGATGAATTCTTCTTGCTGTTCCTGAGATATGGAGGAGCCAACCGGCTGATCGGGGACGCTCAGCGTGCCGCTCGGGCCGTACGATGCGCCGGTGACGCCCTTGTCCGTCAGACAGCTCAGCACGCGCTGACGCATGTCCTGGAGTTCTGCCTCGCTGATGGAAGAGTCGGCGAGGACAGATTGGACAAACTCGTTGGACGCCCACTCACTGCGCGCCTGCGCGATGTCGGCCGCCCACGGCCCCTCCGCCGCGAGTAGCGTCCCGCATAGTGGTGTAACCGTGTGGTGGTCGGCTCGTTTGATATGGGTGCGGTCACCGTGTGATCCTTCGAGAAAGCTCTCTACTTCTGACTCGAAACGATTTGGAGGCACAACGATGACCGCTCCTCATATTATCGACCCTGCTGGCATGCTTGGCCAGGCGTTGTCCCAGGCATCCCCAGATCTGATGCGTTCCTTACTTCAGCACATGATCAACGCGTTGCTATCAGCGGACGCTGATGCCGTGTGCGGGGCCCAGTGGGGCCAACAAGATCCGCAGCGTCACACCCAGCGCAATGGGTATCGCCACCGGCCCCTGGACACCAGGGTCGGCACCATTGACGTGGCGATCCCCAAACTGCGCTCAGGCACCTACTTTCCAGAATGGTTGCTGCAACGCCGCAAACGCTCCGAAAGCGCCTTGATCACAGTGGTCGCTGACTGCTACCTAGCAGGAGTATCCACGCGCCGCATGGACAAGCTCGTCAAAACCCTGGGGATCACAGGACTGTCCAAGTCCCAGGTCTCACGGATGGCAACAGACCTAGACGAACACGTCGATCAGTTCCGCAACCGTCCCCTCCACGATGCCGGGCCTTTCACCTTCGTCGCCGCTGACGCGCTCACCATGAAAGTACGCGAAGGAGGCCGCGTCGTCTCGTGCGCGGTCCTGGTTGCCACCGGAGTCAACAATGACGGACACCGAGAAGTGCTGGGGGTACGCGTATCTACCAGTGAGACCGCTCCAGCCTGGAAGGAGTTCTTCTCTGACCTGGTCGCCCGGGGCCTGACCGGCGTGCGCCTGGTGACCAGTGACGCCCATCTGGGCCTGGTTGAAGCCATCGCCGCCAACCTGCCCGGAGCCACCTGGCAACGATGCCGCACCCACTACGCCGCTAATCTCATGTCGGTCACCCCCAAAGCACTATGGCCCGCCGTCAAAGCGATGCTGCACTCGGTGTACGACCAGCCCGACGCCGCATCGGTCAACGCTCAATACGACCGGCTCTTGGACTACGTGCACGACAAGCTCCCCGCCGTGTGTGATCACCTCGATCAAGCCAGGGCAGACGTCCTTGCGTTCGCGTCCTTCCCCACCGGGGTGTGGACCCAGATCTGGTCCAATAACCCCAATGAGCGCCTCAACCGCGAAATCCGCCGACGCACCGACACCGTGGGAATCTTCCCCAACCGCCACGCAATCATCCGCCTCGTCGGAGCCGTCCTCGCCGAACAAAACGACGAATGGGCCGAAGGCCGACGCTACCTCAGCCTCGACATCCTCACCAGATCACGACTCACACC
>JVKM01000042.1:126341-155064 GCA_001072465.1 Xylanimonas cellulosilytica | reverse complement strand
GTACGGCCTGGGTGAGGAGGAGTTCTCGGCAGGGAACGGCCCACAGGCCGTCGGCAGCCTCGCCGAGGGTTCGCTGGTCGGAGACGGAGAAGGCGCGGATGTCGTCGACCTCGTCGCCCCACAGCTCCACGCGCAGGGGGTGGGGTTCCTGGGGCGGGAAGACGTCAAGGATGCCGCCGCGCACGCTCATCTGACCGCGGCCTTCGACCATGTCGACGCGCTCGTAGCCCAGCTCAGCCAGGCGGTTCGTGGTCTCGGTGAGGTCGAGAATGTCGCCGGTGCGCACGCGCACGGGTTCGAGGTCCGCCAGGCCGGAGATGATCGGCTGGAGGAAGGCGCGGATGGGGACGACGAGGACCGACACCGGCCCGGCGCTGTCGTCTCCCTTGATCGGGTGGACGAGGCGGCGTAGGACGGCGATGCGACGCGCCATCGTGTCGACCTGGGGCGAGAGGCGCTCGTGGGGCAGGGTCTCCCACGCGGGCAGCATGGCGACGCCCGGGATCCACGAGGCCAGGGCGTTGGTCAGCGATTCGGCGTCACGCCCGGTGGCCGTGAGGACGACGAGGGGCGTGGCCGCGCGCGAGGCGACGGCCGCAAGGAGGGGCGGCCGGATGCCGACGGGCGCGACGATCGTGCCGGAGCGGCCGGCTTCGACGGAGTCGATGGCCGTCTCGATCGCGGGATCGGTGGTGATGTCCGGGAGGAGTCCGGTGAGTAGCACGCGCTGCCTTTCGCGGTGAGGGTGCGCGGCGACGCCCAGGGGCGCCGCCTCGATCAGGACCCGGTGTGCAGGGCCATCTGGGTGGGGGCGAATCCCTTGGTCACGATGTCTTCGACGACGTCGGCGGCCTGCTCGAAGGTCACGTCCCAGTCGGGGCGTTCCTTGGAGGGCAGGGGGGCGAGCACGTAGTCGGCGGGGTCCATGCGCCCCGGCGGGCGGCCCACGCCGATGCGCAGGCGCGCGTAGTCGCGCGTGCCCAGGTGCTGACTGAGGGACTTCAGGCCGTTATGGCCGCCCTCTCCCCCGCCGACCTTGAGGCGCAGCGTGTGCGCGGGCAGGTCCATGTCGTCGTGGATGACGAGGATGCGCGAGGGCTCGATCTTGTGGAAGGTGGCGAGCGCGCTGATCGGCCCACCGGAGGTGTTCATGTAGCTGTCGGAGCGCGCGAGAATCACGCGGGGTCCAGGCACGCCGCCGGGGCCGACCCCTAAGCGAACGTCGGCGGTGTGCGTGCGCGAGCGGTGCGAGGTCAGGGTCGCGCCGCCGCGCGAGGCGAGCACGTCGAGGGTCAAGTACCCGACGTTGTGTCGGGTGGAGGCATACTGCGCGCCGGGGTTACCTAACCCGACGACGAGCCACGGTCCGTCAGTCGTCATACTCCGATTGTGCCACCCGCGCCGAGAGCATGTCCCACTGGGGGGCATCCTCGACGACGGGGGCTGCCTCACGTCGAGACGTGGCCCACGCATCCGCGAAGAGCTGCGCCCACTTGGTGTACGCCGCCGAATTCGGGTGGAAGAAGTCCGCAGCGTGGTAGGCGAACGTGTAGGTCGGCAGGGAGTATTCCTGGGTGAGGGAACGCAGGTCGACGACGTTCGCGTCGCTGTCGGCGACGGCGGCCGCGATGCGGTCGGACATGTCCTGCGCGCGACTTTCCTGAGGCATGATGCCGAAGGACGGGATCGTGGAAACGAGGGCGTTCGCGGGCAGGGCGGCGAGGACTCGACGCAGGCGCTCTTCGAACTGACCGGGGGCCATGTCCTCGGTCATGACGTCGTTGCCGCCGATGGTGAGCGTCACCAGGTCGGGGCTGTACGGGCCGTCCAGCAGACCCAGGCCGCGCATCTGCGGGATCTGCGTGAGTTCCACGGACTCGATCGTGGCCCCGGAGAGGGACAGGTTGAGCAGGAGGACCTCGCGATCCATCTGCGCGGCGATCGAGGAGGCGAGGCGCGCCGGGTAGGACTCGGTGACGCGCGAGGCGCCCACCCCCTGCACGGAGGAGTCGCCGAGGGAGACGATCAGGTAGGGACGCTCACCCTCGGGATGCTCGTCGAGCTCGCGCAGGCGGTCCAGGGTCGCCAGGTTGTGGTTCTCCCATGCCTTGCGGTAGTCACCGCGCTGGGAATCCAGCCGCAGGAGGCGTCCAATCGCCAGGCCGCCGCCGAAGAGGCTCGCGCCGCCGGCTGCCGCGCCCGCTACCTGCCATGCTCGTTTGCTGATCCCCATCGGAGTGTCCTTCCCTCGTGTCTGCTGGTCCTCAGTGTAACGAGGCCGGGGCCGGTGCTTCAAATGCTGAAGCACCGGCCCCTCGGATTGTCTCAGATCGCTCAGTCCAGGCGTCCGGCGGGAGCTCCCGGGAGGGATCGGATGAAGTGGGGAGGCTCCCAGCCTCGCTCCGCGTAGGCGGCCGCGACGGCTCGCGCCACACCCTCGACGACGTGCGCGTCGACGAGTGCGATCGCGCTACCGCCGAAACCTCCGCCCGTCATGCGCGCGCCGTGCGCGCCCGCAGCGCGAGCAGCCTCCACGGCCACATCCAGCTCCTCACAGGAGACCTCGTAGTCGTCGCGCAGCGAGTCGTGCGAATCGTTCAGGAGAGCGCCCGCGACCGCCAGGCGCGTGCCCTCCAGCGGTCCCTCGTCGAGAAGCTCGATGAAGGCGCGCGTGCGCGCGATTTCGGAGACGACGTGGCGTGTGCGGGCGGCCAGGCGCTCATTACCCAGCGCGGCCGTGGCCTCGTCGAGGTCCTCAACGTCCACGAGCTGGCCCACTCCCAGGATGCGCGCCGACTCCTCGCAGTCCGCGCGGCGCGACCCATACTGGCCGTCCGCCAGCGAGTGCTTGGCGCGCGTGTCGATGACGAGGAGCTCGAGGCCAACCGCGCTCAGATCGAAGGGAACCTGACGCGTCGACATGTCCCGGCAATCAAGGGCCAGCGCGTGCCCCTCGCTGCATCGCAGCGACGCCGTCTGGTCCAGGCCACCCGTATTCGCACCCGCCACCTGGTTTTCCGCGGCGCGCGCCGCATCCACGAGGACCTTGCGCCCCTCGTCGTTGGGAGCCTCGATCGTGCCCGCAAGACCCAGGGAACACACCTCGTCGAGGGCGACCGCCGTCGCACACTCGAGCGCGGCGCTCGACGAGAGGCCACCACCCAGGGGCACGCACGACCACAGGGCAGCATCGAAGCCGGGAAGCGGGCCGTATCCGGCCTGCTCGAGGGCCCACGCGACACCCGCCAGATACGCGGTCCAGTGGTTAGTCACCTCGCCGGGAGTCCCCTTCGGGCCGATCACATCGAGATCGAGGACGTCGATCGCCTCGCGGGTCTGCGGCGAAATCAGGCGAATCGTCCGATCCTCGCGAGGCGACAGCGCCACGTAGGCGCGGTGCGGCAGAGCGATCGGAACGCACGGACCGCCGTTGTAGTCCACGTGCTCGCCGATGATGTTGACACGCCCGGGCGCGCTCCACACGCCCCGAGGCTCGTAGCCAAACGCGTCACGGAACAGGTCTGCGGCCTGCGCTGCCCCTTCATCGGGAGTAGCGGCGTCGGCCCACACGAGATCAGTCACAAGATCCTCCTTGGTCTCACTTCCCCAAGGCTACGTGAACGCCCTCACACCCTTCAAGCGCTACGGCCTCATCGAACCCGCCCCGACACCCGGTACAGTGGAGCCACCGTATCCGCGACACAGGCAGGCCCCATGTTCCTCCCCCAACGACTCCCCGGCCAGGACTGGCTCGGCGTCGTCGTCGCGATCCCCGAACCGTGGGTCACACAGCTCACCGACCTGCGCCTACGCCTGGGGGACCTGGCCGGATCACGCATCCCCGCGCACATCACGCTGATGCCGCCGACCCCCGTCGCACGAGAAGCGCGCGCCGAGGTCATCGACCACCTGCGCTCCATCGCCTCGAGGCACTCCCCCTTCCGCGTCACCCTGTCGGGCACCGATTCCTTCCGCCCCGTCTCCAACGTCGCCTTCATGACGCTGGCCGAAGGCGCCTCCGACTGCACGGACCTCGCCGAGGAGATCCGCTCCGGCCCCCTCGACCACGAGACGCGCTTTCCGTATCACCCTCACGTGACTCTGGCACAGGACGTGGACGACGTCGCCCTCGACATGGCACTCGACATCGGCGCGACCGTCGAGGCCTCCTGGATCGTTCCCGGATTCCGCCTGGACCGCATCGACCCCTCGGGCATCTACTCCTCAATGGCACTGTTCGACTTCGACGCCTCCGGGCACTGATTTCCTGCCAGACTGTCGCCTGCTCTTGTCACCGCCCGCTTTCCGCGCGGCAGGATCCCTGTCCGCCCGCTCATCACGCGCTCATCGACCACTTATCGCCCGCTCATCACGCGCTGGTGTTCCGGGCGCCGAATGGCCCGGCCGTGGGGCCGGGCTGCGCCGTGGGCGGCGGCCCGCCCGCGAGCCGTCCGCGCCGCGAGCTTCGCTCGGCGCGTCGTCTCGAAGCCCGGCCAGGCCCCACCACCGCCCACGGGCACCGCAGCCAGGCCTTCCTGTCCCTCCGGCGCCCTCCACACCGGCGCTCTCCTTACTGCGAGTAGCCAGCCCAAGCCACACCACCATCTGCAAGCACCGCCAGGACCCGCAGCCCCATCTTCGGGGCATTATCCGGATAGGTTGCGCGCACGCGGATAGGTTATGCACATCCGGATAGGTTATTAAGCTATCCGGATGTTCGTTACCTATCCGGATGTTCGTTACCTATCCGGATGTTCGTTACCTATCCAGATGTGTATTGACCCCCGGGACCGCCCCAGCAATTTCGCATGCAATTCCCCCACGACTATTTCAAATCATGAATTCAGATCGTTGGAATTGCAACGTTTTCAGACTTTGTTGAAGCTTCACACAATTGAATTGCATGCGAAATTTTGGGGCGGGCGACGGTGGCGGCTACAGGTGCGCCACAGATGACGAGGACACCGCATACGCGAAAGGCCGCGGCCCGGAGAATACTCCCAGGCCGCGGCCTCGTCGTTGAAATGTCAGATCTCGTAGGTCACGGAGACCGGCGCGTGATCCGAGAAGCGCTCCGCGTACTCGTCGGCGCGGCCGATCTCGAAGGAACGCGCGCGCTCGCCCAGGGCGGGCGTCGCGTACTGATAGTCGATGCGCCAGCCCGCGTTGTTGACGAAGGCCTGGCCGCGCCACGACCACCACGAGTAGGGGCCCTGCACATCGCCGGCCAGGTCGCGCACGGTATCGCGCCACCCCTCCTCCACCCACTGGTTGAGGAAGGCAATCTCCTCGTCGAGGACGCCGGCGCGCTTGTTGTGGTTCGGCTTCCAGTTCTTAATATCAGCCTCCGAGCGCACGACGTTGAAGTCGCCGCACACGAGGGAAGAGATGCCACCGGCGGCCTCTTCAGCAATCAGCTCTGCCATGCGCGCACCGATGCGGGGCAGGTGCGCCATCTTGGCCTCCTGCTTGGGGGTATCCTTCTCGCCCGAATGGAAGTAAGCGGACACGACGCGCACGGGGGTGTCACCGCCCTCGGGACGCACGACGGCCTCGAGCCAACGGCCCGAATCCACGTCCGTCTCGACGTCGTCGAGGATCAGGCGGGGCTCACCTTCCAGGACCGCGCGACCACGTCGCACCGCCACGCCCACACCCGCGCGACCCTTGATACGGCAGGGAACCCACACGCTCTCCCAGGCCTCACCCATGATCTCGCGGGAGATCTCCTCGGGCGCGCGCACCTCCTGCATAAGCAGCACATCCGTATCGCTTGCCTCCAGCCAATTGAGGAAGCCACGCTTGTGGGCGGCGCGGATGCCGTTCAGGTTCACGGTGGTCACCGTCAGAGTCATCATTTTCTCCTTACGCGAGTTTTCTTCAGTCTAGAGGAACAAGGAGGCGCGGCAAGGAATGGACATCCTCACCGCGCCTCCTCTTCGTTCGCGCGCGACCTACGCATTTGCCGAGGCCACGCGCGCCTGTCAGTTCGCGCTGATTCCCGCCTGGCGTTCGGCAGCCTCGACGACGTTCGTCACGAGGAGCGCCCGCGTCATCGGGCCAACACCGCCGGGGTTGGGGCTGAGCCAGCTGGCCACCTCATCGACGCCATCCGCGACGTCACCCATCAGTCGAGCCTTGCCATCCTCGCCCTGGACGCGGCTCACACCAACGTCGAGGACGATGGCACCGGGGGCCACCATGTCGCGAGTGATGATCCCCGCCGATCCCGCCGCCGCCACGATGACGTCCGCACGACGCACGTGATCAGCCAGGTCGGTCGTGCCCGTGTGGCACACGTCGACCGTCGCGTTCACTTCCTTGCGCATGAGCAGCAGGCCGATCGAACGACCCACGGTCACGCCTCGACCGATAACGCACACGTTCTTGCCGGCCAGGTCGATCCCATGGCGTTCCATGAGCTCGATGACCGCGCGCGGCGTGCACGGCAGGGGCGAATCGATGGGACCCGAGCCTCGCAGCACGAGGCGTCCGAGGTTCATCGGATGCAGGCCGTCCGCGTCCTTCGCGGGGTCGATGCGCTCCAGAACGGCGTTCGTATCGATGCCGCGCGGCAGCGGCAGCTGCACGATGTAGCCCGTGCAAGCAGGATCCGCGTTGAGCTGGTCGATCGCGGCCTCCACCTGTTCCTGCGTCGCGTCGGCGGGCAGGTCCACGCGGATCGACTCGGCGCCGATCTGCGCGCAATCGCGATGCTTGCCGGCGACGTAGGCAACGGACCCGGGGTCCTCGCCCACGAGGATCGTGCCGAGGCCCGGGACGACCCCGGCCTCGCGAAGACGATCGACGCGCTCCTTCAGCTCCGCCTTAATGGCGGCAGCAGTCGCCTTGCCATCCAGGACCCCGGCGGGGCCCTCCCAGGGAGCCCTCACGATCAGAGCCCGGCGTACAGGGGGTGCTTGTCCGTCAGCTTCTTGACGCGGGCGCGCAGGGCGTCCACCTCAACGTTGCCGCCGGACGCACCCTGAGACAGGGTCGTGCCGATGATGTCCGCAACCTCGGCGAAGTCCTCGGCGTCGAAGCCGCGCGTCGCGAGGGCGGGGGTGCCGATGCGCAGGCCCGAGGTGACGGCCGGCGGACGGGGATCGAAGGGAACGGCGTTGCGGTTGACGGTAATACCGACCTCGTGCAGCAGATCCTCGGCCTGCTGACCGTTGAGCTCGGAGTCGACCAGGTCGACGAGGACGAGGTGCACGTCGGTGCCGCCCGTGACCAGCTTGATACCGGCCTTCTTCGCGTCGTCAGCGCCCAGGCGCTCGGCGATGATCTGCGCGCCCTCGAGGGTGCGGCGCTGGCGGTCCTTGAATTCGTCGGTCTGCGCGACCTTCATGGCGATGGCCTTCGCGGCGATAGCATGCATGAGAGGGCCGCCCTGCTGACCGGGGAACACCGAAGAGTTCAGCTTCTTGCCCCACTGCTCGCCGCGCGAGGACAGGATCATGCCGGAACGAGGACCACCCAGGGTCTTGTGGACCGTCGTCGTCACCACGTCGGCGAAGGGGACGGGGTTCGGGTGCAGGCCCGCGGCCACGAGGCCTGCGAAGTGAGCCATATCCACCCAGAGGGCGGCGCCGACCTCGTCCGCGATGTCACGGAAGGCCTGGAAGTCAAGGTGACGCGGGTAGGCGGACCAACCGGCGATGATGACGCGCGGACGCTCCGCGAGGGCGGCCTCACGAACCTTCTCAGGCTCGATGCGCATGGTCTCGCGGTCAACCTCGTAGGCGACGGCCTTGTAGTTCTTGCCCGAGAAGTTCAGGCGCATGCCGTGGGTCAGGTGGCCGCCGTGGGCCAGCGACAGGCCAAGGATCGGGTCGCCGACGTTCGCCATGGCCATGAGTGCAGCGGCGTTGGCCTGAGCACCGGCGTGGGGCTGAACGTTGACGTAGTCGCCGCCGAAAACCTGCTTCGCACGTTCGATGGCGAGGGACTCTGCGACATCCACGAACTCGCAGCCACCGTAGTAGCGGCGGCCCGGGTAGCCCTCAGCGTACTTATTGGTCAGGACCGAGCCCTGCGCCTCGAGGACGGCGCGCGGGACAAAGTTCTCCGATGCGATCATCTCGAGAGTGTCACGCTGGCGACCAAGCTCGGCGTCCAGAACGGCCTGAATCTCAGGATCCAGCTGCGCAAGTGTCATGTCATTGAGGGAATCCATGGGGTTCTCCTATTGATCATCCGATGATGGTTGGCAGTGGCCTCTAGCCCAGGCGGGCGGCTATCGATGCCGACGCGTCGCTCCCCGGTGGTAGCCCACCTATTCGCCAGTCACGACACGCTGACCAGTCTATCGCTCGGCGGTTTTCCGCGCATTCTGCCAAGGTGTCAGCAAGCTACCAGCTGGTCATGCAACGTTCAGATCTGACTTGCACAACTCGTCAGGTGCACGAAATCACAGCCTTTTTTCGCTTGTACTTAACCCTTTGGTTAGCAACCAAGCTAACCATATGGATAGACTAGGGTTAACACCTAACGGTGACTGAGTTGCGCCAGGGACGTTTACCTAGTAAATATCCCAGTCCAGAGCGGATTTTCCGCCTCTAACCGACATGCAGCATTTGAGTTTGATGAAGTAGAAGGAAGACGCACAGATGACAACTTTGACGAAGCCCACCGCACGAGCCGCATCCACGGCTCTCGCATTCGAGCACGCGTCGGATCTTGCCGCCTCCGCCGACAACGCCATCAAGCGCATGTGCGACATTTTCGCAGCTCTTTTCGGCATTATCCTGCTGACCCCGCTGTGGATTATTGTCGCCGCGATGGTGCGCCTGAACGACGGCGGCCCCGCCTTCTTCACTCAGGAGCGCGTCGGCCTCGACGGCAAGACTTTTACCATGTTTAAGTTCCGCACCATGCGCGTGGACGCCGAAGAGCTCAAGGCCTCCCTCATGGAGGCCAACGAGGCCGACTCCTCCGCCGGAAATTCGATCATGTTTAAAATGGCCAATGATCCGCGCATTACGCGCATCGGAGCCTTCCTGCGCAAGACGTCGATCGACGAGCTACCCCAGCTCTTCAACGTCCTGCGTGGCGACATGTCCCTCGTGGGCCCGCGCCCCCCGCTCCCCAGCGAGGTCGCACAGTACGAACCCCGCGTGATGGGTAAGTTCGCCGTCCGCCCCGGCATCACCGGCCTCTGGCAGATCTCCGGCCGCTCGAACCTCTCCTGGGATGAGACCGTCCACCTGGACCTCTCCTACGCCCAGCACCGCTCCCTCACCCTTGACGCGTGGATCATGCTTCAGACCATCCCCGCGCTCCTGCGTCACGAGGGCGCCTACTAAGCCTTTCCTCTCTGTGTGTGATTGGGTGTGGCCCGAGCCGATCGGCTCGGGCCACACCTTTATCTTCAACGCCCCGCCACGGCCGCAAATCCCCGCAACCACAAGGCAATTCACACCGGCTTGGACAGCGCGGCGAGGCCCCATCGCAGCACCTCACGACAGCGATCACCGCGCCACTTCCACCCCTCAGCCACACGTCAGGACCGGATCAACGAGGCTCGCGTAGGCCACCCCACCCATTTGAAGATCGAGTCGTCAAACTCGCACATTGCGCTAGCGATCGATTCACATTGCACGGAAGTGCGCATACAGCGAGCAGCTCGTAAGTCTCAAGAGAGTTTGACACCTACACATAAGAGCACCCTTTGCCACCCGTATCACAGGGAGGCGTCATACCCTCATAATGTTTTATGTGGGCTACACCATTCACTGCATAACCCTTTTTAAGCATCCATCCGGAAGCGTTTTGAGGCACGTTCAGCGCCGCTCCCCCTCCCCCGCGCGCGCACCTCGTGCACTCCCGAAAGCCGACCAGGGCACTCACACGAAAGAGCCACTGACCTGTCACTTTCCACCTTGGTGCAGCGCGCGTCGCCATATGCGAGACCAGCCGCAGCATCCATAGACGCCGACCGCTGTCACCAGCCGATCTGGAGACGCAGAGGAGGCCGGACCCCACTGGGTCCGGCCTCCGCCACAACGACAAGCGTCAACCTCGGTCAGCGAAGCGGCACGCCTCCGACCAGCCCGAGATCGTCGAAGCTACCCATCGCCTCGAGCCGAGAGATCAGCTCGGGCGCGTGAGCGACAAAGTCGAGGGCTTCGACGGTGTAGCGCTTCGTGAGGCGCTTGGGCTCGTGCGCGATGCGCCAGGCCCACCCGAGGCGGGCGGCATGCACCCAGTTCGGGAAATAGTCGTCGGCAGCGCGCGCATACTGGTCGATCCAACCGCCCGCGGTGCACACGGATGCCTCGGGCAGGAGGTCGAGAACGAAGGATGCGACAACCTCCTGGAGGCCGGCCCCCAGTCCGACGATCACGAGGCGCGGATCGAAGGTAGTGAGCACCGAAGGATCTGCCTTCAGCCGACGAAGCCCCTCGTACCCGTCGATGACCTGCACGTCGAAGCGGTGCAGGCGCTCGGCTGCGGCCTGGCCGGCCTCAGGTACAGCCCCGATGAGGGTGATGCGAGTGCCATCCTCGAGACGTTCGAAGACGTGCGGCAGGACGAGGTCCGCAGAGGTGCGGGCGACCTCGTGGCCTGCTGCGCGCAGACGCATCTGCAGGAGGGTCCCGTCGAAGCCGACGGTGTGCATGCGGGCAAGCGCACGGAAGTCGGCGTGCAGGAGGGACCAGTGGTTGAGCCACGTGGTCGTATGCCCTCGGGTGAGCACGCGCTGTGCCATCGCATCGAATGCGGGGTCGGTCGCGGGGGCGCCGACCGCGCCGGCGGCCTCGGCCTCTTCCGAGCCGCCGGCGGGGGTTGACGTCGCGGTCATGGAGATCACCTCACCAGGCTTGCCGTGAGATCAAAGGTCACGGACGATGCTTTCGCGTAGTTGGCGTGAGACTCAACGGCGATACGGTTGACGCCATCCTTGAGCAGCTTGCGGGGCACCGCGATGCGCACGAGCTTGTTCTTCGCCGTAGTGAGGCTCACGTTGGAGGAGGCTCGCGTGTTGGCGTCGATCGTGCCCTCGGGCATGTTCACGCGCTTAATTTCGGTGCCGTTCACGTAGATGACTGCACCATCGTCAACGCGGACATCGAGGGTGACCTCGAAGTCGGCGCTGAGGGTACCGAAGTTGACGTCACGCACGAAGTAGTTCGTGATGGCTCGGTCCGCCGCAGGCATCGTGAAGGGCGTACCGGCGTCGCGGTCGCCCCAGCCGAGCGGGCTGGCGCCGTGCTTCCACGAGGACAGGTCGGCGGTGGAGTTCCACTTGGCGTCGGGCGCTTCCTTGGAGTTCCAGTAGTTCCAGTACATGCCCGAGAACAGGAAGGGTCCGAAGTTAAGCGCAGACACGTCGAGGACCTCGAGGGGCTTGTCCGGGTCAGGCGTGAGCGGCGTGTTGGGATCCGGCTGGGGTGCCGGCTCCGGATCGGGCTCGGGCTGGGGTTCGGGAGCAGGCTCGTCGCCCTTGGTGACGACCTTGACCATGCCGTCGATGGTCATCGACGAGCTGGAGCGGTAGTTCAGGTGCGTTTCGACGGCCAGCGTGTTCGTGCCGGCTACCAGCTTGTCCGCGGGGACGAAGACCAGCTGTCGGTCGGCGCGCGCGGCGGGCGTCGAAACGGACGCGTTCGCGAAGGTCGAGGCGTCAACCGCTCCGTCGGCCATACGCTGGCGGGAGACCTCGGTGCCGTTGACGTACACCACGGCACCGTCGTCCGCCGTCACGGCGACGTTCACGCCGCCGATAGCACTCGGGTCAGCGACCGTGAAGTTGATACGTGCGTAGGTGGTGACGGGGCGGGTCTTGGCCGCGCCCGGGGTCAGCGTCGTGTTGAGTCCGGGGCCACCGTAGCCGATCGGGGAAGCGCCACGGCTCCAGGCAGAGTCGTCGAACGAGGTCTGGGCCCAGTTCTCGGCGACCGGATCGGTCGACCAGTGGTACGCCCAGGTGTCGTCCTCGTCGACGAGCAGCGAAGAATCGTCGGGCTGCGCGGGCTTACCGTTGGAGTCGACCACGTAGGCGTGCGTGGACGCGCCGCGCAGGCCGTCGGAGGCGACAGCGCGCACGAAGAAGCGGTTCTTGCCGCCCAGGGGCACGGTCACGGAGTTCGAGGTCGTGGTGGCGATCGGACGATCGTCACGCAGGATGTCGTAGGAGACGGCACCGGGCACGGAGGACCACTTGAGGGTCACCTGCTGGGAGTTGCCGTCGGAGGCGCGCAGGTTGGCGGGCACGGCGGGTGCGGTAGCGTTGCGCGCAGGCATGCGCACGAAGCCGCCGGACCACTGTCCCGAGGTGAGCGACGTGTAGGAGTAGTTGAAGTCGCCGCCTGCCCAGAGCGCGCCGTCGTCGCCCATTTCGAGGGCCCACGCGCCGGTGAAACGCTGGGAGGACAGGCGGTAGGGGGTCCAGCCGAGCTGGCGGCCCGTGGCCTCGTCCCAGCCGCCGACCCACTGGATTTCGTCGGCGCGCGTCCAGGAGGTGCCCAGCGTCAGGTAGTGGTAGGCGTCCTGGAAGGCGAAGTCGGAGCAGTGGCACGAGGCGTAGACGACACCCGTGGCGGAGCGGGTGCTCGCCTGAACGTCTCCGCCGTTCTGCATGGTGATGGAACCCGAGGTGCGGGTCATCGAGTCGGAGTTGTATCCGAAGAGCGAGTGCTGCGAGCCGCCGAAGTACACGCGGCCGTTGCGCGCGGTGACGGTCTGCTGGTACTTGCCGATCAGGTAGGAGTGCTGGAAGGTCCAGGACGAGTCCAGCGCAGCGCCGGTGGCTGTGGACAGTCGACCCGCATTTTCGACGACCAGGTTGTGCGCGCGCGTGAAGTAGCCGGCAGCGTAGTAGTAGGTCTCGTTTTCGTCAACGTCGATATCAATGACGGTGCCGTTGAACTCGGGGTTCCACGAGCGGTCGGGCTTGCCGTTGATATCGAGGCGCGCGCCGTTACGGGCATAGGTCCACGACGCACCGTTGCCCTGGAAGTGCGTGAAGATACCGCCCAGGTAGATGTGGTCGTTGATGATCTTGATGGACTTCACCGAGACGCGGCCACCGTTGGCGCCGGTGCGCGCCTGCAGGGTCCACGACGGGTCAATCTGACCGGTCGCCGGGTCGATCAGAACCGTACCGACGTGGGTCTCACCATTGACCCGGGTGAAGTCGCCGGCCACGAGGAGCTTGCCGTTAGGCAGCTCAGCGAGGTCCTTGACCTGGTTGTTGAAGGAGAAGGTCTGTCCGTTCCACTCCCCCGTCGTCGCATCGAAGCCGGCGAGACCCGAGGATGCGATCTCCTGGCCGTTCTTACCCTTCTGCACGCCGGTGAAGTTACCGCCGACGTACATGGTCGAGCCGATCTGCTCGAAGGCCTGGACCTGGATATTGCCTTCCTTGTAGGAACCGTTGAGGTTGCCGGTCACGCCCCAAGACATCGGCGAGGCGAACTCAGAAGCGGTGTCCTTCTGCTTTTCGGCGGGCGTGCCGCCGTCGCCGATGGCGCGGAAGCTGGCATCCGTCGAGCGCAGCTGCGGGCGGATGTAGGCCTCGGCGTAGGGGTTGATGATCGAGCCGTTGTAGTGGAAGTACGACGTCGAGGAGGACGTGTCGGCCCACGACGTGGCGAGAGGGCCGTAACCCCAGCCCATCGTGTACTTGTTCTGCGCGGAGGCCGTCAGGTTGACGTATCCCCAGCCAGTGTTCGTGCCGAAGCCCGACCAGACGATGCCGCCGTTGACCCACCACTCGCGGTTGAACTTCACGTCCACGGGGTGGGCGCTCTTAAAGGGCCAGATGAAGTCGCGCATCTTCGGGAAGCGCATGCGTACCGTCTGGTAGGCGGTGCCCCTGTGGTTCCAGGCGCGCTGGACCATGATGCCGTCATCGAGGTCGGAGACCGCGGTGCCGCCGAGCAGGCCGTTGACGGTTTCGTGCGAGGCCTGGACGACGTCGAAATCGCCGGCCGTACGCGGACGGGTCTTGAGCTTCTCCTGGTCGCCCTTCCCTTGGCTCCACGTCTCCCAGCCTTCGCGGCCGCGACCGATGAGGACCCAGCCGCCGCCGTCCGTGGTCTGGTCGCAGAAGAACTGGCCGGGGGCCTCCATGGTGGAGGTCTGCAGCCAGTACGTTCCGTTCTGAGAACGCGGGTCGTTCTGCTTGATTTCCCAGCACGAGGCCGCGGCCGTGGCCTCGCTCAGGCCATCGTGGAGCGGGTCGGTGGCTGCATGCGCAGCCGGGGAGAATGCAAGAACGCTCAGGCCGGTCACTGATGCCAGTCCGAGCGCCAAGCAACGGCGCATAAAACTCATGAGGTCCTCACAGGTATCGTGTAAATGGTTACTTCTATAGTGTCACGATAATTGCCACCGCTCAACCACTTGGTTAGGACCAGGCGGGAGTCGTTTACCACATACAAGTCAACCCCTGCCGAAACGGCAGGGGTTGGACCTGTCAGCACGATTCACGAGCTGGATCGAACCATTTTCACTGGCTCATACCTCGCGCGGACTCGAGCGAAGAAGAACGATTCTTCCCTTATTTCACAAGAGTCGCGTTCAGGTCGAAGGTCATCGAAGGCGAGCCCTTGTAGTTGAGGTGCTCCTCGACGCCGATGCGGTTCACGCCGCTTGTCAAGAGGCTCGCGGGGATGGTGACCTCGAGAAGATCGGAGGCAGCCTTGCTGGCGCTCACGGCCGAGTTTGCGTAGGTGGCGTGAGTAATGTTGCCATCGGACATACGTTTCGTGTCGATGGTCTTGCCATTGACTCGCAGGACGACGCCGTCATCCGCGCGCACCTTGACGGTCAGCGAGGTGTTCGGGGTGATCGCACCCAGGTCAATGTCGCGCGCGAAGTAGTACGTAATCGCACGGTCCTTCTTGGCAATATCGAGGGCGGTCGCCGCACCGGAGTCTCCCCAGCCGATCGGGCCGGAGCCGCGGTTCCAGCTCTGGAGGGAGCCGGTCGTGGCCCAGTCGGAGGCGGGGGCTTCCGTCGAGGTCCAGTAGTTCCACTCGTCGCCGGTCTGGATGACCGTGCCGGACTTGACGGCAGCCGCGTTGATCGGCTGCGTCGCGTCGGTCGGCTCGGTGCTGCGCTCGGCGGGAACGGAGCTGTTGTCGTCCGGGGTGCCATCCACGCGGAAGATGGAGGCCTGCATGGACACGGTCGCGGTGCGCATGTAGTTGACGTGGGTTTCCACGGCGATCACGTTGTCACCGGTCTTCAGCGCCGACGCGGGGACGAAGATCTCGGACTGGGAGGCGGAAGCCGCAGCGAAGTTGGGAGCAGCGTCGGCGCGGGTCGTGTAGCCGACCGTGCCAGCACCCATGCGGGTGCGGTCCACCTCGACGCCGTTGATGTAGACGACGGCGCCATCGTCGGCCAGGTACTTGACGTTGATGCCCTTGAGGCCCTTCGCGTCAGCCACCTGGAAGTGCGTGCGGTAGTAGGTCGTCACGGGGCGCGAGCCCTTGGTGGCGATCTGGGTCGTGATCGCGGAGTCGCCGTAGCCCAGGGGGGCTGCGCCGGTCGGCCACGCGGAGTCGTCGAACGAGGCCTGGGCCCAGTTCTCGGGGGCGGCGCTGGCGTCAGCACGGTAGTTCCACGTTGCGTTCGCTTCGAGGAGGACCGGGTTGGAGGCGTCTGCCTGGCCGGGGGCCGGAGCGGTGTAGACCGCGGTGGTGGCGGAGCGGTTGCCCTCGGCGTCAACGGCACGCACGAAGTAGCGGTTCTCGCCGCCGCGCGGCACCTCGACGCTGGTGGTCTCGGAGGTGGCGATCGGGCGATCGTCGCGCAGGATCTCGTAGGACACGGCGTCGGCGACGCCTTCCCAGGCGAGGGTCACAGTGGAGTCGTTGGACGCGGAGGAGCGCAGGTAGGCGGGTGCCTCAGGCGCGACGTTGTCGCGGTTGTCGTAGCGGGCGAAGCCGCCGTTCCACTGGGTGCGCGTGGCGTCGGTGTGGGAGAGGGTGAAGTCGCCACCCACCCACAGGTTGCCGTAGTTATCGGTCGTCAGCGCCCAGGCGCCGGTCTTGCGGCGCGAGGAGAGCTCGAAGGGGGTCCACTTCAGGCTCTCGCCGGTGGTGGCATCCCACGCACCGACCCACTTGATCTCGTCGACGCGCGACCAGGAGCCGTTCATCGACCAGACGTACATGTCCTGGTAAGCGGCGTCCGAGCAGTGGCACGAGCCATAGATGACGCCCTTGGCAGACACGGTCGTGGCCTGCAGGTCGCCGCCATTGTTGAAGGTCATCGCACCGGACACGCGCTGGTTGGTGGCAGCGTCGTAGCCAAACAGGTTGTGCTCGGAGCCGCCAATGTAGACGCGGTTTCCGGCCGTGGCGATGGTCTGCTGGTACTTACCGGCAGTGGCGCTGGACGGCACGAAGTCGAAGTCCGTGTCCACGGCCGCGCCCGGCTGCGTGGAGAACTTGGCCGCGTACCAGGCGCGCTGGTTGCCGTGCGCCGTGGTGAAGTGGCCGCCCGCGTAGAAAGCGCTGTTCGCCTCGGAAACGCCAACGGCCTGAACGGCACCGCTGATCTCGGGGTTCCACGAACGGTCCGGGCGCCCGCTCAGGGAGACGCGTCCAGCATTACGCGCGTAAACCCGGGAGCTGCCACCGCCGGAGAGGTGGGTGAAGGCACCACCCATGTAGACGTTGCCGTCGAAGTAGGTCAGGGCACGAACGCTCACGGCTCCGCCGCGCAGCGCATTGGTGACCTGCAGGTCCCACGAGGGATCGATCTGACCGGTCGAGGGATTGATGACAACGGTACCGGAGTGGGCCTCGCCGTTGACGCGGGTGAAGTCGCCGCCCACGAGGAGGCGGCCGTCGGGCAGGGCGAGGAGAGCCTTGACCTGCCCGTTGAAGTCGAAGGTCTGGCCGGTGAAGTCGCCGGTGGCCACGTCGAAGGCCGCAAGGCCGCGCGAGGAGATCTCGGCGCCCTTCTCACCCTGCTTCACACCGGTGAAGTTGCCGCCCACGTACATGGTGGAGCCGACCTGGGCGAAGGCCTGGACCTGGATGTTGCCCTCACGGACGGAGCCGTTGAGGTTGCCGCTCACGCCCCACGAGGTCTTGGCGGCGTACTGCGAGACGACACCTGAAACCGTCGAGGCGCTCAGGCCCTCGTCGGGGATGCGGGCGAAGGCAGCCGAGTCCGAGGAGATGCGCGGACGCACGTAGGCCTCGGCGTAGGGGAAGACCGTCAGGCCCGACTTGTGGAAGTAGGAGGTTGCGGAGGTGACGTCACCGGTCCAGTTGGCGGTGAGAGCACCGTAGCCCCAGCCCGTCTTCCAGCCCGTGGTGCGGGCGGAGGGGTAGGTCTGCAGGCCGTTCCACTCGTTGTCGTAGCCGGTCAGGCCCCACATGAGGCCAGAGCGCCAGCCGCCCTTGTCGAGCTGGATGTTGACCGGGTGGGCCATCTTGAAGGGCCACACGAAGTCGGTCATCTTCGGGAACTGGAGATCCACCGTCTGGTAGGAGCGGCCCGATGCGCTCCACGAGCGCATGACGCGCACGCCGTCGGCCTGGTCCTTGACCGGCTCGTTGTTGAGGAGCTCGGTGACAGCCTTGTTGGAGAGCTGAACAACCTCAAAGTCATCGGAGGTGCGCGAGCGAGAGGTCAACTTCGCAGGATCGCCCTTGCCGCCGCTCCAGGGTTCCCATCCTTCACGACCGCGGCCGATCAGGACCCAGCCGCCGCCATCTGTCGTCTGGTCACAAAAGAACTGGGCGGGGTGATCCATCGCAGGAGTCTGGAGCCAGTAGGCGCCATCCGCTGCCTCGGGATTCCGCTGCTTAATGTCCCAGCACGACGCGGCGGCAGTCGCAGCGCTCGAACCGTCACGAACGATAGCCTGACCAGGTGCAGAATCTCCCTGACCTGCACCAACAGCATGAGCCATCGGAGCGAGCGCGATGGAAGCGCAGGCGACAATCGGCGCAGTTGCAAGGATTGCAAGGCGCGAAATCGCAGAAGCCATGACACGACCTTTCAGAGGGAACAGAAACTTGTTGCATAAATAATTACACAACAATCCCCATCAGATCAACCGAATGGTCAAGTCAGACTTTCACAGGTGCACCACGCGCCCCATTCCTACCCCCGACGACGCCTCGCTAGGGACCCAAGTCCCGACAGGTGCAGACGATCCCTAAACACCCAGCAAACACAAGCAAAAACCAGGACCGAGAGCGCCGAGCCGCCAATGGTCGCAACGAAAGAATCGCGCCCCAGCCACCATGCTATACACCCGCCCGGAATCACCGCAGATACGCCCACAACCAGAATCGGCTTGACCACTTCCGACAATTTCGGTGTCACACCGATAAACCGCGAGACCTGAACGGTGGCCATAGCGGCGTCAAGCACCATGCACACGGCCCACACGATCGCCGCGGCGACCATTCCTCCGCGAGGAATAAAGATGACGTTACCCACAACGTTGAGGGTAAGGACCACGATCTTATTGATCGCTGCCCACCCGGAGCGTCCACTCATGATGAGCAGCGAGTGAATGTTTCCCGCCATGAAAGTCACGATGGACCCAATGCACAGGACCACGAGGACGTTCGCACCGGGAGCGAAGCCATCACCGAGAATGCGCATGAGCGCAGGCGCGTAGATCGCCATGAGGGCGTAGATGGGGGCGGCGAACAGGACAAGCCAGATCGAGGCCGTGCTGTAGAGGTCGCGCAGCTCCTTCGTCTTACCCTGGTGCAGAAGTTTGGAGAACTGCGGGGAGACGACGACGCGCAGGGCCGTGTCGACGACCATGCCCGCCTGGATGAAGCGGATGGCGCCACCGTAGATGCCCGAGGCCGCATCGCCCGCCAGGAGACCGACGAGGAGGACGTCGAGCCACTGCAGCGCCTGCTCGAGGCCCGCGGTGAGGGTGCGGGGCAGGGCGAAGGACACGACCTGACGACGCCGCTGCGTACTGGGCCAGCGACCCACCGAGTCGGCCGCCGAGGGCATGTGCCTGAGCAGCAGCCACCACGCGGCAACGAGGACGACGACGAAGGGCAGCGCCCAGGCGACCGACACGAAGGCCAGCGACCCGGTGAACGCGGCCGCGAGCGCAACGAGGAGCGGGCGCAGGCCGGGCAGCAGCAGGTTCTGAATGAGGACGTACTCGCGCATGTTGCCGAGCGCCCGCAGGGCGGCGGATGCGACCAGGGTGAGGGCGCCGATCGGCACGAACCACAGGACGGCCCGGGTGGACGCCGCCACCTCGGCGTTCCAGATCAGAGGAGCCACGGCCTCGAGAATGAGGACGCACACGGTGGACACGCCCACCGTCAGGGAGGCCATAAAGGACAGGGTCGCGCGGATCTCCTCGGGAGCATCCAGGGACAGGCGCGGCATCAGGTAGATGGCGGTGGAGTCGAGGCCCACCTTGGCCAGGGCCATGACAATCGCGAAGACACCGGTCGCCTGGGTGACGATACCCGCGCCCTCGGCGCCCAGCATGCGCGACAGGATGATCGTGAACGCGAAGCCCAGGACCGCGGAGGCGGCCGCTCCGACGAAGCCAACGATGCCGCCGCGCGCGAGGGAACGCCTGGCTTGATTTGCCTCACTCATGATTAACCTTCCCGCTACCGCGCGGTAGCCTTTCTCTATAACCTACCGATGGGATACACATGGACTTCATCAACTCGCTCTCCCCTGCCCGCAAGAAGAGCCTGCTGGCAGCCGCGATTCTCCTCATCATTGCGCTCGTCATCGCCGGCTTCCTGCGCCTGACGGGCTCCTCTGAGACGGATACGGCCGCCTCCGCGGCGTCCGGCGCGCAGAGCGCCGAGGAGGACCCGCAGTCCGACATCCCGCAGTCCGTCGCGAAGACCATCACCCCGCAGTCGGGCGGGCCCGCGAACGAGTCCGGTTCGCTGGCCACGGACGCCGAAGCCGCCGGGCAGGCCACCTTCGTCATGAACACCCTGTGGGACGCGTACACGGACCCCGAGCAGGCTCGTGCGACCGACCTGTCTTCCGTGCTCACCGCCTCGGCGCTGGAAGAGTTCGACGCACAGGCTCTCGAGTGGACGAGGGACGGCACCCACACCACCGGCTCACCCACCCTCGAGGACGTGCACATCCTCAGCGATGACGGTGCCGGAAACGTCACGGTCTCGGCGTGCGTCGATTCTTCCAACGTTCGCGTCCTCAACGACGCGGGAACTGCGCTGACGGACGACACGACCATGACCCGCGCCCTCACCTATTTTCTGTTTGTGAAGGACGGCGGCGCGTGGAAGCTGTCCGGCTTCTCGTTCCCCGACGACCCGACTTGTTGAGTCGAGCAAGCATGTGAGTGGCAAAAGCCCCGTCGTTCGCGGCGGGGCTTGTCCATTGCCCCATGCGCACCGCGCGCTGGGCGCGGACGGTCCCGGCGACGCTACCGGCGCTCGCGCGGCCGTCGCGCTCGACCTCGGCGCGCTTGATCGGATCGCTCTCCTCCTCGAGGTGGCGCGACAGGAGCGCCACCGCGACGACGGAGATCATGAGGCCGGTGTTCATGCCGTAGTAGAACTGCTCCACCAGGGTCGCCAGGATGATGCCGCCCAGGATCGAGCCGTACACGTCCGTGGCGCGCCAGATGCGCGGGAACATGCGCAGGAAGAAGGCGAGGAACAGCGCCAGGCCAACCAGGCCGTAGGAGAAGATGACCGTCCAGAACTGGCCCTGCGTGCCCAGGGAGGGCAGCCACGGCGAGGCCGAGGGACGCGGGGCGCCGAAGCCCAGGAGCGGGGACTGCTGGAGCTCGTAGAGCGTCTCAAGGTAGTTGGAGGCACGGTCTTCCGTCGAGGAGGAGGCCGCGACGCGTTCAAGGAGCGACTGCGAGGCCGGGGTCGCCAGCCACGCGATCACACCCACGACGATGGCCGCGACGATACCCAGGACGGTACGCCAGGCTCCCGCGCGCAGACGCTGGAAACCCACCCACACGACGATGACGATGAGGCCGATGTACATGCCGCGGTTGAGCGTCGCGGCTGCCGGGATGACAGACAGAGCACACACGGCGGCCACGATGAAACGCCATTTGGAGCGCTCGCGCCACAGCACGTAGGCGAAGACGAGCGCGAGCGGGAAGATCAGCGAGTAGACGTTGCCGTAGGTGTTGGAGTAGATGAAGGGGGCCGAGGGGCGCGGGTCGGAGAGGATCCACGACGACGGGTTCCACTGGGTGGTCGCGCGCTTCGTAAACTCTTTGACGAAGTCGTTGGAGTGCAGGGCGCGCGGCACCAGGTAGTACATGAGCGTCTTGAAGCGCAGCGTCGGCGCGGCCATGGCGATGAAGCCACCGATGGTGGTCGACGCCAGGAAGCCCCACATCGTGCCGGTGATCGTGCGCACGCTCAGTGACTTGCGCGCGTTGAAAGCATAGACCGCGAAAATACCGGGCGAGAGCTCGAGCAGGAAGCGGTAGAACGCACCGATGACGCGCCCGCCCGTGTCGAGCATCGTCATCGAGGCGAGCACCCACGCCAGGAAGAACACCCACAGGATGGATCCGGGCGGGAAACGCAGGCCGTGTCGGCCGATCATGAACACGAGCATGATCGACGCGAACAGCGGCCACATCAGGTCACCGGAGCCGAGCACCCACCACAGGAAGTACGCCGAATAGGCCACGACGAAGGGCCACGCAGGCAGATCCTGCGAGTCCTCTCGCAGCGGCCCGATTTGGGCGGGGGCGGGTTTGGCCCAGAGTCCTCGGCGTGGGCTCACGCGTTACCGTTCCCTTCGCCGGTCGTCTCCGTCGCGGACGAGGCCTGGGCCTCCTCAGCGCTGCTCGGTGCGGTCACGCTATCCTGCGCGGGGGCCGGATCGGCCTGTCGCGGGGCGCCAAGCTTGTTGCGCTTGCGCGACGACAGGTAGAGGAAGGGGCCCTCGAGGAAGCCCTTGATCTCGGACTTGGTGAGCGAGCCGGGCACGTCCTCGTCGGTGCCGGCGACGCGGGCGCCACCGGGCTTGACGCGATTGAGGACACCGGGCACACGAGTCGCCAGCGTACCGAGTACGGAGGGCTTGGCGATGATCGCCTTCGTCAGAAGGGCCGCCATGCCGGAGCCGTTGCCTCGGATCTGCTTATCCAGGCCGGCCTCGTCGACGCGGTGACGGTGATGCACGAGAGCGTCGGGCGTGTGGACGATGACGTCACCCGTGGCCAGGATGCGCGCGAACATGTCGAGGTCCTCGCCGCCGCGCGTCGAGGTGCCGGCGCCCAGCGCCGGATCGAAGGGACCGACCTCCATGAGGACGTCGCGACGCAGGGCCATGCACACGCCTGCGCCCACGCGGGCCGTCGTGATCGGGAACAGCGGGCCGCCGTCACCCTTCTCGCCCAGGACCTCCAGGCCCTCGGGGATATCGCCGACGCACCACACGCGCGGGGACATGTCCTTGGGGAAGCCGCCGCGCGACTCGAACCACCGCTGGGGCGCGTAGCGCTGCTCGAGGGGCAGCGCGATGCCCGTCGTGGCGGCCACGTACGGCGAGGCCGTGAACGGGTCGATCATGGCGGTCAGCCAGTGCGGGTCGACGATCGCGTCGTCGTCCGTGAAGACGATGACTTCGCCGCGAGCAGCCAGCACGCCGCGGTTGCGGGCGCGAGACAGGCCCGGCCGAGACGCCGAGACGATGCTCAGGCGCGTATCGTCGATGCCCGCGAGCTTCTCCCGGGTCAGACCCGTGTGGGGCGCGTTATCCACCACGACGAGCGTGAAACGCTGGTGATCCTGAGCCAGGATGGCGCGCACCGCGTCTTCGAGCATGTCGCACGAGCCGACCGTGCACATGACAACGGTCGCGTCCACGTCGGCGCCAGCGCCCTCTTCCCAGCCGCGCGCAGGGGCCGGTTCGACCTCGAGCACGCGCGGATCGGTCTCCGGATGGTCCGTGCCCTCAATCTCGACGAACGCCGAGTTACGGCCGTTATCGCGCACGAGCACGAGCGCTCGCGGATCCGACGGGTCGCCCGAAATCAGCTGGGAGACACGCGCAGTGCGGTCAACGTGCCAGATGGAGGCGGCCTTTTCGTCGGCCACGGTGGTCTCCTCGGCGCTCATTTCTTGCCCTTCTTCGAGGAGGCCTTGGCGTCCGACTTCTTGGAATCGGACGTGTCTTCCGTTTCCTTGGTAGGCGTGGATTCAGCGGCATCGACCTCAGGTTCCGAGGTCTGGGCGGACCCAGCCGGCGCCTCGTCCGTGGGGACAATGACCTCGACCGACTGAGCGGGGGCGGTCGGAGCGGAGGCGGGCGCGGCCACCTGGTCGCCCAGGTAGATCATGCCGTTCACCTCGCGGTTGATGATCGCGAGCTCGTCGAGCAGGTGGTGCAGCTTCTTCAGATCGTGGCCCTTACGCACGGCGACGAGGACGTGGCGCGAGGGTCGGACCTCGTCTAGGAGCGAGGCGAGGGGCTGGTTGATGTCGATGAGGCGCGGCGCGGGCACGCGGGTCTCGGCCAGCGAAGCGGACAGGACGCGGTGCAGGTCGCGGGCCTGCGGATCGGAGGCGTCGACGATCAGGTCGACCCAGTGATCGCGGTCGATCGCCATCGCGAGCATGCGGGTGGGGGCGAGCCACGGCTCGGGGGCACCCTCCTCGGCACTCCACACAGGCAGCGCCGTCAGGTCGGCGAGCTGCGTGGGCGAGGTCAGGGAGCGCGAGCGGGTCTCACGGATGAGGACCAGGACCAGGCCGGCGAAGAGGCCGACGACGGTCGAGATCAGGATCAGGCGGGACTTCGAGGGCGAAACCTCGTCACTCGACGCAGCGGCGGAGGTGATCACGCGGCCGGCGGTGGCGTGGTAGGGGGCGAGCTGCTCGGCATCCTTCGCGAGCTTGGTCAGCTCGGTGCGGATCTCGGAGGCGCGCGGGTTGTCCTTTGTGTTGCCGTCCTCGTCGGTCAGGGGCTCGAGGGAGGCAAGTTCGGTCTCGAGCGCCTGGATCTGCTCGTTGATGCCGGCGGCCATCTCGTCGGCGCGCTGCTCGACCAGGGCGGTGCGCTCGGTCAGGTAGGCGTTGGCGATCGCATCGGCGGCGTCAACGGCCTGCTGGCGCGTGGGAGCCACGTACTCGATCTTGACGATCGTGCCGTTCGTGTCGCCAGACACCTCCATGTTGGAGCGAAGCTCCTCGGCGGTAACACCATTGCCAAGGCGCGCAGCCGCAACGTCGAGGACGGCGGCGGACTTCGCAATGCCCTGCTCGGTCACCATGTCCGTCGTGTTCGACAGGGAGGCGCGCACGGCGGGAGCCGGGGTGATCGACGGAGACGTCACGGTCATCGACACGGCCGCCGAGTGCGACGTGGGGATACCAACGGCGGCTGCGACACCTACGACCAGGCCGGCCACGGTCCCCGCAACGATCGAGGTCCAGCGGCGTGCCAGCGCGTGACGAAGGATCTGCTGGCCGCCCGTGGGCGGAGGGGTCAGGATCATGACTGTTCTCCTTGGAGGTGAGAGCGCACCCACGCGGCGCGCGCATTGAGCCGGCGCTCGAGAGCGCGGCGAGACGATGCGGGTCGAGACGCGACCCCCTGAGTGTAGACCTGCACGAAGCGGTCGAGCTCACGCTCGGCCTCGTCGCGAGGAAGCGAAACGAGCGAGACCAGGCGCGGCAGCTCCTGGCCCGTCAGAGACACCGAAAGGTCGGCGAAGGCCTGGGCCTGCTCGGGATTCTTCCACGAATCCGAGCGCCACGAGGCGTTTCCGGTGACCTGGCCCGGGTGGATGCGGTACAGCAGACCCCAGGGCGCGATGCGGCGGATGCGACCGCCCGCGGACGCCACGCGCATCCACAGGTCGTAGTCCTCGGCGGGAACGCTGCGGTAGCCACCGACGCGGTCCATGATCTCGCGGGTGGCGAGCATGGTCGGGTGGCACACGGGGTTGGTGAGCAGCAGGTGCCAGCCCATGTCCTCGGGCGTGATCTCGTACGGCATGCGGGGCACCGGGCGGGAGCCGCGCAGCTCGATCATCTGCGTGAAGACCATGTCGTCGCCGCGTTCGATGGCGCGCATCGTGCGCTTGAAACGGCCCTTGAGGGACACGTCGTCGGCGTCCATCCGGCCCACGAGGCGCGAGTCGGTGCGCTCCATGAGCTGGGTGAGGACGCGAGAGACGCCGCCCTCGCCCGGGGTGATGTCCTCGATGCGCAGACGAGGATCGACCACTCCCCCACGCGACGCGCCGCGGATCGCCTCGCCGACCGTCGAATCAGACGACGAGTCGTTGCCGACGACCAGCTCAGCGTCGCGCGGCATGGCCGCCAGCGTCGAGGCCACGGCACGCGTGATCGTGCCCGCCGCGTTACGCGCGGGCAGCAGGACGGACAGCTCAGGCACGGGACTCCCCCTGCTGGGCGGCCTGCTTGGCGGCCGCGTCCAGCGCGCGCAGGTCGCGGAAGCGGCGACGCAGCGAGATCGAGGAATGTGCAACCGCGATAACGGCGAGGAACGTGTAGAGCACCATGAAAGGCACGCCGAAGCCCCACAGCACGAAGGACCAGCACAGCACGCCCGGGTCGGTGGGCAGCAGCACGAAGGAACGCAGGTTGCCGCCGCGCGTCTGCTTGCGGCCCGCCGCGCGCACGAACTGCTCGGCGAGGATCTGGCTCATGAACTGACCCGACGTCACCCAGCCGTAGACGAGCGCGACGACGGCCAGCCACCACGACTCGGGGCGGTAGATCATGACTGCGGCGGCGGTACAGAAGTGGATCGCGGGGGAACGGAACGCATCGGCGACGTGGTCCACCCACTCACCCGTCTTCGAGGACGCACCCGTGACGCGCGAGACCTGGCCGTCCGCGGAGTCAAACATGAAGCCGACCGCGAGAGCCGTGCCCACGATGAGGCCCGTCCACCACGCGGGTTCGAGCGCAACGAGGACGATGAGGCCGAGCGTCGAGAAGCACACGGAGATGAAACTGACGAAGTTCGGGGTCCAGCCAAAGGCCGCGCAGGCGGCGGCCACGACGCGCGCGGCGCCACGGTTCACCCAGCGCATGTACGCGGGAACGCCCGCGCCCGGCTTCTGCGCAGCAGCGAGCGCGGAGCGGTAAGCACTAAAACGAGTCCCCCACGAGGAACCCGGCTCAAGCACGACGGGCAGGCTCACTGCGCCTCCCCTTCCGCCTTTTCCGCGTCCTGCGCCGGGGCCTCGTCGGAGAAGTCCTCGGGGGCGATGAAACGGCGCAGCTTCGTCGACGAGGTCGACGGCGTGTAGGGCAGGTAGACGACGCGCGCGCCAACCTCGGCCATTTCGGCCTCGAGCGCAGCGCCCTTCGGAGTGTCCTTCCAGTCGTCACCCTTGAAGAGGACGTCGAAAGGCTGGAGACGCCACGCGAGGCGCTTGTCCTGGTCCAGGTCGACGACAACCGCGTCCACGAAACGCAGCGACGACACGAGGTCGCAGCGTTCCTTGAGCGGGATGACGGGGGCGCGGCCCTTCATACGGATGAGGGCCTCGTCCGAGGTCACGCCGACGACGAGGCGATCGCAGCGCTCACGCGCAGCGCGCAGGATGTTGAGGTGTCCCTGGTGGAACATGTCAAAACCCCCGGGCACGTAGCCGGTAATGGGGGTGCGTTGCTGAGTCGTTTCGTCCACGTAACAAGTGTGCCATTTATCAGGCGGTCAATGCGACACTTACCCGCTAAATGACCGAAAGATCACGTCCCAGCGTTCCCCACCAAGTGACAAGACACTCCACACAGGGGCGTCATATCGCGCAAATATGACCAGATGGCCGCACGTCACCTTGTTACAGGGGGCGACACGCCAGCCGAGTGTCACGAGGCCTTCGCGCCGTTCGGGCGGTCAGGCTCAGCGTGCGCACGGACCGCGCCCCGGCCTCGTCTTGACTCCCTCGGGAGGGCGTCAGCGCGAGAAGACGACCGTTCGGTTGCCATTCATGAGGACGCGACGCTCCGCGTGGAAGCGGACGGCCTGGGCGAGGACGCGGCGCTCCACGTCCTGGCCGAGGGCCACCATGTCGGGCGTAGAGTCGGCATGGGAGACGCGGGTGACGTCCTGCTCGATGATCGGACCCTCGTCCAGGTCGGCGGTCACGTAGTGGGCGGTCGCGCCGATCAGCTTCACGCCGCGCTCGTGGGCCTGCGCGTAGGGGCGCGCACCCTTGAAGGAGGGCAGGAAGGAGTGGTGAATGTTGATGACGCGGCCCTGCATGGCGCGGCAGACCTCGTCGGAGAGGATCTGCATGTAGCGCGCCAGGACGACGAGTTCAACGTTTTCGGAGGCGATGAGGTCGAGGAGCTGGCGCTCCGCCTGGGCCTTCGTGTCCTTCGTGACGGGGATGTTGAGGAAGGGGACGCCGTAGAACTGGGCGACGGGCGCCAAGTCCGGGTGGTTGCCGACGACCGCGATGACGTCGATGGGCAGGCCCTGCGTCTGCTGACGGTACAGGAGGTCAGTGAGGCAGTGACCCTCGCGCGAGACCATGATGATGGTGCGCAGCTTGCGGCCCAGGTCGTCGACGCGGTAGGTTGCGGCGAATTCCTCGGCGACGTGGGCCAGGCCCTCATCGATGGGGGCGCGGCCCTTCGGAGAGTCAACCTCGACGCGCATGAAGAAGGTACCCGTGTCGGAGTCGCCGAACTGCTGAGACTGGATAACATTGCCGCCGGACTCGCCGATCACGCCGGTCACGGCGTGCACGATGCCGGGGCGGTCCGGGCAGGACAGGGTCACAACAAGCTGCGCGTTTTCAGTCATGCGTTCCAGTCTAACTAGGTTCATACCCACGAACGAGGCAGGGGCGCCGTTTGGGGGAGATGCCACGGGGTTGCGGGGTGGGGTTGAGTCGTTGCGGTCGGGGTTGCGTTGTTGCGTTATTGCGGGCGGGGTTGCTGGCTGGGCGGGCACGATTGCCGTTTCACGCAAGTTTCACGCGCGTTTCACGAGGTACCAACGGCACGCAGCGCGTTGCCTACGACTGGATCAAGAAGCCCCGTACCAGCACGGCCACCCACTAGCCGTCCCGCGCGCCCACGCTGCCTTACCAAACAATCTCGCACGTAATTCCTAGACACCACAAATTTATGAGACCCCAGAAAGCGCGGAATTTCAACGTTCTGATTTCAAATTCTGAAGGACTCTGAATAGAATTACGTGCGAAATTTTGAAGGCTGCACCCGGTATGGAGCATTACACCCGATCAGCAGGCATTACACCCGATCAGAACGGGTGCAATGCTCACTGATCGGGTGCACGCCCTCATCGACGACAAGCTCTATCGCGGATGCGCTGCCTACGCGGAATGGACACCACGACTAAACCCCACTCCACACACCGACGCTCCAGCCAAGGCCACTCACGATGCCACTCACGAAGCACGGCAGGCATCCGACCGCAATCACACTTGTTCCTAACTGGTGTAATGCTCCCTAACTGGTGCAGGCCTGCCCCGCACGGCTCGGCTGGAATCTCATTGGAGCAGCTATGGGGCAGGCCGCGCTGCACATGGGCTTGTTGCTACGTAGCGTTGCACCACTTAGCGCAACATTGCACTGGGTAATAAGCAGTGCAATGCCTTGCTATCTAGTGCATTGCTGCCGTATCTAGTGAATCGCTCCATGCTGTAGGTCTGCCGCGCGTCACCGAAGCGCCACGGCCTCGCGGTTTCACACCCGTTTCACGCGCGCCAAGCCGACCCCGCGACTACAACCCGCAACAACACCCCCATACATGCGGGCGCGCGCCC
>JVKM01000042.1:0-126241 GCA_001072465.1 Xylanimonas cellulosilytica | reverse complement strand
GCCAATCAGCCGGGCGCGCGCCCTTCCCACCAACCGCCACGAGGGCGGTAGCCTCACTTGATGAAGCCGAGCGCCTTGACGGCGTCGTACTCTTCCTGCAGGGCCTTGATGTTGTGGTCGATTCCGGCGCGGGTCGCGTCGGAGATCTCGAGGCCGTCGACGACCTGCCACTCGCCACCATCGGAGGTGACGGGGAAGCCGAAGTTCAGGCCGGCGGGGACGCCGTAGTGCGTGCCGTCGGACATGACACCGGCGGTGACCCACTCACCCTCGGGGGTGCCGTGGATCCAGGAGTACATGTGGTCGATCGCGGCGTTCGCGGCGGAGGCGGCCGAGGAGGCGCCACGCGCCTCGATGATGGCGGCGCCACGCTTGGCGACGGTGGGACGGTAGTAGCTGGACAGCCACTCTTCGTCCACGAGCTCGGTCGCGGGCTTACCGGCAACCTTCGCGAAGGAGACGTCCGGGTACTGGTCGGCCGAGTGGTTACCCCACACGACGACGTCCTTGATGTCGGCGTTCGCGGCGCCGGTCTTGTGGGCGAGCTGCGCGACCGCACGGTTGTGGTCGAGACGCATCATCGCGGTGAAGCGCGACGCGGGGACGTCCGGCGCAGCGTTCTGGGCGATGGTGGCGTTGGTGTTCGCGGGGTTGCCCACGACGAGGACGCGCACGTCGTCGGCGGCGCCGTCGTTGATGGCCTTGCCCTGGGGGCCGAAGATGCCCGCGTTGGCCTCGAGCAGGTCAGCGCGCTCCATGCCGGCGCGGCGCGGCATGGCGCCCACCAGGTAAGCGACGTTGGTGCCCTGGAACGCACGGTTCACGTCGTCGAAGATCTCAACGCCGGCCAGGGTCGGGAACGCACAGTCGTCGAGTTCCATCGCGGTGCCCTCGGCAGCCTTCACGGCCTGCGGGATCTCCAGCAGGTGCAGCTTGACGGGCACGTCCGGGCCGAACAGCTGGCCGGAAGCAATGCGGAACAGGAGGGCGTAGCCGATGTTGCCGGCTGCGCCAGTGACGGTGACGATACGAGGTTCTGCCATGATGTGGCGCTCCTTTACAGTTCCTGTGGGCGTGTGCCCTTCAGTCGCGGTGTTCCCCGCGCTCTGTCTCCTAGGATACGTCGTCCGTCACACTCAGACCCGGGCACCCAGTCCCAAGAAGAGACAGCCACACAGTGATCTGCGACATACCAACCAGTCGGAGGTCTCCACACAGAGCCCATTCGACACGTACAGTAGGGGCATGTCCGACAATCGTCCCAGCCCCGCCCCCAGCGCCGGGTCCCCACGAGAATCAGCCCCCGCCTCGTCCCACGTCGACGAGGCCGTGGCTCACTCCCACGATCACGCGCACTCCCCGGGCGACGAGCACGGCGCGCACTCCCACGATCATTCCCACGCGGGGGCCTCGACCAAGCGCCTGGGGTGGGCACTCGCGGTCACGGGTGCCGTCGTTGTCGCCGAGCTGCTCGGCGCCTTCTGGTCCGGTTCCCTGTCGCTGGCGGCGGACGCGGGGCACATGGTCGTGGACGCCTCCGGACTCGTCATCGCACTGATCGCCGCGCGCCTCATGCGCCGCCCGCGCGACGAGAAGCACACGTGGGGGTGGGCGCGCTCCGAGGTACTGGCCGCCGCCCTGCAGGCCGGCATGCTCCTCGTCATCTGCGTCATGGTCGCGTGGGAGGGCGCGTGGCGCCTGGTATCCCCGCCCGAGGTCGAGGCCGGCCCGATGCTCCTCGTCGGCGTCATCGGCCTGGTAGCAAACGTCGTGTCGTTGGCGATCCTCGCGGGCGGGCGCGACTCGAACCTCAATATGAAGGCCGCGTTCCTGGAGGTCGCGAACGACGCGCTCGGCTCCCTCGCGGTCATTGTCGCCGCCGGTGCCGAGTGGGCCTTCGGGTGGACCCGCGCCGACGCGATCGCCTCGCTGCTCATCGCCGTCCTCATGGCGCCGCGAGCGCTCACCCTCCTGCGCCGCTCTGTCGCGATCCTCATGGAGCAGGCACCCGCCAACGTGGACGTGGCCAAGCTGCGCGCGCACATGCTGGGCGTCGACGGCGTGCTCGACGTGCACGACCTGCACGTGGCCGCCGTGTCCTCGCACCTCGTCACCGTCACCGCGCACGTCACCGTCACGCACGAGGCCGACGGGCCTTCGCGCGACCGCATCATCCACGAGCTGGGCGAATGCGCGTGCCACCACTTCCCCATCGCGCACTCCACGTTCCAGCTCGAATGCCCCGAGCACGCGAGCCACGAGCACATCGAGCACTAAGCGGCACTTCACCCCCACAAACAGCGAGGCGGCGGGAGCTTCATGCTCCTACCGCCTCACCCAGATACACGTCGGGGGCCGCACCTCACGGCGCGGCCCCCGAGCACAGCTCAGATGCGATTACTTCGTGCGATTCGCACGGTAGTACTCGATGAGAGCGCGGGTCGACTGATCCTGCGCGTCCAGGGCCTCGGAGGAGCCCTCGATGGCGGGGAGGATCTGCTTGGCCAGGACCTTGCCCAGCTCAACACCCCACTGGTCGAAGGAGTCGATGCCCCACACGGCACCCTCCACGAAGGTGATGTGCTCGTACAGGGCGATCAGCTGGCCCAGGACCGAGGGGGTCAGGGCGGGGGCCATGATCGAGGTCGTGGGACGGTTGCCGGTGAACACGCGGGCGGAGACGATGGCCTCGGGCGTACCCTCGGCGCGCACCTCTTCGCTGGTCTTGCCGAACGCCAGGGCCTTGGTCTGCGCGAAGAAGTTCGACAGGAACAGCTCGTGCATGTCGGCGTCGCCGTCGCCCAGCGCCCACGTCGGGTTCGCGAAGGCAATGAAGTCGGCGGGAACCATGCGGGTGCCCTGGTGGATCAGCTGGTAGAAGGCGTGCTGGCCGTTGGTGCCGGGCTCGCCCCAGAAGACCTCGCCGGTCTCGTAGGTGACGGGGCTGCCGTCGCGGCGCACGGACTTGCCGTTGGATTCCATGGTCAGCTGCTGCAGGTACGCGGGGAAGCGGTGCAGGTACTGGGAGTAGGGCAGGACGGCGTGCGTGTCGGCGCCCAGGAAGTTCGAGTACCACACGTTGAGCAGGCCCATCAGCAGGGGCACGTTCTTCTCGGGCGCAGCCTCGGCGAAGTGACGGTCCATCGCGTGGAAGCCGGCGAGGAAGTCGGCAAAGCCCTCGGGGCCAATCGCGACGGCCAGGGAGGTGCCCACGGCGGAATCCACGGAGTAGCGGCCGCCCACCCAGCTCCAGAAGCCGAAGGCGTTGGCCGGGTCGATGCCGAACTCGGCGACCTTGTCCAGGGCGGTGGACACGGCGACGAAGTGCTTGGCGATCGCTTCCTTCTCGGAGGCCTCGTCGGTGACGATGCCGCGCTCACGCAGACCGTCCAGCAGCCAGGCGCGCACGACCTTGGCGTTCGTGATGGTCTCGAGCGTCGTGAAGGTCTTGGACGCCACGATCACGAGGGTCGTCTCGGGGTCCAGGTCCTTCGTGGTCTCGCCCGCGTCAGTGGGGTCAATGTTGGAGATAAAGCGGCACTCCAGGCCCTCCTGGACGTAGGGCTTGAGGGCCTCGTACGCCATGACGGGGCCCAGGTCGGAGCCGCCGATGCCGACGTTGACGACGGTCTTGACGGGCTTGCCGGTGATGCCGACCCACTCGCCGGAGCGGACGCGGCGGGCGAAGGCGTAGACCTTCTCGAGGACCTCGTGGACGTCGGCGATCGCGTCCTGGCCGTCGACCGTCAGGGAGTCGGTCGCGGGGCGGCGCAGCGCGGTGTGCAGGACGGCGCGGTCCTCGGTGACGTTGATGTGCTCGCCCGCGTACATGCGGTCGCGCAGCTCCAGGACGCCGGTCTGCTCAGCAAGGGCGAGGAGGTGGCCCACCAGCGTGGGGCACACGAGGTTCTTCGACAGGTCGACATGCAGGTCGGCAGCATCGAAGGTGAAAGTCTGGGTGCGGTTGGGGTCGTCCGCGAACAGCTTGCGCAGGTCGGGATCGAAGTTGTCGGCCAGCTGGTCGAGCGTGTCCCACGCGGGGGTCATCGTCGGGTCGATCACGGGGATATCACTCATGGGGTCTCCTGACAGTAGAGATTGGTTCGCACTTTAGTTTAGCGGGGTCTGCGCCCCTGGTCACCCTCGTTTCTCGCTTCTGAAACGACGAGGCCGTGGCCCGCGAGCGCTCACGGAACCACGGCCTCGTACGCCGTCAGAAGACCCGAGGTTCAGGCGACCGGATCGTCGATGGGGATCGGAGTCGCCTCGATGCCCGGGTTCTGCAGCGACACGATGCGCTGGACGGGAACGAGGTCACGCCACCACTGGACGAAGGGACGACGATTCTCGATGTCGAGGTCGTCGAACATGTTCTTGACCGGGCGCGCCTCGACGGCGTTACCGACCTGGCCGATGTAGTAGGCGCCGCGGTCGCCGCGATCGAACTGATCGAGGAGCTGCTCGAAGGCGCGCGCCACGAGGCGCGTGGCGAGCAGGCGGTCGTACGGCGAGGGCGAGCCACCCTGCTGCATGTGGCCGAGGGCCTGGTGCCGCACGTCGTAGATGCCCTCGGATTCGGCGTTGAACACGTCGGCTAGGAACTCGCGGTCGTAGTACTGGGACGCCGACTCGTTGAGGAGTGTCAGGAACAGGCGTCGGCCGGACTTGAAGGAGGCGACCATCCGATCGGCGTCCGCGGCGATCTGCTCGAGGGAGGGGGACTCCTCGTTGATGTACATGTACTCCGCGCCGCTCGACAGGGCGCTCATGAGAGTCAGGTAGCCGCAGCGGCGCCCCATCGTCTCGGCGATGAAGCAGCGCTTGGAGGCCGCCGCGCTCTCCTTGATGCGGTCGATCGCCCACGTCGCATTGTTAATCGCCGTGTCCGTGCCGATCGCGAGCTCGCAGCCCGGCAGGTTGTTGTCGATCGAGGCGGGGATGAGCAGCATCGGAATCTGGAACGCCGGGTAGCGGTCCTTCTCCGAGGTGATCGCGTGGACACCCAGGTAGGCGTTCATGCCGCCGATAATCAGGAGGGCGTCGATCTCGTTGCGCTCAATGGCGCGACCCAACGCGTAGAACTGCTCGACCGGCGGAATATCGCGCTTCGTCCCGAGCTCTGCGCCACCCTTGAAGGCCCAGCCTTCCACGTCGGACCAGCTCAGTTCACGCACGCGGTCATCCGCCAGACCGCTCCACGAGCCGTCGACACCGAGCATCGTCCAGCCGCGCGCGATACCCAGGCGCACGGCCACGCGGGCAGCCGTGTTCATGCCGGGGGCCAGACCGCCCGCGTGCAGGATCGCAACGCGCTTGATCTCGCCCGTCGGCTCGGGGGTGAGCTGCGGGGGCGTGGACAGAATCTGGTTGATGCCCACCATCGACGAGAAGGACGAGCCGCGCGAGGCCTGGGCCGCCGCGTAGTCGCCGGCCGCGATCAGGTCCTTCACGGCACGGGTGTCGTGGACGGCCTTCATGAGGGGGATGCGGGTGATGCGGTTGCGACGCACGCCCAGAATGACGGGCTCATCCTCAGCCGAGGACGCCAGGATCTCCTGGACGGCCGCGTAGCCCAGCAGCGTGGACATCCAACGGTCGTAGGCCGAGGGAGTGCCGCCGCGCTGAACGTGGCCGAGGATCGTCACGCGAGCATCCTCGCCCGTACGTTCCTCGATCGTGTCGGCGATCAGCTGCGTGGACAGCTCGTTGCCGTCGCGGTCATGCGCGCCCTCAGCCACCAGGACGATGGACTCGCGGCGGCCGGCCTCACGGCCGAGGCGCAGGTGCTCGGCCAGGTCATCCTGCCAGCCCGGACCCGCCGGATCCTCGGGCGTAAACACGTAGTCGGCACCGCCCGCGACAGCCGCCATCAGGGGCAGGTAGCCGCAGTGGCGGCCCATGACCTCGACGACGAAGGTGCGCTGGTGCGAGGCCGCCGTGCTGGTCAGCTGGTCGATGGCATCCAGGATGCGGTGCAGCGCCGTATCCGCGCCGATCGTCATGTCGGTGCCCACCATGTCGTTGTCGATCGAGCCGACGAGGCCGACGATGATGAGCTCGGGGTGCTCGGCGGCGGTCTCGGGCGAGATCACGCCCTCGGCGGCCAGCTCGGCGACGTGCTGGGCCCACTCGCCGCGGAACTCGTTCGTACCCGACAGGGAGCCGTCGCCACCGATCACGACGAGGTGATCGATGCCGTGCTCGAGCAGGTTCGCGGCCGCGCGGTGGCGGCCCTCGTACGTGCGGAAGTCAGCACTGCGAGCCGTGCCGATCACCGTGCCGCCTTCGGCCAGGATCGAGGACACGTCCGACCACTCCATCTTCTTAATGGAATCGCCACCCACGCAGGCACCTTGCCAGCCTTCGTAGATCGCGTAGGGCTGCGCGCCACGCGCCAGCGCCGTACGCACGACGGCTCGAACAGCCGCGTTCATTCCCTGGGCGTCACCGCCCGACGTGAGGACACCGATACGAACTGTGCTCATTTTTCTGCCATCTTTCGTTGACGGAGCGGGCCACGAGGCCCAGTGTGCCTATCGTTTCCTATTCTACGTGACCTGTGCCTCCGCTACTAGGGCCTTACTCCCATTTACCGAGGAAACGACAAGCGCGCGCCCGCCGACAACGGCGGGCGCGCGCTCACGCAGTCACTGGAGGCTAGGCGACAGTTTCGCTGCTATTGCGGGCGGCGGACTCGGCCAGCTCCTCGGGGCTGACAACGCCCTCGACGGAGACGCGGTCCAGGTAGGCCATGCCGTCAAACGCCAGCTCGCGAGCGTTCTCCGGGTCGCCCTCGTTGCCGATCGAGCCGTGGGCCATGCGGTCCACGATGAGCGCGATCGCGCCGTCGCCCGTCACGTTGGTGGCGGTACCGAAGGAGTCCAGGGCGATGTAGGTGGCGATCATGAGCGCGACCTGGGCGTCGTTGAAGCCCAGCATGGAGCTCAGCAGGCCGGTGGCCGCCATGATGGCGCCGCCGGGCACGCCGGGGGCGGCGACCATCGTGATGCCCAGCATGAAGATGAAGCCGACCCACTGCAGGGAGCTCACCGACAGGCCCTGGGTCAGGACGATGGCGAACGCGAAGGAGAAGATCTTCGAGGTCGAGCCAGCCAGGTGGATCGTCGCGCACAGCGGAATCGTGAAGGACGCGACCGCGTCGGACACGCCGTTCTTCTTCGTCTGACGCAGGGTCACCGGGATGGTGGCCGCGGACGAGGAGGTGCCCAGAGCCGTCAGGTAGGCCGGCATCATCGTAACGATGGCCTTGAAGGGGTTACGACGCGCGACGAGGCCCGCGAAGCAGAACTGGGTCAGCAGGATGATGACCTCGAGGACCAGAACCACGATGACCACGCGCACCAGCGTGCGGATGACCGAAGCGGCCTCGCCCGTGTAGGTCAGGTTCAGGAAGATGCCGAAGATGTGCAGCGGCAGCAGCGGAATGATGATCGTCTCGATGAGACGGGTAATGATGGCGCGGAACTCGATGAAGCCCTTACGCAGCACACCGCGCGGGACCATCGACAGGCCCAGGCCCACCACGAAGGACAGGAGCAGCGCCGTCATCACCTGCAGCGGCGCGGGCATTTCGATCGTGAAGTAGGACTCCAGGGCGCTGCCCGGCTCGGCCACATCGGCCAGCTGGGTGGACGCAAGGAGACGCGGGAACAGGGACGCGCACACCAGGTAGGTGAGGAAGCCCGAGAAGATCGTCGACGCGTAGGCGATCGCCGTCGTGATGCCCAGCCACTTGCCCGCGCCTCGGCCCAGGTCCGCGATAGCGGGGGTCACGAGGCCGATGATGATCAGCGGGATAGAGAAGGACAGGAACTGGCTGAAGATCGCCGAGAAGGTCGCGAAAATACGGCCGATCTCGACGGGAACCAGGTGGTCGCCGCCAATACGGACGGATCCGAGGACGGTCGCGAGGATGATCGCAGCGATCACCCACACGAGGATTCCGGATTTACGCAGGAACTCGCGCATGTGTTTCACCTTGACAATTAGGGATGATGGGTCGCTCATAGCATGCCCGAGCTTTACGAATTCTTGAAGCGGTAACCAGGATTCGGGATAGATGCGGCAAAAATCACGGAAGAAATGTCGTGCTCGCGCAGGCCGGCCACCGCTCGCAACACCACTGTTCCCAGGGGATTTAGCGCACCGCCAGGGTGGAGACGTACGGGGCAAACCACCAAATAATCGCGGCGAGAATCACGTACACCGCGACATCCATCAGACGAGCTCGCGACGCAAACCAGGGCCGTCCCGGCGTCCACAGACGCAGAGCACCCATGCCAACGAGGACAGCGACCATGAGCAGGACCGCGCGATGGCGGTGATCGCTCACGGCCAGCGCAATCACGCCGAGAACGCCGAGCGCACTCAGGGCAGCGCCAAGCCACGCACCCACTCGTGCGCGCGCGGTCTTTTCCTCATTATTCACGCCCCTACCCTATCGCACGAGCGCTCGTCATCATGCGCGCGCTCATCTGCGTCCCGCCAAGCCAACCACGGCCTCGTCTTTTCAAAAGAATAGGAATAAGGGGCATGCGGGTTTAGTATTGGTCCAAAGGTCCCTGAGACCCGCAACATATTTCTCGCACCAAAGGAGCATTCGAGTGTCCCGCTTTATTGTCGTCGCCCCCGGTTCGTCGGAGGCAGCCGCCCTCGCTACTGACGAGCTGGCCCGCGTTCTCGGCGTCGCCACCGTCGACGCCCTGGCCGGCACGACGGCTACCGACGCCGCCCTCCGTCCCGCTTCCGCTCTGCCCGCCGCGGTCGAAGCCGTCCGCGCCGCCGGCGACGACGCGCTCATCGCACCCGCCCGTGAGGCCTCGAACCGCGCCTTCGACCACGTGGCCTGGAACCTAAACCTCGCCGCCTCCACCCGCGCCGGCGTCGTCCTCGCCTTCGACGCCGAGGGCGCCAGCGCCGAGCTGCTCGCCGAAGAGATCGCTGCCGCTCGCCTGCGCGCCAAGGCCGCTGCCGCATCCGTCGTCGCCGTCGTCCTGACCGGTGGCGCTCCCGCAGTCGAGGCCGACATCCCCGTCCTGACCCTGCCGCTGGGCGACGAGGCCGCAGCCACGCTGCGCGCCACCGCCGCCCCCACCGCGGTCACCCCGCTCGCCTTCCAGGCGGACCTCATCGAGCGCGCCCGCGCCGAGCGCAAGCGCATCGTCCTGCCCGAACCCGACGACGACCGCGTCCTGCAGGCCGCCGCCCAGGTCCTCGCCGCCGGCATCGCCGACATCACCTTCGTGGGCGACGCCGACTACGTCGCCAAGCGCGCCGGCGAGCTCGGCCTCGACCTGAGCGCCGCCCAGGTCGTCTCCGTGAACGATCCCGCCTACCTCGAGCGCTACGCCGAGGAGTTCGCGCGCCTGCGCGCCAAGAAGGGCGTCACCCTCGAGCAGGCCCGCGAGAAGGTCACCGACGTGTCCTACTTCGGCACCATGATGGTCCACATGGGCGACGCCGACGGCATGGTCTCGGGCGCTGCCCACACGACCGCGCACACGATCGTCCCCTCCTTCCAGATCATCAAGACCGCCCCCGGCGTCTCCGTCGTCTCCTCCATCTTCCTCATGGCGATGAAGGACCGCGTATGGGCCTTCGGCGACTGCGCCGTCAACCCCAACCCCACCGCCGAGCAGCTGGCCGACATCGCCGTGACCTCCGCGCGCACCGCCGCCCAGTTCGGCGTCACCCCGCGCGTCGCCATGCTCTCCTACTCGACCGGCACCTCCGGGTCCGGCCCGGACGTCGACATCGTCGTCGAGGCCACCCGCCTCGCCCGCGAGAAGGCCCCCGAGCTGGCCATCGAAGGCCCCATTCAGTTCGACGCAGCCGTGGACGAGGCCGTCGCCGCCACCAAGCTGCCCGGCTCCGAGGTCGCCGGCAAGGCCACCGTCTTCGTCTTCCCCTCGCTGGAAGCCGGAAACATCGGCTACAAGGCGGTCCAGCGCTCCTCCGGCGCGCTCGCCGTTGGCCCCGTCCTGCAGGGTCTTAACAAGCCCGTCAACGACCTGTCGCGCGGCGCCCTCGTCGAAGACATCGTCAACACCGTCGCCCTGACCGCCGTCCAGGCCCAGGGCTGAACGGGACCGAGGTCCCGGGGTCCGGTTAGTATTGATGCGAACCGGGCCCCGGCCTCCTACTTTTTCTTTCCTATCCCCCACACCACGAAAGGCGAACGCGTGTCCTCGTCCTCCGTCCTCGTCATCAACTCCGGCTCCTCCTCCATCAAGTACCAGCTCGTCGACCCCGAGACCGGCGATGCCATCGCCAAGGGCCTCGTTGAGCGCATCGGTGACCCCATGGGCCTCATCAAGCACGTCCACGGTGACGCCGTCACCGAGGAAGAGATCCCGGTTCCCGACCACACCGTCGGCATGCGCGAGGTCCTGCGCCTCTTCGACACGGAGGGCCCGACCCTGGCCGAGGCCGGCATCGTCGCCGTCGGTCACCGCGTCGTTCAGGGCGGCCGCCACTTCGACGGCCCGGCCCTCATCACCAACGAGGTCCGCGACCTGATCGAAGAGCTGTGCCCGCTGGCTCCGCTGCACAACCCCGCTCACCTCAAGGGCATCGACGTGGCGCGCGAGCTCATGCCCGACGTCCCCCACGTCGCCGTCTTCGACACCGCGTTCTTCCAGCAGCTGCCCGACCGCTCGGCCCTGTACGCCCTCGAGACCGAGACCGCCGAGAAGTACTCCGTGCGCCGCTACGGCGCCCACGGCACCTCCCACCAGTTCGTCTCCCAGGAGATCGCGAAGCTGGAAGGCCGCGACGACCTCAAGCAGATCGTCATGCACCTGGGCAACGGCGCGTCCGTGTCCGCCGTCAAGAACGGCCACCCGATCGACACCTCCATGGGCCTGACCCCCCTCGAGGGCCTCATGATGGGCACCCGCACCGGCGACATCGACCCGGCCGTCGTGTTCCACCTGCAGCGCGTCGCCGGCATGAGCGTCGACGAGGTCGACACCCTCTTCAACAAGAAGTCCGGCATGAAGGGCATGACCGGCGAGTCCGATATGCGCTCCGTGTGGGAAATGATCCACAACGATGACGCCCCCGAGGTTCAGCAGCGCGCCCGTACCGCCATGGACGTGTACATCAACCGCCTGCTGAAGTACGTGGGTTCCTACACCGCCGAGCTGGGCGGCCTGGACGTCATCACCTTCACCGCCGGCATCGGCGAGAACGACAGCGACGTGCGCCGCGAGCTGGCCGAGGCCCTCGCCCCCTTCGGCGTCAAGATCGACGTCGAGGCGAACAAGGTCCGCTCCGGCGAGCCGCGCGTCGTCTCCACTCCCGACTCGACCGTGAAGATCTACGTCTTCCCGACCAACGAGGAGCTGGCGATCGCCCGCCAGGCGCTGACCTTCGCCTGATTCTCAGGTTTGTTCGAGGCCGGGGTTCCCACGTGGGGCCCCGGCCTCGGGCGTATCCTGGGAATGTAGCGCGAGCGAGGAGGCCCTCATGAACGACGATGTTTCAACCCTGGCGGATTGGATCGCTCAGTCACCGTCCACCGTGTTTTTCGGCGGTGCGGGTGTCTCGACCGAGTCGGGGATCCCGGACTTTCGCGGGGCTAACGGCTTCTACTTTCAGGAGCGCGAGATTCCCCTCGAGACGGTGCTGAGTATCGACTTCTTTGAGCGGCACCCGCAGGCCTACTGGGAGTGGTTCCACGAGATCTACCGTCCGGTGGAGCCCAACGGCGCGCACAGGGCGCTGGCGTCTCTGGAGGCCGCGGGGCGCCTGGACGCTGTGATCACACAGAATATCGATGGCCTGCACCAGCGGGCCGGGTCGCGCGCCGTGTGGGAGCTGCACGGTAACTGGGAGCGGCTCGTGTGCACGAGCTGCGGGGCAGTCGCGTCATTGGGGGATGCCGTCACGGTTGACGGGGATCCCGTGCCCGCGTGCCCCTCGTGCGCCTCGCAGATGCGCCCCGACATCGTCATGTACGGCGAGGCCCTCGACCAGGGCGTCATCGAAGCCGCCGTGTCCGCCATCGCGCGTGCGTCCGTGCTGATCGTGGCGGGCACGTCCCTCGTGGTCTACCCGGCGGCGGGCCTCATCAACTATTTCTCCGGGGACCATCTGGTGCTCATGAACGCCACCCCGACCTCGGCGGATGCGCATGCCGACCTGATCATCCGCGAGCCGGTGGGCGCGACCCTCGACCGCGTCATGGACGAGCTGCGCGCGCGGGGTGTCGTGTCTGCGTAGGCGTTGGCGCACGACCCCACAGGATCACCCCTCCCCCAGCCCGGCGGGGTCGACGAGGGAGAGGGCCCGCGGGGCGCGCGAAATCCGCACGCTTTGGCCCCACGTCAGGGTCAGGCGGTCAGACTCCATGCCATCGCCGAACAGCACGAGGGATTCGGAGGCGACGACGAGGCTGAGGTCTTCGTCCTCGTCCAGGATCCCTTCGGTGTACTCGACGCCGGTGAAGGGCGAGGGCCATGCCTCGCGCACGAACCACGCGAGCGAGCGCGAGGTCGGAGCGGGCAGGTCCCCCATGTGGCGGCCGCGCTTGAGGGATGCTCCCCACCCGGTCGCCCCGGTCCCGGTGGAGACAACGACGCCCGAGGAGGACTGTCGCTCCACACGGGTTCCGAGGGCCAGCTCGTAGCGGGCGCTCTGATGGCTCGGGTGCCCAACGAACACCTCGTTGAGGGCGGTGAGCGTGCGCGAGTCGTCGGCGGTCGCTCGCACCATGGTCAGCTGGTCCACCCGCAGGTCGCCGCCCGCCTCGATGCGTCCGAGGGCCGCGACCCCCTGGTCGGGAGTGCATCGGACGAGCACGCCGGCGTTCGACTGAGGGACGGAGTTGACGCCGACCACGGCCTGGTCGCCCGCGTACTTGGCGACGTTGGCGACCAGGCCGTCTGGGCCCACGACGACGATGACGTCCTCGGGGGCGAAGAGGAAGCGCGACAGGGAGTCACGCTCCACGTCGGCGCTCGCCCACCCATCCGGTATTCCTGCCCGCACGCGAGCCAGGGCGGCCACGTGAGACTCGTGCGCACGCTCGACGGACTCGAGGGTGCGCCCGCGGCTGCGCAGGACGAATTCGACCTGGCCGCGCGTGGAGTAGCGGTCCATGAGCTCATCGAACTCGGTGGGGCGTCGGACGATGACGGCGCGGCGGCGCATGACTACTGTCCCGCCTTTGCGGAGCCGGTGAAGGCAGCGACAAGATCGCTGAGCACGTCGGCGGTGATGGTGATGTTCCCGAAGGACGGCATGTTCTTCGCCATTTCCTTCAGCGCGAGGGCCCGCGCCACCTCGGGCCCGGCCTCGGCGAGTGCCTGGATGTAGGCGGCGTCGTTGTCGACCCGGGCGCGGCCCGCGGTGTTCCAGTCAACCTCGTACGCCTTGGCTTTTTCAGTGATACGGCGCGCTTCCGCTTCGACCGCAATAGCGTCTGCTGCGGCCTTCTCTTCGGCTTCGCGCCTGGCGTTGTGCCCCTCCTGGTCGACGAGGTCGGCACGCTTGCGGGCCAGGTCGAGCTTGGATTGCATCTCGTTTGCGGAGATCTGGGACTCGCGTTCGACCGCGAGCGCCCGGCGTTCGTAGAGGGCGCGGTCGGCCTCGGCCTGGAGCTGCTCGAGGAGAGGGGCGCGCAGGGAGGATTCGACTCCCTCGTCGGGGCGCAGGCTCAGCAGGCGCGCGTCGACGACGGCAACGCCGGTGGCGCGCAGCTGATGATCGTCTGCGAAGGCCTGGGCGAGCACGCGTCCGACCCGTTCGAGGGATCCGGAAATAGCGTCGGTCAGCGTCATCTCGCCAATTGCCGAGGCCAGGGCGGAGAAGGCGATGCGGGTGACGGTTTCGTCGATCTGCCACAGCCCCTGGGCGTCGGCTCCCGCCTCGCGCGGGTACAGGCCGAAGTCGTAGTGTGCGGCGGCGGCTTCTGCGTCTTCGATGTGGTAGGTGATGGCAACCTGCGCGTTGATGTTCTGCTGATCGGCGGTGGTCGCCTGCACGAGGAAGCTGTGGGCGCGGTTGGCGGTGGGCACCTCCGCGAGCGCGCAGCGGCCGGCTCGCAGCCAGAAGGACTGGCCGACGCCGGATCGGATCGTGCGTCCTGCGCGGATCTGGACGACGTGATCGCCGGCGCCGCCCTGGTAGCGGATGAGGAAGGGGTGGTGGTGAAGGGTTCCCATGATGACTCCTTGGTTGGGTGGCGAACCACTTGTTTGTGTCAGACTGACGATAACTCAATCTCGCATTTAATGTCAACTCGACACAAATAGGCTAGGCTTACACCATGACCTCACCCCTCACCATCCCCGTCGCAGTCGACATCGTCGCTCTGACGGTCATCGACCACACGCTCCACGCCCTCGTCGTGCGGCGCGGAATCGAGCCTTTCAAGGACTATCTGGCACTCCCCGGCGGTTTCCTGCGCGAGGGCGAACAGACCGAGGAGGCCGCAGCACGCGAACTCGAGGAGGAAACCGGCGTCACTCCGCCGGGACACCTCGAACAGCTCTTCTCCTACGGGCCGGAGGGCCGCGACCCTCGCGGCCCCATCCTCTCCGTCGCCTACCTCCTCCTCGCGCCCTCGTTCTCGCCCACCCAGGCAGGAGGCGACGCCGCGGGAACCCTGTGGCACCCCGTCGACGCGCTCCTTGCACCCTCCTCGCCCCTCGCATTCGACCACGCGAGAATCCTCGCGGACGGCGTGGAGCGTGCCCGCTCCAAGATCGAATACTCTCCCCTGGCCACATCCTTCTGCGGCCCCGAGTTCACGATCACACAGCTGCGCACCACGTACGAAGCCATCTGGGGTTCGGCGCTCGACCCGCGCAATTTTCATCGCAAAGCAACAAAAACCGCGTCATTCATCGAACCAACGGGAGGCACGGTGCGGGAGGGCGCCGGGCGCCCGGCCGCCCTCTACCGCCTCGTCCCGGGCGTCGATGCTACGGCCTTCGTCCTCGACCCACCCCTGCGCCGCCCACCCGCCCCAACCCCGGCCTCGTCGACGAAGAGCGCGAGCGCGCCGAGTGCGCAAGAATAGCCCAGTACCGAAGGAGAACCATGAACTTCCATTCCCTCTACGATCAGGGTTTTGCGCGCGTTGCCGCCGTGACCCTGCCCGTGCACCCCGCCCGCCCATTCGAGAACGCGCGCGAGATCATCGACGCAGCCCGCGAGCTTGATACCCGCGGCGTCGCGATGGGCGTTTTCCCCGAACTGTGCGTCTCCGGCTACGCCATCGACGACCTTTTCCTGCAGGACGTGCTGCTCGATAACGTCGAAAAGGCTCTCGCCAACATCGTCGAGGCCAGCGCCGACCTGCTGCCCCTCCTCATCGTGGGCGCGCCCCTGCGCAAGGACAACGCCCTGTACAACTGCGCCGTCGCCATCCACCGCGGCCGCGTGCTGGCGATCGTCCCCAAGTCCCACCTGCCCAACTACCGCGAATTCTACGAGAAGCGCCACTTCGTCACGATGCCCCCGCGCGCCTGCGAGCGCATCGAGGTGCCGTGGGGTGGCGTCGAGGAATTCAGCGGCGGCCCCGTGTGGGTTCCCTTCGGCCCAGTCCTCCTGTCCGCCGACGACGTGCCCGGCCTGACGGTCGGCATCGAAGTCTGCGAGGACATGTGGGTCCCCGTCACCCCGTCGACGGAGCTGGCGCTCGCGGGCGCGACCGTCCTGGCCAACCTGTCCGCCTCCCCCATCACCGTGGGACGCGGCGCCGACCGCGAGCTCATGGTGCGCTCAATCTCCTCGCGCTGCTGCGCGGCCTACGTGTACACGGCCGCCGGCATCGGCGAGTCCAGCACGGACCTCGCCTGGGACGGCGAAACCATGATTTACGAGGCCGGGGAACGCCTCGCGATCGGCGAACGCTTCCAGGAGGGCACCCACCTCACGATCGCCGACGTCGACCTGGAGCGCCTGCGCACCGAGCGCAAGCGCCAGAACTCGTTCACGGACAACGCCCAGCGTTACTTCGCGGGCGACGAGCGCATGGCCCCGCAGGAGGTCGAGTTCACGCTCGACCCGCCGCGCACCGACCTGGGCCTGGAGCGAGCGGTCAACCGCTTCCCCTTCGTCCCCAACGATCCCACGCGCCTGGAGCAGGACTGCTACGAGGCCTACAACATTCAGGTGGCGGGCCTGGTCCAGCGCCTGCGCGCGATCGGCAACCCGAAGATCGTCATCGGCGTTTCGGGCGGCCTGGATTCGACGCACGCGCTGGTCGTCGCCGCGCACGCGATGGACCTGCTGGGCCGTCCGCGCACGGACATCCTGTGCTACACGCTGCCCGGCTTTGCCACCTCCGAGCGCACGAAGAAGAACGCGACCCTGCTGTGTCAGTACCTGGGCACGTCCTTCCAGGAGATCGATATCCGCCCAGCGGCCACGCAGATGCTAGCCGACATCGGCCACCCCTACGGCGAGGGCGAGGCCACCTACGACGTGACCTTCGAAAACGTGCAGGCGGGCCTGCGCACCGACTACCTGTTCCGCCTGGCCAACCACCTGGGCGGCATCGTGCTGGGCACGGGCGACCTGTCCGAGCTGGCGCTGGGCTGGTGCACGTACGGCGTGGGCGACCAGATGAGCCACTACGCGGTCAACACGGGCGTGCCGAAGACCCTCATGCAGCACCTGATCCGCTGGGTCGTGGCCTCCAAGCAGTTCGACGATCGCGTCGGCGAGGTCCTCCTGTCGATCCTGCACACAGAGATCTCCCCCGAGCTGGTTCCCGCCAAGCCGGGCGAGAAGATGCAGTCCACACAGGACAAGATCGGCCCCTACAACCTGCAGGACTTCACGCTGTACCACGTGCTGCGTCGCGGCGCGCGCCCCTCGAAGATCGCGTTCCTGGCAGAGAAGGCCTGGTCGGACGCCTCGGTCGGCTCCTGGCCGGTCGGCTTCCCCGAGGAGGACAAGGTCGCATACTCGCTCGAGGAGATCGTCAAGTGGGAGCGCCTGTTCCTGTGGCGTTTCTTCAGCCAGCAGTTCAAGCGCAGCGCCCTGCCCAACGGCCCGAAGGTCATGGCCGGCGGCTCCCTGTCCCCGCGCGGGGATTGGCGCATGCCCTCGGACGTGTCGGGTGCGGATTGGGTTGCAGAACTCGACGAGGCCGTGAAGGGCCTGGTCGACTGACCTGACATTTCGCTCGGGAATCCGAGCTGTCCTCTGAGGGGCGGTGCTCACGCGAGCACCGCCCCTTGGCATACGCACAGCGGTCATTTCCGGGCCTCATCAGGCCATACACCCCCTGCACCTCCCCCTCGAAACTATGCAGGTTTTCACACGCACAGAGCTCAAAACGTCTGTAAGGTTGGTTTTGGCAGTTAGGTAAGCCTAGCTTTTCCTATTTCAGCCCCAACACAGATAACCTCTACGGAGAAATGATGTCTCGTACGACCACTTCCCTGGCCGCCATCGCCGCCGTTGCCGCCCTCGGTCTGGCCGCATGCTCTTCCGGCGCCAGCACCTCGTCCTCTCAGTCCTCCTCCGAGCCCTCCGCGGCCGCGAGCGAGACCATGAAGGCCGCCCAGCCCTCGTCCGTGACGGTCGAAGCGAACGACGGCACGGTCGAGATCAAGCTGCCCGTGACCCGCGCGGCCTCCCTCGACAACCGCACCTTCGAGGTGCTGCAGCAGTGGGACGTGCAGCTCGTTGCCGCCCCCAAGAAGCTGATCCCCACGACCGTCACCGCGTTCAACGGTGAGGGCGTCGCCGACGTGGGCATGCACCGCGACCCCAACCTGGAGGCACTGGTCGCCGCCGAACCCGACCTCATCATCTCCGGTCAGCGCTTCTCCAAGTTCGACGCGCAGATCAAGGAGCTGGCGCCCGACGTCCCGCTCATCAACCTCGAGCCGCGCGACGGTAAGCCCTTCAACGAGGAGCTCATCCGAGAGGTCACCACCCTCGGTGAGATCTTTGGCAAGCAGGACGAGGCCAAGAAGCTCGTCGACGACTTTAACGCCTCGATCGAGCGCGCGAAGAAGGCCTACGACGGTTCCTCGACCGTCATGGCGGTTGACGTCTCCGGCGGCAACATCGGCTACGTGGCACCCGGCAAGGGCCGCACGTGGGGCCCGGTCTTCGACCTGCTCGGCCTGAAGCCGGCCCTCGAGGTCGAGGGTTCGACCGACTCGCACACCGGTGACGACATCTCCGTCGAGGCCATTGCCGAGGCCAACCCGGCGTGGATCTTCGTCCTCGACCGCGACGCCGCCATCACCAAGGACGGCTCGAACACCCCGGCCGAGACCGTCATCAACGGCAACGCTGCGCTGCAGAACGTCGCCGCGCTGCAGAACAAGCACGTCGTGTACGCGCCCAACGACACGTACACCAACGAGTCCATCATCACCTACACGGAGATCTTCAACTCCATCGCGGACGCCTTCGAAGCCGCAAAGAAGTGACCCTCTGACACACAAGCGGGTGCCGCCTTCCGGGGCGGCACCCGCACCCCGTTTTCTTATGACGCACTCCCCCACCACCGCCCCGCCCGCGGACGCAGCGCTTATGCGCGAGGCCGCCCCGGCCTCGTCGAAGCGTCGACCCCTGGCGCTCGCCCTAGCTACGCTCGCCGTGGCCGCGCTCCTCGTCCTGTCGCTCTCGACCGGCGAATACTCGATCCTCTCCCAAGACGACGGGTGGCAGATCTTCCTCGCCGTACGCGTCCCGCGCACGATCGCACTCGTCCTATCGGGTGCCGCGATGTCGATGAGCGGCCTCGTCATGCAGCTGGTCACCCAGAACCGATTCACCGAGCCCTCCACGACAGGCACGACCGAGTGGGCGGGTCTGGGCCTGCTCGTCATCATGATCGTGTGGCCCGGTGCCCCGATCCTAGTGCGCATGACCTGCGCAATCATCTTCGCGTTCGTGGGCACAATGGTGTTTTTCGCGCTGCTGCGCCGCGTCTCCCTGCGATCCTCACTGCTCGTGCCCATCATGGGCATGATGCTCGGCGCCGTCGTCTCCGCCATCTCTACGTTCCTGGCGCTCGAGACGAACACCCTGCAGAGCGTGTCCGTGTGGTTCCAGGGGTCATTCACCTCCGTCTACGAGGGCCAGTATGAGGTCCTGTGGATCGTCACCGTCGTCGTGGCGATCGTGTTCATCATGGCGGATCGCCTGACTGCCGTGTCCCTCGGCGAGGACATCGCGATCTCCCTCGGCGTCAACTACCACCGCATGGTCCTCATCGCGACGGGGCTCGTGGCCGTGGCGACCGGCGTCGTCACCGTCGTCGTCGGATCCCTGCCGTTCCTGGGCCTGATCGTCCCCAACCTCGTGTCCCTGTCGATGGGTGACAACCTGCGCACGAACCTCCCCTGGGTATGCCTGGCGGGCATCTCCCTCGTGACGGTCACAGACCTGCTGGCCCGCACGATCATCTCTCCCTTCGAGATGCCCGTGTCAGTCATCCTGGGCGTCCTCGGAGCCTTCGTCTTCATCGCGCTCGTGCTCCGCCAAGCAAAGAAGGGAGCCGTCCTGTGAGCGCCCTGACTTCCCCCGCGCACCGCGAGGCCTCCTCCCCGATACCCGCCCCGGCCTCGTCGACGCGCACGAAGCGCCCCGCCCGGCGCACCGGCGCCTTCACGTCCCCGGCCGCCCGGCGCCGTTGGTGGATCCTCTTCGGGGTCGTGTGCGCGGTTGCGATCCTCGCCTGCATCGGCCTCATCGCCTGGAAGAATCCCGCACAGTTCGGCACCCCGGTCTTCTGGAGGCTCGCCCGTCGGCGCGCCTTCGCGGTCCTCGCGATCGCCATCGTCGCGGTGTGTCAGGGCATGGCCACGGTCGCCTTCCAGACGGTGGCGAACAACCGCATCATCACGCCCTCGATCCTCGGATTCGAGTCCCTGTATCGAGCAATCCACACCTCCACGATCTTCTTCCTGGGCGTCGCAGGCCTCAACGCGTCGGCGACAGTCGGCAACTTTGTCGGGCAGCTCGCCCTCATGATCGCCCTGACCCTCGTGCTCTACTCGTGGCTGCTCACCTCGCAGCGGGCCTCGATGCACGCGATGCTCCTCATCGGCGTCATGCTAGGCGCGGGCCTCGGGTCGATCTCCACCTTCATGCAGAGGCTGCTCACACCCTCGGAGTTCGACGTGCTGACCGCGCGCCTTTTCGGGTCGATCGCGAACGCCCAGAAGGAGTATTTCCCGATCGCGGTTCCCCTCGTCGCGGCCGCGGCCATCGCCCTCGTGTTGCTCACGCGCCAGCTGTCGGTACTCTCGCTCGGCCGCGAGACGGCCACGAACCTGGGCCTGAACCACCGGCGCACCTCCGTGCTCGTCCTCGTCCTGGTGTCGATCCTCATGGCCACGTCGACCGCTCTCGTGGGTCCCATGACGTTCCTCGGGTTCCTCGTGGCGACGCTGGCCTACCAGTTCTCGGACACGCACGATCACCGCTACATCTTCGCGATGTCCGTCGCCCTGGGCGCCGCGATCCTGGCCAGCGCGTACTTCGTCATGAATCACGTGTTCAACACGCAGGGCGTCGTCTCCATCATCATCGAGTTCGTCGGCGGACTCGCATTCATCGTCACTATTTTGCGGAAGGGTCGCCTGTGATCTCCATCGATTCCGTCGTCAAACAGTATTCGCCGTCGGTGCGCATCGGCGAGGTCTCCCTCAACATCCCCGCGGGCGGCATCACGGCGCTCGTGGGCCCCAACGGCGCGGGTAAGTCCACAATCCTCACCATGATCGGGCGCCTCCTCGGCATCGACGAGGGCACGATCGAGGTCGGCGGCCTCAACGTGACCACGACGAAGTCCTCCGAGCTGGCGCGCACCCTGTCGATCCTGCGCCAGGAGAACCACTTCATTTCGCGCCTCACGGTGCGTCAGCTGGTGGGTTTCGGACGCTTCCCCCACTCGAAGGGACGCCTGAGCGCCGAGGATGAGGCGATCATCGACCGCTACATCGGCTTCCTCGACCTGGAGCAACTCGAAGGGCGCTACCTGGACCAGCTCTCGGGCGGCCAGCGTCAGCGCGCCTACGTCGCCATGGTGCTCGCCCAGGAGACGGAGTATGTCCTACTGGATGAGCCGCTCAACAACCTGGACATCGCGCGCAGCGTCGAGATGATGCGGATGCTGGAACGCGCCGCGCGCGAGTTTTCGCGCACGATCGTCATCGTCCTGCACGACATCAACTTCGCGGCGCGCTACGCCTCGCAAATCTGCGCGCTCAAGAACGGGAAGCTCGCCTTCATGGGCACTCCCGAGGAGATCATGCGCGACGAGGTCCTCACCGACATCTTCGACACCCCCGTCACCGTCGTGCCGGGTCCCAACGGCCCGATCGCCTGCTACTTCTGAGCGGGGCTGGCTCGCACTTTTCTCGGAGGCCGCCGCTTCCGCCGCCGCTGTCCGCCCTCCTCAGCGGCGACGAGGCCGTGGCCGGGTAGAATGGTCGCGCGGCCCTTCGTGAAACGGCCGTGAAACGCTTATTTTTCGAGGGGTTCCCGTGCACGTCGGACTGATCACCGTCTTCCTGATTCTCGCCGTCGCTCTCATCGCGGGTGGGCTCTACCTGTTCGCGTCGGGCCTGACCGCGCGCGCCGGCGCGTGCCGACCTCCCCTGGGGCTGCGTCTTCAGGGCGTCGAGCCCGGCTCGCAGGAATGGAAGCGCGCACACCGCGCCGCCTGGCCCATCCTCTTCGGCGGCGGCGTCCTGGGCACGGCCCACGGCATCGCCCTGGCCGCCACCACCCTCATGGACGCGCGCATCTCGGTGCCCATCGTCTTCATCGTCTCAGGGCTCATCGTCGAGGTCGGCCTCTGGCTGGTCGCGAAGGGCGCCGGCAAGGCGTCACTGAAGTAACGCTTCGCAGGGCACCGACGCCCCGCCGCCTCGCGCGGATACGACAAACGGGCCCCGCCTCGTGCATCACCTCACGAGGACGGGGCCCGCCGCACAGTGTCGGTCGTCAGGCCTTGGGGCGCTCGCGACGATCCAGCATGTACAGGGCCAGCTTCGAGGGCTCGAGCGCGCGCACGGCGTGCGGCAGGCGCGTACCGAAGTGGATGACGTCGCCGGGCTTGAGCACAACTGTGCGACCGTCGGCCTCGATCTCGAGGGCACCCTCGAGGGTGTGCAGGATGACGGGCATCGCGGCGGTGTGCTCGCTGAGGATCTCGTCCTTGTCGAAGCTGAAGAGGACCAGGCGCACGCCCTCAGCGTGCATGACGGTGCGCGAGACCGTGGCTTCCTCGTTGATCTGGATCATCGAGGCGATGTCCTGCAGGTCCGTCATGATGGGCGTGGGGACCTCGGTGTTCGATTCGGGCGACAGGCTCATTGACTCTCCTTGGGTTTGCGCGCGACGATGGCGACGCCGCACAGATGTCGATCATATTTCTTAAACGTGCGCGCCATCGTCGTGACGCGTTCACGCAGGTCTTTGTCCCGCGCGACGTTGCGCATGATGCGCAGCGCTCCGAGCACGCCCTCGTCGGCGATCATGCGGCCGGGCTTGAGGAGCGCCATGGGGGCCGTGCGTGTTTCTTCCACGACGAGTCCGACCTCCTCGAGCGCGCGCCTCCAGTCGGCGACCGTGAGGGGCCGGGCGTTGACATTGATGGCGCGTGCCAGCGCGCGGCGGATCTCCGTGGCAGGCTCTTCCGCGATGGAGTCGGGACGCATCGCCAGCTCGTGGATGACGTAGCGGCCGCCGGGGCGCAGGATGCGTGCGGCCTCGCTCATGATGGCGCGCTTGGCTTTTTCGCCCTGCATAGAGAGCATGGCTTCACCGACGACGACGTCCGCGCTCTCGTCCGGCAGGCCGGTCTCGGCAGCATCAGCATTCACGCAGCGCCCCACGCCCGAGGCGATGGCATCCACGCGCGCAGAGGCGTTTGGATCGCGCTCCACGCCGACGTAGGAGGCGGGGCCTACCTCAATAATCGCCGAGGCCGTGACACCCAGGCCGGGCGCGAACTCGACGACGTCCGAGCCGGGCAACACGGCGCGCTTAAGCGCCCACGTACTGAGGGCGAGGCCGCCGGGGCGCAGCACCGTCTTTCCGGCGCGCGCAAGCACCCAGTGGCCGGGCGCCTTCTCGACGGGCCGGTCGGCGAAGGGAAGGGCCTCCGCCAGCGATTCACTGTGAGTTGCCATATACGCAAGTATAGCGTTATCTATTTCTTCACGCAGGGCTAAACCCACAGAAAATACGCCGACGGAGTCCCGATTCGCCTCTACAGACCGATAATCTCGGCGAAAGCAGCCTTAATTGCGTCGAGGCGCTCGCGCGCCTGCTCCCAGGGCAGCGGCTCCCCCTCGGCGACCGGCAGGATCACCTCGAGGTAGCACTTGAGCTTTGGCTCGGTGCCCGAGGGGCGCGCGATGACGCGGTCCCCCGCCTCGGTGAGCACGAGGACGCCGTCCGTGGGCGGCAGGCCGCGGTATCCCTGCGACAGGTCCGAGACCTCGACGACGGGAGAGCCGGCCAGGACGCTCGGCGGCTGGGCACGCAGGCGTGCCATGCCGCTGGCGATCTGCTCGATCTGTTCGACGCGGAAGGTCAGCGGCGAGCTCACGTGTAGGCCGTGCAGTCGCGCCAGGCGCTCCAGCTCGTCCCACACGCTGCGCCCCTGCGCCTTGAGGGCGGCCACCAGGGAGGCGGCGACGACCGAGGTCGCGATGCCGTCCTTGTCGCGCACGTTGCCCGGATCGGGGCAAAAGCCAATGGCCTCCTCATAGCCGAAGCCAAGGCCCGGGGCCCGGGCGATCCACTTGAAGCCCGTGAGCGTCGTGTGGTGCTCGAGACCATGTGCGTGAGCGATGCGCGAGAGCAGGCGCGAAGACACGATCGAGTTCGCGAGCGACCCCGTCATGCCGCGCGAGGCCAAGAATTCGCCCAGCAGCGAGCCGATCTGGTCGCCGCTCAGCGGACTCCATCCCGTCTCCGAGGCGGGGTCGGGCACCGCGAGCGCGCAGCGGTCCGCGTCGGGGTCGACCGCGATGATGAGGTCGGCCCCCTGCTCGCGCGCCTGCTCGATCGCCATGTCGAGGGCGCCGGCCTCTTCGGGGTTGGGGAAGGGCACGGTCGGGAAGTCCGGATCGGGATCGGCCTGCGCCGCCACGAGGGAGACGTTGGAGAAACCGGCCTCGGCCAGGACGCGCGAGGTGATCGCGGCGCCCACGCCGTGCATGGCGGTCAGGACGATGCGCAGGTCCTCACGGGCTGAGGTCTCGCCCGAGGCCAGGGCGGACGCGCAGGCCACGTATTCCTCGCGCGGGTCCACGGCCTCGATGAGGTCGTCGTTCATCGGGACCTCGTCCGCGGGCGGCGCGGCCTCGATGGCCGCCGCGATCTCCGCGTCGAAGGGCGGGACGATCTGGACGCCACGCCCGTCGCCCTGCGCGACGGTGCCGCCCAGGTAGACCTTGTAGCCGTTGTCCGGGGCAGGGTTGTGGGAGGCGGTCACCATGACGCCCGCGTCCGCGTCGAAGTGCAGCATCGAGAAGGAGGTGAGCGGGGTCGGGTTGGCCTGGGGCAGCGCGAGGACGCGCACCCCTGCGGCGGAGGCAACGCGGCAGGCGGCCGTGGCGAATTCGGAGGACCCGTAGCGGGCGTCGCAGCCGACCACCAGCGTGGGGGTGCCGGTTGCGTGGCGCTTGACGACTTCGCACAGGCCCGCGGTCGCGCGGATGACGACCGCGAGGTTCATGCGGGACTCGCCCGGACCCACGACGCCTCGCAGGCCGGCGGTGCCGAACTGGAGGGGGCCGTTCATGGCCGCACCCACGCGGGCCGCGGCCTCCTCGTCGCCGCGCTCCGCAGCCTCGATGTCGGCGCTCAGGGCCGAGGCCGTGGCGGGATCCGGGTCGTGGCTCGCCCACTGGCGGGCGCGCTCGAGCAGCTCCATCGTCTCAGTCCTCCAGTCCCGCCAGGATGGCGTTGGTTGCGGACACTCCCAGGCGGGAGGCTCCGGCCTCGATCATGGCCAGGGCGGTCTCGGCGTCGCGGATGCCGCCCGAGGCCTTGACTCCCAGGGCGTCGCCGACCGTGGCGCGCATGAGCGCGACCGCGTGGGTCGAGGCACCGCCCGCGGGGTGGAAGCCCGTCGAAGTCTTGACGAAGTCCGCGCCCGCGGCCACCGAGGCGGTGCATGCGGCGACGATCTCGTCGTCCGTCAGGGCGGCGGACTCGATGATGACCTTGAGGACACGCGGGGCGGGGACGACGCGACGCACGGCCGCGATCTCCTCCTCGAGCTCGTGGAGGCGCGCGTCCTTGACCAGCTCGATGTTGATGACCATGTCGATCTCGTCCGCGCCGTCGGCGACGGCCTGGGCGGCCTCAAAGGCCTTGACCTGGGGCTTGACCGCGCCCGAGGGGAAGCCGACCACGCAGGCAACCTTCAATCCCTCGGGAACGTCGAGGGGCAGCATCGAGGGGGACACGCACACCGAGAAGGTGCCAGCCGCGGCGCCCTCCTCGACGATGCGGGCCACGTCCGCCTGGGTGGCCTCGGGCTTGAGGATCGTGTGGTCAATCATCGCGGCCACGTCACGCTTGTTCATGGAACTACTTTCTTGTCGCATCACAGCTGGGCCAGGGGCAGGGCCAGCTCCATCATGGTGGTAAAGGACGTCTGACGCGCCTGGGCGTCGGTGGCCTCGCCCGTCACCAGGGAGTCCGAGACGGTGAAGATACCCACGGCCTCGACGCCAGCGTGGGCGGCGGTGGCGTACAGGCCCGCGGACTCCATCTCGACCGCGAGCACGCCCATGCGCTGCCAGGCCTCGTTGAAGGTCGGATTCGCGTTGTAGAACGTGTCGGAGGAGAGGATGTTGCCCACGTGGATCGGCACGTCAGCCTCGCGGGCGCGGCGCACCACGTCCTCGATGAGGCGGAAGGAGCCGATCGGGGCGTAGGAGCCCGGGATCTGGTACTGGTCCAGGAACGCCGAGTTCGAGCAGGCCGCCTGGGCGACCACCACGTCGTAGAGGTTGACGCCGGGCTGCAGGGCGCCGCAGGTGCCCACGCGCACGAGGCGGGTGCAGCCGAACTCGTGGATCAGCTCGTGGGCGTACAGCGAGATCGAGGGGATGCCCATGCCCGAGCCCATGACAGAGACCGGGGTACCCCGGTAGGTGCCGGTATAGCCCAGCATGTTGCGCACCGCGTTGAACTGCTGCGCATCCTCCAAGTAGGTCTCGGCGATGAACTTCGCGCGCAGCGGGTCTCCGGGCAGGAGGATCGTCGGCGCGATGGGAGCGGTGGGGTTGATGTGCGGTGTCGAGCGCATGTGTCCTCCTGTGTTGTCGAGGAGCCGGGGCTCCGTCGAGGCTTCTTTACCCTTGTCGCAAGGCTATGCCGTGCAATTGAAATGTGTCAATGAATACTTTGACAAATGTTCTCATCCGCCCGGGGTGTTATCTCGCACCCCGCGCGGGATTTCCTCGCGCGGCCGTTCCAGCAGCGCAAGGGCCAGGTCCTGATCGACCACCAGATGCGTGGCCAACCCCATGAGCAGCGCCGTTTCCAGCGCCTGTGCTTTCACGCGCCCGCCCGCCACGAGCACCCGCACGGGGCGAGAGCGCAGATCGTCAAGCGTGATGCCAACCGTCCTGCGGTCGACCGATGCCAGGGCGACGCCGCCCTCGCGCGTAAAAAATCGCGAGCACGCGTCCCCGACCGCGTCGCGCAGGAGCGCCTCCACCTCGTCGTCCTCGAGCTGGCCAAGGTTGAGCGAGAGGGCCTCGCGCCCGAGAGACCCCACCGTGAAGACCGCCAGGTCCACGCCGCGTCCCTCCTCCAAGATGCGCTCGATAGACCGGTCACGACGCACGATCGAGAGCATCGCGGTGTCCTGGAAAATAACGGGCAGCGGCAGGTAGCGCGGCTCCGCACCGAAGGCCTCGCAGAAGGAACGCATGATCTCAAAATCGTGCGTCGCCCTCTCGGAGAAAGACGCCCCGCCCTTGAGCTGGACGACTCGCACGCCCACGCGCGGGGCGCGGGTCAGGTGGGCCGCGAGCGCACTCATCGTGCGCCCCCACGAGATGCCCACGCTCATGCCGTCGCGCACGAGCTGGGTGACGACATCGGCACCGACGCGACCGACCTGCTCGATAGCCTCGTCCTCAGTCGCGCCCGTGCCGTGGGCGACGCGAGCGCAGGACAGTCCGAAGCGCTGCTCCAGCCGCAGGGCGATCTCCGAAGCGTCCTCGCGCGGATCGTGGATCTCGATGGTGACGAAGCCGCGCTCGCGGCCGTGCGCGAGGAGTTTGGCGACCGTGGGGCGCGACAGGCCCATACGCGTGGCGACCTCGGCCTGGCTGAGGCCCTGCTGGTAGTAGAGCTTGACCGCCTCGATCGACTGTTCGTCACGCCGTTCCACGTTTCCTCCTCCCTGTGCGCTCGCGCCGCTGCGCCGTTAGGACACCGTCTCCAGGACGACGCTGCGCGGCTCGAGGGTGACCCCGTCGGCGATCTCAATGGCGCCGGAGAGGGACTCCAGGGCGCGCTCGATGCGCCACTCGTCGTCGGTGTGGAGTGTGAGCAGGGGTTGGCCCGCCTCGACGCGCTCGCCCGGCTTGGCGTGGATCTCGATGCCGGCGCCCGCCTGCACGGGATCCTCCTTGACGGCGCGGCCAGCGCCCAGCCTCCACGAGGCCACGCCCACGGACAGGGCGTCCATGCCCACGACGGTTCCCCCTGCCTCGGCGAGGACCTGGTGGGTGTGAGCGGCGCGCGGCAGCGGCGCGTCCGGGTCTCCGCCTTGCTCGCGGATCATCGCGCGCCAGCGGTCCATCGCGCGCCCATCCGCCAGCGCGGCCTCCACGTCGGCATCGCGCACCCCCGCGAGGTCGAGCATGTTGCGCGCGAGCTCGCAGGTCAGCTCGACGACGTCGGCGGGCCCGCCTCCGGCCAGGACCTCGACGGATTCCTCCACCTCGAGGGCGTTGCCGATCTTGCGACCCAGCGGCACAGACATGTCGGTGAGGAGGGCGCGCGTGGCAACACCCGCGTCGCGTCCGAGGTCGACCATCGTGCGGGCGAGCTCGCGCGCGGCGTCCAGGTCCTTCATGAAGGCGCCCGACCCGACCTTGACGTCCAGGACGAGGGCTCCCGTGCCCTCGGCGATCTTCTTGCTCATGATGGAGCTGGCGATCAGCGCGATCGACTCGACGGTCGAGGTAATGTCGCGCAGGGCGTAGAGCTTCTTGTCCGCGGGCGCCAGGCCCGAGCCCGCCGCGCAGATGACCGCGCCGCAGCCCTGCCCCAGCTGGGTCATGATCTCGTCGTTGCTCAGCTGCGCGCGCCACCCGGGGATCGCCTCGAGCTTGTCGAGGGTGCCGCCCGTGTGCCCCAGGCCTCGGCCCGACAGCTGCGGGACAGCCACCCCGAAGCACGCGACGAGCGGGGCCAGGGGCAGCGTGATCTTGTCGCCCACGCCGCCCGTGGAGTGCTTGTCGGCGGTCGGCTTGCCGATGCCGGAGAAATCCATGCGCGCGCCCGAGCGGATCATCGCGTCCGTCCAGCGGGCGATCTCGCCCCGGTCCATGCCGCGCAGGAAAATCGCCATGGCCAGGGCGGCCATCTGCTCGTCCTTGATGACACCCTTCGTGTAGGCGTCGATCGTCCAGTCGATCTGGTCGGGGGTGAGCACTCCCCCGTCGCGCTTGACGCGGATGATGTCAACGGCATCAAAGAGAGCCATCGTGTCCTTCTTTCTCTTCCGACGAGGCCGGGGCCGCCTGGGCGACGCTCGTCAGGTCGTGGGGTCCAAACGCGCCGGGCAGCACCTCAGTCATGGGCGCGACGCCATCGGGCATGAGGACCAGGCAGGAGGGCCCGCCGTGCTCGTAGATGAGCTGGCGGCAGCGCCCGCACGGGGCCACCGGCTCCTCGTTGCCGTTGACGGCGACAACCGCGACGAGGGATCCTCCGCCGGAGCGGATGAGGTCGGAGACCATGCCGCACTCGGCGCACAGGGTGACGCCGTATCCGGCGTTTTCGACGTTGCAGCCGCTGACGAGCCAGCCGTCCGCCGTCAGGCCGGCGGCACCCACGGGGAAGTTCGAGTAGGGGCAGTACGCGTGCTCCATCGCGTCGATGGCCTCGGCCAGCAGGGCGTCCCAGTCAATGTCTGTTGGATCCATGCGGGTTCTCACTTCACGTAGGGGATGTTTTCAGCGGCCGGTGCGCGCGACTTGCCGACGAATCCCGCGACGGCCACGATCGTGACCACGTAGGGGATCATCGAGACGAGGTCGGCGGGGATCGCGGGCTCGATGTTGGGCAGCATGCGCGCCAGGGCCTGCGCGAAGCCGAACATGACGGCCGCGCCCATAGCTCCCAGCGGGTTCCACTTGCCCAGGATCATGGCGGCCAAGGCGATGTAGCCGTTGCCCGCGGAAATGTTGTCCGTAAAGGCCAGGCCGGAGCCGATCGTGAAGAACGCGCCGCCCAGGCCAGCGAAGGACGACCCCAGGATCGTGTTGAGGGTGCGCGTACGTCCCACGTTGATGCCCACCGTATCGGCGGCGCGCGGGTGCTCGCCGCAGGCCCGTAGCCGCAGGCCCCACCGGGAACGGAACAGGAAGAAGGCCAGGGCGATGACGGCCGCGTACATGAGGTAGACGAGGATCGACTGGTTGAACAGAACCGGGCCTATGACCGGGATCTCCGACAGGACGGGAATCTTGATGTCGGACAGCGAGAACTGGTTGGTGTTCAGGCTTCCGGGAGCGTCCTTCATGATCGTGCCGTAGAAGAACGTCGTCAGGCCCAGGGCCAGGACGTTCAGGACGACGCCGACGATGATCTGATCCACCCCATACTTGACGGAGAAGAGGGCCAGGAGGGACCCCAGGAGGGCACCCGCGAGGGGAGCCGCGACGAGGCCCGCGTAGGGGGTCTGGAAGTACGAGGCCGCCATGACGCCCGCGAAGGCGCCCACCAGGAGGTCGCCCTCGATCGCGATGTTGACGACGCCCACGCGCTCCGAGATAACACCCGAGAGGGAGCCGAAGATCAGCGGTGTCGAGATCGCCACGGTGGACACCAGGGTCGAGGTCAGCGTGACGACGCCCGACGACCCAGAGCCCGCGTAGAACAGGAACCCCAGGATCGTGGACAGCCCGACGACGGCCATGCCGCCGACGCGCGCCCACTCGGGCTGGGTGATGCGCCGCAGGGTCGCCGCGACCGTCCATGCGGTGATGGCGATCGTCAGGGCGGCGAGCACCCACACGATGGGAGCACCCGCGGTGACGATGTCGGGAATCGAGTAGGACTGCGACTTGTCGTTCAGGCGCAGGGTCATGTCACCTCGCGCAGCGACCGCGAAGACCACGAGCAGCACGCAGGCAGCCGCATAGATGCCGGGAAGCTTCCAGGAGCGCTTGGCCTCGACCTGAGTGACCACGCCGGACTCACTTGTGCTCATCGGCGTTCCCCTTTCGCGTGTTAGCCGCAAGCGCGCGGACATCGGGCAGACGGAACAGCCAGCGCACGAGGGCGGGCGCTGCGATCAGCAGAACGATGACCGACTGCAGGATGAGGATCATGTCGATCGGCACGCCCTTGGCCTGCATCGTGTAACCGCCCGCCTTGAAGGCGCCGAAGAGGAGCCCCGCACCGAAGGTTCCCCACGTCTTGTTTCGGCCCAGGAGTGCCACCGTGATCGCGTCGAAGCCGATCGAACCGGCGACGTCACGCGACACGTACCCGATGGTCCCCAATGCCTCGTTCGCCCCGGCCAGGCCGAGGAACGCGCCCGAGAGGACCATCGTGATCGCCGTGATGCGCTCGACCGAGATACCGGCCGTGCGGGCGGCTGCCGCGTTGGCACCGACCGCGCGGATCTGGAATCCCAGCGTGGATCGCTCGATCAGCCACCAGAAGGCGACGAGGGCGACCAGGGCAACCAGGAACCCGACGTGCAGCTTGAAGGGGGCGGGCAGGAGCCGCGCGAAAGCCGCACTGTCCGCAACCTTGGGTGTCACCGGCTGATTCGTTCCGGGCACCTGCCACGCCTTCTGCGCGAGCGTGTATCCCAAGCCCAGCGTCGCAATCGAGTTGAGCATGATCGTCACGATCACCTCGTTCGCGCCCGTCTTTGCCTTCAGAACGCCCGCGATGCCGCCGTAGAGGCCGCCCGCAATCACCGCGACGAGGAGGGCCACCAGCGTGTGCACGACCGGCGGCAGGCTCACAGCGAAGCCCACCCACACAGCCGCGAGCGCTCCAACGATGATCTGGCCCTTGCCACCAATGTTGAACAGGCCGGCACGGAAGCCGAGCGCCAGACCCAGGCCCGAGATGATCAGCGGGATCGAATAGAAGAGAGAGTCCGTCAGCGGCTTGATCATGCGAACGGCGTTCGCCGCGTTCGGGTCCACGATGGAGCCACGGAACATCGCATAGTAGGCGTCCACCACGGACGCCCCCGACAGCGCGATGAGGATCGCGCCGATCGCGAAGGCGATGAGGACGGCCAGCACCGAGACAAACCACTGGGAGCCAAAGACCCGGGTCGCAATCCCCGGCCCGTTACTCGTACGCGTGCTCATTGCTCCTCCTTTCGAGGTGCCCCGGCGTCCCCAGCGGATCCCGAGGAAGCCGCCACGGCCTCGTCCAGGGGGACGCCGGCCATCATGAGGCCGAGGACGTCGCGGCCCGTGTCCGCCGGGACGATGCCGACGATGCGGCCGCGGTACATGACGGCGATGCGGTCGGCCAGTGAGACGACCTCGTCGAGCTCCGAGGAGATGAGCAGGACCGCGCAGCCCTGGTCCCGCACATCCACGATCCTGCGGTGAATGAACTCGATCGAGCCGACGTCGACGCCTCGCGTGGGCTGATTCGCGACCAGCAGCGTCAGGTCGCGCGACATCTCGCGGGCGACGACGACCTTCTGCTGATTGCCGCCCGACAGGGAGGAGACCGGGTCCTCGATCGACGTCAGACGGATGTCGTATTCCTTCTCCTTCTCGCGGGCGTTGCGTGCGATCGCGCCGCGCTTGAGGGAACCCGCGGCTGAGAAGGAGGAGGAGCGGAACTGGTCGAGCACCAGGTTGTCCGCGATCGAAAACGAGGCGATGATGCCGTCTGTCGAACGGTCCTCGGGGATAAAGCCGACGCCCGCGTCCAGGGATTCGCGCGGCTTCGCGCGCGTAATGTCGGCATTTTCGAGGCGGATGACCCCGCTGTCGGGGGTTTGCAGGCCCAGGATCACCTCGGCAAGCTCCGTCTGACCGTTGCCCTGCACTCCCGCGACCGCGAGGATCTCGCCTCGGGGCACCTCGAAAGACACGTGGTCGAGCAGCGGCACGCCGCCCGCGCCCAGCAGGGACACGTCCTCGAAGGCCAGGCCGCCACCCGCGGGACGCGCGGGATCCTTCTCCACGCGCATCAGCACCTCGCGCCCGACCATCTGCGTGGCCAGCGAGGCCTCGGAATCGCTCGGGGACGCGTGCCCCACGACCCGACCACGGCGAATAACCGTGATCTCGTCGGCCACCGCACGCACCTCGCGCAGCTTGTGGGTGATAAACACGATCGAGGTCCCGGCATCGGCGAGCTGACGCATGATCGTCATCAGCTCGTCCGTTTCCTGCGGGGTCAGCACCGCCGTCGGCTCATCAAGAATGAGGACCTTCGCCTGGCGCGACAGGGCCTTGACGATCTCCACGCGCTGTTGGGCGCCCACCGGAAGATCCTCAATGAGGGCATCGGGATCCAGGTCGAAGCCGAAACGCGCCGAGACCTCGCGCACCGTCTGGCGGGCACGCTCACGACTGATGATTCCGGCAGGACCGGTCGGCTCAAAGCCCAGGGCGATCGACTCGGCGACCGTGAAGACGGGGATGAGCATGAAGTGCTGGTGCACCATGCCGATGCCCGCCGCAACCGCGTCTCCGGGGCCCTTGAACGTCACGGGTTCACCGTCAATGAGGATCTGCCCCTCGTCGGGGGCGTGCATCCCGTACAGGACGTTCATGAGCGTGGACTTACCCGCGCCATTCTCTCCCAGTAGGGCGTGAATGTGCCCTTCCTCGATCGTTAAGTCAATCGAGTCGTTGGCGATGAGGGGACCAAACCTCTTCGTGATCCCCCGCAACTCTAATTTCATACCTTCGACCTTCCCCAGCAGGTGGGCTCACCCCGCCCCGATGCCCGTGTGGGGCTGGCAGCGTCACCGCCACCAGCCCCACACGCGTCGCATCACTTCGGGGCGTTCTGCGATTCGATGACGAGCTTGCCGGACTTGATGTCGTCCGTGAGCTTGGTCAGGTCCGCCTTGAGTTCCGCGGAGACCTTGTCGTCGAAATCGTGGAACGGGGCGATCGAGACTCCGCCGTTGGCCAGCGTGCCCACGTACGGGGTCGAGCTGAACTTACCGTTCACCGAGTCCTGGATCGCCTGCTCGACAGAGGCGCCAATCTCCTTCATGACCGAGGTCAGCACGATCGAGGAGTAGTCGGGGTTGGCCTCGTACCAGTCGGAGTCAACGCCGATGATCCAGGTGTTGCCATCCGCCTTGGCTGCAGCCGCAGCGCCCAGGCCGACCGGGCCAGCGACGGGCATGATGATGTCCGCACCCTGGGAGATGAACTGCTGGGCCTGCTCCTTACCCAGCGTCTGGTCGTCGAAGGACTGCGTGAAGGAGCCGTTCTGCGTGGCCTTGTCCCAGCCGAGCAGCTGCACGTTCGTGCCCTTGGCCTTGTTGTAGGCCGCGACGCCGTCAGCGAAGCCATCCATGAACACCGTCACCGAGGGGATCTGGATACCGCCGAAGGTGGCGACCTTGCCGGTCTTGGTCATGCCCGCGGCCACGTAGCCGGCCAGGTAGGCCGCCTCAGCGGTGTTGAACAGCAGCGGACGTGCGTTGTCCAGCGTCACCGTGTTGTTGTTACCGTCGTTGAAGCTGGAGTCGATGAGGGCGTAGTGCACGTCCTTGTTCTCATCGGCAGAGGTGTGGACGGCCTTCTCCAGGTTGAAGCCAACGCCGATGATCAGGTTGCAGCCGTCGGAGACCATGGACTCAACATTCGGGTTGAAGTCCGCGTCCGAGTTGGACTCGGCCGTGTTGATCTGGATTCCGAGGCTGGTCTGGGATGCCTTGAGGCCGTCGTAGGCGGACTCATTGAAGGACTTGTCGTCCCAGCCGCCGGCGTCAGAGACCGCACAGGCCTTGAACGAGGTGGCATCCTTCGCCCCGCCGGACTGGCTGGTGGCGGTTCCTCCGCCGCCGCCACAGCCGGCCAAGGCGAGCGTTGCAACTCCCGCCGCGGCGAGGAGCTTCGTGAGGTGCTTCATGAGTATTTTCCTCCGTTGATGTGGATTCTTCCCTGAACCGGTGGCGGCGCGGGCCGCGGATCATGCCCACACAGCCGTTGCGCGAACATTTGTCATGATCGACTTTTACGTCTGATCCGAGTCTCCCGCGCCGCCCCTCCCCTGTCAAGGTCTACTTGTTTTCGCTTTGGTAACGATTGAAGCGGCGCCGGGCGAACACCCCAGCAACGCCGATCGCTCCGACAAACATCGCCCCGGCCAGGCCACCGAAGTCCGCGCCCGTACGAGCCAGGGAACCCTTGGGTGCCTTCGTGTTCTTACGGGGAGTCTGAGCTGCCGCCTGGTTGCCGGATTGAGTGTCACCCGCCGCGTCCGCCGACGGACTCGGGTCGGGCGCCGCCGTTCCCGCGCAGGTCACGGGGATCGTCAGGCCGTCCCCGGCCTCGACGACCGTCGCGAAATCGGTGGCGACCGTGACGGGGACGTTCACGACCTCGCCGGCTGTCTTGCCTTCACAGGCACCGACGACCGTCACGTCCACGCTCGCCTGTCCCGCGCCATCCGTCGTAATCACCGAGGCAGCGTCGGAGGCGTGCGCGTCCACGAGAGAGTTGTCGACCTCGGCCACGGCCTGCGCTCCCCCGGCACTGACGCGCACCTTCGAGGTGATAGAAGGCCCCTCGGAGAAGGAAAGGCCGCGCAGCGGGATCGTCACCGTCGACCCGTCGGCGACGGGATCTGTGGGCAGGGTCAGGCCGATGGAGGACTTGGCCTCGCGCGGCGTCAGGCCACCCGTGGCCTGGATCGAGCGGGCCGCTGTACCCGAGTGCGCGCCCAGGTAGGCGTTGAAGGAGTCGCGGTCTAGGTTGCCGTTCGTCGTCGCCGCTCCCCCGCGGGTTAGGGCCTCGAAGGAGTCGCCACCGGCGAGCAGGAAGGTCACGGATCCGACCGTGTACGTCGCGTCGGCCTTGAGGGGCTCACCGTTGATCGTCACCGAGGTGATGCGCTCTCCGTAGGGCTTCGCCGGATCGTAGGTGTAACGCACGTTCGAGGACAGGCCCAGCTTGAGCATGGGGCGAGAATTCTGGGAATTCAGATCGGTCTTCCACTGCTGCTCGAGCGCGTCCTTGACGTCCGATCCCTTGAGCGTCACGTACCCCAGCTCGTTGGAGAAGGGCTCGACCTCGTAGGTCTGCGCGTAGGTGATCGTGCCGTCCTCGTTCGGCACCAGGTCGGCTCGCAGGCCGCCCGCGTTGATCATGCCGATGTCGACGCTCTTTCCGTCCGGGGTGAGGATCGTTTCGCGCAGGGAGTCGGCCACCAGGTCCCCCAGCGAGGATTCGATGCCTCGGTTCGACCCGGGGTCCGTCGCCCCCTCGGGCGTCGTGAAGACTCCGCGCCTGAAGGGCTCCGTGTACCCGGTGGCGACGACGCGCTTGCCGGCTTCCTTCGAGTCGGCCTCAGCCTTATCGACGATGGCCTGAGTATCGGGGTCCGCGCCGCACTGGGCGACCTCGGCGGCCGGGATGAGGATCGAGTCGGCGCTGGTCACCTGACGCGTCGCCGGGTCGATCGTCAGGCGGATGAGACCCAGGTTGTCCGTGTAGGAACCCGATGCGATGCCCGCCAGGCGCGGGTTCGCGGAGTTGAAGGCCTCGACCGAGTTGACGTGGTCGAACTCGTAGGGCACGTGCGTGTCCCCGCCCATGAGGCCGTCGACGTCCTTACCGACCTTCGTGTAGTTGTTCTTCACGTCGTCGTCCAGCATGGCGATGACGACGTCGGCCGTGCCGCTACTCTTCAGCTCGGCTGCCAGGGAGTTGATGCGCGCGATCGGGTCCGTGAAGGTCAGGCCCGCCGTCGTTCCGGGGCTCAGCTTGTAGGGCACGTCCTGCGCAATTGCACCGATGAAGGCGACCTTCATGCCCGAGGGCGACGTCCACACCTTGTAGTCCCCCAGGTAGGGGGTGCCGTCCCCGTAGGTGCCCATGCCCTCGATATTGGCTCCCAGGTAGGGGAAGGTCGCCTGCACGAACTCGCTCGGGTTGGATCCGTCGACACGCTGCTTAAAGACGGCCTGCCCCATGTCCAGCTCGTGGTTGCCGATCGTCGAGGCCAGCGGATCCATCGTGTTAAGGGCCGCGATGGTCGGGTTGTCCTTGAGCGCACCTGAAATGTAGGGGGATGCGCCGATGTTGTCTCCCAGCAGGGTGAACGAGGAGTTGGGGTTCGTCGCGCGCGCCTTCTTCAGGTAGCAGTTCATCGCGGGCAACCCGGCCTCGCGCACAACACCCTTCTTCGCGACCTGCTGGATGTGTCCGTGCACGTCCGTGAGGGTGTAGAGGTCCAGGGTGATCGGCGAGGCCTCGTTCTGTGAGGCTTCCTCCTGTGGGGCCGCGAGCGCGGCGGCGGGCAGGGAGGCCAGGGAGAGTGCGGCCGCCGAGGCGAGCGCGAGGCGAGTCCATGGTCTGCGCATGGGTGTGTTCCTTTCATCGGGGCGGCGACGGCGCCGCGTCCTGCGTGGTGAGTGTGGAGTTCGTGGTGTCAGCCGCGGCGACGAAGCCGGCGCGAGAGGAGGATGAGTCCGCCGCCCGCTGCGGCGAGGAGGATGCCGATGCCGATTGCCGGGCCGGCATCCGCACCGGTGCGCGCCAGACCACCCGCCGTCGCAGCACGCGTCGGTGTTTTACGGGACGAGGCCGTGGCCGCCCTCGAGGGAGCCGGCGCGGGAGACGCGGATGGGTCTGCGGAGGGTTCAACGCTCGGCGATGGGGCCGCGCTGGGGTCGGCGGACGGCGTCGGGGCCGGGGTGTCCCCACCGAGCAGGGTGAGCCCGATGAGCTCCGGGTTGTGGTCCGAGGAGCGGTAGGGGTTATCGGCCTCGACGGCCAGGTGGGCGTTCATGCCGGCCCTCGAGTATTCGAAGGCGATGGACTCCTGGGCGTTGACGGCCCAGCTGGTGACGTCTGCAAGGAGCGGCTTCGCAGCTGCGTTGGCGAAGACGTGGTCGAGGGATCCGGAGCGTCCCGCGTAGACGTAGGAGGACTCGCCCGCGCCAGAGACGCGCTCCCAGCCCGCGGCCTCTAGGGCCTTGATCGGGTCCTCCTGCGAGTAGGAGTTGAAGTCACCCACGAGCAGGGTCAGCTTGTCCGCGAATTGGGCGGCGAAGGAGGCCAGGGCGCCCGCCTGGGCGACACGGATCGCGTTCGCATTACCCTGGCCATCCCCGTTATCAACGTTGCCGGCGGGCGCGCCCTCGGGCACGGATCCCTTCGACTTGAAGTGGTTGGCGATGACGACGAAGGAGGCGGGCGTGGACCTCTCCCCCGTGACCCGCGCGAACTCTTGGGCGAGGGGCTGGCGCGCCAGGCCCGTGAACGCCGGGTCATCGTGGATCAGCGAGGAGCCGACCGGGGCGACGGTCGCGGGCTTGTAGATGAAGGCGACGCGGATGACGTCCTCGGCCACGGGCACTGCCCCGGGCGAAGGCACGTACGCCCACGTTCCCGCTCCCGCGTCCTTGTTGAGGGCCTCGACGAGGCGCGCGAGGGACGCATCGCGGTCTGTCCCAACCCCCACGGCAACGGGATTTTCGATCTCCTCGAGGGCGACCACGTCGGCGCCCAACGCGTTGATCGCGGAGACGATCTTGGCCTCCTGGTTAGCGAAGGCCTCGCGCGAGAACGCGCCGCGCACCTTGCACTTCTTCGCCGTCACGAATGCGCCCGTGCGATCCGGGTAGCCCGTGCATCCGGCCTCGTCGACGCCCAGGTCGGAGAAGTAGTTGAGGACGTTGAACGTCGCCACGCGGGTGTCGCCACCGACCGTGGGGGCGCTCGGGCGCTCCCCGGTGATGGTCGCGGGAGAGCGGTCAGGGTGCCCGGCGACCATGGAGGTCGGCTGGAAGACGAAGGACCCGTGCCGGGGCTCGAAGACCACGGGCTTGGTGAAGGCCACGTGGTAGCCGACGCGCGCGGGCGAGCCGTTCGCGAGGTAGGCGTACGCGGCCTCGGTGGCGGTCCCCTTCTGCAGGTTCGTGTTGGTGCCGTCGTCGAGAGCGATCGCGCGGGCGGCGTTGGCGGCCTCGTAGTCGCGGGCGGCCTGCCCGGGAGCCACCACGTCGGTGGCCGAGCGCAGCGGGCTCTCACCCGGGGTGAGGGTCAGGGTGCCGTATTGGTTCGTCTGGTAGTTGTCGGTGATGGTCCATGTGCCCTGGGGAGCAAGGAGCATGGATTCGTGGGCCTCGGCCTCGTCCGGCGTGGGGACGCGGGTCGCCGGGATGGGCGTCGGTGCCTGGCATCCCTCGACCACGCTGACGGAGGTCGCGGCCAGCTGGGTGAGGCTCTGGGGGTTGCCCTTCGCGCTCGTCGCGGGGAACTCACCGACCGTGCCGGTGACGCGCACGCAGGTGCCCGGGGCCGGAATATCGCCCTTCTTACCCGCATAGACGAAGAGACCGTCGGAGCGTGTGCGCCCCGGCTCCCACGCACCGCCCGATCCGGGGGTCTGGATCGTGTAGCCGTCCAGGGTCGCGCCCAGCCCGGATTCGGCGGCCGGGTAGGCGGCCGTCACGACGCCGACCGTCGTCACGGTGGCCCCCACCATCGCGGAATCGTCCCCCTCGCCCACGGCCTGGATGTCGGGGATCGGAGTATCGACGAGGCCGGGGCTGGCCTCGCCCGATTGGCTCGTATCGGCCGCCCAGGCGGCAGGAACAAGCCCCATCGCGGACAGCGCGAGCGCGCCGAATACAGCTAGTGATCGTGTCCCGCACTTCATCGGGATGTCCTCTCAACCTCACCTCACCGTGAGGGGCCGGCGAGCCCCGTGCCGCAGGCGTCTTTACCAACGGCAACACGCGTTATGACAAGTGTAACCTCACGCACAAACGTGCGGAAGCGATTGAGAATATTCCCGAAAATGCAAGGGGCAAGCGGGCGGGCGTGCACCCGCGAGCGCGCGGGCGCCCCGGCCTCGTCAAACTCAACCTGGCGTCGTGACGAGCCGCTGCTTCGTCGTGCTCAGCCCCGGCCTCGTCACGCTCAGCGAGCGGGAGTCAGGACGCCGAGTATGGGGAGACGACCACCTGGGCGCGCTGGAGGTCCTTGACCTCCGAGTATCCCGTCGAGGCCATGGTCCGCTTGAGCGCACCCACGAAGTTCAGGGAGCCGTCCGCGCGCGTCGAGGGACCGTAGAGGATCTGCTCGAGCGTGCCCGTCGTGCCGACGTGAACGCGCTGGCCGCGCGGCATGTCCGGATGGGTCGCCTCCGACCCCCAGTGCCAGCCGCGCCCCGGAGCTTCCTCCGCGCGGGCGATGGCGGCGCCGAGCATGACGGCGTCCGCGCCGCACGCAATCGCGCGCGAGAGGTCGCCGCTGCGGCCGATGCCACCGTCGGCGATGACGTGCACGTAGCGGCCGCCGGACTCGTCCATGTAGTCGCGCCGGGCCGCGGCCACGTCCGCAATCGCGGTCGCCATCGGCGCATGCACACCCAGGGACTGGCGCGTCGAGTGGGCCGCTCCCCCGCCAAAGCCGACGAGGACACCCGCCGCACCCGTGCGCATCAGGTGCAGGGCTGCCGTATCCGTGCAGACGCCGCCCACGATGACGGGGACATCCAGCTCGTAAATGAAGCGCTTGAGGTTGAGGGGCTCGCGGCGCGAGGATACGTGCTCGGCGGACACCGTCGAGCCGCGAATGATGAACAGGTCGACGCCCGCGTCCACGACCGCGCGCCAGTACTTCTGCACGCGCTGAGGCGAGAGCTTGCCGGCGACAACCACGCCGGCCTCGCGCAGCTGCTTGAGGCGCGCGGTGATCAGCGAGGGCTTGATCGGCTCGGAATAGACGCGCTGGAGGGTCGCGATCGATTCCTCTTCACCCAGGTGAGCGATGTGGTCGAGGATCGGCGTGGGGTCCTCGTAGCGGGTCCACAGGCCGTCCAGGTCAAGCACGCCGATGCCGCCGAGGCGGCCGAAAGCGATCGCGGTCTCCGGGCTCATCACAGAGTCCATCGGGGCCGCCATCAGGGGGATATCGACGTGGTAGGCGTCGATCTGCCAGCCGACGTTGACGTCTTCGGGATCCCGGGTGCGCCGCGAGGGCACGAGGGCGATATCGTCCAGCGTGTAGGCGCGGCGTCCGCGCTTGCCACGACCGATTTCCACTTCGTCGCTCATGACCCGATTCTACTGCCTCCGGGACGCAGATGTGCCCACCCTCTGCCACACTGGAGTCACCGGCAAGGCTAGGAGCAATCATGAGCTGGATCGACGACCCGTGGATGGGTTTTGACACCGAGACGACAGGCGTGCGCGCACTCAAGGACCGCCTCGTCACCGCCGCGCTGGTGCTGCGCATCGACGGCGCCTCCTACCGCAGCGGTGTCAGTGCCCCCGACCAGGTGGCCACGTGGCTGACCGACCCGGGCATCGAGATCCCCGAGCAGGCCACGGCCGTCCACGGCATCACGACCGAGCAGGCGCGACGCGACGGCCGCCCCATTGAGGAGGTTCTGCACGAACTGGCTGGCTCCATCGTCGAGCACTGGCTGCGCGGCTACCCGGTCGTCGCCTTCAATGCCACCTACGACATCACGCTGGTCAACCAGGAGCTGCGCCGCCACCGCCTGGGCTCCTTCGAGGAGCGCCTGGAGGGCGCGCCGATGCTGGTCGTGGACCCGCTAGTGTTGGATCGTAAGCTCGACCGCTTCCGCAAGGGGAAGAAGACGCTGACGGAGATGGCGCCCGTGTACGGGGCGGTTGCTTCCCCCGACGCTCACACGGCCGAGGTCGACGTGGCCATGACGCTCGACGTGCTCGCCGGCATGGTGGACAAGTACCCGCAGCTGGCGTCCATGAGCGCCCTGGAGCTCATGGACTATCAGCTCCAGGCTCACCAGGATTGGGCCGAGGACTTCGAGAAGTACCTGCGCAAGCAGGGCAAGGACGCGAACATCGATCGCGAGTGGCCCCAGATCACGCCGCGAGGCCGCGGCGACGACCAGGAGTAAGAACGCTTCGGGCGGGGGTCGGCGGCCGGCCCCCGTTTTCGTTGCACCTGAGATGTCCTCCGTGCGGCGCATGTACGAGCTGCGCGAAGCGTGCGGCAGCTAGGTGACGCGAAGGCTGGGGTGAGGCGAGCCTGGCCGAGCAACGCACCACGCGCCACCAGTGTTGGGCCACAGGGTTCACAACGGGACCGCAGTACCTGGCCAAATAAAAGTCGCACATAATTTCCCGCGGTCATTTTTCGAGTGCTGCCCAAAACGTTGCAATTCCAACGATGCGAATTCAAGGTTTGAAGCAGCCGCAGGGGAATTACGTGCGACATTGTCGCGGAACTATCCCCATGCCCTCCACAGGACCAGACGAAGGGGCATACACCAGTTAGGGAGCATTACACCACCTCCGAACTGGTGTAATACCCGGCTAAGTGGTGTAACACCACTTAGCAACAAGTCTAAATGCGGCCCCGTCAGGGGGAAAGGGAGCAGAGGCCCCACGGATACCATCACACACGTGGATAGCTAACGAACATCCGGATAGGTAAGCAACATCCGGATAGGTAACGAACATCCGGATAGCTTAATAACCTATCCAGATACGCATAACCTATCCGGATGCGCACAACCTATCCGGATGCGCACAACCTATCCGGATCGCACTGAGACAGGTAGCTAGCAAGGGCCCGGATAAACATCTGCCGCGCCGGGGGCGCGGTAAGGGCCGGACAGACACCAGCCACCACGCGCCACCAGTGTGGAGGGTGCCGGCGGGCCCACAGGGCCTGGCCGGGCACACCAACCACGCGCCACCAGTGCGAAGGGTGCCGGCGGGCCCACAGGGCCTGGCCGGGCTTCGAGCCAACGCGCCGAGCGAAGCTCGTGGCGCGGACGGCGAGCGGGCGGGCGGGCCCGACGGCGCCCGGAACACCGGTGGCGCAGCCACCAGGAACACCGGTAGCGCAGCAGCAATGCGCGTATGGAAGAGGCCCGGAGGTGGAACACCACCCCCGGGCCTCTACACAAGACTCACTTTTCCTTGATGAGATCCAGCCACGTGCGGCGCTCGCCCACGAGGAAGCCGAAGTCGCGGTTCTGGTCCGCGATGGCGGCGTCGGTCGCGGGGTTCTTGATGAGCGCGGCCAGCACGTCGGGGGCGGCGGTAATGGCGCCCACGCCCTGGCGGACCAGCTCGAGGACCTGCTCGGAGTTCTTGAAGGACGCGGCCAGGACGTCGGCCTTCAGGTCGTAGGAGCGCAGGGTGCGGTGGATTTCGGAGGCGACGCGCACGCCGTCGATGCCGTAGTTGTCCATGCGGTTGACGTAGGGGGCGACGTAGCGGGCACCGGCCTTGGCGGCCATGAAGCCCTGCATCGAGGAGTGGATGCCGGTCGCGGTCACCTGCATGCCTTCGCGCACGATGCGCGGGATGGCGGCGAAGCCCTCGCGCGTGACGGGGAGCTTGATGAAGAGGTTACCGCCGATTTCGCCGCGCAGGGCGCGGGCCTCGGCGACCATATCGTCGGCGCGCTGGGAGACGATCTGGACGTGCAGCTGGGCGCCGTCGGGCAGAAGCTGCTTGATGGCGTGGAGAACCTCGAGAGGTTCCTTGCCCTCTCGGTACAGGATCGTCGGGTTGGTCGTCACGCCGTCGATAGGCAGGTATTCCAGGGTCTTGGCGATGGAATCGACGTTCGCGTGATCGATGAGGATGAGCATGGGAGCAGCTCCTTTGCGCTGTTGTGAGTTTTCGCACCCCTAGGATAGCGCGGGCGGGAGCAGCCCACCGACTGCTCCCGCCCATTCCGAACGCTCTATCTGCGATTACCTCGCCGAAGAGGAGTGGTAGTTCGGCGCTTCCGTCGTCATCTGCACGTCGTGCGGGTGCGACTCGCGCAGGCCCGCGCTGGTGATGCGCACGAAGCGGCCGTTGGCCTTGACCTGGGAGATCGTGGAGGCACCCAGGTAGAACATGGTCTGGTGCAGGCCGCCGACGAGCTGGTAGATGACCTGGGCGAGGGAGCCGGTGTAGGGCACCTGGCCCTCGATGCCCTCGGGGACGATCTTGTCGTCGGAGGTGACGTCGGCCTGGAAGTAGCGGTCCTTGGAGTAGGACTTACGCCCGCGCGAGCTCATCGCGCCGAGCGAGCCCATGCCGCGGTAGCGCTTGAACTGCTTGCCGTTGGTGAAGACGACCTCGCCCGGGGACTCCTCGCAGCCGGCCAGCAGGGAGCCGAGCATGACGGTGTCGGCGCCGGCCACGAGGGCCTTGCCGATGTCGCCGGAGTACTGCAGGCCGCCGTCCGCGATGAGCGGGACGCCGGCGGGGCCGCAAGCCTTGGCGGCCAGGTGGATCGCGGTGATCTGGGGGACGCCGACGCCGGCGACGACGCGGGTCGTGCAGATCGAGCCGGGGCCCACGCCGACCTTGACGGCGTCGACACCCGCGTCGATGAGCGCCTGCGCGCCCTCGGTCGTGGCGACGTTACCGCCGATGATGTCAATGCCCTCAAACGTCGGATCGGCCTTGATGCGACGGATCATGTCGAGGGCGAGCTGGGCGCCACCGTTCGCGGTATCGACGACGAGGACGTCCACACCGGCCTCGGCCAGGGCGGTGGCGCGCTCCCAGGTGTCGCCCCAGTAGCCGACGGCCGCGCCGACGACGAGGCGGCCGCGCGAGTCCTTGGTGGCGCTGGGGTACTGCTCGGTCTTGACGAAGTCCTTGACGGTGATGAGGCCGGTCAGGTGGTCGTTGTCGTCGACGATGGGCAGCTTTTCGACGCGATGCTCGGCCAGCAGGTGCTTGGCGTGTTCGCGAGAGATGCCGACCTGGCCGACGACCAGCTGGTCGCGCGGGGTCATGCAGTCACGCACGCGCAGGGTGGCCCACTCGTCCTGGGGGACGAAGCGCAGGTCGCGGTTCGTGATGATGCCCAGGAGGGTGCCGTCCTCGTTCACGACGGGCAGGCCGGAGACGCGGTAGTGGCCGCACAGGCTGTCGAGTTCGTCGATGGTGGCGTCGGGGCCGACGGTCACCGGGTCCTCGACCATGCCGGATTCGGAGCGCTTAACCTGACGGACCTGCGCGGCCTGCTCCTCGATGGAGAGGTTGCGGTGAAGGATGCCGATGCCGCCCTGGCGGGCCATGGCGATAGCCATGCGCGCCTCGGTGACGGTGTCCATGGCGGCGGACAGGAGCGGGATGCGCAGCGAAATGTTCTTCGTCAGGCGACTGCTCGTGTCAACGGATGAAGGAACGACGTCCGTGAGCTCGGGTAGGAGCAGGACGTCGTCGTAGGTGAGGCCGGTCAGGCCGAAAGGATCATGTGTAGCGAGTTCTCCCATGGGCCAATTGTAGGCGGTCGGTGGCGCTTTCGCGTAGTCGCTTCCACGCACACCTCGAAGCTGGGCATCGGGGGACGAGGCCGGGGACCCTCAGGGACCGTCAGGAGGACGCGCTCTGGCTGGCCTGGGAGGCGTAGCGGGCGGCGGTCGCGCCGGTGACTGTGAGATGGATCGGGGCGGCGCCTCGTGCCAGCATGCGGGCGGCGGTGAGTGCGTCGGGGCGTCCCTCCCAGACGAGCATGGAGACGGAACCGTCGGGGGCGACCTCGTGGATCCAGCGGCCCATGCCGGCGCGCGCGTGGGAGTCGGCCCAGGCGATAGCGCGGGCGTAGTCGACGGCGAGCTCCTCGGCACGCGAGGGGTCCACGACCTCGGCGAGGACGCGGGCGGCGCTGGCGGCCTCGCACACGACCCAGTGCATGCGTTGGGGGGCGGCGACGACACCGGCGGGGTCGAGGGTGTAGACGATGCCGCCCACGCCCTCGTTCGTCCATCCGTCGGCGAGGGCGCGGTCGTAGAGCGCGGTCGCGGTGTCGATCATCCAGGGGCCGGGTTTTTCGCCCATATGAGTGAGGATCGCGTAGGTCTGTCCGATGAGTCTGGCGGCCTTGAAGCCGAGGCCGGGGAGCGTATCTCCGGGGCGGATGAGCTCGACGGGCACCTGATCGGAGGAGGCGGGCAGGGGGCGCCATTCCTCGTCGTAGAGGTCGGGCAGGGCGAAGCCGCATCGCGCGGCGATCTCTCCGACGAGGCGAAGAATCGAGCGGGCCCGGTCGAACCAGACGCGCTCCCCCGTCGCTTCCCAGGCGGCCAGGTAGGCCTGCGCGGTATCGAGGTTGGTGGAGAGGCGACGCAGGGGCGACCGGCGCCCGGTCGCGGCATCAATCTCTTCACGCACGGCGCCGGCGCACGGGTCCCACCAGCGCTGATCCTGGTCCGCGTCGAGGTCGGCGAGCAGGTCGCGTGCGTCCTCGTGCCCGACCATGGCAGCAGCGGCGGCCGCACCGATCATCGCGGACTGTGCGCGCTGTGAGAAAACCGCACGGGGAACGGGGGTGGCGCTGTTCTCTGACGTGGGCACGACCTCGGCGTACCAGGAGCCATTCGGAGCGCGTAGGGGGCCTGCGAGGGCGACCAGGCCGTGGTTGACGAGGTGTGCGGCACCCTCGATGCCTCGCATCTGCGCGAGAGCAAAGACGTGGGTCATCCGGGCGCTGATGCGCGCGTCGAGGGGACGCCCGAGGTCGACCTGACCGTCGGCGCGCAGGAAGGCGAAACCGACCCGCGCCTTCGACCGGGAAGCGAAGGCGACGAGCGCGTCAAAATCAGCGTCAAAAGCGCGGCGCAGATCTTCGTTGTTCCAGGGGGCGTTCATGACTGTTCTCCTGCCGGTACGTGCCTTCACGGTATCACCTGTCCAGGCACCGCGGGCGGAGGTGGGGGCCGCGAGCGCGCAGTTGAGGGCGCAATTGCGCGTGAGCCGTCACAGGCGTCAGGAGCGGCCGACGAGCTCCAGGTCAGCCTGGGGCGCGAGGAGGGCGAGGGCCTCCTCGACACAGGCGCTAATGGTGCGCACGCGCTGCACCTGGGGCGAGAGGATCTCGGGGGCGTCCGCGCCCACCATGATCGTGGGCACTCCGTAGCGCGCAACGAGGTTTTCCACCGTTTGCGCGCACTCGGGACCGCATCCGAGGACGACGGTGAGGGCGGGGACGCCTCCGCGCACGTACTCGCGGAAGCGTTCGGTGGTGCTGATGCCGCCGTAGTTTTCGCTGGAGAGCATGCGCACGTCGCAGCCGTACCAGGCCAGAGCGACGCCGATGACCTGGGCCGCAGTCTCGTGGAGCGAGTCGGAGATGATCGCGACGCGGTCCCCTCCAACGAGGGAGCGGGCCGGGCGAGACTGGTAGACGGAGCGGCACACACGCTGGAAGGCGTTGACCAGCATGAGGGCGGGCGCACTGCCGATGGGTTCGCCGCCCGGAGCGGAGCGCAGGGATTTGAGGGTCGGTTCGACGAATCGCGACCACGTATGGACGAGGCCATGGCTGGCGACGGCCGCCTCGATCACTTCTTCGAGGCGTTGATAGTCGTCGGAGAGGGCGACGGAGCGCAGCTGGGCAGCGTTCGCCGGGCCTCGACGGGGCAGGAGCGTACTTTCTGCGAGGGCGCGCTTGGCGGCCTCGGCGGCGGACATGCCGGCACGCACGTGGTGGATCATGGCGCGCAGACGGTCAACGTCCTCGGGCTGGTAGCGACGCCGCTCGCCGGTCTCACGCTGCGCGGGGCCGAGGCCGTAGCGTCGTTCCCAGGTGCGCAGGGTGGAGGGGGATACTCCCAGCTCATCGGACACCGAGGACATGGTGCGGGAGCGGTCAGCGTGCGCCGACTGCGCCAGTATGGCTCGTGGCATGTCCGCTCCCTCCGGTCCTTGTCCGTGCCCTGCTCTGATTCTTGCGTGTTCGCAGCGCGCACGCCACAGGAACGGACGGGACACCCACATCCAAGTTGTTCAAAAAGTTATTCACAATCTGTTCACTCTGCGCACCATACGTTTCTCCACGTTTTCACAGTACGGGCACGCTCGATCTGAGAACTGGCTCATAATTCCAGAAAGATCCTTGAATAACTACCGCATAAGTGTCTATTCTTGCCGACATCGTGTGCCGAAAATGTCGGCACGACAGACATGAAGGAGGCACCCAATGACTGACGTCTCCCGTCTGCCCGGACCCATGATCGACGCATGGGAATGGCAGTACGAAGCGGCGTGCCGAGACCTGGACACCGAGCTGTTCTTCCACCCCGAGGGTGAGCGCGGCTCCACGCGCCGACGCCGTGCAGCAAACGCTAAGGCGATCTGCGCGACCTGCCCGGTTATCGAGCAGTGCCGGTCTTACGCTCTGGCCGCTCAGGAGCCTTACGGCATCTGGGGTGGAATGACTGAAGAAGAACGACGCGAAGAGATCCGCTCCTCTGGACGCGGTCGCCGCGTCTCCTAACGCGCATCCATTTTTCCGGTGCGGCATCGCCACCGCGGTGCCGCACCTTTTTACTGCCCGCCACAACACCCATCCTCTCCGGGAGCTCACATGACCAGCAACGACACCAAGGCCTCGCAGAAAAAGGCCGAGGACACCTCGACCAACCTGTACAAGACACTGTTCTTCGTGACCGCACCGATCACCGCGGTGCTCGCGGGCGCGTGCGTGTGGATGGGTGTTCAGCTCTCCTCCACCTCTCCGGCGAGCCAGGCAACCCCGGCGGCCTCGCCGACCGCGGCCGAACAGATGCCACAGAACACGGAGACGGCGGCCCCCAGCCAGACGAACGCCAAAAACCTGGAGATCATGAAGTCTTTCATGCGCCACCAGGCTGACGACCCGCAGGCGAAGGGCGACATTAACGCTCCCGTGACGATGGTTCTTTTCTCTGACTTTGCGTGCCCCTACTGCACGAAGTACGCCCAGGACGTCGACCCCGCGCTGGCCGACCTCGTCGAGGATGGCACCCTGCGCGTGGAGTGGTACGACCTGGCCCAGATCACCGAGACCTCTCCCCTGGCAGCCCAGGCGGGCATCGCTGCGGGCGAGCAGGGCAAGTTCTGGGAGTTCCACGACGTGGTGTACGCGGCGGCCGACCCGACCGGTCACCCCCAGTACTCCGAGCAGGCCCTCGTTGACTTTGCAGCCAAGGCGGGCGTGCCCGACCTGGACAAGTTCCGCGAGACGATGCTCGCCGACCACACCGCCTCCAAGGTGAAGGCGGCCAAGGAACAGGCCCACCAGTCCGGCATCACGGGCACGCCCACGATGTTCATCAACAAGGCCTTCGTCAGCGGCTACCGCGACGTCTCCTACATCCGCAACACGATCCTCGACCAGGCGGCGCAGTCCGCGTCCTGATGCGAGGCCCCGCGCCGCACGGATGCTCGGCGCGGGAGAGATGAACAAAAGGGGCGGCCCGGAAGGATTCCTTCCGGGCCGCCCCTGTAGCGTTCAGTGTGCGAAGCGCTCAGCGCTCCACGACCGCCAGCACGTCACGCGAGGACAGGATCTGGAACTCCTGGCCGTCGTACTTGACCTCGGTGCCGCCGTAGCGCGAGTAGATGACGACGTCGCCGACCTTGACGTCGACGGGGATACGGTTACCCTTGTCGTCCACGCGGCCGGGGCCCACGGCGATAACTTCGCCTTCCTGCGGCTTCTCCTTGGCGGTGTCCGGAATGACCAGGCCGGAGGCGGTGGTCTGCTCGGCCTCAACCTGGCGGATGACGATGCGGTCCTCGAGGGGCTTGATGGAGATCGACATTGTCGCTCCCTTTCTTCTTTGTCACGAAGGTGCTCGTCCTTTCCCTGCCGTCGCGGGGGTCAGGTGCAGGACCGGTCGCGGGTGTTCCCGCGTTTCCTCCTCGAGTGTAGGCGCGTTCCTGGCACTCGAGCAAGCTGAGTGCCAGGGGCGTTCACCCTGGGCGAGACGACGCCTGCACCCCGCGCCGCAGACCCCACACGGCCTCGTCCCTGAAGAGATGGGACAATGAGCGGGTGAGCGCCCTGTCCCCCATTCTGTCCTCCCCCGGCTGGGAGCTGCTGGAGTCCCTGCAAGCGAAGCAGGCCACCAACCCGATCCCGCTGCCCGAGCTCGGATCCGCCCTGCGCGCCTCCGGCCTCGACGCGGACCTCGTGGTTGCAGTCCTCACCCAGCTGGCCCTGCGCCAGGCTGCGCGCTCAAAATTTGGTCCGTTTGCCTCCCACATGGTGTTCACCCGCGACGGCCTCGAGCAGGCGACGCGCCTCGTCGTGGCAGCCCGCCACGCTCAGCGATTCAGGGATCGCGGCGCGACGCGCGTCGCGGATCTTGGCTGTGGCATCGGGTCGGATGCCATGGCGATCGCCGGCCTGGGCATGAACGTGCTGGCTGTTGACATCGACCCCGACACCGCCGGGGCCGTAGCCGCGAACCTGCGAGCCTTCGAAGGGGCCGAGGTGCGCCTGGGGGACGTCACCGACCTCGACATGGACGAGCTGGCCGCCGAGGGCGTCGACGCGATCTTCGCCGACCCGGCCCGCCGCACGGGCACCTCGCGCGGGTCGGCACGCATCACGGACCCGGAGCAGTGGTCCCCTCCCCTCTCGCTCGCCCTCGGCTGGGCCTCCACGATCGAACGAGTCGGCATCAAGGTGGCGCCGGGCATCGCGTACGAACACATCCCCTCCTCCTGGCACGCGCAGTGGGTGAGCGTGGGTGGCGACCTCGTCGAGGCCTCGCTCTGGTCCCCCGCACTGTCCCCCGAGGGCCGTGGGCGCTCCTGCCTCCTCTTGGACGAGGCCGGGGCCGCCCATTCGCTCTCCACACCCGAGGGGTATGCACCCAACGCCCCCGCAGCCCGCGTGGAGGTCGCGCCCCTGGGCACGATGGTCGCCGAGCCCGACAGCGCGGTCATACGCTCGGGCCTCCTGGCGCGCCTCGCGGACGAGGTCGGCGCGGGCATCGTGTCCGACAAGATCGCCTACCTGACCGGGGACGACCTGCCCGATTCCCCCTTCTACGACCGCTTCGAGGTCCTCGCAGTGACCAACCTGCGGGCAAAGGCGATTTCCGCCGAGCTGCGCACGCGCGGCGCGGGCAGCGTCGAAATCAAGAAGCGCGGCGCCGACATCAACCCCGACGACCTGCGTAAATCATTGAAACTGGGCGGAGGCGACGAGCAGCTGACCGTCATCGCGACACGCGTGGACGGGCGCCACCGCGCGATCATCTGCCGACGGTTGGCTAAAAACCTGTAAGAAAGCTCTCCGCCGACACCGCTCGCTGCCCTGCCACAATGGAGGAAGCAAGCGAAAGGATTGACATGTCTTTGCCCTTCGGTTCCTCCCAGCGTTCCACGATCGGTGTCGAGTGGGAGCTCCAGCTCGTCGACCGCGACTCCCACGACCTGCGTCAGAGCGCGGACGCGATCATCGACCGCGCGACGACTGACGGCAAGCTCTACCCGGGCGTCCACCGCGAGATGCTGCTCAACACGATCGAGGTCGTCTCCAAGCCGCGTTCAACCGTCGCCGAGTGCATGGCCGACCTGATGGACTGCGTCGACTACCTGACCCCCCTGGCCTCGGACCTGCGCATCGACCTGGCCACCGCCGGCACACACCCCTTCGCATGCCCGGGCCGCCAGCGCGTCACCGACTCGGAGCGCTACGCGCAGCTGGTGGAGCGCACCGCCTACTGGGGACACCAGATGCTCCTGTACGGCGTCCACGTGCACGTCGGCGTCGAGGATCGCGCGAAGATCCTCCCGATCCAGGCTGCCCTCACCGCCCACCTGGGACACCTGCAGGCCATCTCCGCGTCGTCCCCCTTCTGGGCGGGCGAGGATACGGGCTACGCGTCCAACCGCGCTATGGTGTTCCAGCAGCTGCCCACCGCCGGCATCCCGCGTCAGTTCGCAACGTGGGAGGATCTCGAGGCCTACACGGACGACATGATCCGCACGGGCGTCATCGAGGGCTTCGACGAGGTCCGCTGGGACATCCGCCCCTCGCCGGCCTTCGGCACGATCGAGAACCGCGTGTACGACGCTGCGACGAACGCGACCGAGGTCGCCACCTTCGCGGCCTTCACCCACGTCCTCGTCGAGCACTTCTCGCGCCTGTACGACGCGGGCGAGCCCCTTCCCTCCCTGCCGGATTGGTTCGTCGCCGAAAACAAGTGGCGCTCGGCGCGCTACGGCATGGACGCGACGCTGATCGTGTCGCGCGACGGCGCCACCGAGAGCGCGCGCGACGGCATCGCGCGACTGAAGGAAGAGCTGGCCCCCGTGGCTGCCGACCTGAACTGCGCGCGCGAGTTCGCAGGCCTGGAGACGATCCTGACGATCGGCGCCTCCTACGAGCGCCAGCGGGCCGTCGCGGCAGCCGCGCGACCCGGCCAGGGCCTCGACGCGGTCGTGGACCTCATGCGCGCGGAGATGAGCGCGGGGCGCCCCTTGGCCCTCGCCGAATTCGCGACCCTGAACGTCTGACTCCGTCACAGCAGTGCCCCGCGTCTTCACCGGCGCGGGGTACTGTCGTCACCACCACACACTCACAGACAGCATTCAGGTGGCTCTCAGGACACCGCCGTATCCTTGTTGTGGCTCGAAACTGACGCTGAGAGGACACTCGCCCGTGATGCAGGAAGCAACACAGACACCGGAACCCGAGGGCGCACCATCCGCGTTGATCAAGATCGCTTCCCCCGTCGGCGCAACCCTGCAGACTGTGTGGCTGTTGCTTTCCTCGCTGGCCCGCCTCACCGTCCGCTGGCTGTCACGCTGCCCGGCCACCGCCGTCCTTACGGTCGCCCTGACGATCGTGTCGGCGACCTACTGGGTGTGGCGCGATCAATTCACGGCCCTCGAGGCCGACCCGTCCAGCCCCCATTGGTGGTCGGTTCTCTCCTCCGTCGGCGCGGTGCCCGGTAACTTCATCGCCACCGCCGTGCTCGGCATCGTCACGATGATCATTGCGGGCGGTGCTGCGGAGCGACACCTGGGCACACGCGCATGGGTGGCCGCAGCTGCTGCTGGCCAGGTCGTCGGCGTCGCTGCCACGTGGCTGACGCTCCCCCTGCTCACCAGGGTGTTCTCCACGTGGGGGCAGACGATCGATGCGGGGAGCCTGTGGGGCACAAGCCTCATCCTCGTCGCCCTCGTGGGCGCCGCAGCGCAGTCGCTGGCCTCTCACTGGCGTTGGCGCGCCCATTTCCTCCTCATCGGAATCCTCCTCCTGTCGGCGGCGATCCTCGGATCGGCGATCTCGTATGCGCGCGTGTGGGCCCTCCTCGCGGGCATCGTGGCCGCGCGGCTGGCGGGGGTTCGCGGGGCGCGCAGCGGGTCCGGAAATGACATCACGATCGGACGCCAGCTCGCCTCCGTCGCGGCCCTGTGCTGGGCATGTGCGGCAGCGCTGACCGTTGTTTCTTCGGCCCCCGAGGGACCGCTCGCGCAGATGCGCTGGTCGCTGGGCCCCGCGTGGTGGCTCGAGGGCCGCACCGGCGTCATCACAACTCTCCTGTGTCTGGCCCCTATCACGCTCCAGCTAATCTTCGCGTACGGGCTGCGCAAGGGCAGGCGCGCCGCCTACTTCGGCACTCTTATCCTCCAGCTGGTCCTCGGTCTGTCAACGGTCGCGGCGACGGGTGTAGCTCTCGCCCAGGGCACCGACGAGAACGGGATGGCTAGGCCCGAGCTCGTCACCACGGCTTCGCTCCTCCTCGTTCCGGTGATCCTCAACGCCGCCCTGTGCGTCATCACGTGGTGGGTGCGCCGTTCCTTCACGATTCACGCGGAGCCCTCCACGACCTCGACCCTGGTGCGGCGCTGGCTGCTCCTCATGGTCGGCTGCGCGGGCGCCGTCCTCGTCCTCGGGTTCCTCACGAGCGACTCGTTCGTCCCCCTTGAGGCCCTCAATTCCGGCGACGACCTGACCGTCACCGACTATGCGACTCCCCTGCAGATCCTCCACGACTACACCCTCGCGCTGCTCCCCACGGCGACGGCTTCGATCTTCGAGCCGTCCCTGGTTCCGATGACCCTCTTCGCCGAGGCACCCGTCCTGTGGGTCCCCCTCGTCGCCTGGGTCGGCACCCTCGCCATCATCCTGAGCGCGCTGCTCGCCCGGCCTCGTATCCCGCTCTCCTCGCCGCTCGAGAGCCTCACGCCGCTCCTGCGCGCCCACGGTGCAGGCACCCTCGGGTGGATGCAGACCTGGGAGGGCAACCAGGTGTGGGTGTCCCCTTCCGGCGAGGCCGGGGTCGCCTACCGCGGGTCGGGCGGCGTCGCGCTGACAGTCACAGACCTGGCGTACGAGCCGGGCAAGGCCTCCGAGGCTATCGCCCAGTTCTCGTCCTTCGCGTCCACCTCGGGCCTGACCCCCGCGCTCTACTCGGTCCACGAGGAGCTCGCGCAGGCCGCGCGCGAGGAGGGCTGGACGATCATGCAGGTCGCCGAAGAATCACTGCTGGACCTGCCCGACCTCGCTTTCAAGGGCAAGGCCTACCAGGACGTGCGCACCGCCATGAACCACGCAACCCGCGAGGGCGTTGAGGCCGTGTGGACTACCTGGGAGGAGTGCCCGGCGGGCTGGCGCGATCAGATCACCGTCATCTCCGATACGTGGAGCGATGACAAGGCCCTACCTGAGATGAGCTTTACGCTCGGCGGTGTTCGAGAGCTTGCGGTCCCCGAGACGCGCATCCTGGTCGCCATTGACGAGGAGTCGACGATCCACGCCGTGACCTCGTGGCTGCCGATCTACCGCGACGGAACAGTCGTCGGCCTGACCCTGGACGTCATGCGTCGGCGTACAACCGGGTGGCGTCCCGCAATCGAGTTCCTCATCGGCAAGGCCGCCCTGGCGGCGCAGGAAGAGGGGCTCGAGATCCTGTCTCTGTCGGGTGCTCCCCTGTCGCGCTCGGCCGATGACACCTCGGCCTTTGGCCCCCTCACCGACGCGCTGGCCGCCATCATGGAGCCGCTCTACGGCTTCACCTCGCTGCACGCGTTCAAGCGTAAGTTCAAGCCCCGCACGCAGTCCCTGTACCTGGCGGTACCGGATCCGGCCTCCCTTGCGACCGTCGGACTGGCCATCTCGCACGCCTACGTGCCCCACGTATCCCCCGCGCAGACCCTCACGCTCGTCGCCTCGGTCGCCGGGGGCCTCGCCAAGCTCGCCGCGAAGGGTGTCGGCGACCTGCGATCGACCCGAGCGGCCTCGCGGGAAAGCGCATCCGCTGCGGACGCACTCGCTGCCACGGCCTCGTCCGATGGCGGCGGAAAGGAGCAGCGATGAGCGTTTTGGGAAGCATCCCCCTCACCTCACTCAAGACCCTCGCGGTAGTCGCCGTCCTCGCGGTTCTGTCTCTGTTGGGTGGGGCGTCTCTGCTCGCGCGTTCGGCCCCCTCGCGCTGCCCGGGACGCACGAGGCGGTGGCTGGGACGCGCGGTCATCCTCCTCGTGCCCACGATCCTTATCGCGTCCGCAGGGGCGCTCGTCTTCAATCGCTCGCTCGGCCTCGTGAAAACCAGCGGGGATCTAGCGAAACTCGCCCTGTCGACCACCGTTGGAACAACCGCCCAATCCGGCGGCGAGGCCGACGTCAACGCGCAGTCCGCCGCCGCATCCGAACTCGACGCAACTTTCACGAAGACCGAGGACGGCATGCTCCAGACCACCTGGACCGGCCCGTCAAGCGGGATCACCCAGGACGTCTTCGTCATCACCCCACGCGACTACTCCCCCACCGACGGCAAGACCTACGCGGTCATCGAGCTTCTCCACGGCTACCCCGGCGGCCCCGACGGCACCATGCAGGGCGCGCAGGTACAGGAAGCCCTGAACAACGCCATCGACGCGGGGATCATCCCGCCGACAATCATCGTCGGTCCCTCCCTCAACGTCGACGAGGAGGCCCACGACTGCGCCGACATCGAGGGGCGCCCCGCCGTCTACACATGGGTGTCCCACGACGTCCCCGAGATGATCCGACACAACTTCCCCAATACGACGTCCAATCGCGACGCCTGGATGATCGGCGGCTTCTCCGCCGGCGCCTACTGCGCGATCTGGACGGCCCTGCGCACGCCCGAGACCTACGGCGCCGCCGCCTCGCTGTCCGGCTATGACACGCAGATCGAGGGACAGATGACCAACCAGGGCGACCAGTATCTGGCCGACAACACGCTGTCGATCATGCTCGCGAATCGCACTCCCGACGGGATGCGCATCTACGCGATGGCCGCCGGCGACGACGCCGTTGGCGGCGCGTACACCGCTCTCAAGATGGCCTCAACCGTCAAGGAACCCGACAGCGTCACCACGGACGTCCCTCCGACGGGCGGGCACGCGGGCCCGCTGTGGCGCGAGCACATTCCGACGATGCTGGCGTGGTGGGGGTCCTCCGACCGGGTCTCCCGGGCCGTCGGCGCCGCTTCGACGGCCGCGACCGCACAGTCCTCCGAGGCCAACGCGTCCATCGTCCCGGTGACGACCGTGACGCACGAGGTCCGACCGACCGCCCCGAACGGGTACCTGACGCTGGGCCTCCTGATCGCCGGCGTGCTCGTCTCGCTCGTGGTCGCGTGGACTGTCGCGCCGCGCTGGCAGCTGCGCCGTCACGACGACGAGCGCGAACAGGCCGACCATGCCGATCATCAACACCGGGCGCGCCACCGCGCGCAGCGCTCGGGCCTGTTCTCCTCTGTGCCGCGCCCCGCGCTCCGGGCACTCGGCTACCTGGCACGGCTGACGTCGCTCGGAGCGGCCACGGTAAGCGCCGCGCTCCTCATCGGCATCGCCGCCAACATGGTGGGCGGCTTCTACACCTCGTGGAGCTCGATCGCGCAGAGCTTTATGGACGGCCTGCGCTAGGCCCGCGGACCGCTCTCAGGCGCGCGGCGCCAGATACGTCGTCGTCAGCTCCATGCCCGAATCCGGGGAGAAGTCCCAGTCCGACGGCGGCAGACCCGCCGCGACCAGCTCGGAGCCAATCGCCGCGATCTGAGCACCGTTGTCCGTGCAGAAGCGCAGAGGGGGCATGCGAACCTGAACGCCGGCCGCCTCGGCCCGCTCCGTCAGCAGAGCTCGCAGTCGGGAGTTCGCGGAGAAACCGCCGCCCACGACAATCGTGTCGCAGCCGGTGTCCAGCGCCGCGCGCACAGCCTTCGCGGTCAGGGAATCGTTGACGGCCTCGGAGAAGGCAGCGCACACGTTCTCCTTGCTGACGACCTCGCCGCGCGCGGTCGCGCCCTCGATATATCGGGCGACGGCGGTCTTCAGACCCGAGAAGGAGAAGTCGTACTTATGGCGCTCCTTGTCCTTGCCGGCAGCCAGGCCGCGCGGGAAACGGATCGCCTCGCGGTCCCCCTGCTGGGACAGGCGGTCCACGTGCGGGCCGCCCGGGTAAGGCAGGTCGAGGAGGCGCCCGACCTTGTCGAATGCCTCGCCCGCGGCATCGTCCAGGGTTCCGCCCAGCTCGACGACGTCCGTCGCGATGTTGCGGATCTCGAGGATATTGGAGTGGCCACCGGAGACGACGAGTCCGATGAAGTGCTCGGGCAGCGGCCCGTCAGCGAGCTTATCGACGGCCAGGTGGCCGATCACGTGGTTGACGCCGTACAGGGGCTTGCCCAGCGACGAGGCTAGCGCCTTCGCTGCGCAGATCCCGACGGTCAGCGAACCGACGAGGCCCGGTCCGGCCGCGACCGCAATCGCGTCCACGTCCGCCAGCGTCACGCCGGCCTCGTCGAGCGCAGCATTCAGCGTGGGCAGGAAGGACTCCAGGTGCGCACGCGACGCGATCTCGGGGATGATGCCGCCGTAGCGGGCGTACTCATCCATCGACGTGGCCGTGCGGTCGACCAGCAGCTGCGTACCGCGCACGAGGCCGACGCCGGTCTCGTCGCAGGTTGACTCAATACCAAGGACCAGGGGTTCACTCACGCCCCCCAGTTTAATCCGCGCATGCGGGCACCGCCGCACGCACGAAGCGAGCGGGTACGTCCCGTGCGGAGTCGGCGTCGATCTAATCGCGAGAACGCGCGTTCGCGATGAACATCGAGACGCCCGCAACCGCGAAGACCAGCAGGCTCCAGGGGAACAACGAATCGGCGATCGGCTTGATCTGGGGAGAGCCAAAGAGCATGCCCAGGAGCAGGAGGATCGACAGAATCGCGAAGGCAATCATCGCCGTGATGCCGACGGTCGCGCTGACCCAGTAGCGGCGCGTATGCGTGTTCGGACCGGTTTCATCAAATTGCATGGCGTGCTCCTCTCTGAGCCGATGATGCCTCCATGATACGACGCCAACCGCACCGTCATGAGCATTTTGCGTGCGGCTACGGCGGCTGTCTCGCCGCGTCATCGCCCCACTATCACATCACTGTGCCACCACGTTTGCTCCCCATAAACGCGGGAGGGCCCGGCGCGTGCGCGCCGGGCCCTCCGCGAGGCCACTCCAGCCGAATCAGACGCCCTTGAAGGCGGCCTTGCCGAGCTGGCGGTTGAGGTTTGCGATCACGTCGAGCGGGATCTGCTTGGGGCAGACCTCAGCACACTCGCCGATGTTCGAGCAGGAGCCGAAGCCCTCCTCGTCCATCTGGTTGAGCATGTTGACGACACGCTTGTAGTTCTCGGGCTTGCCCTGCGGGAGCAGGCCGAGGTGCGTGACCTTCGCCGAGGTGAAGAGCATCGCGGAGGCGTTCGGGCAGGCAGCCACGCACGCACCACAGCCGATGCACGCGGCGGCCTCGAACGCTCGATCCGCGTCCTGCTTCGGGACCGGGGTCGCGTGCGCGTCGGGGGCTGCACCCGTGTTCACGGAGATGTAGCCGCCGGCCTGGATGATGCGATCCAGGGCGCTGCGGTTGACCACGAGGTCCTTGATGATCGGGAAGCCCGATGCACGCCACGGCTCGATCGTGATGACGTCGCCATCGTTGAAGGAACGCATGTGCAGCTGGCAGGTCGTGGTGACCTCCGGGCCGTGAGCGATACCGTTGATGACGATGCCACACTGACCGCAGATGCCCTCGCGGCAGTCGGAGTCGAAGGCGATGGGTTCCTCGCCGCGTGCGAAGAGCTCTTCGTTCAGGACGTCGAGCATCTCCAGGAACGAGGACTCTTCCGAGATTCCCTTCACCTGGTATTCATGAATTGCGCCCTTGTCTTCGGGACCGTTTTGGCGCCAGATCCTCAGTGTCAGGTTCACTTGTAGCTCCGCTGCTTCAGCTCGATGTCGTTGTAAATCAGGTCTTCCTTGTGGAGGATCGGGGGCTCGCCTTCGCCAGCGTATTCCCAAGCCGCCACGTACAGGAACTTGTCGTCGTGACGCAGGGCCTCACCCTCGGGAGTCTGGGACTCCGCGCGGAAGTGGCCGCCACACGACTCTTCGCGGTGCAGCGCGTCGATGCACATGAGCTCGCCCAGCTCCATGAAGTCGGCGACGCGGCCGGCCTTCTCGAGGGACTGGTTGAGTTCACCGATCGACTTGCCGGGAACGCGAACGTTCTTCCAGTAGTCGGCGCGCAGCTCGCGGATCAAACCGATGGCCTTCTTGAGGCCTTCCTCGGTACGCTCCATGCCGCAGTACTCCCACATGATCTTGCCCAGCTCCTTGTGGAACGAGTCCACGGAGCGGGTGCCGTTGATCGACATGAGGGTGTCGATGCGGCCCTGCGCCGAGTCGAGAGCTTCCTTCACGGAAGGCGAGTTCTCGTCCAGCTTGGGCAGGTGGAAGCAGTGCGCCAGGTAGTCGTTGATCGTGTTGGGCAGGACGAAGTAGCCGTCCGACAGGCCCTGCATGAGCGCCGAGGCACCCAGGCGGTTCGCGCCGTGGTCGGAGAAGTTCGCCTCGCCGGCCACGTACAGACCGGGCAGGTTCGACTCGAGGTCGTAGTCAACCCACAGGCCACCCATGGTGTAGTGGACGGCCGGGTAGATGCGCATCGGCACCTCGTAGGGGTTGTCACCCGTGATGCGCTCGTACATGTCGAAGAGGTTGCCGTACTTGGCGGACACGGCGGCCAGGCCCATACGGTTGATCGCGTCGGAGAAGTCGAGGTAGACGCCGCGGGCGACACCGTCGATCTTCGGGCCGACGCCGCGGCCCTCGTCGCACATGTTCTTGGCCTGACGCGACGCGATGTCGCGGGGCACGAGGTTACCGAACGAGGGGTAGATGCGCTCCAGGTAGTAGTCGCGATCCTCTTCGGGGATCTCACGCGGGTCCTTCTCGCAGTCCTCGGCGCGCTTGGGAACCCAGATGCGGCCGTCGTTACGCAGCGACTCCGACATGAGGGTCAGCTTCGACTGCTGGTCGCCGTGCTGGGGGATGCACGTGGGGTGGATCTGCGTGAAGCAGGGGTTGCCGAAGTAGGCGCCCTTGCGGTACGCACGCCAGATGGCGGTCGCGTTGCAGCCCATCGCGTTGGTGGACAGGAAGAACACGTTGCCGTAGCCGCCGGTGGCCAGGACGACCGCGTCGGCGATGAAGGTCTCGAGCTTGCCGGTGGACATGTCGCGGGCGACGATTCCGCGGGCCTTGCCCTCGTCGACGATGAGCTCGACCATCTCGTGACGTGAGTGCTCGGTGACGGTACCCGCTGCGACCTGACGCTCGAGCGCCTGGTAGGCGCCGATCAGCAGCTGCTGACCCGTCTGGCCACGCGCGTAGAACGTACGGGACACCTGCACGCCACCGAAGGAGCGGTTGTCGAGGAGGCCGCCGTACTCACGGGCGAAGGGGACGCCCTGCGCGACGCACTGGTCGATGATGTTGGCGCTGACCTCGGCGAGGCGGTAGACGTTGTCCTCGCGAGCACGGTAGTCGCCTCCCTTGACCGTGTCGTAGAAGAGACGGTAGACGGAGTCGTTGTCGTTGCGGTAGTTCTTCGCGGCGTTGATACCACCCTGCGCGGCAATGGAGTGCGCGCGGCGGGCGGAGTCCTGGTAGAAGAAGCAGTCGACGTTGTAGCCCATTTCGCCGAGCGAGGCGGCGGCGGCGCCGCCCGCGAGGCCGGAGCCGACGATGATGACGCGCAGCTTACGGCGGTTGGCGGGGTTGACCAGCGCGGCGCTGAACTTACGCTGCTCCCAGCGCTGCGCGATCGGGACGTCGTGGGGGGCCTTCGTGTCGGCGATCTTCTCGCCTTCACGGTAGAGGCCGTGGATGAGTGTATCGGTCATGATTGCGTGCCCTTCCTCAGTGGATCAAGCCGGTGACGATGGCGACGGGCGGGGCCATGAACATCACGAAGATGACCAGACCGACCAGGCCCGAGAGGAGAACCAGCGGCTTGCGGGTCGCGTTACGCACCCAACCGAGCGACTGGAACATGGACCAGAAGCCGTGGGAGACGTGGATGCAGGCGCAGCCGACGAACACGGCGTAGAGGATCACCAGGACCGGCGACTGGAAGGAAGCAACCATACGGGCGTAGGGCGTGGTGACGTCAGCGCCGAAGTTCGCGACCTTCGCGGGCAGGCTCACGGTGGTGAAGTGAGCGATGTGGAAGATCAGGATCAGCAGGATGAGAACACCGCTCATACGCATGGTGCGAGCCGCGTAGGAGTCCGAGACGGACTTCTTGACGACGTAGCGGGTGGAGCGAGCGCGACGCGAACGCTTCCAGGTGTAGGCGGCGGCCCACAGGTGGATGATGAGCATGAGCACCATGGCGGCGCGGAAGACCCAGATAAATCCGCCGTGCGGGAAGATCGGCACGAAAGCCTCTTCATGCAGCCAGTGCGCGTAGTCGTTGTAGACCTCCGCGCCCAGGAACATCTTGAGGTTGCCGTAGGAGTGGAACAGCAAGAAGAAAACGAAAACGAAGCCCGAGACGGCCATCAGCTGCTTAATAAAGACGCTGGTGGTCCACGCGCGGCGCTTCTTCGTTGCGACATTTTGAGTGGCCATGCCATGAGCATATCGACGCTTTTCGTCCGCTTCGTAGGACCATGGCACGAGGCCGCCCGCGAAGGATCTCGACACGGTGTCATTTTCGGCCATTTTCCGCGGTTATCTCGGGCAGCTTGAGCCGCTATCGCAAGGAAAACACCTAGGACCATCGACCCCGCAAACGGGGGTAAAAAGACACGAATTTTGATACACCGACCATACCTATTTAGTGGCGGTCGTCGCATCGCCTCAGATCAGGGGCGCCCTCATCTCGACGGCCTCTTCGACGGGGTTACGGAAGTAGCGCGGACGACGCCCGATTTCAACGAAGCCTCGGGACTCGTACAGGCCGATGGCCCCCTCGTTGGAGGGGCGCACGTCGAGGAAGATCTCGCGCGCGCCGGCCTCACGTGACCACTCCAGGAGGGCGTCCAGGATGGCCGCGCCGAGGCCTCGGCCCCGCGCGTGAGCGCGCACGCCGATGGTCATGACGTCGGCCTGGTCTCCACCGACCTTGACTCCTCCGTATCCGACGACGTCGCCAGACTCATCCGTGGCGATCCAATAGCGCGAGGCCGGGGAGGAAAGTTCCTCGGTGATCATGTAGGGGGTCCAGGGGTCCTCGGCGAACACCTCGGCCTCGAGGGCGGCGAAGAGTTCGAGGTCGCCCGGGCCCGCGACGCGCAGCGTGGCGTTCACAGGCGCGCGGTGGGCTGGCCCTGAATGTCGGGGCGGCGCAGGTACAGGGGGTCGGTGCGCAGACGATCGTCTTCGCCGCGCGACAGGCGCGTGGCGACGATGCGGCTCATGACGGCGGGATCGAGGCTCACCTGGGGTCCGAGGTCCACGTGCGCGAGCGCGTCGGCGCTGTGCGCGGGGATCGGCGCTCCCGCGACGACGAGGCCGGGGGCGGTCCGCATGGCGCCCAGCAGTGTAGAAACGTCCCCCACCTCGAGGCGCCCCTCGAGGGTGACGTCGTCGGGCCCGGCGGCCACGTATGAGCCCCAGTAGAGTTCGCGGCGGCGCGCGTCGGCGATCGCGTAGACGCGGGTGTCGGGAGGCAGGAGGTCGAGGCCCTGGCGGGCGATGACGTCGAGGGCGGACACACCGTAGGCGGGCACGCCGGCGACCGAGGCGAGGACGCGGGCGGAGACGAGGCCGGCGCGCAGTCCGGTGAAGGGGGCGGGTCCGGTGCCCACGAGGACTCGATCAATGCCGGCGTCCGCGAGCTGCGCGGGCAGGCCTGCTACCGCGAGCGCCTCGCGCACAAGCGGGGTGATGGATTCGGCGTGGTGACGTCCAGAGTCGTTCTGGGCGCGGCCGAGAACGCGGCCGTCGTCGATGATGGCGACGGCGGTGGCTGCTTGGGTGTCTAGGGCTATCTCTCGCACGGTGTGATCCTACTCGTCGGTGTCAGCCTCGTCGATGCGGGTTCCGCCGTGGGCGGCGACGACGCCATCGAGGACGCCGTCCCAGCGGTGCCCGTGGGCGTGCAGGACGATGACGCGTGTGCCGTCGTCCATGTTCTCCAGGTCGATGACGTCCCCGTCGTGGGCGGCCTCGCCGCCCGATGCCCGGCGCACCTCGATGGAGAGGCGTTCATCGCTCATGGCCTCGGTCTTACCTTCGCCCCATTCGACGACGGTGACGGCCTCGTCGAGGGAGGAGTCGAGGTCGAGGGTCTCGAGGTCGTTCAGGTCGGTGATGCGGTAGGCGTCCGCGTGGATGAGGTCGGGGCCGCCGCTCAGAGAGGGGTGCACGCGGGCGACGATGAACGTCGGGGATGCGACGCGTCCGCGCACGCCCATGCCGACGCCGATGCCCTGGGTGAGGGTGGTCTTGCCCGCGCCGAGGCCCCCGGAGAGCATGAGGAGGTCTCCGGCCGCGAGGATGCGACCAAGGTCTTCGCCGAACGCGCGCGTCTGGTCGGCGTCGCGCGTCGACACCTCGTAGGAGGCGATGGGCTGGGTCATGAGTTGCTCCCGAAGGTCGCGGCGGCGCCATCCCTGTAGATGCGGGGGATGTGTGCGCCCAGGTGGGTGACGATTTCGTAGTTGATGGTACCGGCTGCCTGCGCCCAGTCGTCGGCCAAGGCCTCGCCGCGCACGCCGGAGCCGAAGAGGGTGGCGATGTCGCCGGGGATGGCGGGGGCCTGTCCGCTGCGCGCCGTCGGCGTTCCGGGGCTTCCCTCGGCTGGCCCGAGGTCGACCATGAACTGGTCCATGCACACGCGTCCGATGAGGGGCGCGTTAAAGGGGCCGGAGGCGGTGTGGACGACGACGCGCGCCCGGTTGGAGGCGGCGCGCAGGATGCCGTCGCCGTAGCCGAGGGGGACGAGGCCGATCCAGCGGCGCGTGGGCGCGACCCAGGTTCCCCCGTACGAGGCCGGGGTCCCCTCTTCGATGACCTTGACGGAGGTGAGGGGCGCGCGCAGCTCGAGGGCGGGGATGAGGCCGAGCTCCTCGGAGGTGGCCACCGCGGGGTCGGGGCTCAGCCCGTACAGGCCGATGCCGGCGCGCACCATGTCGTAGTGAGCCTCGGGGTGCCACAGGATGCCCGACGTGGCGGACAGGTGGCGGATGCGCGGCGTGACGCCCGCGTCGGCGAGGATCGCCAGGCCCTCCTCGAAAATACGCACGTGGCTCGCGGTCGAGGCGTTTCCCGCCTCGCTGGGGTCGTCGGCGCGGGACATGTGGCTCCAAGCGCCCACGACATCGACGAGGCCGTCGTCGGCGGCCATGCGCAGGGCCGAAGCCAGGGCGGGCAGGTCGGCGAGCGTGGAACCCGCGCGGGACATGCCGGTGTCGATCTTGACGTGGACGCGCGCGGGGCGGCCGACCTGCCGGGCGGCGGCGCAGATGTCGGCGAGGACCCAGGTCCACGAGACGGACAGGTCGATGTCGGCCTCGATCGCGGCCGCGAAGTCGGAGGAGGAGGTAGAGATCCACGCAAGGATAGGGGCCTCGGCTCGGGCGACCCCGGCCTCGTCGAGGCCTCGGCGCAGCGCAAAAGCCTCGGCCAGCTGAGCGACGCCCAGCCAGTCGGCACCACCGTCCAGGGCGGCGCGGGCCACCGGGATAAGTCCGTGCCCGTAGGCGTTCGCCTTGACGGTCGCGAGCTGGAGCGCGCCTGGGGCGGCTGCGCGCAGAACGCCCAGGTTGTGACGGATCGCGGCCAGGTCGACGGCCGCGGATGACGGGTAGTCCCGTCCATCGACTCGTTCGTCTGTGGAAATCACGCCTCTAGTATCTCACGGCGCGCGCCGCCCGCCCCCACGTTCGTCGTCTGCGCGGGCATAGCGACCAGGCCATCACGCCGTGGGCTGCGACAGGACCTTACCGATCGCAGCCGCAATGTCCGAGGCCTGAATGGGCGCAAATCCGCGGAAAGCGTCGGCGGCCACCCGAGCTGCTCGCCCGTGGACGCTCACCGCCGCCGCCAGGCGTCCCGGGGTGACGCGCTGGGGCTGCCCATCGGGGCCCGCCACGGCGTCTCCAGCCTCTACCGGGCGCGCGAGGACGCCGGCGAGGAATCCGGCGAGCACATCCCCGTTGCCGGCGACGCCCGCCCAGGAGGTCGTCACCTGGCCGACAGTCGGGGTGTAGGAGCGCACGATACGGCCCTGCGGCAGCGCGTCCACGTCGGGCCACGCCTCCGCAGCGTTGAGGGCGCGCTGGAAGGCCTCCTGCACCTCCGTGTCCACGTATTCGAAGGAGTACACGATCGTGACGGGCCCTTTGAGGATCACGTGGCAGCCGGTCGCCTCGTGGAGCGTGCGGGCATAGCGCAGAGGAGAGGCAGCAACCTCGGCCCGCGTCACCGGAGTGCCGAGGCGCCCCAGAAGGCGCGCGGCCTCGCCGTAGTGCGGGGTGAGGACGGTGGCGTCGGGTTTCAGCGAGCCAAGCAGCTCGGGGACGAGATCGAGCGCCCACGCGTCAATGACGAGGGGCATGCCCGATTGCCCGCAGAATTGCGCGAGCTCGAGCGCGTCCTCGCGTCGATCCTCGTCGAGGCCGGGGCCGATGAGGGCGGACTGGATGCGGCCACCAACGGTAACGACGCCGGGCTGGTCGGCGAGCACGAGGTCCTGGACGCGCCTGGTGGAGTTCAGGCGCACCATGCCCACGCCCGCGGCCAGTGCGCCGCGCGTCGCGAGGAGTCCAGCTCCCGGGTAGGTGTCGGATCCGGCGACGAGGCCGACGACGCCGCGCGCGTACTTGTCGTCCGAGAAAGCGGGGACGGGGACGACCTCGTGGGCGGAGAAGGCCTCGTCGATGACGTAGAGGTCATCCGCGCCGATCGCGCCGTCATCGCCCTGGGCGCGGCCCACCCCATTGCTGTCCCAGTCCATCGTCACGAGGCTGATGTCGCCGGTGAACTCGACGGCGGGGGGCAGGACCTGCGCGCGCTTGTAGGTTCCGACGGCGAGCGTGTGGGTGGCGCGCAGGATCGGGCCCGTGATCGCGCCGTCGTCGTCGGTCAGGCCCGAAGGGACGTCGATCGTGATGATGGGGCGCGGCTTGATGGTGGAGAGCCCATTGAGGAGCTCCACTGATTCCGCGAGCGTGCCCGTGAGCGGGCCGTGGGCACCGGTTCCCACGATGCCGTCGATCCAGGCGTGCGCGAGAAAGACCTCGGACCACGCGGGCGTGTTTTCGATGGAGTGCAGCGACTGGCCGCCAAGGTCGATGATGCGCACGCCCGCTTCCTGGGCGGCGGAGAGGGCGCGGCCGTGGCAGCGCTTCTTCAGGAGGTAGGCGGTCGCTCCGATTCCTCCGCGCGCGAGGATCGCGCAGGCGTAGAGGGCGTCCCCACCGTTGTCTCCGCCTCCAACGAAGGCGGTGACACGGCTGGCGATCCAGTCGCCCCCTTCATCGTCGCCGCTTTCCTCAGCATCCGCGTTGGGATCGGTGTCCTCGCCGTTCCAGCTCACGGGTAGGTCCGCGCAGCGCACGACCGCGGCCGCGACCTCGCCCGCGACGTCGAGCATGTAGCGGTCCGGATCACCCTCGGAAACCGCCTGGTCAACGCACTTTTTCTCCAGTTCCCGCGCGTCGGCAAAGGACAGAGCAGCTCCATCAATCGTGAACATGCGCCATATTGTTTCACACCGCACACGCCTGGGGTGGCCGCTTGGGCGACGATGACGCCGTCGCGCCGATCAGGCGACGTCGAGGGTCTTGGCGACGCCTGCGAGGACCGCGCCCACGATGACGAGGGCGACGCCGATGATGGTCCAGCGCAGCTCCTTGCGCGAGCGCGTCTCGTGAAGCCACAGGATGCCCAGCGGCGTGGAGATGAGGATTCCCAGCTGGGAGAGGGTAAAGCCCGTGCCCGCGCCCAGCTTGTTGGAGTTGAGCTGGAGCAGCAGGATCGCGGTGCCCCACAGGACGCCGTTGACAATCGAGGGGAACATACGGCGGTGACGCAGCGAGTCCTCGGGGGCCACACCGCCGCGGCCCTGGATCGCGAAGAAGATCGCGCAGTACACGGTGTAGCCGATCGCCTGGGGCAGGAGGAACTCTGCGGGCTGGATATCAAACCACTTAATGATGAGGGGGAACGCCACGAGGCCCAGAGTCGAGGTCGTCAGCAGGAAGGCGCCGCGCTTCCAGTCGAGGGAAGCAGCGTCGGAGCCGGACTCGGAGCGCGACAGGAACCAGATGCCGACGATGAGGACGGCGATGGCGGCGAGGCCGTAGGGCAGCGCGCCACCGTGCAGCCACTCGCCGAAGATGGCGATGCCCGCCAGGGACATGAGGACCAGCTGGCCGCCGGTGGACAGGGGCATCGTGCGGCTCATGCCCAGGACCGAGTAGGAGCGCAGCTGATCGCACACGCCGACGCCCAGGAGCAGGCCGGTCAGGAAAGACACGCCCAGGTTCAGCGGCGTCCACGCGGGGTGCAGGAAGGGGGTGGCGACGGCGGCCATGAGCAGGCCGCCGAGGACGGCGCCCATGACTCGCTGGCGGTCTGATCCGCCGGTCTTTCCCATCAGCGTCGTGGCGACGCCGAAGAAGACAGAGGGCAGGATTCCGATAAGGATCATGGACAGGGTCATGTGCACACCTCCTGGGGTGGTCGCGGCCGTCGTTTCACGAGGCCGGGGCTGACTTGCATTGTTGGGTGCGGCGCACGCGGCGCCACCCTTTCCACGCTAGTCACCCCCTCCCCCACCCTCGCACGCTCGATCGCCGTTTTGGCTAGTGTTTCACAGCGTTTTCGTGAATGCCTTCACGCTTGACGGGCCATTCAATGACGAAGCACACCTGGGCGCATCCCTATCTGACGGGGTGTCACAAACGCGGCACGGGCCTCGTCCCAGATGAGGAACGAGGCCCGTGAGCGTTCACGAGGCACCAGCCCCGCGCCGGTGGATCACTCCACCGTCACGGACTTGGCGAGGTTACGCGGCTGGTCAACGTCAAGGCCCTTCACGGCGGCGAGCTCGCAGGCAAAAATCTGCAGCGGCACGACGGTCAGGAGCGGCGCGTACAGAGTCGGCACGGCGGGCACACGGAAGACAACCTCGGCGAACTCGTCGACGGAGGAATCCCCCTCCTCGGCGATGATGATCGTGCGGGCGCCGCGAGCGCGGACCTCGGCAATGTTGGCCAGGACCTTGCCGTGCAGCTCGGGGCGTCGCGGGGTCGGCACGATAACGATGACCGGCTGACCCTCGTCCACCAGCGCGATCGGGCCGTGCTTGAGCTCGCCGGCGGCAAAGCCCTCGGCGTGGATGTAGCAGATTTCCTTGAGCTTGAGCGCGCCCTCGAGGGCGACGGGGAAGCCAACGTGGCGGCCCAGGTAGATCACCGAGGTCGCATCCTGCATCGTCCGCGCGAACTGACGCACGCTCTCCCCGTTCTCAAGGACGCGGGAGATAGCGGCGGGGATAGCCGCGAGCTTGTCCATGTAGTCGGCGATCTCGTCGGCGTACTTGTTGCCGCGCACCTGCGCCAGGTACAGGCCCAGGATGTAGCAGGCGGTGACCTGCGCGGTGAACGCCTTGGTGGAGGCGACCGCGATCTCGGGGCCCGCGTGCGTGAGGATCACCGCGTCGGACTCGCGGGAGATCGTCGAGCCGGGCGTGTTGACGATAGCGACGACCTTCGCGCCCTGCTCGCGGGCGTGGCGGATCGCCTGGATGGTGTCCATGGTTTCGCCACTCTGGGAGATGGCGACGACCAGGGTCTTCTCGCCCACCACCGGGTCGCGGTAGCGGAACTCGCTGGAGAGCTCGACCTCGACGGGGATGCGGCACCAGTGCTCGATCGCGTAGCGGGCGACCTGTCCGGCGTAGGACGCGGTGCCGCAGCCGATCATGATGACCTTGTCGACGGAGCGCAGGACGTGCTCGGGGATGCGCACCTCGTCCAGGGCCAGGTGGCCGTGGGAGTCGATGCGGTCGGCCAGGGTGGCGCCCACGGCGTCGGGCTGCTCGTGGATCTCCTTCTCCATGAAGGTCGGCCAGCCGTTCTTGGTGGCGCGGTCGGAGGAGAAGTCGACCTCGTACGCCTCGCGCTCAACGGGGTTACCCGCGGGGTCGATGACGGTCACGCCCGTCGCGGAGACAACCACGACCTCGTCCTGGTCGACCTCGACGGCGCGGTTCGTGTGCTCGACGAAGGCCAGGACGTCGGAGCCCAGGAAGTTCTCCCCGTCCCCCAGGCCGATGACCAGCGGGGAGGAGCGGCGGGCCGCGACGATGACGTTCGGGGACTGGGTGCTGAGCACCAGCAGGGTGAAGGTGCCGTGCAGCTGCTCGGTGACGGCGCGCATGGCGACGACCAGTCGGCGCGCCACCTCCTCGTCCGTGCCGGTCAGTCCGGCGACAGCACCTTGGTACGAGGCCGGCTCGGCCTGGTCGTAGGCGCGGGCCAGCAGGTGGACGACGACCTCGGTGTCGGTCTCCGACGCGAAGGTCTCTCCGTCGGCGATGAGGGCGGCGCGCAGGGCGTCCGCGTTTTCGATGATGCCGTTATGAACGAGAGAGAAACGTCCATCCGGGCTGGAGTGAGGGTGGGCGTTCGCGACCGTCGGGCGCCCGTGGGTGGCCCAACGGGTGTGTCCGATGCCCGCGTACGCGTCGACGGGAGGCTGCGCGTCGAGCTCCTCGGAGAGGTTGACGAGCTTACCGAGCGCGCGGCGCACGTCCAGGTGATCCGGGGAAGCCAGGGCGATACCCGCCGAGTCGTACCCGCGATATTCGAGGCGCGCCAGGCCGCCGAGGACAACCTCGCGACTACGCTGGGACGCCTTGCATGCAATATGTCCAACAATTCCGCACATAGCACCCATTGCAACACACCAAACCCCCCTGCTGGTCAGTAACGTGTGTCGCTTCACGTGGTGAACTAAGTGCGCACGAGCACAAACATGTGGGGCACAATGGGTGCGTGAGCATCACCGAGAGCCCCTCGCCCATCCCATCCCCGGCCTCGTCGGCCGTCTCATCTGACGAGCAAAAACCGGCCGACGAGCGCAACGCCCCCAACCCCTACGCGCGCTTCGACCGCTCCGAGTGGGACCGCCTCGCCGATCGCACTCCCCTGCCGCTCACGCAGGAGGACATCGACCGCATCGCCTCTCTGGGCGACCCCATCGACATGACCGAGGTCGACGCGATTTACCGCCCTCTGAGCGCGCTGCTGCAGCTCTACATCGACGGACGCCGCCGCACCGCCGCCGAACGGCACGCCTTCCTCGGAGAACCCGAAGGCCACTCGACCCCCTTCGTGATCGGCATCGCCGGCTCGGTCGCCGTCGGTAAGTCGACGGTCGCGCGCCTCCTCCAGCTGCTGCTCTCCCGCTGGGATTCCACCCCGCGCGTGGATCTGGTGACGACCGACGGCTTCCTCTACCCGAACTGGATCCTGCACGAACGCTCCCTCATCGCCCGCAAGGGATTCCCGGAGTCCTACGACCGCTCGGCCCTCATCTCGTTCCTGGCCTCGGTGAAGGCCGGTAACCCCCACGCGAAGGCCCCCGTGTACTCGCATGTCACCTACGACATCGTGCCCGACACCTACATCGACGTGGATCGTCCCGACATCCTCATCGTCGAGGGCCTCAACGTGCTCCAGCCGCCGCGCTCGGCGCCCGGATCTATCTCGGTGGCCGTCTCGGACTACTTCGACTTCTCGATCTACGTCGACGCCGACGAGAAGTTCATCGAACAGTGGTACGTCGACCGCTTCCTCAAGCTGCGCGCGACCGCGTTCTCCCGCGAGGACTCCTACTTCAAGACCTACGCCTCCCTCACGGACGACGAGGCCGTCTCAACCGCGCACGTCGTGTGGAACGCGATCAACCTGCCGAACCTGCGCGAAAACATCCGCCCCACCCGCGAGCGCGCGACCCTCATCTTCACGAAGGGCGCCGACCACCGCGTCGAATCGCTGTCGATCCGCAAGGACTGACCCCGCCCCGCTCGTAGCGCACGCGAACGAGGCCGCAGCCGGAAAACCCGGCCACGGCCTCGTCTCATGTGGAGCTAACGGTTAGCCGATCCACGCGCCCGAGGGCGCGAAGTGGTACCAGGACCAGCCGATGAGTTCCCAACCGGTGGCCATGGAGCCGTTAGAGCGCAGGTAGAACCAGACGGGTCCTTCCTGGTACCAGCCGGTGGTCATCGCGCCATTGGCGCCCAGGTGGTACCAGGTGCCGCCGAGGAGCTGCCAGCCGGTGACCATGGAGCCGGAGGGCGACAGGTAGTACCAGGCGCCGCCGTCCTTGACCCAACCGGTGCGCATAACGCCGGAGGAGGACAGGTAGAACCAGGTCCCGTCGATCTGTGTCCAGCCGGTCGCCATCTGGCCGGTCGCGGGTGCGAGGTAGTACCAGGAGCCGCGGTCCATGATCCAGCCGTACTGCTGGGCACCGCTGGAGCCGTGGTAGTACCAGTGTCCACCGTCGTAGACCCAGCCCATCTTCAGGTAGCCACTCGCGTCGAAGCGGTAGGTCTGCCCGTCGATGACGAGGGTCTCATTGGCCGCGTAGGTGCCGTCAGAGTAGCTGTACCACCAGCCGAAGTAGCCGGACTTCCACTGGCCCGTGCGAGGCTGGGGCACGGGATCCGGGGTCGGAGCCGGGGTCGGGTCCACGGTGGGCTCCGGAGCCGGGGTCGGATCGACGGTGGGCTGCGGGTCCGGAGTGGGCTGCGGATCGGGAGTCGGCTGCGGGTCCGGAGTCGGAGCCGGGTTCTCGATCGTCACCCAGTACAGGAAGCGCGAGTCACCGCCACCAACAGCGTGGAGCACGACCTGCGAGGTCTCGCCCTCGCCGAGCTCAACTTCCTGAGTCGTCTTGTCGGCCGGGTTGACGAGCATCAGGTGCGCGTTTGCGCTCGGCTTCTTGACGGTCAGGGTGATGTCCTGAGCGGTCTCGGCCAGCGAGCCGTTGTCGGTGCGCGGGTCGAGGAGGTAGGACGGGTAGCGGGTCTGGCCGGTCAGGGCGTTGACGACCATGAAGCCCTTGGGGGCCGTCGTGGAATCGCCGAAGATCTCGGCGGACTTGGCGGTCTCCAGGCCCTTCAGCTGCTCGAAGTAGCCGACGACGACGTCGCCGGGCATTCCGTCGTTGACGGAGCCGACGTTGGTCACCGACATATCAACCAGGCCGACGGCCTCGTTGGCGGCCTTGGCCTCGTCGCCGGAGGCGAAGTCACCGTACTTGTAGCCGCTCAGCGAGGGGGTCTCGCCGCGAGCCGCGTACTGGCCGGGCTTGTAGGCGACGAACGTGGAGTTCATGGCCTTCGTGTAGTTACCGATGTAGCTGACGTTGCCGAAGATATTGGAGAACTCGTAGAACGAGCGCGTCGGCGCACCATCGTGGTCGATGATCGAGGAGCGGTCGTAGCCGTTGTACTCCATGCGGAACAGGCCGAACCACTTCTGGCCGGTGGCCAGGCCCAGCGAGGGCACGATCGACTTCTCGGAGGCCGAAACGTTGGCATCCCAGTTGTAGTCCAGGTACTGGCCGTAGAGGATCGGGCTGGAGCCGTCACCGGTGAGGCCCTTGAGGCCGTATTCGCGCTGCTTCTTCCAGGTGTTGGTGTTGAGCAGGTCCATGACGACTCGGCTCGGAGCCGGGCCGCCGTTGGCGCCCCAGTAGTACTTGTCCCAGCTGAGCAGGTCGGGCTTGGCGTTCTCGACGTAGTAGCTCAGGTTGGTGTCGCGGTACCAGGAGGGGTCGTCCCAGGAGTTGGCGTGGACGACGGCGCCGGGGATGTTCTCCTTGGACCAGGAGAACCAGTTCTTGAAGCACTCCGACTCGACGCGGTTGAATCCGCCCTCATCGCCGTACTGGATGTCGACGAGCGTGGACGCGTAGGGCTTCATGTATTCGTTCATGAAGTCGCGCGGCTCGCCCGCGTTGCACATGCTGTTCTTGCCGGTGGGGGCCTTGGCGAGGGCCCACGGCGCGCCCTTACCCAGGGACTCCATCATGGCGGTGTTGAACATGGGCAGGTCGTAGAACATCGGGAATGCGCCACCCGTGAGGTCGCGCTCGTTAGCGTCGAAGCCGCCGCGGCCGTAGCCCTCGGAGGGGACCCACGCGGGCATCATGACGCCGTACTGCAGCGCGAGGGCCTGGGCGCGGTTGACACCCCACTTGCCCTCACCGGGGTTGAAGCCGGAGTAGCGCTCGTACATGGAGTTGTCGACAGCGGGAGCCACGGGGGTCTTGCCGGCGGGCAGGCCCCACACCTCGACGTCATTGAAGGTCACCGCGGTGGCGATATTCTGCGGGGTCTGGGGCTCGGTCTCATCGTTCATCCAGATGCGGATGTTCTTGGCGAGGTGGTAGCTGTTGAAGTCCCAGTACCACAGGCCGCGCGCGTCGCGCGTGAGCGAGCCGTGGGTGACGATGGTCTTCCATTCGCCGCCGTCGGCCTCCTGGACCGCGATGGCCACGGAGTTACCGCCGTGCCAGCCCTGCACGCCGGCGGGCAGGGTCGGGGTGCCCCATCCGTTGACGCGGTGCACGTAGCGGGCCTCGCCCAGGTGCAGCTCGATGCCGGTGACGCTGCTCGACCATTCATTCGCGCGAACGAGCGGATCGGAGGTCCACGTCGTTGTGGGATCGAGGTCGGTGAGGGCCGCGTTGTCGGCCTCGGTTCCACCGTTCGCCGTAGCGGTCACGGGAACCATGACGTTGCCGCGGAAGTCGGTGTCAACCTTGGTGATGTTAACGACGTAGGTGGCTTCCTTGCCGTCCTTGGTCACGGTGGCGGTGATGACGTTCAGGCCGGTGGTGAGGTCGAGGTTGGCCACGCGTCCATCGGCGTCGGGGGTCGCACCGTTGATGGTGACGGTGGCACCGTCGACCGCACGGATACGGGCCGAGACGGTCTTCGCGTGGTAGTAGCCGGTGGCCGTGTAGGTATGGGTGCCGGGGGCAAAGTCAACGGGCTTGCCGGGCTCGCCGTAGGGCAGCTGGTCGATGACGAAGTCAACGACGAGGTCGGACGCGCCCGACCCCTGCTCGGGGGCATCGGGGTGGGGTACGACGGGTCGGGCTGCTTCGTGGTTGCCGCCGGTGTCCTCGTTACCGTAGGAGGTGATGGCGTTACCGTCGGCGTCGCAGGGCAGGAGCTTGATGTCGGACAGCGCCATGTCCTTCTTGCCGGGAGCGAGGGAGCGCAGGCCGGTCAGAGCGAAGACGCGCTTCGTGGTCGCCGGGAAGGTGACGTATTGTTCCTTGTTCCCGAACTGAAGGTCGCTTCCGTGCGTGACCTCGGTGCCGCCTTCCCACTTTCCCGCGGCGACATTCGTCTTCCAGTCGGCGAAGGAGGCTTCGGCGGCCGGGTTACCGGGGTCCTCGTCGAAGGCAAACACGCGATATTCGCCGGGGAACTGGTCGTTGCCCAGGGTGGAATCGTAGGTGGGGCGCGGGGTCAGGCCCAGGCCACAGACCTTGGTGCCGGGCGTGGGGTTCTCGACGGCGAGGGCGTGCGGGTATTCGTCGAGGCCACCCTTCCACTTGGTGGTCCAGAAGGTCTTGGTCGCGTCGGTACGGGTCGTGTCATCGTCGACGAGGGCTGCGATCGTGCCGTTGGGTGCACTTTCGCCGACCTTCTCTTCGGAGGTCGCCCACAGGACGGTCGGGTGATACGGGGTTTCGGTGGCGGCGATGGCCGCAGCGGGTGCGAGGCCAAGCATGGTGGCCGCAAGAATCGGGGCTCCGAGTGCACCGATGATGGGTCTAGTCCCCATGAGTTTAACTCCTTCGTCAGTATGGGGGTGGTGGCTGGGATCGGCCGTTAGACGGCCGCAAATCCACAATACCTAACACGTGTTAGTTTTTTATGAAAAAACCTCCTTTTAGGTAGAGAAGATCCCCGCGGGTGCGAGGAGCACCCGCGGGGATGAGGATCAGAACTTCAGACCGCCGTCTTCGATGCCGCGGAAGAAGAACTTCTGGCTGAAGGCGAAGACCAGGACGACGGGGATCATCGCCACGACGGCTCCAGCCAGCACGAGCTGGTAGGTGACGCCCTGGGGCGAGTTCTGGATGGCCGTCAGCGTCAGCATCAGCGTCTGCTTGTTCGGGTCGGGCAGCATGAGCAGCGGGAAGATGAAGTCGGACCAGGCCCCAATGAAGGACGTCAAGCCGACGACGGTGAGCGTGCCGCGCACCTGAGGCAGGAAGATCGACCAGAAGCGGCGCAGCTCGCCCGCGCCGTCGATCAGGGCAGCGTCCTCAATCTCGTCGGGAATGCCCATGAACGCGGCGCGCATCATGAGGATCTGGAACGGCCCGATCATGGCGACCATCCACACGCCGGGGAGCGTGTTGTACAGGTCCAGCTGCACCATCATCTTGAACAGCGAGAGCATGATCGACTCGAAGGGGAAGATCATGGCGGACAGGACCACGAAGTACATGATGTTGCGTCCGGTCCACCCGCGCCTCGACAGCATGTAGCCGCCGATGCACGACAGGATGACGTTCGAGGTGACCGTGAGGGTCGCCAGGATTGCGGAGTTCTTGATGGACAGCAGGATGTTTGTGCGCTCGAAGAGGACGTAGAAGGAGTCCAGCGACCAGTGCTGGGGCAGCATGGTTGCACCCTGACCGAAGACAGATTCGCCGGGAGCCTTGAAGGCCGCCATGAGGGGCAGGACGAGGGGGCCAACCAGGATGAGGGCGACGACGATGAGGAGGACGTAGCGGGCAACAAGGGCACCGCCGCGCATCTGACGCGATGCCGTGTTGCGCCCCTGGCGTTCGAGGCGGCGCTCCTTGCGCCACTGAGCGAAACGCTCTCCGAAGGAGGCGGGAGTGGTCGAGGTTGCGGTACTCATGAGTCTTCAGCCTTCCTCTGCAGGCTCTGCGAAGCGATGATGAAACCGAAGGTGATGAGGAACAGGCACACCGAGGCGGCGTCGCCCTGTCCCAGAGATCCGAAGGTCGGGTCGACGATTCGATCTCGGATGTACATGGTGAGGGTCTTCGTGGGCGAGGCCGAGCCGCCCAGTAGGTAGACCTCGGTGAAGATCTTGAGACAGCCGATCGTCGTGAGCGTGGCGACGAGGAACATCATGACCTTGACGCCAGGAACAGTCACGGTGAAGAAGCGGCGGATCGGCCCGGCGCCGTCGAGTTCGGCGGCTTCGTACAGCGACTTGTCGACGTTCGCGAGGGCCGACAAGTACAGAATCATGTAGTAGGGCAGGCCCTGCCACAGGGTGATGATCATGGCGCAGAAGAGGATCAGCCACTGATTCGACAGGAATGGAATCGGGTCGAGGCCCCACGACGCCAGCATATTGTTGATGGGGCCGCGCTGGTCCAGGAGGTAGCGCCAGGCCAGGGAGATGACGACCAGCGACGAGATGGCCGGCAGGTAGTAGATGGCACGGAAGAAGCCGATGCCGGGCACGTGCGACTTGACGAGGAGGGCCAGCAGCAGGGGCAGGAGCACCATCAGCGGGACGACGCACACCGCGTAGATGAGGGAGTTCGTCAGCGACTGCCAGAACTCGGGGTCTGACAGTACCGCGGTGAAGTTGTCGATACCAACGAAGCGACCGATGCGTCCCATCGGCTTGGTCTTCGTGAACGACACGTAGACGGTCGTGATGAAGGGGTAGATGTAGAAGGAGATGACCGCGAGGACCGGGAGGGTCACCCACAGCCAGGGAACCCAGCCCGGGCGGAATCGGGCGGCGCCATTGAGGGAGCGCGTCTGCGCACTCTTACGTATCGGCATACCAAAGTCCTTTTTCAGGGATGCGCGGGGTCGTGAGCCGGCGGCCCGACGCTGGGCGAGGAATGCGTCGGGGGCCGAGGCCAGGCCTCGGCCCCCGAGCGGTCAATCAGTCTCCGAGAGCCTTGAGCTTCTCGTTCATCTGATCCTGAGCGGTCTTGAGGGCGGTCTTGGGATCGACCTCACCGCGGATGGCCTTGTTGACATTCTCGATGAGGGCGTCCTTCACGGCGCCGGTCGCGTAGAAGACGTCGGTGTAGGCCTCGGCGTCCTTGGCGGCCTTAGCAGCCTCCTCGTAGGCGGCCTTGAAGACCGGGTCGTCGGCAATCTCCGGCGGGTTGGCAACGAGCTTGTCGAGGGCGTCGGTGGCAGCCGGGAAGATGATGGCGCCGCCGTCGTGCGTCCAGGCGTACTCGTTCTCAGCGTTGGTGATCCACTCGGCGAACTTCATGGCCAGCGGGGCGTTCTGCGTGGTGACGGAGACACCGATGTACTGACCCTCGAAGACGGGCTTGATGCCGGGGTTAGTCGGGAACGGGCCGACGCCGGTGTTCTGGTAGACCGTCTCGTTGTTCTTCTTGACGGACTTGAGGAACGAGGCGTTGGGGGTACCGAAGGCGAGATTGCCGTCGGTGTAGGCCTTGCCCGGGTCGGGCTCGCCGGTCAGGGAGTCCTTCGGGATGGCGCCGGAGGCGTAGAGCTCGGAGAGCTTGGTGACGTAGTTGATCGCGGCCTCGTTGTCGGCGAAGTCGAAGGCGGTCTTGTCAGCGTTCAGCAGGTTGACGCCCATGCCGTGCAGCTGAGCGATCATGTACCACTCGGGCGAGCCGTAGATGCCGTAGTCTCCCTGTCCGTCGGCGCCAACCTTGGCGGCAGCGTCGAACAGCTCATCCATGGTCTTGGGCGGCATGTTCTCATCGAGACCAGCGCGCTTGAAGACCTCCTTGTTGTAGGTGGTGATGTAGGGGCCGAAGTACCAGGGCAGAGCCGTGTGATGATCGTTCGCCCCCAGGGCGGTGGAGTCCCAAATGGACTTCACGAACTTGTCGCCGATGCCGGGGGCCTTGACGTCGTAGTCCATGAGGAGGTTGGACTTGGACAGGGCGAGGATGGTGGAGGAGGGAACGTTGATGACGTCCGCCATCTTGCAGTTCGAGGCCTGAGCGGTCACGGTCTGGTCGAACTCGGCGCCGCCACCCTGGTCGGTCCAGTTGATCTTGACGCCGGGGTTGGCGTCCTCGAACTCCTTGATCTTGGCCTTGAAGAAGTCGCCGAAGTCGTTCTGCAGACCCTGGGTCTGGAACGTGATCTCGCCTTCCACCTTCGAGGTGTCGATCTTCGAGTCGTCAAGGTTGCCCGCAGGGATGTCGCACGCGACATCGGGCTCGGGGATGGAACCGGCCGCGGTCGAACCGCCGCTCGAGCTGTCGGAGCTAGAGCCACCAGGGTTGCAGGCAGCCAGGCCGAGGGTGCTGAACATGGCGAGGGCGACAACGCCTGCAGCCATCTTCTTCTTCAACATGCGAAACCTCCATTGGTCCGTTCTTGTTGGTCGATCGATGGGATCGAGTCACTAACTATCTCGTGTTAGTTGATGTCTGAATCATAGCGGCCTGTGACGCTTCGCGCATCATTTGCCAACAACTTTGCGCATCGTTATCAAGCCGCAACATAACAGGTTGGGGCTTAATCACCCCCAACCTGGGCAATTACGAATGTCAGGTCCGTATCGCGCATACAACCGGCGAACTCGGGCCGAGAGTCAGGCCCGCACGAACGCGTCCCGATGCCGTCCTGGAATGCATCCAGCCACAGGAACGTACGCTCACTGTCAGGCAGGTCCTCCCAGTGTGAGGCCGCGGCCAATTCACGCTCACTCCACGGCGAGGCGCTCCAGCCCAGGGACGAGGTCGGCACGACGAGGAGGTCGCCCGCCTCGCCATGCAGACGGAGGGCTTCGAGGTCGAGGCGCTGCCCGCCTTCCTGGGGGCGCACGCTGACATCCCAGAGCTCGCGCACGGGGGCGTGCCCATATCCGCGAGCGCCGCTCACCCGCATGTCGGAGTATCCGATGAGGGTGTCGCCGAGCCACGAGGCTTCCCAGTTCGATCCGGGCATCTCGATGCGCACGCCGAGGCGCGGGACGCGCTCGGGCCAGGCTCCGTAGGGCGCGACGCGGGCAGACACCGACAGTGCCGGGGTCTCCCCCAGCAGCACGGGACGATATTCCCAGGTGAGGGTGACGCCAAACTGTACGACAGGCGGGGCCCAGCGCTCGACGACGCGCTGGCAGGCGCCTTCCTCCTCGATGGATACGAGGCGTCGGCGCAGCAGGTGCAGGCGAGCCTGCTCCCAGCGGGCTGCGTGCGAGGTTCCGTGCTCGCCGCGCCCGACCCCGAGGGGACCGAGGTCGTCCTCGTCAATCCCCCAGTAGTCGACGGGGCCGCGCCCGCGGTCGTTGTCGGTGGGGGCCCTAAAGACGCTGAGGTCGACGCTCACGGGCATGGTGCCGATCCGCGCGAGGCGCCCGCGCGCATCGAGCGCGTAGGGGGCTGCCACGTCATCGTCGGAGCGGACGGCCGCGACGGGGGCGCCGAGGAGTGTGCGCAGTCGGGCCTCATCTGGGCCATGTCCGCGCGAGGACTCGATAGCCTTCGCGAGGGCCGGAGCGTCCGGGGCCATCGCCTGCACCCACGGCCAGGTGCCGGCGTAGGGGCGCGAGAGGGCATCGATCAGGCCGTCGCACACGAAGCTGCCATCGTGGACTTCCTCGCCGAAGTCACCGCCGTAGGACAGCACGCGACGCCCGTCCGGGAGTGTGCGCCACAGGGCGTGGTCACGCCATTCCCACACGAAGCCGCCGGCATGGCGGGGGTGGCCCATCTGCGCGGCGTAGGCGGCGGCGTTTCCGGGGCCCGTTCCCATCGCGTGCAGGTATTCGCACATGATGTAGGGGGCGCGGCGGATGCGCTCGCGCGCGGCGTCGTCAACCCGCGCGGCGACGTGCGTGGGGACGGCGACCTCGGCGTGAGGATCGCTCTCGTCGAGGACGGCGGCGACTTCCTCCAGGGTCGGGTACATGCGCGAGTAGATGTCCGTGTATTCGAAGGCATGGTCGCCCTCGTAGTGAACGATCGCCCGGGAACCCGTTCGCTCGTGGATCCAGCGCGCGCAGGCGACCAGGTTTGCGCCGGTGCCGGACTCGTTGCCAAGGCTCCAGCTCATGATCGAGGGATGGTTCTTGTCGCGCTCGAAGGCGCGGACCGTGCGGTCCATGTAGGCATCGGCCCAGCGCAGGTCGTCGGAGGGGTTGTCGATCCACTCCCCCTCGCCCTCGAACCCATGCGTTTCAATGTCGCCTTCGAGCATGACCCACAGGCCGATCTCATCCGCCAGGTCGAGCAGGCGAGGGTGGGGCGGGTAGTGAGAGGTACGAATCGCGTTGATTCCCATGGACTTCATGAGGGCGAGGTCCTCGCGCGCCCAGGCCTCGTCAAACACGCGCCCCTCGGCGGCGCGCACCTCGTGACGATTAACGCCGTTGAGGATCAGGGGCTCGCCGTTGGCCATGAGGACGCCGTCCTCGATGGACACGCGACGAAAGCCGATGCGCAGGCACCGCTCCCCCGCGTCGAGACCTTCCGAGCCCTGGACGCTGACGCGCGCCTCGTAGAGGGCTGGGTCCTGCGCGCTCCACGGGCGCACGCTGCCCACTTCGATGCGGCCGCTGCGGTAGCGGCCATCCTCGCCGCGTTCGAGCGAGCAGGCGAACGACCACAGGCCGTCGATGCTGAGATGCCCGGACAGATGAGCCTCCTGAGCACCGAGCACCCGGGCTTCGATGGTCACATACCCCACCCCGGCCTCGTAGTCGGTGTCGATCCACAGGTCTTCGATGGCTCCGGGAGAGAGGCGGCGCAGGCTCACCGAGCGGAAGATGCCGGGCAGCCACCACTGATCCTGATCCTCGAGGTAGGAGCCGGGGCTGAACTGGTGCACGCGCACGGTGATCGCATTGACGCCGGGGCGCACGGCCTCGGTCACGTCGAACTCGTGGGCGAGGCGCGAACCGCGCGCCATGCCGATCCACGCGCCGTTCACCCACACGGTGGCCTGACTTTCAACGCCGTCAAAACGCAGGCGAATGTGACCGCCCTGCCAGTCAGCGGGGAGCTCGAAGGTGCGGCGGTAGTCGCCGACGGGGTTGTCGTCGGGCGGGAACGGCGGATCGACCGGGAAGGGGAAGTCGACGTTGGTGTAGGCGGGGTGGCCCCATGCGCCATCGCCGCGCAGGACCCAGTGGCTGGGCACGTCAATCTCGGACGCGTCGCCGGCGGGAGCGGGCTCATCCCAGGGCTGCTCGACGTTGACGAAGGGCGCGGGGTCCGTGCCGTGATAGGCGAAGCTCCACATGCCATCGAGGCTGAGAACCCCACAGTCGTCAGCGAGGTGCGCGCGCGGAGGCACAAGCGCGCCCGCGCCGGGAGCATAGGAAGGTAGTATCGATATCACGTCTCTGTGCCTTTCGGATGTCGTCATCGAAACTCCGATCGTCAGAGATAAGACTAACACGTTATAGTTGTTGTGTTTCAACGAAACGCAACCGAGGATTGGGAGCCTTGCATGGAGCGCGCAACCCGGGCCGACGTCGCCCGCGCGGCAGGCGTCGCACCGTCGACCGTCTCGCTCGTCCTCAACGGACGAGGCCGGGACGTAAAGATCGCGCCCGCCACCATCGATCGCGTCAAGCAGGCCGCACGCGAACTCAACTACATCCCCAACGCAGCCGCCCGGTCGCTGCGCCGCGGCAAGTCCCACCTCATCGCTCTCCTCATGGCCGAGCTACCGGACGACCCCTTCGTGCCCGTCGTCCACACGGTCCTCACGACCGCGATGATCGACATTCAGCGCCACGGCTACCTGCTCCTCCCCCTCTTCCAGTCCGGCGACGGAGCATCGGACGCCGAGGTTATCCGCGGGGTCCTGGGCGACACTCAGCTGGCCGGCATCATCCGCGAGACCACGTCGGCCGAGGCCTTCACCTCGCGCCTGCTCGCCAATCTCGGCATCCCCGTCGTCGCCATGTCCATGATCGAGGCCAACCCCACCGGCTCGGAATCCTCCCTCATCCGCATCGACGAGGGTGCCGGCGTGCGCGACGTTCTCTCTGACTGCGCGCTCGTGGATCCTTCGACCGGCACAGGTCAGGGGCGCGCCGTATTCCTGGCTGGCCCGAACACAAACCATGCGCGCCAAAACCCGATCGCTCGCGCGTTCGGCACCACGTTCACCCTCTACTCGCTGCCCGACTGGGAGCCCACCACGGCCTACCAGGCCGCGCTGCGCCTCCTCGACGAAGACCCGTCAATCTCGCTCATCGCCCTGGCCGACGACTCGCAGGCCCCCGGCGTCTTCCAGGCTGCCGCAGACCTGGATCTGTCAGTACCCCGCGACCTGTCGATCCTCGGCTTCGGCAATCAGGACCACCGCAGCGCCTCCGCGCTCGGCCTCACGACGGTCGAGTGGCCCCTCAAGGAAATGACCGAGGCCGCTGTCGCCTCGATCATCAACGTGATCGAGGGGCGCTCCCCCATGACCGACATTCACCCGCAGGCCTCCATCGACGAGGAGGCCCCGGACGGCACCCCGATCGCGACGATCCCGACGCGCCCGGTGTGGCGCTCATCGGTCGCCAGGCGCGCATAGGCCGCGCTTGATACGACGCATAGAGGGGCGGAAGCCACTCGGCATCCGCCCCTCCCTCACATTCACGCATCACTCAGGGAGCTTCACCTCTCTTGCACCGGATTCCCCACACGCGAACACCGGGACTGCCACTACAGTGGCCCTATGGATCCCGAATACGCCCTCAATAAGTCCCTGCCCTATCTGACGAGCAGGCTCGAAGACGCCGGCTTCACGGTTCAAGTTGGTTTCAACCAAACCAAGGGCACGATATTCCTCCTCCTCAACGATTCCGTGAAGTGCAGCATTCATGAACTCATGAATAAGCTGATATATGCGGAGCCGGACGTGCACCGCATTCTGATAGAGCTGTGGGTCCCGCTCCTCATCAAGCAGGCACGCATCGGCGAGACGATCCTGAACAATCCTGACGAGCTACGTCGACGCATACGCACCGAGTTTGGCGCGTTGGATGTTGCCACAACCCCATTGCACTCTTACGCCCGCCAATACCCCAGTGGAATCGCGCTGGTACTCAGCCTCGACTACGAGAATTCCCCGTTCAGATTGGACGACGTACAGCTGGATCAGTGCTCACTGAGCGTCGATGAGCTCTTTTATTACGCACAAAAGAACACCGACGACCTCCCCATCGAGCGCATCCAGCAGTTCGGGCCGTTCACCTGCATTTCGGCGCAATCCACGTTCGTCACGGCGAAGGCCGCGAACATGCCCGAGCTCATGTCGCGTTTCCTCATCCATGCGCCGCACGGCCTATTCTTTATGGTCCCGGCGAACCACATGTTGTACTACGTCCCCGCCGACCCCGCGAATATTTCGGAGCAACTTAGGGAGCTCGCGAAGATCAGCCGCCTCCCCGTCATCAGCGCGGGCAAGCAGGACCCGGACGCCGTTCTGAGCCGCGACATCTTCTATTATTCGCCGGAAGGAACGTACGAGACGATCACGCAGGGTGACAATCCGGCGCTCGAGGAGTTCTTCACGAATCCATACATCGACGCCGAGACCGTCCGCACCTGCGTCGAGCAGTATCTTTCCCCCTCCCCCGCTTTCCGGGCGCGATTCGCGTTGCCCTAGTCGCCCGGCCGACACGAGGGACACATCGGAGGATCCTCGACACAAGCGGGAGGGGTGGATGCCAATTGACATCCGCCCCTCCCTCGCACTTGCGCCTCGCGCCGGGCGCCTGCCGCACGCTCACAAAATGCGGGAGACGCTCGGCGGCGACGCTATTACTCGCCGAGGCCGCAGGCCCGGTAGATGTTGGTCAGCATGGCCAAACGCTGCTCAAGGGACGCGTCCTTGGGGACGCAGACCTTCGCGCCAAGGTACTTGGCGCCACCCGCGACGGCAGCCTGTGCGCAGCGGGCGATCTCGGCCTCGTCCATGAGCGAGGTCGGCTCGTCGGCCTGCGCGGGCAGGTGGCCGTCAATCCAGGAGTAGCCGTACTGGGTTTCCTCCGGGCCTGCGCCCGAGAAGATGATGCCATCGAGGACGCCGCGCTTACCAGCCTCGAGCACGTGCTCGTACGCGGTGTCCGCGCTGCGCCCCTCCACGGCGGAGCGGCCCCAGTTGAGGTGAATCCTGATGCCGGCCTCGGAGACGACGTCGATCTCGGATTCGAGGGAAAGGAAGCCCTTTTCGGGGTTCTGCTCGGGGATGTACTTGTCGCAGTGCTCGATGACGAGCGTGGCCCCGCACCAGTCCCACGTGGCCACCTCAGCGAGCGAACGCTTGAAGGCGTCCACCTGCGCCAGGCGCGTGGGAGCCGAGTGCAGCTGCACGCGGGCGACCAGCTGGCGACCCGCCCGCTCGCACAGGGCAGCAAGGTCGTCGCGCAGCGCGCGGGTGAAGTCGAGAGCGGCGGTGCGTCCGGCCTCGTCGGGCGAGGCCAGGCCGAAGTTCTCGTTCTTCCATACGTTCTGCATGGTGCCGGGGATCGCTGTGATCGTGTTGAAGTCCCAGTGAGCCGCCAGGTGGCTGGCGAGCACGTCACCCTGGGTGGCAAGCTGCCCCGGGTAGGGGATCTCAACGCCGCTCACCCACGGCTGATCCGCGAGGAGTCGGTAGTAGTCAGCTTCCAGCTCCGGTGCCGGATGCGACGCGTACGCGCCAAGGATGAATGGGAGTGCCATGATGATTACCCTTCTACGATGAAATTGTCGCACGGATCACTAGAATGAACATACTCCTATTTCTCGTATATTCGCAGCGAAGTGAGAGGACACCCTGCGTTTAACTCATCTGCATACGCGTAGGGCGGGCACCGGCCGGTGCCCGCCCTACGCGTACATCTCTCAGACGCTCACAGCGCCAGGTTCTCCTTGACGACGTACGCCAGCGAAGCGGCGACGGAATCGGCCTCCTCCTGGGTGGCGGCCTCGACCATGACGCGCACGAGCGGCTCCGTGCCCGAGGGACGCAGGAGCACGCGGCCGGTGTCGCCCAGGCGAGCCTCGGCGGCAGCCACGGCCTCGGCGACGGCCTCGTTCGTCGAGGCGGCCGCACGGTCCACGCCGCCCACGTTGATGAGGGTCTGCGGCAGGCGCGCAATGAAGGACGTGAGGTCAGCCAGCGAACGGCCGGACTCCTTCACCATGCGAGAGATGAGCAGCGAGGACAGGATGCCGTCACCCGTAGTCGCGTGATCGCGGGCGATAATGTGACCGGACTGCTCGCCGCCGAGCGAATAGCCGGACGCCAGCATCTCCTCAAGCACGTAGCGGTCGCCCACGCCGGTCTGCACCGTCTTGATGCCGGCCTCGCGCATGGCGATCAGCAGGCCCAGGTTGCTCATGACAGTGACGACGAGGGTGTCCTTGGCCAATGCCCCGCGCTGCTGCGCGTTGACGGCCAGAGAACCCATGATCTTGTCACCATCGATGAGGTTGCCCTCGTGGTCGACGGCGAGGCAGCGATCCGCGTCTCCGTCGTATGCGACACCAAAGTCGCAGCCGGCCTCGACGACGGCCGCCTGCAGGGACTCGGGGTGCGTGGAACCCGCGTTCAGGTTGATGTTGCGGCCGTCGGGGGACGCATTGATGACGGTGATATCCGCTCCAAGCTCCCGGAACACGGCCGGGCCCAGCTCGGAGGCCGCGCCGTTCGCGCAGTCGATCGCGATCTTCATGCCGCGCAGATCGGTGCCGATCGCCTCGACGAGGTGCGCAATGTAGGAGTCCTTCGCCCACGCGTGGTCGGCGTTGATCTCGCCGACGGCGTCGCCGGTGGGACGATCCCACTCGGTGTTCACGAGCGCCTCAATCTGGTCCTCCACGGAGTCGGCCAGCTTGTAGCCGCCGTGCGCGAAGAACTTAATGCCGTTGTCGGGCATCGGGTTGTGCGACGCGGAAATCATGACGCCGAGGTCCACGGTGTCCTCGGTGGCCGTCAAATGCGCGACCGTGGGGGTGGTAACGACGCCGATGCGAGTCACGTCCATGCCGGCGCTCGCCAGACCCGCCGCGAGGGCGTGATCGAGGAACTCGCCCGAGATACGTGTGTCGCGGCCGATGATCGCGCGGGGCTTGGAGCCGTCCGCACGCAGGGAGCCGCCGAACTGGCGGGCTGCCGCCTCGCCGAGCTGCAGCGCGAGGTCCGCAGTGATGTCAACGTTCGCCAGTCCTCGCACGCCGTCCGTGCCGAACATCCTGGGCATAGTCTCTCCGTTCAGTGGGTCATACGACTGCACTAAGCCTACCGCGCCCGCGCCTTGTCCTTGGCACGAGGCCGGGGCACGGACAGCGGAGACGCTCACATCCCGGGTCATAGGACTCTACGTGTTGCTGGTAGGGTGACTTTTCGGTGCCGACGGCGAGGCCGCCGCACGCAACGAGGGTCGGGATCCTTCGGAGTCCCGCCTCTGTCGTCTCCGAGGAGCCATGGGGAGCGTCGGGACGCCTGCGAGCCGTCAGGCCCACTTCTGTTTCTGTGAAGGCATCCTGGGCGTGCGGACCCTCTCATCCGCACGTTGGCCTGATGACCCGCACGCGGGCCCGATGACATGCACCTGGGCACCGCCGCCCAGGCGCATGTCTAGGGGTTTGCGTGCATATCAAAGGGTTAACGCGCATGTTCAGGGGTTCGCGTGCGAGCAACGCGCCGAGATTGACACCGAATCCGCCAAAGTGCAGACCCATTGCCTCAAATTAACCGATTTCCGGCTGTTTTCACCCAATGGGTCTGCAGTTTGGCGAGCACACCGATTCACGTCACAACCTCATCGCCACCAAACGGGGGGAATTGCACTACATGAGGCTCCGACACGCCGATGACACGGGCCCAGAAGGCTTCGTGTAGTGCAAAACCCCCACCACTGGCTTCGAGATCGGCAGAGGTTCGGAAGGTTCAACCTCATCGGGAGGATTCAACCCGATCAGAAGGGGTTGAATCTTCCCGATCGGGTGTAGGTCTCGCCGTAACAAGGACTTTCATGAATGTGGAGGAGGCATGCCTGCCTGACTGAGCGACCGGTGGGCAGCCAGCGTTACAAACGTCGTCAAACCGAAGCAATTTGAACCCCCTTGCGAGTGCTCATGTTACAAACGTCGTCAATCTGCGTCCAAAAACCTTGATTTTCGGCGAAAAAGCCATCGGATTGACGACGTTTGTAACAACGGATCAGAAATCCACACGAAAAACACCTCCGATTGACGACGTTTGTAACAACACGCATCGGGGCATCCCCAAATCTCAGCACGACGAAGCAGACCACATTAGAAGGACCGGAGGGCACGGCTGGGGTGCCCATGGGCGGCGGCAGGGCCTGGCCAGACAACGAGCCGACGCGCCGAACCATACGCCAGCACACTAGGCCCCACTGGTATGGAGGGCGCCGGAGGGACCTGCCGCGGTGCCGGTGGGCGGTGGCGGGGCCTGGCCGGGCTTCGAGACGACGCGCCGAGCGAAGCTCGCGGCGCGGACGNCTCGCGGGCGGGCCGCCGCCCACCGGCACACACAGCGGCCGGGGCCTCCGACGCCCGCAACACCCGTGGGGCCGCAAGCAACGCCTAGTGTCCTATAACCCCACATCCTGGCACGTGCTGATGGGTAAACGAAGGCCGCGCCCCGCAGGAGCGGGGCGCGGCCAACAGAAAATGTGCTGAGTGAAATCAGCGCTTCGAGAACTGCGAAGCCTTGCGGGCCTTCTTGAGGCCTGCCTTCTTACGCTCGGTGGCGCGGGCATCGCGGGTCAGGAAGCCAGCCTTCTTGAGGGCCGGACGGTTCGCGTCGCGGTCGATCTCGTTGAGGGCGCGCGACACGCCGAGGCGCAGGGCGCCGGCCTGGCCGGAGACGCCGCCGCCGTTGATGCGGGCGATGACGTCGAAGCGGCCGTCGATGTCGAGCAGCACGAAGGGGGACTTCACCAGCTGCTGGTGCAGCTTGTTGGGGAAGTAGTCCTCAAGGGTGCGACCGTTGATGGTCCACTTGCCGGAGCCGGGGACCAAGCGAACGCGGGCGACGGCCTCCTTGCGGCGGCCCAGGCCCGCGCCGGGCGCGGTGATGGACTGACCGGCGCCGGCGGGAGCCGACTCGGTCTCGGACGTGTAGGAGCTGGGGACGACTTCCTCGTCCAGCTCAGCGGAAACGATGGTCTCAGCCACGGTTCTCCTCAGGGTCAAAGGCGTTCAGCGACCAAAGGTCACTGAGCCACCTGGGTCAGTTCGTAGGGAACCGGCGACTGGCCGGCGTGGGGGTGCTCCGGGCCAGCGTAAACGTGCAGCTTCTTGAACTGCGCGCGGCCGAGGGAGTTGTGAGGAAGCATGCCCTTAACGGCCTTCTCGACGGCGCGCTCAGGCGTCGCAGCGAGGAGGTCGCGGTAAGCGGTCGCGGTCAGGCCACCGGGACGACCGGAGTGACGGTAGGCCATCTTCTGGTCGAGCTTCTTGCCGGTCAGAGCGACCTTGTCCGCGTTGATGATGATGACGTAGTCGCCCATGTCCATGTGAGGGGCGAACGTCGGCTTGTGCTTCCCACGGAGGAGGGCAGCGGTCTGGGCTGCCAGGCGACCGAGGACGACGTCGGTGGCGTCAATGACGTACCACTTCTTGTCCGCGTCCCCAGGCTTGGGTGAATAGGTGCGCACGGGCGTAACCTTCAATTCTTGTTGGTCATGGGACGCCGCGCCGGTTTTTCCGGGGGCATCCGCGATGAAACGGTTCGCGCGAGGCGTCGGCGAGCGCTCCTAGCGAGTGGGAGACACTAGGTACTCTGCTGACGCACAGCACTAGCCATATTATCTGTGCTCAGCCCGCCGGTCAAAGCGCGGCGAACACTGTGTCACATTCCTCAGCCGTCGTCTCCGCAGCACGTGTCGCGCCTGGCCCGGGCCTGCTCGGCCCGCACGCCCCACTGCGAGGGATCGGGATACTCCACGCCCTCGAGGGTGAGCCCGTGTGCGGGGGCGATCGGCGCAGCCTCGGAGCGGGACCGCGCCCGCAGGATCTGCACCGGGTAGTCAACGTCGCGCGCACCCGAGCCCACCAGCAGCAGCGCCCCCACCAGGGATCGGACCATCGAGTGGCAGAACGCATCCGCCTCGACTCGGAAGACGAGGGCCCCCTCTGCGTCACGCTCGGCGCGCAGGGTACGCAGGGTCCGGATCGTCGTGGCCCCCTCGCGCGGGCGGCAGAACCCGAGGAAGTCGTGTTCCCCGAGGAGCGCGGCCCCGGCCTCGTTCATGGCAGCCTCGTCCAGGGGTTCTTCGACCCAGAGACGATCCCAGCGCCCGAGGGGCTCGGGACGGTCGGACACCCGGTAGGCGTAGGAGCGGCCGAGGGCGGAAAAGCGCGCGTCGAAACTGGGGTCAACGACGGCGGCCGAGTAGATGCGCACGTCGCAGGTGCCGCGCGCGGCAGCAAGGTCGCGGCCACGAGCGCGCTCACCGTAGCGGCCGGAGAGGATCTTGTTGAGTCGGCGGACAATCGCCGAGGCCACGGCCTGTTCGTCGGGCTCCCCTCCCCTGGGCGACAGCCGCGCCCAGGCGGCCTCGGAGATGTCCGCGTGACAGACCTGGTGACGCGCATGAACCCCCGCGTCGGTACGACCGGCAACCGTCGTCACGACGTCTTCGCGCGAGGCCATGGCCAGCGCCGCCTCAACCTCTCCCTGGACGGTCCGCAGTCCGGGCTGGGCGGCCCAGCCACGAAAGTCGGTGCCGTCGTACCCCAGGTCGAGGCGCAGGCGCCGCGCGCTCACAGCTCCCACGCCCGAACGCCGCCGATAATGCCCGCGTCGTTGGGCACGACGATCACGTCATCGCCCATGAGGCGCAGGTTCGAGGCCGTGATGCGCTTGGAGTTACCGCCGCCCAAGTAGAGGCGGTCCCACATGTACATGGGGCGCAGGCCATCCACGACGCGACGAACACGGCGCGACCAGTGAACGTCGCCCAGACGCAGGCGCTCGTGCTCGCCGATGTAGTCGTCATATGTCAGGCCCCAGCGAACCGGCCCCTGAGAGACCTCGACGTGGGGTGCCAGCTGGCCGCCGTCAAACACCGCGTTACCCAGGCCCGTGCCCAGGGTGACGATCATTTCGAGACCGCGGCCCGTGATCGCGCCAGCGCCAGCGACTTCGGCATCGTTGAGAACCTTGGTGGGCAGGCCGAGGGCCCCCTCAATCGCCCGGCCCATATCGAAGTGGTCCCACAGATCGACCAGCTCGGGCAGCACGCGCGAGCGCGGTCCATCGCGGGTGATGTAGTGAGGGGTCGCGATGACGACGCCGTGGCGGATCATTCCCGGCATACCCATCGTCACTCGCGTCGCAGTGGGAAGCTCACGCGCGAGGCCAATAACAGTTTCCACGAGAAGCTCAGGAGGCAGCGGGTAGGGAGTGGGCACCCTGCGCGGCGGGGCCATCATCGTGCCACGCTCATCCACCACGGAGCCCTTAATGCCACCGCCGCCGCAGTCAATCGCCAACGTCATCTCACGAGTCATGGCTTCAGGCTACCGGATACGGCAAGGGCCGGACACTCCTTGCGGAATGTCCGGCCCAATGCTCGAGTTGATCAGTGACTCACGGTCACTTCTCGTCGGCAACCTGCTCGGCGGCGTCAGCAGCCTTGCCGGCCTCGGCGGCAACTTCCTCGGCCTCGTTGGCCATGGCGAGATCGCCTTCCTCGCGAGCCTCTTCGGCGCGCTCGGCGGCAGCCTCGGCGGCCTTCTCGGCCTCTTCGGCGACGGCCTTGGCGGCGGTCTTCTCAGCAGCCTTCACGACGGCCTTCTTCTCAACCTTCTCCATGACGAGCTCAATGCGCATCAGGGGAGCGTTGTCACCCTTGCGGTTGCCGACGCGGATGAGGCGGGTGTAGCCGCCGGCGCGCTCGGAATCCATCGCGGGAACGAGCTCCTCGAAGAGGATCGCGACGATGCCCTTGTTGGGGATCTTCTTCATGACCGTGCGGCGGGCGTGCTGGTCGCCACGCTTGGCCTTGGTGATGAGCTTCTCGACGTAGGGGCGCAGGGCCTTAGCCTTGGCCTCGGTCGTCGTGATCGCACGGTGTTCGATGAGCTGAGCTGCCAGGTTCGACAGGATCAGCTTCTGGTGTGCCGGGCTACCGCCCAGACGAGCACCCTTCTTGGGGGTGGGCATGAGTTTCTCCTACGGATTCAATGCGTCCATCGGACGCACGGGGTCAGATGGACTGGTCGTCCGAAAAGATCGCGGCGGACTCCGAGTCACCGAAGCTCGGCATGACCGAGTCCTTCAGCGTCATACCAAGGGCCGCCAGGGACTCCTTGATCTCTTCGATCGACTTGGTGCCGAAGTTGCGGATGTCGAGCAGGTCGGCCTCCGAGTGAGCAACCAGCTCGCCGACGGTCAGGATGCCGCGGCGACGCAGCGCGTTGTAGGAACGCGACTGCAGGTTCAGGTTCTCGATCGGGAGAGCCAGATCGGCTGCGAGGGTGGCGTCGGTGGTGGACGGACCCACCTCGATGCCTTCCGCTTCCTCGTTCAGTTCACGCATGAGGCCGAACAGCTCCACCAGCGTCTTGCCGGCCGAGGCCAGGGCATCGCGCGGGGTGATCGCCGGCTTGGTCTCCACGTCGATGACGAGGCGATCAAAGTCGGTGCGCTGCTCAACACGCGTCGCCTCGACCTTGTAGGTCACCTTGACGACGGGCGAGTAGATCGAATCAATCGGAATGCGAGAGATCTCGGCCTGCGGATCCTTGTTCTGAGCAGCCGACACGTAGCCGCGGCCACGCTCGACGGTCAGCTCGATCTCCAGCTTGCCCTTCTCGTTGAGGGTGGCAAGGTGCAGATCGGGGTTGTGGATCTCCACGCCGGCGGGAGGCGTGATGTCGCCGGCGAGAACCTCGCCGGGGCCAGCCTTCCGCAGGTACATGACGACAGGCTCGTCGTTCTCGCTGGACAGGACGATCTGCTTGATGTTCAGGATGATCTCAGCGACATCTTCCTTCACACCTTCGATCGTGCGGAACTCGTGGGGGACGCCATCAATACGGATGGACGTCACCGCTGCACCCGGGATCGAGGACAGGAGGGTACGACGCAGGGAGTTACCCAGCGTGTAGCCGAACCCGGGCTCGAGGGGCTCCAGGGTGAAACGGGAGCGCAGGTCGCTGACCTTTTCTTCGGTCAGGATGGGTCGCTCTGCAATGAGCACGTCTATTCCTTTCTGGCCGGTGCCCGCTATATGACACCGGATATGGGAACCTGCTGAAGCAGGCTAAGGGAGTAAGAACCCGAAGGTTCAGACGTGGGGAGGGCAATGCCCTCCCGTCCACAAGTCAGCCGCGGCGGCGCTTCGGCGGGCGGGTGCCGTTGAAGGCCTGAGGCGTGACGTCCTGGATCGAACCGATCTCGAGGCCGGCGGCCTGGAGGGAACGGATCGCGGTCTCACGGCCGGAGCCGGGACCCTTCACGAAAACGTCAACCTTCTTCATGCCGTGCTCCTGGGCGCGACGAGCCGCAGCCTCGGCCGCGAGCTGCGCGGCGAAGGGGGTGGACTTACGCGAACCCTTGAAGCCAACCTGGCCGGAGGACGCCCAGGCGACAACCGCGCCCGTGGGGTCCGTGAGGGAAACGATGGTGTTGTTGAACGTCGACTTGATGTAGGCGTGGCCGTTGGTGACGTTCTTCGAAATCTTGCGACGCGGCTTGCGGGCACCGCCCGAGCGCGAGGTCTTTGCTGCTGCCATTTCTGGTTCAGTTCCTTCTTGTCGCGGAAAGCTACCCCGAGGGGATGCGCTCTCCTAGGCCTTACTTGGCCTTCTTCTTGCCTGCAACGGTGCGCTTGGGGCCCTTGCGGGTACGCGCGTTGGTCTTGGTGCGCTGACCGTGGACCGGCAGGCCACGACGGTGGCGAAGGCCCTGGTACGAACCGATTTCGATCTTGCGACGAATGTCGGCCTGAACCTCACGGCGGAGGTCACCCTCAACCTTGAAGTTTGCCTCAATGTAGTCACGAAGCTTGACGAGTTCCTCTTCCGTCGCGTCCTTCACGCGAGTGTCCGGGCTGACGCCGGTGGCGGCGAGGGTCTCTGCCGCGCGGGTGCGGCCGACTCCGTAGATGTATGTGAGCGCGATCTCGAGCCGCTTCTCGCGGGGGAGGTCGACGCCGGCAATACGTGCCATGGTGATGTTGCTCCAGTTGTTCATCGGAGGTCGTCATCGCTCAGTCCGGGCGAGCAGCCCGGCCTCGGCCTCCGAACCGAGGGTCACCCACGAGTGGGTGCTTAGAGTGATGCTGTGGGGCTTGGTGCCCCGCGGGTCGCAGCGGGCCTCAGCCCTGGCGCTGCTTGTGCCTGGGGTTGTCGCAGATGACCATGACGTTGCCGTGGCGACGAATCACCTTGCACTTGTCACAGATCTTCTTGACACTCGGCTTGACCTTCATGGTTGTTACCTCCACTGCCCGTCGGGCAGTTTGTGTCGGGTCACTTGTAGCGGTAGACGATACGGCCTCGGGAGAGGTCGTAGGGGCTCAGCTCGACGACAACTCGATCCTCGGGCAGGATGCGGATGTAGTGCTGACGCATCTTTCCCGCAATGTGGCCGAGAACCACGTGGCCATTCTTCAGTTCCACACGGAACATCGCGTTAGGCAGGGCCTCAACGACCGTGCCTTCCATCTCAATGACGCCGTCTTTCTTCGCCATATCCTCCGTTTATCCTCTACATGTCTCGGATAGGTTGCGGCGGATGCCGCTAGGCATAGTGCACCGACGAATGCCGGATGCAGATACGCCCAAGGAACTACTCTACGGCATTCACGCCCATCGGCGGTAGTCAGGGTCCCTGTCGGTTCGCTCACGTTTAATGCGTCACATTTCAGCGAAACGCCGCCACAGTCTGTCTTCTATCGACGAGGCCGGGGTTCGCCACGCACCACCAGTGTGGAGAGCGCCGACGGGGCCGCGGGGCCTGGCCGGGCTTCGAGCCGACGCACCGAGCGAAGCTCGCGGCGCGGACGGCGAGCGGGCGGGCGGGCCCGACGGCGCTCGGAACACCGGTGGCGCAGCCAGGAGGAACACCGGTGGCGCAGCCATCAGAAACACCGGAGGTCCGGCCGCGACCTCGTTGACGAACGACTCGGGCCCGGCACCTCCATGAGGTACCGGGCCCGCATTCATACGTCGTGTCAGTCGAGCGACACCGGGGTGACGCCATAGGGCGCCAGTCCGGCCAGTCCCCCGTCGCGCGCCGTCAGGACGGAGACACCGTCCTCGGTGATCGCGATCGAGTGCTCCCAGTGGGCGGCGTCGCGGCCGTCGACCGTGCGCACCGTCCACTCGTCGTCGTCCGTCTGCGAGGCAATGTCACCACGCGTCAGCATCGGCTCGACCGCCAGGACCATGCCCGGCTTGAGGCGAGCCTGAATGCCGCGAACGTTGTAGTTGAGGACGTCCGGCGGCATGTGCATCTTCGTGCCGATGCCGTGGCCAACGAACTCCTCGATAATGCCGGCTTCCCAGCCGTTGATGAGAGCATTCTCCGCAACGACGGTCTCGACCGCGTTGCCGACCGCGCTAATGCGCTTGCCGGTCGCGAGCCCCGCCAGGGCAGCCCACAGGGACTCTCGCGTCACGGCGTCGAGCTGGCGACGCTCACGCAGCAGGTTCTCGTCCACTCCGGCGATAGCACCGGTAGCACGCTCCCCCGCCGCGAAGTCAGCGTCCGACACGAAGGTCTCGCCAACGATCACACTGAAGGCTGCGTCCCCGTGCCACTGACGGCCGCCGCGCTCCACGTACGCACCGCAGTCGAAAGACACGATGTCTCCGGGAGCCAGCTCATAGTCACCGGGGATGCCGTGAACGATCACATCGTTCACCGAGATGCACACCGTCGCCGGATAGCCGTAGTAGCCCTTGAAGTTAGAGGTCGCTCCCCCGTCGGCAATCGCTTGGGCGCTGACCTCGTCCAGCTCACGCGTCGTAATGCCGGGGCGAATAGCGCCGCGCAGGGCCTCGTGGATGGACGCGACGACCAGGCCGGCCTCGCGCATCCAACGCAGCTCCTGCGCGGACTTCAGTTCAATGCGGGGCATCGTTTAGTTCTTCGCCACCGAGTCAAGGATCGCGAAGATGCGAGCCGTGACTTCGTCGATCGTTCCACTACCATCGACAACCTCCAGGAGGTCCTGGTCGACGTAGTAGGTGGCGACGGGCAGCGTCTGCTGGTGGTAGACCTCCAGGCGGTGACGCATGACGGGCTCAGTGTCATCCGTACGGTGCTGCTCCTGAGCGCGCTTGAGCATGCGCTCCACGACCTCGTCCTCGTCCACCTGGATCTCCAGGACGACGTCGATGGACTTACCCAGATCGAGGAGCATGTCGCGAAGGACGTGCGCCTGCTCCACGGAACGCGGGTAGCCGTCCAGCAGGAAGCCATTGGCAGCGTCGGGGGCTGCGAGGCGCGCCTTCACCATGGCGTTCGTGACCGAGTCCGGAACGAACTCGCCGCGGTCCATGTAGGCCTGCGCCTGCTTGCCGATCTCCGTACCTTCCGCCATGTTGGCACGGAAGATGTCGCCCGTCGAAATAGCCGGGATACCGAGGCGCTCAGCGATACGCGAGGCCTGGGTGCCCTTGCCAGCTCCGGGAGGGCCGAGGAGGATGACGACTGTCATTTCAGGAATCCTTCATAGTGATGCTGCTGCAGCTGCGTGTTGATTTCCTTCACCGTCTGCAGACCAACGCCGATGATGATGAGCAGCGTGGTGCCACCGAAGGGCATCTGCGAGCTCGACAGCTTCAGCGGAATGATCGCGAGAGACGGCAGGAGGGCAATGATCACCAGGTAGAGGGCACCAGCCGACGTGATTCGGTTGATCACGTAGCGCAGGTACTCAGCCGTGGGACGACCCGCACGGTAACCGGGGATAAAGCCTCCATACTTCTTCATGTTGTCCGCAACCTCGTCCGGGTTGAACGTGATAGCGGTGTAGAAGAAGGTGAAGAACAGAGTCATGAGGGCGTAGATCGTCAGATAGAACGAGCTGCCCTGCGTGAAGTGCGCAGAGATCCACTGGACCCACTGAGCATCGGGCTTGCCGAACTGCGCCGCCATCGGAGGCAGGGCGAGAATCGACGACGCGAAGATGACGGGAATAACGCCCGACATGTTGATCTTCAGCGGGATGTACGTCGTGGTGCCGCCGTACTGGCGACGCCCAATCATGCGCTTGGCGTACTGGACCGGGATGCGGCGCTGGGCCTGCTCAACGTAGACGACAGCGATCGCGACGAGGAGAAGCAGGGCGACGATAGCGGCGACCGAACCCCACTTGCCAGCCTGGCCGATCGAGAGGAGCTGCGCGGGCAGACGGGCCGCGATCGACGTGAAGATCAGCAGCGACATGCCGTTACCGATGCCGCGCTCAGTGATGAGCTCGCCGAGCCACATGATGACGCCGGTGCCGGCCATCATGACGATGATCATCATGATGAACGTCAGAACAGAGCGATCCTTAATGATGTCCTGGTTGCACGACTGGAACAGCTGACCGCTACGCGCGAGTGAGATCGTCGTGGTCGCCTGGAGGATACCCAGGAAGATCGTGAGGTAACGCGTGTACTGCGTCAGCTTGGCCTGGCCCGTCTGGCCTTCCTTATGAAGGTCGTCGAAGCGAGGAATGACCACCCTCAACAGCTGAATGATGATCGACGCGGTGATGTACGGCATGATGCCGAGCGCGAAGATCGACAGCTGCAGGAGCGCTCCACCCGAGAACAGGTTGACGAGGTCGAGCAGCGACGCCTGCGACTCCTGCGCCATACAGCGCTGGACGGCCTGAGAGTCCACACCGGGCGTCGGAATGAACGAACCCAGCCGGAACGCGGCCATGATGAACAGGGTGAACAGCAGCTTCCGACGCAAGTCGGGGGTACGGAACGCCTGGGCGAATGCACCGAGCAAGGCTTCCTCCTACGGGTGATGGGCATGCGGGGCAAAGCCCCTAGACTGATCCAGCTTACCCGACACGGGTAGTGGTTGGCGATATCCAATCATTAAAAAAGCGCATTTCCGCGTATTTAACGAGACGCGACGCGCGAAAGCCCCATGCGCTGGGGCGAGGCGCTTTCGCGGGTGAAAAGCACTTTGACAGCTATTCACCCGCGAAAACACAGACACGTAACGGGGGTGGTCCCTCGCGGGACCACCCCCGTTCAGCGTCAGCGAGCCGAGATAGACCCGCCGGCAGCCGTGATCTTCGCCTCGGCGGAGGACGACCAGGAGTCGACCTCAACCTCGAGCTTCACGCTGAGTTCGCCGGTACCGAGCACCTTGACGGGCGCGGAGTCGCGAACGGCGTGCTTGGCGATGAGATCCTCGACCGTGACCTTGCCGCCCTCGGGGAAGAGCTCCCCGAGCTTGCCAACGTTCACGACCTGGTACTCAACGCGGAAGGGGTTCTTGAAGCCGCGAAGCTTCGGCAGACGCATGTGAATCGGCATCTGGCCACCCTCGAAGCCGGCAGCAACCTGGTAACGGGCCTTGGTGCCCTTGGTGCCACGGCCAGCGGTCTTACCCTTCGAACCTTCACCGCGACCCACGCGGGTCTTCGCGGTCTTGGCTCCCGGGGCAGGACGCAGGTGGTGCAGCTTAACGATCTGCGTCTTGTTCGTGGAGTCCGCCATTGTCAGTCGACCTCCTCAGCGGTCACCAGGTGACGCACGGTGCGAACGGCGCCCAGAACGGCATCCGTCTGCTCACGCACGACACTCTGGCCGATCTTGCGCAGCCCGAGGGTGCGCAGCGTGTCCTTCATGTTCTGCTTCGCGTGAGCAGAGGACTTGACCTGCGTGATCTTGATGTTCTTCGCCATCACTTAGCCTCCCCTGCAGCGGCCTTGTCGGCCTCGGCGGCCTCGGCAGCCGCGCGCTTCTCGGCCTCGCCCTCTGCGCGAGCGCGCAGCATGGACGCGGGAGCAACGCGCTCGAGGGGCAGGCCGCGACGTGCGGCGACAGCCTCGGGCTGCTCGAGCTGCTTGAGTGCGTCAACCGTCGCGTGGACGATGTTGATCGCGTTGGACGAGCCCAGCGACTTGGTGAGCACGTCGTGGACGCCTGCGGCCTCCAGGACGGCGCGCACCGGGCCGCCGGCGATAACGCCGGTACCGGGGGCAGCCGGACGCAGGAGGACGACACCGGCGGTGTCGCGGCCCTGCACCACGTGCGTAATCGTGCGGCGGATCATCGGGACGCGGAAGAAGTTCTTCTTCGCCTCCTCGACGCCCTTGGAAATGGCCTGAGGAACTTCCTTGGCCTTTCCGTAGCCGACGCCCACCGTGCCTTCGCCGTCACCCACGACAACCAGGGCGGTGAAGGAGAAACGACGTCCACCCTTCACAACCTTGGAGACGCGGTTGATCGTCACGACGCGCTCGATGTACTCGTTCTTGTTTTCGTTGTTCCGGCGGTTATCGCGATCGTTGCCGCGGCCGGAGCGGCGCTCACGGCGATCGTTGTTCTCGCCCGCGCCCGAACCGTTCCTGTCTCGCTGCTGTGCAGCCATCAGATGATCTCTCTTTCTTTCGGCTCGTTCACAGCTCGAGTCCGCCCTCACGGGCGGCCTCGGCAACGGCCGCAACGCGACCTGCGTACTTGTTACCACCGCGGTCGAAGACGACAGCGGAGATACCGGCAGCCTTCGCACGCTCGGCGATCAGTGCGCCGACCTTGCGAGCCTTGTCGGTCTTCGTGCCCTCGGAACCAGCGACCTCGGTCTCGATGTCGGAGGCCGACACCAGGGTGTGACCAACCGTATCGTCGATGACCTGAGCCACCATGTGGCGGTTCGAACGGGTGACGACCAGACGGGGACGCTCGGGCGTGCCGTTGATCTTCTTGCGGAGGCGGAGGTGACGGCGCTTGCGAGCGACGAACTTGCCCTTGCCCTTGATCGAGTAAGCCATCACTTACCAGCCTTTCCGACCTTGCGACGGATGGTCTCGCCCACGTAGTGGATGCCCTTGCCCTTGTAGGGCTCCGGCTTCTTCAGCTTGCGGATGCGAGCAGCGGTCTCACCGACGAGCTGCTTGTCGATTCCGGACACCGTGAACAGCGTCTGGGACTTCGGCGCAATCGTGAACTCGATGCCCTCGGGCGGGGTAATGGTGATCGTGTGGGAGAAGCCCAGGGAGAACTCAAGGTCCTTGCCCTTGGCGACCACGCGGTAACCGGTACCCGTGATTTCGAGATCCTTCTTGTAGCCCTCGGTCACGCCGACGATCATGTTGGCGATCAGGGTGCGCGACAGTCCGTGGAGCGAACGCGAGGTGCGCTCGTCGTTCGGACGCTCGACGATAACCTGGCCGTCTTCGATCTTGGCGGTGATCGGCTCGGCAACGACGTGGGAGAGGGTACCCTTGGGGCCCTTCACCGACACGTTCTGGCCGTCGATCGTGACGTCAACGCCGGCGGGGATTGCGATGGGGTTCTTACCAATTCGCGACATTGTTCAGCCTCCTCATCACCAGATGTAGGCGAGGACTTCCCCACCCACACCCTTCTCGGCTGCCTGACGGTCGGTGAGCAGGCCGGAGGACGTGGACAGGATCGCCACGCCGAGGCCGCCGCGGACCTTGGGCAGGTTGGTGGACTTGGCGTACACGCGCAGACCAGGCTTGGACACGCGCTTGAGCCCCTGGATCGCGGCCTCGCGGTGCGAGCCGTACTTCAGGTTGATCGTCAGGGTCTTGCCCACGCGGGCATCCTCGACGGAGGTCGAGGCAATGTAGCCTTCCTCGACCAGGATGTTCGCAATCGCGTTCTTGAGCTTCGAGTACGGCATGGAAACCGCATCGTGGTGCGCACGAGTCGCGTTGCGCAGACGCGTCAGCATATCTGCAATCGGGTCTGTCATTGTCATGGGGGTTTATTCCCCTTCCTCGTCGCGGTTTCTCCGGTTACCCGGGACCTGCGACGTTCGTTTTACCAGCTGCTCTTGGTGACACCGGGGAGTTCGCCACGGTGGGCGAGCTCGCGCAGGCACACGCGGCACAGTCCGAACTTGCGGTACACCGAGTGCGGACGACCGCAACGGTTGCACCGGGTGTAGGCACGCACGCCGAACTTCGGCTTGCGGGCAGCCTTGACCTTCAGGGATGTCTTGGCCATGGGTCAGTCCTCCTTGAACGGGAAGCCGAGGTGACGGAGAAGGGCGCGACCCTCTTCGTCGGTGGTGGCCGAGGTGACAACCGTGATGTCCATGCCGCGCACTCGGTCGATCGAGTCCTGATCGATCTCGTGGAACATCGACTGTTCCGTGAGACCGAAGGTGTAGTTGCCGTGACCGTCGAACTGCTTAGGGGACAGTCCGCGGAAGTCACGGATACGGGGAAGCGCCGTCGAGAGGAGGCGATCCAGGAACTCCCACATGCGGTCACCACGAAGCGTGACGTGCGCACCGATCGCCTGGCCCTCACGCAGCTTGAACTGCGCGATGGACTTCTTGGCGCGGGTGGTCACGGGCTTCTGGCCGGTGATCGCGGTGAGGTCGCGGAGCGCGCCCTCGAGTGCCTTCGAGTCGCGAGCGGCCTCGCCGACACCCATGTTGACAACGATCTTCGTCAGTCCGCCGACCTGCATGACGTTCTCGTGCTTGAACTCAGCACGGAGCGCCTCGCGGATCTCGGAGACGTACTTTTCCTTCAGACGCGGGGCCATGCTCAGATCTCCTTGCCCTGCTCAACGCCGCGCTTCGCGCCACCACGAGCCACGCGGACTCGGACGGTGCGGGTGCGGCCGCCGCGCTCGACGGTGTCCTCGCGGAAACCGGCGCGAACGCGCTTCTTGGTCTCGGGGTCGACCAGTGCGACCTTGGACAGCGAGATGGGGGCCTCGATGGTCTCGATGCCGCCGGCGCTGCCCTGCTGGCCCTGGCGCACGTGGCGCGTCTTCAGGTTGATGCCCTCGACGAGGACCTTGCCCTCAGCCGGGAACACCTGGATGACGCGGCCCTGCTTGCCCTTGTCGCCGGGGGTCAGGGGCGCGAGGCCCTCTTCCGCACGGCGGGCGTTGCGCTCAGCCAGCGCCTTCTCGTCGGACGTGCGTCCGCGAACGACCTCGACGAGGTCATTCTTACGAATCTTGGCTGCCATGGATCAGATCACCTCCGGAGCGAGGGAGACGATGCGCATGAACTTCTTGTCACGCAGCTCGCGGCCCACGGGGCCGAAGATACGCGTGCCACGCGGCTCGCCATTGTTGTTGATGATGACGGCCGCATTCTCGTCGAAACGAATGTAGGAACCGTCGGGGCGGCGGGTTTCCTTACGCGTGCGAACGATCACTGCCTTGACGACTTCGCCCTTCTTGACGTTGCCGCCGGGAATGGCGTCCTTCACGGTGGCGACAATCGTGTCGCCGATACCCGCGTAGCGCCGACCCGAGCCACCGAGAACACGGATGGTCAGGATCTCCTTGGCCCCTGTGTTGTCGGCGACCTTCAGTCGCGACTCCTGCTGAATCATTTTCTATTGACTCCTGTCGTCGTGCCGGTTCTCTTCCGGATTGTACCGGTCGAGCCTTGCCGAACGGATTTCGGTCTGTGAGCGAAGGTCACTTCGCCTTTTCGAGGATCTCCACAACGCGCCAGCGCTTGGTGGCCGACAGCGGGCGGGTCTCCATGATGAGGACGAGATCGCCGACGCCGCACTCGTTGTGCTCGTCGTGAACCTTGACCTTCTTGTTCTTGCGCATGACCTTGCCGTAGAGGGCGTGCTTGACGCGGTCCTCGATCTGGACGACAACGGTCTTGTCCATCTTGTCGCTGACGACGTAGCCGCGACGGACCTTACGCTCGTTACGAGCGGTGGTTTCTGCCATCAGGCTCACTCCTCAGTGCTCGGGGCGGTGCGGTAGCCAAGCTCCCGCTCACGCGCGATGGTGTAGATCCGGGCAATGTCGCGGCGCACGGTCTTCATGCGACCGTGATCCTCGAGGTTGCCAACGGCCTGCGCAAAACGCAGGTTGAACAGCTCAGCCTTAGCCTTCTCCAGCTCCTTGGACAGCTGGGAGTTGTCCATTGCGTCGAGCTGCTCGGTGGTCAGACCCTTATCTGCCATCAGATGTCACCACCCTCTCGGACCACGAAGCGGGTCTTGATAGGAAGCTTGTGCTGGGCACGGCTGAGGGCCTCGCGTGCGAGCTCCTCCGGGACGCCTGCCAGCTCGAACATGACACGTCCGGGCTTGACGGGGGCAACCCACCATTCCGGAGCACCCTTACCGGAACCCATTCGGGTTTCGGCGGGCTTCTTCGTCAGGGGACGGTCCGGGAAGATGTTGATCCAGACCTTACCGCCACGCTTGATGTGACGCGTCACGGCGATACGTGCCGCCTCAATCTGACGGTTGGTGATGTACGCAGGCTCGAGAGCCTGGATGCCGTAGTCGCCGAACGCGAGTTCGGTGCCACCGGAGGCAAAGCCAGTGCGGTGAGGACGGTGCTGCTTGCGGTACTTAGTCCGACGGGGAATGAGCATTGGGCTCAGGCCTCCGATCCGGTCGTGGGCGCAGCGGCCTCGGAGGCCGAAGCCTCACGGGGAGCCTGCTGCGCAGCGGTCTCCTGGTTGGGGCGTCCACCGCGGCGGGGGCCACGGCGGCCATCGCGACGGCCGCCACGCTGGGCCTGCTCGGCCTGCTGGCGAGCGAACTCGCGCTCGGTGATGTCGCCCTTGTAGATCCACACCTTGACGCCGATGCGACCGAAGGTCGTACGGGCCTCGTGGAATCCGTAGTCGATGTTCGCGCGGAGGGTGTGCAGCGGCACGCGGCCCTCGCGGTAGAACTCGGAGCGGGACATTTCAGCGCCACCCAGACGGCCGGACACCTGGACACGAATGCCCTTGGCGCCAGCGCGCTGCGCGGACTGGATGCCCTTACGCATCGCACGACGGAAGGACACGCGAGCAGCGAGCTGCTCGGCGATGCCCTGCGCAACGAGCTGCGCTTCGAGGTCGGGGTTCTTAACCTCAAGGATGTTCAGCTGCACCTGCTTGCCCGTCAGCTTCTCGAGCTGAACGCGCAGGCGGTCGGCCTCTGCACCACGGCGACCGATGACGATGCCCGGGCGAGCGGTGTGCAGGTCGACGCGAACGCGGTCACGCGTGCGCTCGATGCTCACCTCGGCGATGCCGGCGCGCTCGAGGTTGTCGGTCAGGAACTTGCGGATCGCGACGTCTTCGGCCACGTAATCCGCGTAGCGCTGTCCCTTGGTGGTGGAGTCGGAGAACCAGCGAGACCGGTGGTCAGTGGTGATTCCCAGACGGAACCCGCGGGGGTTGACCTTCTGACCCATATCAGCGGTCTCCCTTCTTCTTGTCTTCCTTGGTACCCACCACGATGGTGATGTGGGAGGTGCGCTTCAGGATACGACCGGCGCGCCCCTGAGCACGGGGACGAATGCGCTTCATGGTCGGACCCTCGTCCACGTATGCCTCCAGGACGAGCAGGTCGGCCTCGTTGAAGGTCTCTCCGGCGTTCTCAGCCTTGACCTTCGAGTTGGCGACGGCGCTCAGGAGCACCTTGCGGACATCGGTGGCGACGGCCTGCGGGGCGAACCGCAGAATGTCGGCGGCCTCCAGAACACGCTTGCCGCGAACCTCGTTCACAACACGGCGGGACTTCTGGGGCGTGACGCGGATGAATCGCGCCTGCGCCTTGGCTTCCATGTATCTGCCTCTTCTTCCGTGGGGCCGGCTCAGCGCCGACGTCCCTTACGATCGTCCTTGTCGTGGCTGCGGAAAGTACGCGTGGGAGCGAACTCGCCGAGCTTGTGGCCCACCATCGACTCGGTGACGAAAACGGGCACATGCTTACGGCCGTCGTGGACGGCAATGGTCAGACCCAGGAAGTCCGGGGTGATGACCGAGCGACGCGACCAGGTCTTGATGACGTTCTTAGAGCCGGATTCGTTCGCGGCGTCGACCTTCTTGAGCAGGTGGTCGTCGACGAACGGGCCCTTCTTCAAACTACGCGGCATTTCAATCGACTCCTACTCAGCGGTTCTTGCCGGTCTTGCGACGGCGGACGATCATGCGATCGGACGCCTTCTTCGGACGACGCGTACGGCCCTCGGGCTTGCCCCAGGGCGACACGGGGTGACGACCACCGGACGTGCGGCCTTCACCACCGCCGTGCGGGTGATCAACCGGGTTCATAACGACACCACGGACGTGCGGGCGCTTGCCCTTCCAGCGCATACGGCCGGCCTTGCCCCAGTTGATGTTCGACTGCTCGGCGTTGCCGACCTCGCCGATGGTGGCGCGGCAGGTGGCCTCGACGTTGCGGATCTCGCCGGAGGGCATACGCAGCTGGGCGAAGCGGCCTTCCTTAGCGACGAGCTGCACGGAGGTGCCAGCGGAGCGGGCGATCTTGGCGCCGCCACCCGGGTAGAGCTCAACGGCGTGCACAACGGTACCCAGGGGGATGTTGCGCAGCTGCAGCGAGTTGCCGGGCTTGATGTCAGCGCCAACGCCAGCCTCGATGTGATCGCCCTGCTTGAGGCCGGTCGGAGCGAGGATGTAGCGCTTCTCGCCGTCCGCGTAGTGCAGGAGAGCGATACGAGCGGTGCGGTTGGGGTCGTACTCAATGTGAGCGACCGTCGCCGGGACGCCGTCCTTGTCGTGACGACGGAAGTCGATCACGCGGTACTGACGCTTGTGGCCGCCGCCGCGGTGGCGGGAGGTCACGCGGCCGTTGTTGTTACGGCCACCGGTCTTGTGCAGCGGGCGCAGCAGCGACTTCTCGGGGGTGTCGCGGGTGATCTCGACAAAGTCAGAGACAGACGAGAAGCGACGGCCCGGAGTCGTGGGCTTGTACTTGCGAATTCCCATTGTTCAAATGTCCCTTCGGTCCTCAGGCCTGATCGCCGAAGATGTCGATGGTGCCCTCACGCACGGTGACGATGGCACGCTTGACGTCCTTGCGCTTACCGATCCCGTTGCGGGTGCGGTAGGTCTTGCCCTTGCGGTTCTGGGTGGCGATGGAACCGATCTTGACGCCGAAGATACGCTCGAGGGCAATCTTGATCTCGGTCTTGTTCGCGCGGGGGTCAACCTCGAAGGTGTACTTGCCCAGGTCCATGAGGGCGAGCGACTTCTCGGTGGTGACCGGCTTCAGGATGATGTCGCGGGGGTTCTTACCCGCTTCAATCGTGCTCACTTGGTCTCCTCCTTGGTACCGAGGAAGGACTCAAGGGCGGCCTGCGTGAAGACGATGTCATCGGCGTCCAGGACGTCGTACGTGTTCAGCTGGTCGGCCCACAGGACGTGAACCTCGGGAACGTTGCGCAGGGACAGCGCGGTCAGTTCGTTGCCACGCTCGAGGACGACGAGAGCCTGACGGTCCTCGACGATCGCGCTCAGGGCGGCGAGAGCAGCCTTGGTCGAGGGCTTGTCGCCTTCGAACAGGGCGGTGACAACGTGGATGCGGTCGGCGCGCGCACGGTCGGAGAGAGCGGAACGCAGAGCGCCCTGCTTCATCTTCTTGGGGGTGCGCTGGTCGTAGTCACGCGGCTGAGGGCCGTGGACGATGCCACCGCCGGTGAAGTGAGGCGCACGGATGGAGCCCTGACGAGCGTTACCGGTGCCCTTCTGACGGAACGGCTTCTTGCCGCCGCCAGCGACCTCACCACGGGTCTTCGTCGCGTGCGTGCCCTGACGAGCGGCCGCAAGCTGAGCGACGACAACCTGGTGCATCAGCGGAATGTTGGTGGGAACGTCAAAGATCGAACCGGGGAGAACGACGGAGCCCGCCTTCTTGCCCTTGATGTCGATGACGTCAACGTTACGATCGTCAGCCATGATCACGCACCCTTCACGGAGGAGCGAACCAGGACCACGCCGTTCTTCGGACCCGGGATGGCGCCGCTGATGAGCAGCAGGCCCTTCTCGGCGTCCACGGCCTGGATCGTCAGGTTCTGGACAGTACGACGGTTGCCACCCATGCGGCCGGCCATGCGCAGGCCCTTGAAGATGCGACCGGGGGTTGCGCAGGCGCCGATCGAGCCGGGCTTGCGGTGGTTGCGGTGCGCACCGTGGGAGGCGGAAACGCCAGCGAAGCCGTGACGCTTCATAACGCCGGCAAAACCCTTGCCCTTGGTGGTGCCGGAGACGTCGACGCCTTCGCCAGCCTCGAAGGTGGTGGCGTCGAGTTCCTGGCCGAGCTCGTAAGAGTCATGCTCGGACGTACGGACCTCAACGAGGTGGCGACGGGGGGCAACCCCGGCCTTCTCGAAGTGGCCCTGGAGGGGCTTGGTGACCTTACGGGAGTCAATCTCACCGAAGCCAAGCTGAATAGCGGAGTAGCCGTCGACCTCATCGGTGCGAACCTGGGTCACGACGTTGGTGCCGACCTGCACGACAGTCAGGGGCACGAGGTGGCCGTCGGCATCCCACACCTGGGTCATGCCGAGCTTGCGGCCGAGCAGCGCCTTGATGGGCGCGCCAGCGTGCTGCTTCTTGTTAGTCATTGCAGATGTCCTCAGAGCTTGATCTCGATGTTGACGTCCGCAGGCAGGTCGAGGCGCATGAGCGAGTCGACGGCCTTGGGGGTCGGATCGATGATGTCGATGAGCCGCTTGTGCGTGCGCATTTCAAAGTGCTCGCGGCTGTCCTTGTACTTGTGGGGCGACCGAATAACGACGAAAACGTTCTTCTCGGTCGGCAGCGGCACCGGGCCCACGACCGTGGCGCCAGCACGCTGTACGGTGTCCACGATCTTGCGCGCGGAGCTGTCGATGACCTCGTGGTCATACGACTTGAGCCGGATGCGGATCTTCTGTCCCGCCATGCCGTCTTACCTCTTCTCGTACAGATTCGCCGCCGGTCCCCGCACTCGGGCGTGTCGCAGCCGTTGTGCGCGCGATTGCTCGCGCTGGACCGACGTCTTGTCCAAAGATCTTGGGCATATTGCCCGATCCATACGTGATGGCACGCATGGACCACCCCAGAGATGCTGAGGCAACCGTGCCATTCTGTCAGAGTTCCACCCGCGAGCACAAACCCGGAAGGGGGTTCTCGCATGTGAAACCACCGACAGATTGGCGTGGATAGCGGCCCAAGCTGCGCATAACAGCCCGGACCGTCACCAAGAAACTACCGTACCCCGCACTCGGGCGTGTCGCAACCGGGAATCGGTCACATTTCCATGAACGAGGCCCGGGGAGCCGCGTGAATACGCCACGCAATGTGTTTCCACAATAGACCCACATACCACGTAAGCCACGAATGTCACAAAATAAGTAGCGCTAACCATCCACACGTGCATAGCGGTACGCGTGTGGGGATTGGTCGCTGGTGACATCAGATAGCGAAAGGCCCCGCCTCTCGGAAGAGGCGGGGCCTTCAATGCCGCTGGATCAGCAGCGAATCAGATCTGAGAAAGTCTCAGAGGGTGATTCACTTGATGATCTTGGTGACACGACCGGAACCAACGGTGCGGCCACCCTCACGGATGGCGAAGCCGAGGCCGGGCTCCATAGCGATCGGCTGGATCAGCTGGACGGAGATCTCGGTGGTGTCGCCAGGCATGACCATGTCGGTGCCCTCGGGGAGGGTGATGACGCCGGTCACGTCCGTGGTACGGAAGTAGAACTGCGGACGGTAGTTCGAGAAGAACGGGTTGTGACGGCCGCCCTCTTCCTTCTTGAGGATGTAGACCTGGCCCTCGAAGTCGGTGTGAGGCGTGATGGAGCCGGGAACGGCCACAACCTGGCCACGCTCGACCTCGTCGCGCTTGGTGCCACGGAGCAGCAGACCACAGTTCTCGCCGGCCCAGGCCTCGTCCATCGACTTGTGGAACATCTCGATGCCGGTAACCGTGGTCTTCTGGGGCTCACGGATACCGAGGATCTCGACCTCGGAGTTGATGGGCAGCTTGCCACGCTCAACACGACCGGTGACGACGGTGCCACGACCGGTGATCGTGAAGACGTCCTCGATCGGCATGAGGAAGGGCTTGTCCATGTCGCGCTCGGGGGTGGGGATGTAGGAATCCACAGCCTCCATGAGCTCCTCAACCTTGGCAACCCACTCCGGGTCACCCTCGAGGGCCTTCAGAGCGGACACCTGGATGATCGGGGCGTCGCGGTCGAAGTCCTGGGACTCGAGCAGGTCGCGGCACTCTTCCTCAACCAGCTCCAGCATCTCCTCGTCGTCGACCATGTCGGCCTTGTTGAGGGCGATGAGGATGGTGGGGACGCCGACCTGACGGGCGAGCAGAACGTGCTCGCGGGTCTGGGCCATGGGGCCGTCGGTGGCGGCGACCACGAGGATCGCGCCGTCCATCTGGGCCGCGCCGGTGATCATGTTCTTGACGTAGTCGGCGTGGCCGGGGGCGTCAACGTGCGCGTAGTGACGCGCCTCGGTCTGGTACTCGACGTGGGAGACGTTGATCGTGATACCACGATCGCGCTCCTCGGGAGCGTTGTCGACCTGATCGAAGGGGGTGAACTCGTTCAGATCCGGGTACTTATCGTGCAGCACCTTGGTGATAGCTGCCGTCAGCGTCGTCTTGCCGTGGTCAACGTGACCAATCGTGCCGATGTTGACGTGCGGCTTGGTGCGCTCAAACTTGGCCTTCGCCACTTGTGTCCTCCTGGACTCGGGTAGATATTCTCAGCCTACGGCTAGGTGCCACTTTAACACCCCTGGGGCTTGAGACCTACTGGGTTTACTTGTGTGTGAGGCGGCTCGCAGGGCAGGTCACCCTGCCCCACGAGCCCCCGGTGGGACTCAGTTGCCCCGAGACTTGCCGACGATCTCGTCCGCGACGGCGCGCGGAACCTCGGCGTAGCTGTCGAACTCCATGGAGTAGACAGCGCGGCCCTGCGTCTTGGAGCGCAGGTCGCCAACGTATCCGAACATCTCGGACAGCGGGACCTGAGCCTTGACGACGCGCACGCCGTGCTGCTCGTCCATCGACGAGATCTGGCCACGGCGAGAGTTGAGGTCGCCGATGACATCGCCCATGTACTCCTCGGGAGTACGAACCTCAACGGCCATGATCGGCTCGAGGAGGACGGGGTTAGCCTTCTTAGCAGCTTCCTTCAGCGCCATCGAGCCAGCAACCTTGAACGCCATTTCGGAGGAGTCAACCTCGTGGTAGGCGCCATCGAGCAGCGTGGCCTTGATGTCGACCATCGGGTAGCCGGCGAGAACGCCGGACTGCATGGCGTCCTTGATGCCCGCGTCGACCGACGGGATGTACTCGCGAGGAACGCGGCCACCGGTGACCTTGTCCTCGAACATGTACTCTTCCTCGGAGTCGGCCGGGAGGGGCTCCAGGGCGATGATGACACGCGCGAACTGGCCGGAACCACCGGTCTGCTTCTTGTGCGTGTATTCGTACTTTTCGACCGTCTTGCGGATGGTCTCGCGGTAGGCAACCATCGGGTTACCCACGTTGGCCTCGACCTTGAACTCGCGACGCATACGGTCGACGATGATGTCGAGGTGGAGCTCACCCATACCACCGATGATGGTCTGGCCGGTCTCAGCGTCGAGCTCGACGGTGAACGTCGGGTCCTCTTCCGCCAGCTTCTGGATGGCAACACCCATCTTCTCCTGGTCGGCCTTCGACTTGGGCTCGACGGCGACCTGGATAACGGGGGCGGGGAACGTCATCGACTCGAGGACGATCGGCTTGTCCATCGCGGACAGGGTGTCGCCGGTAGTGGTGTCCTTGAGGCCGATCACCGCGTAGATGTGGCCAGCGTGCGCCACGTCGACGGGGTTCTCCTTGTTCGAGTGCATCTGGAAGATCTTGCCGATGCGCTCCTTCTTGCCCTTGGTCGAGTTGAGGACCTGGGCGCCGGACTCGACCTTACCGGAGTACACGCGGATGAAGGTGAGCTTGCCGTAGAAGGGGTGAGCGGCGATCTTGAACGCCAGAGCGGAGAAGGGCTCGTTCTCGTCGGGCTTACGAACCTCGGTCTCTTCCTCGGTCTCAGAGCCGGGGAGGAAGCCGCGAACGTCGCCGATATCGAGCGGGGAGGGCAGGAAGTCCACGACGGCGTCGAGGACGGGCTGCACGCCCATGTTGCGCAGAGCGGTACCGCAGTACACGGGGAACGCGCGCGAGGAGATGGTCAGGAGGCGGATGCCTTCCTTGATCTGCTCAAGCGTCAGCTCGCCGTTCTCCAGGTAGGCCTCGGTCAGCTCGTCGGAGCCCTCGGCGGCGGCCTCAACGAGCGCCTCGCGGTACTCTTCAGCCTTTTCCTGGTACTCGGCGGGGATCGGGCCGCGCTCGACGACGGAGCCGAGCGTGTCGTTGCCCTTGTCGTCCTTGGCCGGGTAGGTCAGGGCCTCCATGGTCAGCAGGTCGATGTTGCCGACGAAGTCGTTCTCGGCGCCCATCGGGAGCTGCATGACGATCGGGGTCGCGTGCAGGCGGTCGCGGATGGTACCAACCGAGAAGTAGAAGTCGGCGCCCATCTTGTCCATCTTGTTGATGAAGCAGATGCGCGGGACGTCGTACTTGTCGGCCTGACGCCACACGGTCTCGGACTGGGGCTCAACGCCCTCCTTGCCGTCGAACACGGCGACAGCGCCGTCGAGGACGCGCAGCGAGCGCTCAACCTCAACGGTGAAGTCAACGTGACCGGGGGTGTCAATGATGTTGATCTGGTTACCGTTCCAGAAAGAGGTAACGGCGGCGGACGTAATCGTGATGCCGCGTTCCTTTTCCTGTTCCATCCAGTCGGTCGTCGAGGCGCCATCGTGCGTCTCGCCGATCTTGTAGTTGATGCCCGTGTAGAACAGGATGCGTTCCGTCACGGTCGTCTTGCCGGCATCGATGTGAGCCATGATGCCAATGTTGCGGACCTTGTTGAGATCCGTCAGCACCTCTAGTGCCACGAGTGTGGTTCCTTCGTTCGAAGTAATGGGTGTTCTTGCTGCGTGAGACGAGGCCCGGTTGCCCAGGCCTCGTCTTTAAATCACCAGCGGTAGTGCGCGAAGGCGCGGTTGGACTCAGCCATCTTGTGCATGTCCTCACGACGCTTCACGGCGGCACCGAGGCCGTTGGAGGCGTCGAGGATCTCGTTGGCGAGACGCTCGGTCATGGTCTTCTCGCGACGCTGACGCGAGAAGTCAACCAGCCAGCGCAGGGCCAGCGTCGTGGCGCGCGCGGGGCGAACCTCGACGGGGACCTGGTAGGTCGCGCCACCGACGCGGCGGGAGCGGACCTCGAGGGCCGGACGAATGTTCTCGAGAGCGCGCTTGAGCACGGAGACGGGCTCCTGCTCGGTGCGCTCGCGAACGGTTTCAAGTGCGCCGTAGACGATGCGCTCGGCGACGGTCTTCTTGCCGTCGAGGAGAACGCGGTTGACCAGCTGGGTCACGACCTTGGAGCCGTAAACCGGGTCATCGACGAGGGGGCGACGGGGAGCGGGGCCCTTACGAGGCATTACTTCTTCTCCTTCTTCGCGCCGTAACGGGAACGAGCCTGCTGACGGCCGCGGACACCCTGGGTGTCGAGCGAGCCGCGGACGATGCGGTAACGCACACCGGGCAGGTCCTTCACACGACCACCGCGCACGAGCACGATCGAGTGCTCCTGCAGGTTGTGGCCCTCACCGGGGATGTAGGCGGTGACTTCGATGCCGGACGAAAGGCGCACACGAGCGACCTTTCGCAGAGCCGAGTTCGGCTTCTTCGGCGTGGTGGTGTACACACGGGTGCACACGCCGCGACGCTGGGGGGAGCCCTTCAGCGCGGGGGTCTTCACCTTCGCGCGCTTCGAGACACGTCCCTTGCGGACGAGCTGCTGAATGGTAGGCACTGGGTCTCCAGTTTCTTTCCGTCGGCGGCCTCCCCTCGCTTTAAGGGGCGGCCCTGATTGTCAGTCTTCCGCGACTGTTGTCACCCCCGTGTGGGCACACGTGTCCGCCTGGGGGCCGGCGCGCCATGATAACCACGTGGGTCAGAGAATGACGCCCGGAGCTCCGACGGACGGAGCCCGCTCCCGGTTTCCCGGGCACAGAGGTTCCACAGAAGCGGGAACCACGCTCAAGGATAGTGGGAAACGTCGCCGTTCGTCAAAGGGGCTGACATGTGGTTCCCCCCTCATCGACGAGGCCGGGGCACGGGAGCGCTCAGATCGTTCCTTCGCGCTCCCCCGTTTGCATTGTGAAGGGCACGCAACTTGTCGCCTCGGGCGTTCCTGCTGTTAGGTCGGTGGCACGCGGAGGGGCCCGCAGGCGCTTGCCTGCGGGCCCCTCCCCCACGAGTGATCGTTACCCGATGTCACCCGAGGGTTGTGATCCGTCCGGTCGATCCCAAAGTGGTCACTCGTCCGCCTTCTCAGCCCCGACCTCGTCGATCGAAGCGTTGGGTTCGACGGTGATCACGGCCTCGGCCTTGCGGGTGCGGTAGCGGCGGATCGCCACCACCTCCAGGCCCAGCAGCGACAGGATCAGGATTCCTGCCACCACCCAGGTGATGTACTCCCACGTATTGCGGGTGACCTCGGGCTGGCCGTTCTCGTACATCCACGAGTTCGCGACCGTGTACAGGATGTTGTGCGAGGCACCGCGCAGCGCGGTCACGCCCGCTGCATCCTGCACGTTGACCGTGGCGATCGGCATGTCGATCGTGGCCAGCATAATGTCGCCGCCGTTGCGGGTGATCTGGTCCGCGTTCTGGTAGCCCATGCCCGCGAAGTAGTCGGTGAGGACCATGCCGCGGAAGCCCCACTCGTCGCGCAGGACATTCTTCAGCAGCGCCGAGTTTGCACCCGCGTACTCGGGGCCGATGTAGTTGAACGCGCTCATGATCACGTGTGCGCCGCCATCCTTGACGCCGATTTCGAAGGAACGCAGGTAGATTTCGCGCATTGCCTGCTCGTTCGTCCAGGTCGCCAGCATGTGCGTGCGGTTCGTTTCCTGGTCGTTGAGGGCAAAGTGCTTGAGGAAGGCGTACACGCCCTTGGCCTGGGCCCCCTTGGAGATGACCGTGGATGCACAAGGGCCCGGCCCCCTCGCGGGGACCGGGCCCTGTACCGTTATCGACCGGATCTCCGATCAGCGTGCGCGGCGCCTCGCCACGACGAGGCCGACGCCGACGATGCCGACCAGGCCAACGAGCGCGATGGCAACGCCGGTATTCGCGCCGGTGCTGGCCAGCTTGTTGCCGTCAGTGCTCTTACCGCCCGCAGGCTGGGGCTGCTCGACAGTCGGCTGCGGCTGCTCAGGGGTGGGCTGCGGCTGCTCGACCGTCGGCTGGGGCTGCTCGGGAGTCGGCTGGGGCTCCTCGGGAGTCGGAAGCTCGGGGAAATCGCACGTCGAAGACGCCGAGGTATCGGACTCAGCGATGGCTGCGCCACTCGTCGTCGTCCCCGAGATCTTCACGAGCGGAGTAACCTCAGCGCTGCCGGTGATAAGGAACGAGAACTTTACCGACCCGTTGGCGGGAAGCTCCAGATCCTTGAAGGTCAGCACCTTACCCGCGACGGTCGGCTCGGGGGCACCGCTGGCCGACTGGGGAACGTAGGTGGCGTCGTCCGACAGGGTCGCAATGACCGTCTGAACCGACTTGACATCACGGTTCGGATTCGTGATCGTCACACCGATGGTGCGCGTCGCGGTGGAGTCGGCGCCCGGCTGGGCGACGGCGCACGTCGCGGAGGACAGCGCGACCTGGCCCTTCGGCGAGAAGGAGGTGATGAGAGAGTAGTCGGCCGCCATATTCGGCTCGAGCGTACGAGTCCAGCTCACAGCCATGCCGTTATCTCGGTTGGAATCTGCGTACGCGAGCATGTTGGGCAGCGGCGCACGATCCTTGAGCTTATCCCAGACCTCGTAAAAGCCACCGTAGTAGTAGTTCGAACCGGCGGTCGTCGGGACGAACTGCTCGACTCGGCCACGATCCGAATGCCCACCGGTTTCCGAATCCTTCGCTCGGCAGATGACCGTCCCCGTGTTCGCGTCGTACTCGCCGAAGCCGTAATCGTCGTCCTGGAGGTAGCAATCCGCTGCGTGATAGAGGGTAAAGTCCTGAGCGGCATCCGAAATGTTCTTCACCGACGAGGTCGTCGCGTAGAAGTCATTGCCCGTGGAGTAGGTGTCCGTCTGCGTAATCTCGAATCCACCGCCGCGAACGACAGTCGTGAGGACCCACGGATCCGCTTGAGTGCCCGTTCCTGACTTGGATTGCGAGACCGGCGTCCAGGCGATCGCACTCATAGACCGTGCCTGACGCGAATTCAGCTCCCCCGGACCGAAGAGCTCAGATCCTACAGCGAGGAACGTTCCACAGTCGGCTGGATCCGTAGTGGAGTTACCGTTGTAGAACTCGTTGTACCTATCACCCTTGTAGTTGATCGAGCAGTTGAGCGTGTCGGATATGGCAATCCGAACGAGCGGTCCGTCCGTATCCTCAATCGCGGGACCAGCCGCAAGGGCCGCCAACGGGTTGAGAACGAGGGTCGCGGAGCCGAGCGCAGCAATGACCAGTTTCTTGGACAGGCGCATGAGGGGACATCCTTAAGCGTTGATGGATAGTGTGCGGCCAATCTAGCATCCACGCACAAGCTTTCCAAATGGTTGAACTTGTCATGTTCGACCGTCGCCGCTGGTGCTTGATCTGCGCCGCCGTGAGACATCCCCGGCGCACTCAGGGCAAGCGAGCAGACACGACAAGAGGCCCCGGCCTCGTCACGTTCTCACGGACGAGGCCGGGGCCCCAAGCGGTCACGAACCGGATTACTCGCGGAAGTTCATACCAAAGTCGATGGCGCCCAGCGCGTCGAGGAAGTCCTCGGACACGGAGCCGTCACCGAAGTCGGCCTCGGAGTAGTTCGAGTTCGCCATGGCCTCAGCCGTCGGCTCGACGATGACGTCGTTGTAGCGCGACAGGCCGGTGCCAGCCGGGATGAGCTTACCGAGGATGACGTTCTCCTTGAGGCCCACCAGGGAGTCCGACTTGCCGTTCATGGCGGCCTCGGTCAGGACCTTGGTGGTCTCCTGGAAGGACGCGGCCGACAGCCACGAATCCGTGGCCAGCGACGCCTTCGTGATGCCCATCAGCATCTGGCGACCGGAGGCGGGCTGGCCGCCCTCGGCTGCAACGCGACGGTTCTGCGTCAGGTACGCCATGCGGTCGACGAGCTCGCCGGGCATGAACGTCGTGTCGCCGGGCTCCAGGATGGTGACGCGGCGCAGCATCTGACGGACGATGACCTCGATGTGCTTGGCGTGGATGCCCACGCCCTGGTCGCGGTACACCTTCTGGACCTCGTCCACGAGCATCTTCTGGGACACGTTGCGGCCCATGATGCGCAGGATTTCCTTGGGATCCAGCTGGCCCTCGGTCAGCGGGGTGCCGGCCTCGATGTGCTGGCCCTCGGAGACGAGGAGCTTCTGGCGACGCGAGACCTCGATGACCAGGTCTTCCTTGCCGTCGTCACGGGTGATGACGACCTTACGCGCGCTCGGGTCTTCGTCGTCGATGTGGACGCGGCCGGCGGCCTCGTTCATCTTCGCCTCGACCTTCGGGCTGCGGGCCTCGAAGAGTTCCTGGACACGGGGCAGACCCTGCGTAATATCCGCAGCGGAGGCGGCGCCACCGGTGTGGAACGTACGCATCGTGAGCTGCGTGCCGGGCTCACCAATCGACTGGGCGGCGATAATGCCGACGGCCTCGCCGATGTCGACCTGCTTGCCGGTGGCCAGCGAACGACCGTAGCAGGCCGCACAGGTGCCGACCTGCGACTCACAGGTGAGAACGGAACGGCAGACGATCTGCTCGACGCCGGCGGCAACCAGCTCGGCGAGCTGGTCGTCACCCAGGTCGGTGCCCGCGGGCATGACGACCTCTCCGGCCTCGTTCACCGCGTCACGGGCGAGGTTACGGGCGTAGGCGGTCGTCTCGATGGTCTCGGACGCCTCCCACTCACCGAACTCGTTCTTGTGAGCGATGTCGATCTTCAGGCCGGCGCGGGTGCCACAGTCGGCCTCGCGGACGATGACGTCCTGCGAGACGTCGACCAGACGACGGGTCAGGTAGCCCGACTCGGCGGTACGCAGAGCCGTATCGACCAGGCCCTTACGGGCGCCGTGCGTGGCGATGAAGTACTCGAGAACCGTCAGGCCCTCACGGTAGTTCGCCTTAATGGGCTGCTCGATCAGCTTCTGCTTCGGGTCGGACACGAGGCCACGCATACCGGCGATCTGCTGAACCTGCGACCAGTTACCACGGGCGCCGGAGTTCACCATGCGGTACACGGTGTTGCGCTCGTCGAAGTTCGCGCGCATGTCTTCGGCGACCTCTTCGGTGCACTGCAGCCACAGCTTCACGAGCTCCTCGTAACGGGTCTCCTCGAGGATGATACCCGTCTCGAACTGCTCGACGATCTCGGCGGCCTTGGCCTCGTAGCGGGCCAGGATCTCGCGCTTACGCGGCGAGGCCTGAATGTCGGAGAACGCAATCGTGATGCCCGACCAGGTCGACCAGTGGAAGCCGGCCGACTTGAGCGCGTCGAGGCAGTCCGCCACGAGCACGTTCGGGTAACGCTGGGTCAGCGTGTTCACGATGTTGCCGAGCTGCTTCTTGCCGACGACCTCGTTGACGAACGGGTAGTCGGTGGGCAGCTGCTCGTTGAAGATCGCGCGGCCGAGGCTGGTCTCGAGGATCAGCTCGTCGCCGGGCTCCCAGCCCTCGGGGGCTTCCCAGCCCTCGGGCGGCACGGTGCCGTCGGCGAAGCGGATGCGCGCGGTCGCGTTCAGGTGCAGGTTGCCGGCGTCGTACGCCATCTGGGCTTCCGCCTGGCTGGAGAAGTACGGAATCACGGGGTTTCCGTCTTCGTCCTTCTCGACGGGCACCGACGGGTCGGGCGACGAGGTCAGGTGGAACAGACCGATGATCATGTCCTGCGACGGCATGGCCACGGGGCGGCCGTCGGAGGGCTTGAGGATGTTGTTCGTCGACAGCATGAGGATGCGGGCCTCGGCCTGCGCCTCAGCGCCCAGCGGCAGGTGGACAGCCATCTGGTCACCGTCGAAGTCGGCGTTGAAGGCGCCACAGGCGAGGGGGTGCAGCTGGATAGCCTTACCCTCAATCAGCTGGGGCTCGAACGCCTGGATGCCAAGGCGGTGCAGCGTAGGCGCACGGTTCAGCAGCACGGGGTGCTCGCGGATGACGTCGTCGAGGACGTCCCACACCTCGGGGCGCTGACGCTCGACCTTGCGCTTGGCGGCCTTGACGTTCTGCGCGTAGTTCTTCTCAACCAGGCGCTTCATGACGAAGGGCTTGAACAGCTCCAGGGCCATCTGCTTGGGCAGACCACACTGGTGCAGCTGCAGCTGCGGGCCGACGACGATAACGGAACGACCCGAGTAGTCGACGCGCTTACCGAGCAGGTTCTGACGGAAACGACCCTGCTTACCCTTGAGCATGTCCGAGATCGACTTCAGCGGACGGTTGCCCGGGCCCGCGACGGGGCGGCCACGGCGGCCGTTGTCGAAGAGGGCGTCAACGGACTCCTGAAGCATGCGCTTCTCGTTGTTGACGATGATCTCGGGGGCACCCAGCTCGAGCAGACGCTTGAGTCGGGTGTTGCGGTTGATGACGCGACGGTACAGGTCGTTGAGGTCGGAGGTCGCGAAGCGGCCGCCGTCCAGCTGGACCATCGGGCGCAGGTCCGGCGGGATCACGGGGATCTTGGTGAGGACCATCGAGGCCGGCGAGTTGCCGGTCGCGACGAAGGCGTTGATGACCTTCAGGCGCTTGATGGCGCGTGCCTTGCGCGGGCCGGAGTCAGAGGCGATGGTCTGACGCAGCGCGGCGACCTCGGCCTCCAGGTCGAAGGTCTCCAGGCGCTTCTGGATGGCGGCAGCGCCCATGTCACCCTTGAAGTAGGTGCCGTAGCGGGCCACCATCGCACGGTAGAGGCGCTCGTCGCCCTCAAGGTCGCCGACCTTGAGGTCCTTGAAGCGCTCCCACACGGCCTCGAGGCCTTCGATGTCGCCGTCGAAGCGGCGGCGGATCTTGGCCATCTCGCGTTCGCCCTGCTTGCGAGCACGCTCGCGCTCGGCCTGCGAAGCGCCGTCCTTCTCCAGGGCGGCCATGTCGGACTCGAGCTGCTCCGCGAAGTCGTTGATCGTCGCGTCGCGGTTGTTCTCCATCTGCTTCTTCTGCACCTCGAGTTCGGCGCGCAGTTCAGCCAGATCCTCGTGGCGACCCTTTTCGTCGACCTCGGTGATCATGTAGGCAGCGAAGTAGATGACCTTCTCGAGGTCCTTGGGCGCGAGGTTGAGCACGTAGCCCAGGCGCGAGGGAACACCCTTGAAGTACCAGATGTGCGTGACGGGGGCGGCCAGGTCGATGTGACCCATGCGCTCACGACGAACGCGCGAGCGAGTGACCTCGACACCGCACTTTTCACACACGATGCCCTTGTAGCGCACGCGCTTGTACTTGCCACACGCGCACTCCCAGTCGCGGGTGGGGCCGAAGATCTGCTCACCGAACAGGCCGTCGCGCTCGGGCTTGAGCGTACGGTAGTTGATGGTCTCCGGCTTCTTAACCTCACCGTGGCTCCAGACGGCGATGTCGTCGCCGGTGGCCAGGGTGATCTTCAGGCTGTCGAACGTTTTGGCGTCCAGCAAAGTTATCTCTCCCTATCAGATCGCATCGATGGTCGCCGCAGCGTTCGGACGGGCTTCAAGAGTGATGCCCAGATCCTCACGCGCATTGAAGTCTTCGTCCTGCTCACGCAGGTCAATGACGTTGCCGGCCGCGTCGAGAGCTTCGACGTTCAGGCACAGCGAGCGCATTTCCTGGATGAGGACTCGGAAGGACTCGGGGATGCCGGGCTCGGGGATGTCCTCGCCCTTAACGATGGCCTCGTACACCTTGACGCGGCCGGTGGTGTCGTCCGACTTGATGGTCAGCAGCTCCTGGAGGGCGTAGGCGGCGCCGTAAGCTTCCAGGGCCCACACCTCCATCTCGCCGAAGCGCTGGCCGCCGAACTGGGCCTTACCGCCCAGCGGCTGCTGCGTGATCATCGAGTACGGGCCCGTGGAGCGGGCGTGGATCTTGTCGTCGACCAGGTGGTGGAGCTTGAGCATGTAGGTGTAGCCCACCGAGATCGGGTACGGGAACGGCTCACCGGAGCGGCCGTCGAACAGGCGCGCCTTGCCCTCGTAGTTGGTGAGGACGTCGCCGTCGCGGTTCGGGTTCACGTTGCGCAGCAGGCCCGCGAGCTCGTCGGCCTCGAGGCCGTCGAACACGGGGGTAGCAACGGGCGTGCCGGGCTCGGTCTTGATGCCGTCGGTGGGCAGGTGTGCCGCCCACTCCTCGCCGGCCTCGACAGCGGCCGAGGCATCCCAGCCCTGGTGGGCGAGCCACCCGAGGTGGTACTCGAGCACCTGACCGACGTTCATTCGGCCGGGGACACCCAGCGGGTTGAGGATGATGTCGACGGGCGTGCCGTCGGCGAGGAAGGGCATGTCCTCGACCGGGAGGATCTTGGACACGACGCCCTTGTTACCGTGGCGGCCGGCCATCTTGTCGCCGATCGTGATCTTGCGTCGCTGGGCGACGTAGACGCGCACGGTCTGGCGGACGCCGGGGTTGAGGTCGTCTTCGTCGTCGTTGAATTCTCGGACGCCGATGACGATGCCCTCTTCGCCGTGGGGGACGCGCAGGGAGGTGTCGCGCACCTCGCGGGCCTTCTCACCGAAGATGGCGCGCAGCAGGCGCTCCTCGGAGGTCAGCTCGGTCTCACCCTTCGGGGTGACCTTACCGACGAGGATGTCGCCGGCGGTGACCTCGGCGCCGATGCGGATGATGCCGCGCTCGTCCAGGTCAGCGAGGGATTCCTCGGAGACGTTGGGGATGTCGCGGGTGATCTCTTCCTCACCGAGCTTGGTCTCGCGGGCGTCGACCTCGTACTCCTCGATGTGAATCGAGGTGAGGATGTCCTCTTCCACGACGCGACGGCTCAGGATGATGGCGTCCTCGTAGTTGAGGCCTTCCCACGACATGTAGGCGACGAGCAGGTTCTTGCCGAGCGCGACCTCACCGTTGGAGGTGGCGGGGCCGTCAGCCAGGACGTCGCCGACCTCGACGCGGTCGCCCTCGTCCACGATAACGCGCTGGTTGGTGCAGTTACCGGGGTTGGAGCGCTCGAACTTCTCGAGGCGGTAGGAGTCGCGGCCGCCCTCGTCCGTGGAGACGACGATCAGGTCCGCGGAGACCTCGGAGACGACGCCGGAGTGCGCGGCGAGGATCATTTCGCCGGAGTCGTGCGCGGCGCGCATCTCCATGCCGGTGCCGACCAGCGGGGCTTCCGTGGTGAGCAGCGGCACGGCCTGACGCTGCATGTTCGCGCCCATGAGGGCTCGGTTAGCGTCGTCGTGCTCGAGGAAGGGAATGAACGCCGCGGCGACGGACACCATCTGACGTGCGGAGACGTCCATGTAGTCGACGCGATCGCGGGCGATCAGGGTCGGGTCGTCGCCGGCAACACGGCACAGGACGTCGTGCTCGGCGAAGGAACCGTCGGCCTCGAGGGGCGACGAGGCCTGGGCGATGTAGTGGCCCTTCTCGTCGTCCGCGGTGAGGTAGCGGATTTCGTCGGTGACCTTGCCATCCTTGACGACGCGGTAGGGCGTCTCAATGAAGCCGAAGGGGTTGATACGCGCGAAGGTCGCGAGCGAGCCGATGAGGCCGATGTTCGGGCCTTCAGGGGACTCGATCGGGCACATACGACCGTAGTGCGAGGGGTGGACGTCTCGAACTTCCATGCCCGCGCGGTCACGCGACAGACCGCCGGGGCCCAGGGCCGACAGGCGGCGCTTGTGGGTCAGGCCGGCGAGCGGGTTGTTCTGGTCCATGAACTGCGAGAGCTGGGAGGTTCCGAAGAACTCCTTGATCGCGGCCACGACGGGGCGGATGTTGATCAGCGTCTGGGGCGTGATCGAGTCCGTCTCCTGGGTGGTCATGCGCTCGCGCACGGTGCGCTCCATGCGGGCAAGGCCGGTGCGCACCTGGCCCTGGATGAGCTCGCCGACGGCGCGGATGCGACGGTTGGCGAAGTTGTCGATGTCGTCAACCTCAACGCGGACCTCGACGGGCTCGCCATTGCGGGTGCCGGCGAAGGTCTTGTCGCCCTGGTGCAGGGCGAGGAGGTACTTGACGGTCGCGACGATGTCCTCAAGGGACAGGGTCGAGGCCTTGGGGTCGGCTTCGATGGCCAGCTTCTTGTTGATCTTGTAGCGGCCGACCTTGGCGAGGTCGTAGCGACGAGAGTCGAAGTAGAAGTTGTTGAGCAGCGTCTGGGCGGCGTCGACATTCGCGGGCTCGCCGGGGCGCAGCTTGCGGTAGATGTCGAGCAGGGCCTCTTCCTGCGTGGCGACCGTGTCCTTCTCGAGGGTCTCGAGGAGGACGGGGTAGTCGGCGAAGGTGTCGCGAATCTCGGATTCGGTCATGCCGACGGCCTTGAGGAAGTGGGTCACCGACTGCTTACGCTTGCGGTCGATGCGCACGCCGACGGCGTCGCGCTTGTCGATCTCGAACTCGAGCCATGCGCCACGGGAGGGGATGACCTTCGCGCCGAAGGTCTCCTTGTCCGACGAGCGGTCCGAGAGCTTCTCGAAGTACACGCCGGGGGAACGCACGAGCTGGGAGACGACGACACGCTCGGTGCCGTTGATGATGAAGGTACCGCGGGGGGTCATGAGCGGGAAGTCGCCCATGAACACGGTCTGGGACTTGATTTCGCCGGTCTCGTAGTTCATGAACTCGGCGGTCACGTACATCGGTGCGGAGTACGTGTAGTCCTTCGCCTTGGCTTCCTCCATGGAGTACTTGGGGGATTCGAGGCGGTGGTCGTGGAACGACAGGCTCATGGTGCCTGCGACGTCCTCAATGGGGGAAATCTCGTGGAAGATTTCTTCGAGGCCGGAGACGTCGGGGACGTCGTTGCGGCCGGATGCCTGTGCGGCTTCGACGCGGGCCTTCCACGCGTCGTTGCCCAGCAGCCAGTCGAAGCTTTCGACCTGCAGGCCCAGCAGATTGGGGGCCTGGAGGGGTTCACGAAGCTTGGCGAACGAGATGCGGTGCTTGGGCTGTTTGGCGGTGCTGTTGGCAGCCAAAGGGGATCCTTCCCTGCATTAACGGTGCGCACGCTGCCTTATCACCCATTATCTGACGCGTCCTGGTCCGTCAAGCGCCTGTTACGACGGCTGGATACGGGTCACCTCGGGCATGATAAGGCGCAAATACTCAGGCTACCGTGAGTCGCATCGCGAGTCAAGGCAGCGTGTGATATGTGCAGGGTTTCACGGGAACGAGGCCGTGGCCAGCTTGTTCGTCAGGCGCAACGCTGGCGGAACCCGGGCTTGGATGGCGACACCACTAGTAACCAGTTCTTTTACATAGGCGTGCATTCACGGAACACCCACTCATGCACTCACACGCTCACAATCCGATTTTACTCCTCACAGTCCCAACATCGATATCAAGGCCATGACTTCCACCATCACGCACTCGGCAAACGCAGCAGCGGTAGGCCCCGATCGCGAGGCACACCGGCGCTCGCTCTCACAACCACACACGGTAATTAACACACGATGGACGCAAATGAGCATGGGGACTGTAACGATCCTTCTGGGACTACATACCCCAGAGACACCCACCTAGAGGTTCCCGATTGGAGAGTAGGAGCATGTTAATCGCGAGAAACCCGCTCGATAACACCTATGTCAGCGCATTCGATTTCAAACATATGCCTCCCCAAGCGCAACCCAACAAGTTGTTATGCCCAGGGCTGAGCCCTGATGGATCACCATGTTCAGCGGCGGTCACACCAGCAGCGTTGGACTCTGACCACAAACACCCATACTTCCGCGTAGGGCGAGTAACCGACCACATCGCCGATTGCACGGAGAGTTCCACTCGCGTTAATCCAGCAGATAAAACCACAGACAGGAGAGGCATCAAGGGGAAAGAAGCACCACGTGGACCCGAACGGCGCGTTCAGATTGAACTCCGACATCCGGAGGCTTCCGCTGCGCGGGCCGCAAACAAGGCACCCCGCATGCTCACGAGCCGCATCGGCCACCACCGCGCACCAGCTCCAAGGGACTACACACGCCCCATGACACTTCAGTGCGGAATTCGCAAGGCGGCGTTGGACTACGCGCGGGGCATCATCAGCGACACAGATACTGTGTCGCTGGAAGGCAAAAAGGGGCCAGCACGGCAATTCATCTACCCGGCTGACCGACTGCTCTACGCACCTTATAACAGCCACGCGATCATTGCTTTCGGGCAGCTGCACAGCATCAGCCAAGGAACAGCTCCAAACACATATTTCGTTCGACTATGCCGACCAAACGGCGGCCCCACAAAAGTCTCAATCATGATTGGAGCTGAGCACTACGCGTCACTGCGGCCGCGTGTCCATCTAGCAAAAATTGAGCCAAGCAAGTGGGCACTCATAGCTTGCGGAACGATCACAGGAAAGACTACGGATAAGAGATACCTCCGTCCGTTCGATGGGCTTTCTCTATATCTCCAGAGAACATCAGCATCAGGCTTCGACAACTTAGCCCAGCCACGCACATCGAGCCCGCGTAGTGTTGGTGCCCCAAGTCGGGCTTGAACCGACGACCCACGGATTATGAGTCCGCTGCTCTGACCGACTGAGCTATTGGGGCGGTGCCATCCTACCGGACTGGGTTCGTATCGCTCCACCCGCCGCCCCGCCTGCGTGGCGCATCGCCCACCTCAGGCATACCTGCGGGCGATCGCCATGGCCTCGGGCACGTAGGAGCGCCCGAAGACGGCGCAGTGGATCATGATGATGTGCATCTGGTGGAGGGCGACGCGCTCACGCCAGCCGTCCTCCAGGGGTGAGGCCTCGTTGTAGGCGGCGAGGATCCGCTCGTAGTGCGGGCAGCCGAAGACCGCGAGGGCCGCGAGGTCCTCCTCGGCGTGGCCGCCCTGCGCAGCGGGGTCGATGAGGACGGCACCGCCCGGGGTCCACATGACGTTGCCGCTCCACAGGTCACCGTGGGTGCGGGCGGCACCGATGTTGCTATGGCGTGTTTTATTGTCTTCGAGGAGGCGCGGCTGGCCGTGGTCGAGCGCGCCCGATTCGAGGCGCTCGCAGAGCCTGTCGATGAGCGAGTGTTCTGTGGCCGTGAAGGTGCGGTCGTCGGCGTAGGGGGCGATGCGCTCGCGCGCGTAGAAGGCGCCCCAGGATTCGCCGTGGGACGAGGCCGGGGCCGAGCTCGGGCGGTCGGGTAGTGACAGGTGGGCCTCCCCCATCCAGCCGTCCCCCTCGAAGCCGGGCGGCGGCGCACCCAGGTGGCTGGCACCGGCGGCATGCGTGTGGGCGAGGGCGCGGCCGAAGTCCTCGGCGGCTCGCGGGGTTGGCGAGACGGAGACCAGGCGGGGTTCCTCGAGCCACGTCGCGCCGTGATCGAGCACGGGCACGACGGCGGCCCCGGGGTCCGAGGCCTCGGCGAGCCACGCGAGCCCAGCAACCTCGTAGGCGATCCGCCCGCGGCGGCTATCTGCTTTCCTGATGGTGTCCATCGTGTGTGGCCTCCTATCTGCGTGGAAGCTGCGGCGCTCCCTCGTCTCTTGGCGCTTCAGCGCGCGACGAGTCCACGATATCAAGGGTTATGCGAGGCATCGGTAACTCCTCCGACGCACAGCGTCGTTGCAGGCCGGCCAGCCAACAGCGCAGGTTAGCGCTCGGAATAGCGGGTTCACGCGCGAACAACGCGCCCCATCAGCTGCCGATTTGCCCAAAACGCAGACCACCTCACCTACAAGAGCCCATTTTCAACACATTTCACCGAGGTGGTCTGTGTTTTGGGCACCAACCCTCGTGAGTCATGACCTGCACACCGTTGATCGGGGGGAATTGCATCATTAGAGATTCGACACGCCGGCGACACGCCGATAGCCGCCTTCTAATGCTGCAAAACCCCCACGACCGACGGCGCGGCGAGCGCGCGAGGACCACACCTGGGCCCATGCGGATGGGTTGTCTGGATGCCGATAAACTATCCGCGTACACGGCCGGTTTCGTCGGCATGGAGGAGAGTGACACACGGGACGGCCTGACCTCAGTGCCGGTGGAGGGGCTCGGGGCCTGATGAAGGTGCCGGAGGTTGCGACAAAATTCGCCCAACAGACACCCCTCCCGCCCACACCCGCGAAAAAACTCGCCCGGCAGGCTACAAAACGCCCATTTTGGGCCATGTTGCCCGCGCTGGGCGAATATTTTCGCGCTATCAGCATTGACAGGTCGCGCTGGGCGAACTTTTTCGCGCCCACGCTGCTTATCGCGCCGTTAGATGAAACCGTCAACACCAATGCAGGGACCTCAGGACGCCTCCATGAAACCCACGACGCCTTTGCTCAATGAAATACCGCCGAAAACGGGTGTATCTGGCTCGCAATGGTGCCGTCGGTTTCACCGGAGAAGTAGCGTCCCGCATAGTGGTGTAACCGTGTGGTGGTCGGCTCGTTTGATATGGGTGCGGTCACCGTGTGATCCTTCGAGAAAGCTCTCTACTTCTGACTCGAAACGATTTGGAGGCACAACGATGACCGCTCCTCATATTATCGACCCTGCTGGCATGCTTGGCCAGGCGTTGTCCCAGGCATCCCCAGATCTGATGCGTTCCTTACTTCAGCACATGATCAACGCGTTGCTATCAGCGGACGCTGATGCCGTGTGCGGGGCCCAGTGGGGCCAACAAGATCCGCAGCGTCACACCCAGCGCAATGGGTATCGCCACCGGCCCCTGGACACCAGGGTCGGCACCATTGACGTGGCGATCCCCAAACTGCGCTCAGGCACCTACTTTCCAGAATGGTTGCTGCAACGCCGCAAACGCTCCGAAAGCGCCTTGATCACAGTGGTCGCTGACTGCTACCTAGCAGGAGTATCCACGCGCCGCATGGACAAGCTCGTCAAAACCCTGGGGATCACAGGACTGTCCAAGTCCCAGGTCTCACGGATGGCAACAGACCTAGACGAACACGTCGATCAGTTCCGCAACCGTCCCCTCCACGATGCCGGGCCTTTCACCTTCGTCGCCGCTGACGCGCTCACCATGAAAGTACGCGAAGGAGGCCGCGTCGTCTCGTGCGCGGTCCTGGTTGCCACCGGAGTCAACAATGACGGACACCGAGAAGTGCTGGGGGTACGCGTATCTACCAGTGAGACCGCTCCAGCCTGGAAGGAGTTCTTCTCTGACCTGGTCGCCCGGGGCCTGACCGGCGTGCGCCTGGTGACCAGTGACGCCCATCTGGGCCTGGTTGAAGCCATCGCCGCCAACCTGCCCGGAGCCACCTGGCAACGATGCCGCACCCACTACGCCGCTAATCTCATGTCGGTCACCCCCAAAGCACTATGGCCCGCCGTCAAAGCGATGCTGCACTCGGTGTACGACCAGCCCGACGCCGCATCGGTCAACGCTCAATACGACCGGCTCTTGGACTACGTGCACGACAAGCTCCCCGCCGTGTGTGATCACCTCGATCAAGCCAGGGCAGACGTCCTTGCGTTCGCGTCCTTCCCCACCGGGGTGTGGACCCAGATCTGGTCCAATAACCCCAATGAGCGCCTCAACCGCGAAATCCGCCGACGCACCGACACCGTGGGAATCTTCCCCAACCGCCACGCAATCATCCGCCTCGTCGGAGCCGTCCTCGCCGAACAAAACGACGAATGGGCCGAAGGCCGACGCTACCTCAGCCTCGACATCCTCACCAGATCACGACTCACACC
>JVKM01000041.1 GCA_001072465.1 Xylanimonas cellulosilytica | reverse complement strand
TCGCGAAAGCGCGAAAAAGTTCGCCCTGCGCGCTCAAAACACCCCAAATTTGGTGTTTTTGTGCTTGCTGGGCGAGTTTTTTCGCGGAAGAGCCGCTGGAGGGGCCGTGCTGGGCGAGTATTTTCGCGCCAACCGGTGCTGCGCCTAAGTGTCGTAGGTGTCGCGGTGCACTTCAGGGTGACTGCGATGGGGGTTTTGCGCCATGCGAAGCCCTCTGTCGGCGCGTCGCCGCCGTGTCGGAGGCTTGGATGGCGTCATTCCCCGCCGATTGGTGGCGGCGGGGCCGTGCCTCGAGGTGGTGTGGCCGCCAAAGTGCAGACCCATTGGACAAAAGTCGCTGAAAATGGCCTATTTTGGCTGAATGGGACTGCACTTTGGCGGATTTGCTGTCTGTCGTGGTGTGTCGTTCGCACGCGAACCCGCTATTGCGATCCTAAGCCCGCTATATCGCACGTAAACCCGCTATTGAGAGCGTGGGCGGGGCTGCCCAGGCTCGTATTAGCGGGTTAACGTGCGTATTAGAGGTCCCACGTGCGGATTGGAGGGCCCACGTGCGCGTAGGTTGGCCCCGCCAAGGCGACATTTGCTGGGAGGGAGCGCATGCAAGCGAGCCTGCGGGCGCGCCCCCGCGCATAGGCCCAGGCGCTCCAGCCGCCAACGGGTACAGATGCGAAGCGTCATGAAGCAATACCACGGTTAACAGGACCAATGTCAAACGTGTTCTGTGAGAACGCTCCAAACGCGTGCCATGTGGTCGAAGTACTACCAAAAGCCCACCCATCTTTGGCATACTGAGGGGCGGAAAACATCCGCCATCACAGGAGCCGTCCGTGCCTGAGCAAAACGTCCCCACAACAACCGAGCGGGCCCCGGCCTCGTCTGAGAGTGCCAGCAAACCCAGCCTGGGCCGCGTCATCGCCGCGTGGGGGGTCCACGCGTTCACCATATCGGGCCTCGTGTGGGCGACGCTCGCCCTGTTCGCGATCCTCAACAACAACATCCCCATGATGTGGCTGTGGCTCGTCATCGCCCTGGTCGTGGACGGCGTCGACGGCACCCTCGCCCGCAAGGTCGGAGTCCGTCAGGTCATTCCCTGGTTCGACGGCGGCGTCGTCGACAACCTCGTCGACTACCTGACGTGGACCTTCCTGCCCGCCCTGTTCATGGCGCTGCACCTGCCCTTCGGCCCGCAGCCCGTGCCGGTCGTCATGATGATCGTCATCATCGTCTCCTCCCTGTTCTGCTACGCGAACGACGGAGAGAAGTCGAACGACAACTACTTTGTGGGCTTCCCCGCCGCGTGGAACTGCGTTGCGATTGTCATGTATGTGCTTCAGACTCCTGCGTGGGTCAATATCGCCGCGACGATTTTCCTGGCGATAATGACGCTGGTCCCGCTGCACTACACGCACCCGGCGCGTGTGAAGCGTTTCCAGATCCCGAACATCATCGGTGCGGCCGCGTGGATCGTCGCGTGCGCGTACCTGGTGGTCTTTTACCCGGTTCAGCCCCTGTGGACCCTGATCCTGTTCTGGGTTGGCGGTGGCTGGTTTATGATCGCCGGCTTTATCCGCACGGCAACCGGCGAAGACAAGTAACCTCCTCGCCGCGAACGAATACGAACGTCCCCCGGGCACTGTGCTCGGGGGACGTCGTTATGCGAGCCCTATCAACAAACATGCGGTCATGTCACGCGAGGGTAGGGGTAGACCTCAGAGGAACGAGGCCGGGGCAAGTTGCGCTGTGAACATACAGTATGCGGACGCTGGCCCGACACGTGTGAAGGGCGCCGGAGGGACCGGAGTGCCTGGCTGCGGTGCCCGTGGGTGGTGGCGGGGCCTGGCCGGGCTTCGAGACGACGCGCCGAGCCTTTAGGCTCGCAGCGCGGACGGCTCGCGGGCGGGCCGCCGCCCACGGCGCAGCCCGGCCCAGCGGGGCACGCACAGCAGCCCGGCCCAGCGGGGCACGCAAAGCAGCCCGGCCCAGCGGGTGGCCGAGGCCGCCGGCACCCGGAACACCAGCGGCCTCCGCTGTAACGGCGTGCCTACAGCTGCTCTGCCAGGCCCTTCTTGACGGCGCGGTCGCGCTGGTAGCGGAAGACTTCGAGGAAGATGCCCCCGAAGAAGATCAGCGCGATGGCGGTCCATACGCCGGGGGGAGCGTCGCGCCCGTACATGAGGAAGTACACGTAGGGGGCCAGGAAGGTCACGGAGGCGGTGATGGCACCGACTACGCGGTGCCAGAGTTTCTGCCCGGCGACCATTTCGATGAGGCCCCACGTGTAGGGGATGGCGGTGATCATGTCGATGGCCCACAGGACGCGCCAGTCGCCCCGGAACTCGGGGACGTACATGACGGGCACGGCTCGCGCCATTGAGTAGACGAAGACGACGACGTAGGCGATGAACTTGGGGTTGCGGCACAGCCGGAGGAACGCGGAGCGTTCGATGATGGAGGCGCCGACGGCCCGCGACGCGTGGGTGGCATGCGACGAGGTCGTGAGGGTATCGAGTCCGGCCATGGCGACGCGCATGAACTCGCGTTGCTCGTCGCTGCCGGCCGCCCATCGCTCGAGCAGCTCGAGGGGGGACAGAGCGATGGGGGTGTTGCCGTCGCGCGGCTGGCCGGCCTCGTGGACGAGGTCGTCGCCGAGGGCCTCGCGCAGGCGCGGGAGCTGCTCGGTGGGGATTTCGGCGATCCACAGGCGTACCCGGCGCTGGATGGCGTCGTGGAGTTCGTGGGAGAGTGCGTGTCCCGCGGCGGAGTGGGGGGAGAAGCCTTCGGCAGCGATGTCGGCGAGTGCGCCGGGATATTCGACGATGCGGGTCGTGAGGTCACCGGCTCGGTCGACGCCGGATACCTTGATGATGGTGGCCGCGTCCCACTGGTAGCTGCGTGCGATCTCTATGTCGAGGATCGAACGCAGCGTAATCAGGGAAGCTGTGTCGGTCACGGGTGGCCTCTCGTCGGAAGTTGGATGTATCCATTGTGCCTGACAAAGCGGTCGGAATGCACGCTCGGGGGCGGGGTGGTGGAGCCGCGTAGAATCGACTCATGGCGAAACGACGGATTGACCCCGGTGAGGGGATGGTGGCGCTGCGTTCGTGGCGCGGCGCCGTGGAGCGCGGCGAGGAGCCTGCGCGCGCGGTTGTGCTGACGGCGGTGCGCTTCACCCTTGAGGAGCTCGGCATCTCGCATCCCGGCCGCGCGGTCGAGGTGCGTGTGCCTCCCGCCGGTGCCGTGCAGATCCTGCCGGGGACGACGCATCGGCGTGGTACGCCGCCCGCCGTCGTGGAGACCGACGCGCGCACGTGGCTGTCGCTCGCGTGCGGGCTTCTCACGTGGGACGAGGCCGTGGCCGCCTCCCGCGTCAGCGCGTCGGGGGAGCGAACGGACCTGGGGCCCCTCCTGCCGCTCGTGTGAGCGTAGGGGAGGGGAGCCGGTCTGCGGAGCTCAGGCCTCCAGCTGGGGCACGCCGAAGCGAGCCTCGAGCTTGGGGGCCAGCCACTTCTGCGAGCCCTTGTAGGCGTAGCGCTGGGCGACGGCCGCGATGGCGGCGGAGGTGGCTGCGAAGAGGACCAGCGATGCGATAGTGACGTCGTCGGAGTCTTCGGCGGGGATGGGGCGTCCGGTGGCGACCTTCCAGCCGGCTTCGAAGACCTTGGAGGCGGCGAAGGCCGCTCCGGCGATGACGGCGGTCGTGGCGAGCTTTTCGATGGTGGCTGAGTCCATGGTTGCCTCCTGGCGTGGGGGTTGGTTGTCCCTGTGCGCGTGCGCACGCTTCCATGATGCCCCACGCGGCGCTCTTGCGCGAGGCCCACAGGCGCCCTGTCTTATGCTTGAACGGTAGTGTTCCCGTCTGAAGGATTCCTTATGGCTCGCGCCCGCTCTGTTTTTGCGTTGTCGGCCCTCGTTGTAGCGGCGACGGCGGTGGCGGCTTGTACGCCGTCCGTTTCGTCGAGCGCGCCTCGGGATCCGTTCGCGTCGCCGATCGTTCCGGGTCAGAGCGCCCGTGCTTCTTCGGGTACGACCACGGCTGGCACGATCGATGCTCCGACTCCTCGTAGCGGTTCGGGCACGGTCACCGTCGCCCTGGTGGGTGGCGCGCAGCTGCCGATGGAGACCGCGCAGGAGTTCACGAAGGCGACGGGCTTCACGGTTGCGGTGGTGCCGGTGGATGGCGTGGATGCGCTGTCGAAGGCGGGTGCCGACGTGGTGCTTGGCCTGGATGGCGCGGATGCCCTGCAGGCGAGCGCGGCGGGCACGATCGCGGGCTCGGCGCCGCAGGATACGGCGACGATCGCGGGCACGGTCGTGGACGGTGCCGCTGCGGCGATCGCTTACGGGCGCGACGACGTGTGCGTCATCGCCGACAAGTCGTGGATGAGCGCGAACGGCCGTCCGCTGCCGACCTCGTTCGGCGATCTGACTTCTCCGCGTATCCGCGCGCTGCTGACGGTCCCGGACCCGGCCTCGTCGTCGGTGGGCCGCGCCTTCGTGCAGGAGGCAGCCGCGCAGACGGGCGAAGGGCTGGGTTCTTTCGCGCAGTCCCTCAACCCGCGTGTGGATTCCTCCCTGGGAGGCGCGCTCGCCGCGTGGACGGCCGGCGCGCACGTGTCCGAGGGGTACCTGTCCGAGGTCGTGGGTGCCTCCACGGGTTCTTCCGGCGCGTATCCGCTGATCGTTGCCCCGCGTTCGCTGGCGGCCGCTGCGGCGACGAATACGGGAGCTGATTCCTACGGCACCGCGATCTCCTCGACGTGCATCGCCCGCATCATGTACGCGGCCCCGACGTCCTCGCCCGCGTCGGACGGCGCAGAGTCCCTGATTGCCTGGCTGCAGGGTGAGACCGCGCAGCGCTCCCTGGCCACGACGGGTGCCGTCTACCCGATCGATGGCGTGCTCGCCGCCGACACGAAGGCCGGCTGGCTGATGGGCATCACCGGCGATCCGATCGTCGCCGACGAGACCGTCGGTTCCCTCGACGCGATGAGCGCGTGGCTGGCCACGTGGACCTCGGCGCTGGCCTCCCCCGTGCCGGCGACGCCGAGTACTCCCGATCCCGTGACGGATCCGGGCACGCAGGACGTCGAACCGGAGCCGGCTCCCGCGGATAACCCCGCGACCGACACGGGATATGAGGATTCGAGCGACGACGAGGAGTAATCCCCGCCGGATGCATCCTGAAGAGTCAGCCTCGCAGCATTGCGGGGCTGACTTTGCATTCCTCTCCGATGCGCATGGGGGCGATGAGGCCCGCTTCGCGCAGCTCGAGGAGGCGCGGCACGGTGCGCTCGACGACCTTCCACGGGTCGATCGTGTTGAGGTAGATGCGCGTGCCCCCCTCGAAACCTGCGAGCGTCGAGATGCGCCACTTGAGCAGGATTCGCCAGCGCATGGGCGTGGACACGGTGGGCGGGCGGTGGTACCACTCCTCGTTGGCGGGCACCTCCACGCCCGTCGCAGCGTGCGCGGCGTGCAGGACGTCGGAGATCCCCCGCATGGCCTCGGGGCTGACCTCCCACGGGTTTTTCGGCTCGCCCAGGGGCCAGATTGCGATGCCGGGGAAGCGATGCCCGAAGCCAGCCAAGGCGACGGCGTGCTCGTTCTGGGCGATGAGGAGCTTGCGCGTGGCCGCGACCGTGAAGATCTGGTCGTAGATGTCGGGCTGGGCGCGCAGGCGCTCCAGCTCGGCCTCGGTCTGCACGGACATGTCGTCGATCGCGACGAGCTGCTTGTGCAGGTGGTCGAAGGACGCGCCCGCGGGGCGCAGCCAGTTCTGGAATGTCGCGACGTAGCGGACCGCGGGATCCAGGTCGTACAGGTCGCGCATTGAGCGGGCCGTGTAGGCGGTGTATTGCTCATGTTCCTCGGGGGTGAGGGTGCCGGACCCGGCCAGCTGGTGGGCCTCGGTGGCGCCGTCGACGAAGTGGCGCTTGCCGATGATCAGGTCGTGCCCGCCGGAGAAGAAGCCGTTGGCGGATTGCAGGCGCGCGGTCTCGCTGGTGGCCGCGAACTCGCCCTCGCTCATTCCCGAGGCCAGCATGCGGGCGCGCACGACGTTCATGACGTGCTCGTAGCCCGCGTCGGAGGCCAGGTAGTGGGCCATGCGACGGCGGTCGTCCTCGGAGGGGACGTGCCCGTGGTTGAGGTGCCAGTAGTTGTAGGAGACGATCTCGAAGAGGTTGGGGATGCGTCGGAACTCGGCGACCGTGTCACCGAGCTGATCGGCACCGAGGGCGTCCAGCTGCTCCCAGGACCCGTCCTCGTGGCGCACGAGGCGCGACTTCTCGGGCGGGGTCTCGAGGTATCGGCCCGAACAGAACGCGCAGTGGTGTCCGTCGGCCTCGTGGTCAATGGGGTTGTGGTCCGTGTGCGGGGCGGTCAGGGGCCGGTTGCCGCGGCCCGGAACGGTCCACACCTCTGTGCCCGTGAGGAGGTTTTGCTGTTTGACGGTGCCATCGGCCAGTCGGACGATGGCGCGGTCGGCGCGCGTGAGCTTGGAAGCCATACCTGTATCGTACCCGTCCTCAGAGTCGGTCCATGGTGGCCGGATGTGACCCCATGCGCCCGGCCTCGCCCGCGTCGAGAGCGTCGATGCGCGCGGTCTGTTCGGGATCCAGCGAGAAGGAGAACACGTCGAAGTTGGCGGCCATGCGCTCGCGGCTCAGGGTCTTGGGGAAGACGACGTGGCCGCGATCCAGCGCCCACCGTAGTGCGACCTGCGTTGGGCCCACGCCGAGCTCAGCGCCGATTTCGACGAGCGTTGGGTCGGTGACCGCGCGTCCGCGCGCCAAGGGGGACCACGCCTCGAACACCATGCCGAGCCCCTGTGCGTAGGTGCGCAGGTCGGCGTTGGGGAAGAAGGGGTGGGATTCAACTTGGAGGACGTGCGGGGCGACCGTCGCGACCGCGCGGACGGCCTCGACGTGCTCGCGCTCGTAGTTCGACAGGCCGATCGTGCGTGCGCCGCCTGCGTTGAAGGCGTCCTCGAGGGCGGGCCAGGGCAGGGCGACGTCGCCTCCGTAGAGCGTGGGCAGTGGCCAGTGCACGAGGAGGAGATCCACGTAGTCGGTGCGCAGGTCCTCGAGGGAGCGCCGGATGGATGCGGCTGCCCGATCGGGCTCGTGGTTGGAGTTGTCGACCTTCGTCGTGACGAACAGGTCCTCGCGCGCGATGCCCGACGCCTCGAGCGCCGCCCCGACCTCGGCCTCGTTGCCGTACATCTGAGCGGTGTCGATATGACGGTACCCGACCTCAAGGGCGCGGCTCACCGCGTCGTACGTGTCCTCGGGCGCGACCTTGTAGGTGCCGAAACCGAGCACGGGGATGGGTGATCCCGTCGGGAGCATAAAGGTCGGAACCGGGGACGAGGTCGGGGCGGGGCCTGCGGGATGCGGGGTGTTCATCGATGAATCCTCCTAGTCGTTCCCAGTGTAGCCTCCCGCACACGCTGTGGTCGCCGTCGTCCGCGGGCGCGGTCGGTGCGCATGTCGTAGCGTTATCCTCGTTTAACGCCGTGCGCGGCGCAGGTTTGAGAGCGCAGGAGAAATCATGATCAATGCATGCGAGACGGAGGACGGCGTCGTCTTCGATATGAGCGAGCTGGAGTGCGACGCGCTGCGTTCATACGCCGATGGGTTCCTCGCCGACCCCGCGCATCCTTTCGTTGAGGTGCTGCGCAGCCAGGGCCTCGTCGTTGGTGATACTCCCGTCCCGCACCTCGCCGCTCTCCTTCAGGCGTTCTCGCAGGCGACGAAGGTGCTGACCGCCTGGGTCGTTGCTCCGGCTGGGTGCCGGCAATCCACCTTCTTCGTTGGCCCGCACTCTGCCGCGGTGTTGCGATGCGACGACGAGGGTATGTACGGCGGCGAGGAAGACAGGCTGTCGGTGTGGGCGATTGATGTTGCGCAGCTGAGGGAGACGTTCCTCGAGCTCAGCGCCTTGGTAGAGCCGTCGGGCGAGGGGATTGTGCCGACGGCGGTGCCCGAGGTGATCTTCACTGCCCTGGAACGGGGCGACGTCCCACAGATCCTCCTGCAGGTGCCGAGGGTTGCTCGCGAGATCGCCGAGGTGATCGATGCCGAGGTCGACGAGGCGACGGGAGGCTTCTGGGCGGACGTCGCGGACGAGGCGTGGGTGGGGATCGGCGTGCGGGTCGTTGATGCGGTGTCGTACCCGAGTCTGTCGGGCGAGAGCTGGCGTTTGCTCGCCACCAGCGAAGACGTGTGCGAGGTGCTGTCGGTCGTGGAGTTCGCCGAGCTGTACCCCGACGAGGTGCCCTTGCTGGCGGATAAGGACGGCGAATTCTGGGCGGCTGTTGCACCGTCGTCGCCGGAGGTGCTCTGGGAAGATATCGAGGATGTTCTCTCTGAGTAGTCCAACTCCTGAACCGCAGATCTCACAGTCTGAGAACGTCGGGTGACAAATTATTTCTGTCCTGGCGGTCAGTCGGCCTGTTTGCGGTGTTTTTCCCGGTTTTGGACGCTCGTCGTCCTCTCTTTTGAGGGGTCTGACCGCGTGAGTAGGGAAGCGCTGAAATGTCGCTGAAAAACCCTTGAATGGCATCTGCAATGTGGTTGACACTTAAATTGGTATAACGGTCAATATCTGTGATATAGCGCGAAAATTCGGGGACTCCTGTCTAACCAGACGGTAGGCTTTATGTTAGGTAACCCACCGCGAATTCCCCGCTCTAAGAGCAAAATTCGCGTACGATAGATACTGTTCAACCACGATCGTCTACACGTCCAGACAACGAACGGAGAGTTATGTCGGTTCGCAATGCCCTGCTGGCGCTTGTTGCGCAGCAGCCCGCCGGTGTCTACCGCCTGAAGCAGATGTTCGAGGAGCAGACGTGCGGAGCATGGCCGCTGAATATCGGCCAGGTCTACCAGACGATGCAGCGCCTCGAGCGCGACGGCCAGGTTGTGTCTCACGCTGAGACCAACGCCGGCCGTGATTCCGAGGTCTTCGAGCTGACTGATGCCGGTCGCGACGTCCTCAACGCCTGGTGGTCCACCCCCGTTCCCCGCGAACACCCCGAACGCGATGAGCTCGTCATGAAGCTCGCCGTGGCCGCCGCCGACCCCACGGTCGACGTCGAGGCCATGATCCAGACCCAGCGTCGCTCGACCCTGGGCTCCCTGCGTGACGTCACCCGCCTGAAGGCTTCGGCCGACGAGGGTGAGCTCGCGTGGAAGCTTATCCTGGAGCGTCACATCTTCGACCTCGAGGCCGAGCTCAACTGGCTCGATCACATCGAGTCCGGTGCCGTTTCCGAGGCCGCTCGTCGCGCCGCCTTCGCTGCCGCGAAGGGTCGCTCGATGAACTGGGCTCAGGCAGAAGCCGGCATTTCGGAGCGTGCCGGGGTGCGATGAGCCAGCCTGTGCCGCTACCGATCAGGATGGCGGGTGTCGGACATGAGTTCGGCGCCGACGGCGTCCGAGTGAGAGCGCTCGACGGGATCGACCTTGAGGTCGCCCCCGGCGAGCTTCTCGCTGTTATGGGCCCCTCTGGATCCGGCAAGTCGACCCTGCTGTCGATCGCTGGCGGACTGGAGCGTCCGACGCACGGAAGTGTCTTCATCAACGGCGTCGATATGGCCACGATGGATGCGGCTCACCGTGCTGAGGTGCGTCGCCGTTCCATCGGTTACGTCTTCCAGGACTACAACCTGATCCCGTCCCTGTCGGCCCTCGAAAACGTTGAGATGCCGCTGCAACTGGACGGGGTCAGCCCGTCGAAGGTTCGCGAGGCCGCCATGGCTGCCCTCGAAGAGGTCGGTGTCGCCGAGCTCGCGGATCGCTTCCCCGAGCGTCTGTCGGGTGGTCAGCGTCAGCGCATCGCGATCGCCCGAGGCCTCGTGGGTAACCGCTCGGTCATTCTTGCGGATGAGCCGACGGGCGCGCTGGACTCGCACACCAGTGACCAGATCATGTTGGTGTTGCGTGACCACATTGATGCGGGTGCAGCCGGTATCCTCGTTACTCATGAGGCCCGAATGGCCGCATGGGCGGACCGCACAGTCTTCCTCCGCGACGGTCGTATCGTCGACCGCTCGCGCGGAGACTCGCTGAGGGATCTGCTGGCTGACACTGCACCAAGGATCTGATGAGTCGACTCAACACACGAATGAGGCGATGGGGAGTAGTACTCCGCATCGCCTCTCGTGATGCGCGCCAAAGCCTGGGGCGCACGCTGACGGCGGTTTTTCTCATCTCGCTGCCGATCATTATCGCGATCGGCGCGATCACGTTCTGGGACGTGACGACCTCCCAGCGCTACCAGGCCGCGTCGTGGCTCGGCCACCGTTCCGACGTCCAGGCGGTCACCCTGCACCGCTCGTCGACGGCCATCGAGCAAGATATCACCGCCGACTTTCTATCGAAAACGGCCTCTGACGAGGAAGTGACGGTTACCCAGAGCACCCTCACCGACTGGGTGCCGGCGGGGGACCAACTGATCGCCGTCGACACCCTCTACCAGCTCCACCTCACGACGCAGGACGGAACGGGCTACACGGTTGATTCAGGCACCCAGACGGCCACGCTGGATGCTCCACGCGTGAATGCGGGTGGAAAGAGCGGCGCGCTCGCCGCGAACCACGCCGTCATTTCGGACGACGTCGCGCGCGCACTCAAGGCCGAGGTGGGCGATACGCTCTCGCTGTCGCTGACTGTCGCCAAGGATCGCACCACTCAGGCCCTCACGGGAAGCGTCGTCATTGACGAGATCATTCCCGGTACGAATCGGGCGATCATCGGTGACGGCACGCTCGAGATTGACCGTCTCGCGGTGGCGGGACGCACGCAGACCGCCTGGTTCGTCACCGGCCCGACTCCGGTGACCTGGGACCATATTCGTCAGATCAACCAGTCGGGATTCTCCGTCGTGTCGCGACAGGTACTCGCCGATCCGCCGGACGCTTCGGCTCTGCCTGCCCAGTTCGCTCAGTACGAGGTCGACCACAACAATCGGACTACGAATCCCTGGCAGTACCTTCTGCTGGTCGCAGGCATCCTCCTCATCCTCACCGAGATGATCCTGCTCATCTCGCCGCTCTACACCGTCGCTCAGCGATCGGTCATGCGCACGGCAGCCATGATCGTCGCCAACGGCGGCGACCAGTCCGACGGTCGTCGCTTGACGATCGCCCACGGCCTCGTCATCGGCCTGTACTCGGGGCTTGTCTCCGCCGTGCTGTCCGCCTGCGGCATGGTGGGCATCGGCATCTGGTCGGGCCTCGGCATCGGTATCGTGCCGTGGTGGCCGCTGGCCCTGTCGGTGCTCCTGCCGATCCTGCTGTCCCTCATGGCGTCCGTGTCGCCGGCGCACACCTCGTCGCACATCAACACGTCCGCGGTCATCGGTGGGCGCGTGTGGGAGCCCTCCCGCCTCGTGCGTCGTCGCATGATTTACCCCCTGGCGCTGCTGGCTGGACTCCCGCTGCTGGGGATTGCCGCCTGGCGCGGGTGGGTGCTGGCCCTCGTCGTTGGTGTCGGTCTACTCGAGGCCGGCCTCATCGGGTCGATCCCCTATATCTTCACCCGCTGGCGAGCGCCCAATCGTCGCGCGTCGATGAGCATGCGCCTGGCGCTTCGCGACGCCGTGCGTAATGGCCACCGCACGTTCCCCGCCATGGCCTCGATCCTGACCACGGTGTTCGTCGCCTGCGGCCTGCTCATCACCCTGTCCTCGTCGAACGAGGCCGGCTGGAACTCGCGCCCGCACGCCGGGCAGCGCGGGCAGGTCTTCCTCTCGACGGTCGATAAGACCGACTCGGTGACGCGCACCCGCAACCTTCTTCAGTCGGCCCAGCAGGTCGTCGATGGGGAGCGCACGGTCACCTCCAGCGCCATCATGAACGGGATGGCATGGAACAGTGGCCCAGGCGGCCCGGAGACCATGGTTGAGGCTGTGAACCCCGTCGACAAGTCGACGCTCACGATGCGCGACGACATGGGAACGATGGCGGAGATCGACGTCGCCTACATCGTCGACGACGGCACCTACCTGCGCGAGGCCGGTTACCTGAACGAGGACGACATGGTCCGAGCGATCGCCACCCTGAATGCCGGTGGCGTCCTCGTGCCCGATCCGAAGCTAATCAACGGCGCTGGCCAGGCGGACCTGCGCAGCCTCGACATGTCGGCAATCGCCGCAGCCAAGGCCGCTGGCGCATCCGACGACGACCTACCGGACGCCCACGTGCAAAGGACGATGACCTTCCCGGCCTCGCCCCTGACGCGTATCAACGTCATGGTTCTATCCCCGCAGGCCTCCGAGGCCCTCGGCCTGCGCGCTGTGCCGCTCGGTGAGCTCCTCACCGTCGAGAAGCCGGTGAATCCGGTGGATGCGCCCACGTTCCAGACGACGATTGCGCGCCAGGTCCCCGGTGCCTCGGCCCAGGTGATCGCTCCGACGATGCGGTCGCTGGTTCTTCCCTACGTTGCCGCCCTGATTGCTGTCGTCGCGGCTGCGGCGACGGTTGCCCTCGTGGTGGCGCTGTCCTCCTCGGATATGCGCCCGGACCTCGACACCCTCGACGCGATCGGCGCTGCTCCCTCGATGCGCCGCCACGTCACCACGTGGCAGGGCGTGGTGCTCGCGCTCAACGCGATTCCGACGGCTGTGCTCTCCGGCCTCATTGTGGGCGTGCTGGCCGTCATCACCTTCGCGAATTCGGGGATCTTCCCGACGCTGACGACGACGCTGCGCCCCATCGTTCCTTGGGGAGCCCTGCTGGGCATGCTGATCGGCATGCCGATCCTGTGCGCCCTCGTTGCGATTATCCTGACGCCCCGCCACCAGAAGCGCATCCGCCGCATCAACTAGGTGCTCGCGTGAGTGAGACCCCCGAAGAAGTCGTCATCCCCGCGGGTGCCCTCGCCTCGTCGGCCGTGCGCGTCGATACGTGGCTGTGGGCGACCCGCCAGCTCAAGTCGCGGTCGCAGGCGACGGCCGCCGTGCGCGCCGGACACGTGCGTGTCAACGGCGAGCCCGTCAAGGCTGCCTACAAGGTGCGCGTCGGCGACGAGGTGCGCCTGCGCATCGAGGGCTTCGACCGGATCCTGGGGGTCAATGTACTGCTGAACAAGCGCGTGTCCTACCCGCAGGCGCGCACGGCCTACGACGATCGCACGCCCGAGCGTCCGCGCGTACACATCCCCGTCGCTATGCGTGAGAAGGGGAGCGGGCGCCCCACGAAGAAGGAGCGGCGAGAGCTGGATCGGCTGCGCGGATACGACTCTCACGAGCACTACTGAGCGCCTGAGCGAGGCCGTGGCGGGCGTCGGCGGGGATGCATCCCGCACGCCCGCTGGACGCGAATACACGCGGTCCCGCCGCCCGGAAAGGGACGACGGGACCAGCGCGTCAGATCAGAGTGCCTGACTCACGCGTTCGGGAAGTACGACGTGACATTGACGCCGAACTTGTCGCCCCAGCTCGGATCGAAGGGCGTTGTGAATTCGACGGTCACCTTCTCGCCGTTCGTCATCGTCGCAGTCGCGACGTCATCGACGACGTGATCGGGGGTGCCGAGAACGAACTGCGAATCGTCGAACCAGATCTGCAGCGTCAGGTCGGTCGTCGGGTAGGGCGCGAGCTTGTCCTTCACCGTGTCGTTGGTGGGAGAGATGTCGACGGTGCAGTGCACCGTGGTCTGAGCATCGTCTAGCGCACAGGTGGGGTCCACCTTGAACGCGCCCTTGGCGTTCTGGCCCTTCAGCAGCTGGACGGTCTCGACGCGATCCTTGCACTTCTCGTCGACGGCAGCTCGAGCAGCCGGGGACATCCTGTCGTACTCGGAGTAGAGCTCGCCGATCTTGTCGACGTTGTCTGGGGTCACCTGCTTGCACCACGCCGGGGCGGCGAGTGCATCCCTTTGTTCCTCGACCAACTGGATCTCAGCCTGCATGTCCTTCTGCGCCTTCGTCTTCTGGACGGCGAAGGTGAACAGGGTGGTCGTCGCGATGACGAGGACGAGGAGGAGGACGAGCGCGACGCGGTTGTAGATCGAGAGTCCCTTGCTCTTCGGGGCTTTGGTCGCGACCGTCACGGGAGCCGGGGTGGTTGCCTCGGGCGTGGGGATGTTGTTCTCACTCACTTGGCGGCCTCCTGCGCTTCCTGAAGCTCCTGCTGGACGGTGCTGAGCTCTTCCTGGGTCTCGGTGAGGTCCCTGCTCTTCATGGAGTTGATGCCAGCGGCCATTAGGGTCGTGAAGGCGAAAAGGACGACGAGGATCGACGTAATCACGGCGATGGCGATCTGGCCGCCCGTCGCGCGCGGGTGCGGGGCAGTCAGCGGGGTAAACGTCGGCGTGGCCGCGGCAATCGCGGGGCTCGGCGCGGCCGGCACCTGACCGGCTGGGGGAATGGGGGCGGCAGCCGCTTCTTCAGGCAGGCCGGGGGTGGGGGTGCTCACGGGGAGACTCCTTTCGCTGTGTCTCCCCAATTCTATGCGAGTTGAAAAAATTGGAATTGGTGCGGTGACGTGATTCATCGCCCATCACAGGTTGGAGGGCCACCAGCTGGTCATCGTCGCGCCGCACTCGGTCTTGTCGGACATGCCAGGATCGTAGGGAATCGACAGCGTAAAAGTGGCGGGCGACCCGGGCGTCAACGTGATCGTCGTCGTGCCCTGGTACGGCGAGCCGGGGCTGGGGTTCTTCCCCTTGTCCGCGGTAAACCCGTTGATCTCGACATCGAGTGTGCCCAGCGACGCGATCTGGGAAGAGTCCTTGAGCGTGAGGGTGCCGTTCACCGTGGTCGTCACCTGATCGGTCGTGCATTCGCCCATCGCGATGGAAAAGTCCGCGTCTTTGTTGGTGCGGTAGACCTGTGCGAGCGTCTCCTTCGCCGGGCACTGTTCGTGAATCGCGTCCTTGGTGGCCTGGGTTGCGGAATCGTAGGTCTTGAGTGAGTCCCGGATCGACGCGGCGGATTCGCGCGTGATCGAGTCGCACCAGCTCTCGGCATCCTTGCGCACGGTGGCGGCATCCAGCGCGGCCTTTGCCTCCGTGATCTGCTGATCGACCGCGGCCTTGTCGGACTGGGCCTGCTCAGCCTGTGCCTCGTACGTGGATGCAGAATGTGTGCGCCACGCGTTAATGCCCCCGACGATGGCTGAGAGGACGATGAATGCCGTGGCGAGAATGGCGCCTGCGACGGTCGCGGCACGCAGGGGTGCGGGAGCGCTCACTTGGTGGCCTCCTGGAGCTGCTGGTTGATGGACTCGAGCGTCGAGCGGGCTGTGTCGAGCTCGTTCTGGGCGGTCTCGGCGCGGCTCTTCGCATCCTCCTGGATACGGCCGCTGGCCCCCAGGTGCGACCAGGCAATGACGAGCACGGTAATGAACACCGCGACGAGCGCCCACGATGTTGCGCACGCGAGAACCCACTTGAGCGTTCCGCTCTTCTCGGGTGCATCAGCCTCGTCGCTGTCTTTTTCATCGACGGGGGAGCCGGGCATCGGAATCGGTGCGACCGGTGCCTCCGCTACCGACGAGGCCGGGGTGGCCTCCTGCGGGAGGGAGGCCTCGGGCATGGGGATAGGTGTGCCGACGGAAGTGGCGGCCCGCTCCTCGGTGGACGAAGCCGGGAAGGCCTCGTCCACCGCAGGAACTGCGACCTCAACGTCCTGAGGAGAGGGCGCCGGTGCCTCGTACGGCTCGACGTAGTCCGTCCACGCGTGGCCGTCCCACCAGCGCAGCTGGTTTGCGCCGCTGGGGTCGGCGTACCAGCCTTCCGCGGGTTCACTCATCGTGATTCCTTCTCTCGTGTCAGGAGACAGCTGTGAATACGGTGCTTACAGACCGGTGGGCCACATGCGTACCGGCTTGAGAGCGCAGTCGGTCTCATTGCCCGAGATCGGCATGGCTGTGGACAGGGGACCCGACCCGCTCGAGGACACAGTGACGACTGTCGAGCCGATCGATGTGTCGGAATCAGTGATCGGGTGACCGGCGGCAAAAGCCTCGACGGTAACATCCATGTCGCCAAGCGCGAGGACCGAGGGTGCATCAATCTTGATGGTCGCGCTAAACCTCATGGTATTGCCGTCGATCAGGCACTGCATGTTCTCGGGACCGACCATTCCTTTTTTAGCGTCTTTTGCGAAAGCTTCAGCGAAGGACTTCTTTTCGGGGCACAGTTTTTGGACAGCATCGCGCGTGGGCTGCTTCATCGACTTGAGAGCGTTGCCTTGCGAGCGGAGCTTGTCGAGCTCGGAATTCTCGCGGGTGACGTCATCGCACCACTCCTGCGCGTCCTTCTTCGCACCCGCCTCGGCGATCTGCTCCTTAGTGGACGTGATTTCGCTGTCGATTTCCACGGTCTTAGCGTCCGCAGACTGGATCTCGGCCCGCATATCGTCAATCTCCTGCGCCTTCGAGCGAGCGCTGACATACATGGTGGCGCTGACAAGGAGGAAGATGACGGCAAGAACCGAGCAGATGATCGTTGCGATCTTAGGAGCGGCTGAGGGCTTCTTCGCCGGGGGCTGGAATCCGTTGCTCACTTCTGTGCCTCCTCGAGTTCTTTCTTCACCTTGTCGAGTTCATCCTGCTTGTGGTCGAGGCTGATCTTTGTGGAGTTGCGCTGGTCCTGCACGTCGCGCCACTCGACGTTCTGAGCGCGCAGCTGTATGCCCGCGTACACCATCGTGCCGAAGAAAACGACCATGAGGAGGACGGAGACAATAGCGCCGATGACCCATCCGCGACCGCTCTTCGGAGCGGCGTCTCCCGCCTGCGGGCCCATTCCAGCGGCACCCAGCTGCGGGGCAACGCCCGACGGATTGTAGGGGTCGGAGGAAACGGTCGGGGCCTGCGACTGGGCGGGCATGTACTGCCCCGCCGTCTGGTCTGCGGGCATTTGCTGCGCGACAGGGGCTCCCTGCTGCGGCATATCGTGGAATTGTTCGGTCCACTCGCCGCCGCTCCACCAGCGAAGGCGCTGGCTTCCTGCGGGGTCGGGGTACCATCCGGGTGCTGGTTGAGGCATGACCGTCCTTTCAGTTTCTGGCACCAGTGTAACCAATCCGTGAGGTTCATAACGCAGGCAATATGACAGTCGTGGGGAACGTCGGACGTGCGACAGGTACTCTGAAAGCTATGGCCTCTCTTTTCGCGTCTTCACCCCTGCTCGCACTGTTTGTCGTCGTTGCGTTGGGTGCGGCGATTGGGGCCATCCGGATTGGCCCGCTGCGCTTCGGAGCGGCCGGCGCGCTCTTCGTGGGACTGACCGTCTCGGCCCTGCATCCCGAGGTCGTCAGCACCCACATGTCGATCGTCCAGCCGATGGGCCTGGCCTTCTTCGTCTACTGCGTCGGCATTTCCGCGGGTGCCACCTTCTTCCAAGATTTGCGTAAGCAGACGAACCTCCTCGCCCTCACGACAATCGTGTGCGTCGTCGGTGCGCTTATCGCGCTCGCGGGAGGCCGCCTCCTCGGCCTGTCCTCTGGGCTCACGTCGGGTCTCTTCACGGGTGCTCTGACGGCCGCTCCCGCCCTCGACACGGCCACCCGACTCACGGGAGATCCCAACGCGGCGGTCGGCTACGCCTTCGGCTACCCGGTGGGTGTCATCGGTGGCATTCTCATTGTGACGATCACCGTGACGAGGAAGTGGGTCGGCCCCAAGGACACGCCTTCCCTCGCTGGGGCCTCCCTGGAGGCCGTGAGTATTCATGTCTCCAAGCACATCAACACGCGCGACATCGAGGCGTGGCGCGACCAGCGCGTGCGCCTGTCCTACCTGCGTCGTGACGGGCGCACCCGCGTCACCGCTCCCGGCGAGGACCTGCTGCCGGGCGACCACGTCGTCATGGTCGGCGACCCTGCGTCGATTAAGGAGACGGCACCCCTCGTCGGCGAGATCCTCGACCACAACCTTGAGGACGACCGTTCCGACCTCGCCTTCGAGCGCATCGTCGTGTCCAACCCTGATGTCGCAGGCCGCAGCGTCTCCGAACTCAATGTCACTAAGCGCTTCGGTGCTGTCATCACGCGCGTGCGCCGAGGTGACCTGGACCTCCTGGCCCGCGACGACCTCGACCTGCAGCTCGGCGATCACGTCGCCGTCGTCGTTCCCACGGACGAGCTCGACGATATCGCTGAGTGGCTCGGCGACTCCGAGCGCCGCGTCGCCGAAGTCGACGGTATGGCGTTCGGCATTGGCCTCGTCCTCGGTCTGCTTCTGGGTATCGTCTCCTTCCCGCTGCCCGGCGGCCAGGGCTTCCAGCTGGGTGCCGCCGCCGGCCCCCTGATCGTCGGCATGCTGCTCGGCGCACTGCGCCGCACCGGACCGCTCGTGTGGACCCTGCCCGCCGCCGCGAACCTGACGATCCGACAGATCGGCCTCATGCTGTTCCTCGCGGCCCTCGGACTGAATGCAGGACCGCAGTTCGCGAGCCTACTCGGCAGCCCTGAGGGTTGGCGCGCCGCGCTCCTCGCCGCCGTCATGGTTGTCGTGTGCTGCGTCATCCAGGCCCTCGGTGCGAAGTTCATTGGTCTGTCCTCCGCGCGTGCCGCGGGCGGCATTGCGGGCTTCCTCGGCCAGCCGGCAGTCCTGCAGGCCGCCGACGCCCGCGTCACCGACGAGCGCATCGAGGCCGCCTACGCGACCCTCTTCGCGTTCGCGATTATCGTCAAGATCCTGCTCCTGCCGCTCATCACCTCCTTCCTGTGAGCGCCGTAGACTAGGGCTATGGCTACCCCCGACTTCGTCCTCGAACTGCGCCGCCACGTCGGCCATGCGCCCCTGTGGATGCCCGGCACGACCGTCGTTATCCTGCGTCCTGCCCCGGGCCAGGCGGCGATCGACTGGGAGTACCCAATTGCTCCCGAGGCCGTCGAGATCCTCTGCGTGCGCCGCTCTGACAACGGCGCATGGACTCCCGTGACCGGCATCGTTGACCCCGGCGAGGAGCCCGCGATCGCCGCGGCGCGCGAGGCCTTGGAGGAAGCCGACGTGCGCATCGAGGTGCGCCGCCTCCTCTCCGTCGAGGTCGTCGGACCCGTCACCTACTACAACGGAGACGTCACCACCTACCTGGACGTCGCCTTCGCTGCCGAGTGGGTGAGTGGCGAGCCCAATCCCGCCGATGGCGAAAACAGCGAGACCGCGTTCTTCCGCGGTGACCAGCTCCCTCCCATGAATGACCGCTTCCGCCGCGCCGTCGCCAAGGCGCTGAGCGCCCGCCCCGACGCGGACTTCCTCACCGCCTGACGCTGCGTGACCCGTGGGGCACGCCCCTGCCTCGTCGAGGTGCGCGCGAAAAGGCTTGTGTTTCTGTCAAACCCCTTGCGGGACTGAAGTCCTAGTGGTGGAATGGGTGCATGGATACACCTAACGAAATCGTTTACACCGTCACCGCCGACTCCACCGGTGGTCGCGCCGGCACCTCCTCCGTCCCCGCGCTCGGCATCAGCCACGTCATGCGCATGCCCAAGGAACTGGGCGGCCCCGGCGACGGCCCCAACCCCGAAGCCCTCTTCGCCATGGGCTACGGCGCCTGCTTCCAGGGTGCCATGGGCCTGGCCGCCAAGGAACTGGGCATCGACACCACGGACTCCGTCGTGCGCACTACGATCGGCCTCGGCCCCGAGGGCGACTCCTTCGCCCTCACCGCCGACATCCAGGTCTTTATCCCCGGCGTCGAACTCGACCGGGCCCAGGCCCTCGTCGACCGCGCCCACCAGCTGTGCCCCTACTCCAAGGCCACGCGCGGCAACGTGCCCGTCACCGTCACCGCGGTCGCCGCTCTCTGAGCGCGCCCGATAGACGAAAGCAACCCCGGCCTCGTCACGATCGACGAGGCCGGGGTTGCTCTATGCGCTCAGGCGTCAGGCTCCCTGGTGCGGGTGCCGCGCGCACGGCTTCACCCTTCGGGCTCACCGCGCGCGGGCGCCCCGGGCGTCAGGCGCCCTGCCAGTACGCCGCGAGCACCCGGGCGAGGTCGAGGAGATCATCCACGTGGCTCATCTCGCGCGCCGAGTGCATCGACAACAGGCCCACGCCCACGTCCACCGTCAGGATCCCCAGACGGGTCGCCGTGATCGGGCCGATCGTCGTCCCGCACGGCATCGCGTTGTTACCCACGAAGTTCTGCGACGCAACGCCCGCCGCTGCGCACGCACGATTCCACAGGGCGATGCCCTCGCCGTCCGTCGCGTAACGCTGCTTCGAGTTGATCTTGATAATCGGGCCGCGGCCCATCACCGGACGGTTATCCGGATCGTGGTGCCCCGCGTAGTTCGGGTGCACCGAATGCGCCGCGTCCGCGCTCACGCACGACGAGGCAGCGAGCATCCGCTCGAAACCGTCCTCGTCGCGGCCCAGCGCCTTCGCCGTGCGGCGCAACACCGTCTCCAGAATCGGGCCGGCCGCACCCGTGCGGGACTCCGAGCCCACCTCCTCGTGATCGAAGCACATGAACACCGTGACATCGCCGCCCGCGGGCGTGCCCTGTGCGGCCAGGCGCTCCAAGGCCACCAGGCCCGGGTGCACGCTCGACAGGTTGTCCTGGCGCGAGGCCGCGATGAACTGGCCCTTGTCACCGAAGAAGCCCGGCCCCTGGCTGGGGGTGAGGATCAGGTCGAACGCCGCGACCTGCGAGGCGTCATCCAGGCCCGCCGTGCGCGCCACGTACTCCAGCACGTTGCCGTACGGGTTATCCACCGTCCACACCGGGTGCAGGTGCTTCTGCGGATCCAGCTTCAGACCGCCCGGATTCACGTCGCGATCCAGGTGGATCGCCAGCTGCGGGATGCGAGCGATCGGGCCCGTGCGGGCCAGGATGACCTCGCCACTATTCAGGACCAGGCGGCCCGCCAGCGTCAGCTCACGATCCAGCCACGAGTTCCACATCATGCCGCCGTACACCTCGACGTCAATCTGGCCCCAGCCATCCGGCGTCGTCGACTGCACCGACGGCTTCACCGAGAACGCCGGTGAATCCGTATGCGCGCCCACGATGCGGAAGCCCGCGTCGTCGGAAACCGTCTCGGGGACAAACCACGCGGCCACCGCGCCACCGCGCACCATCACGTGACCGCCCGGGGACGCGTCCCACGCGCCCTTCTCGTCGACGCGCGTAAAGCCGGCGTCCACCAGGCGCTGCGCCACGACCTCGGCGGCGTGATAGGGGGAAGGAGAATCAAGGAGGAAATGCTGATAATCCACCGCGTTCGCGTGGACCTCGTCCAATTCAAGCTGTGCCATACTCCAATGGTAGAACGCCGCGCGTGGCGTGGCCTACGCTTGAGGCATGAGTGAGATCCCCGCATACACCCTGAACGACGGTCTGGACGTTCCCGCGATCGCGCTGGGCACCTACAACCTGCGCGGGGCCTCGGGCGTAGCCTCCATGGTGTCGGGCATCGAGGCCGGGTATCGCATGCTCGATAGCGCCTTCAGCTACGAGAACGAGGGTGCCCTCGGGGCGGCGGTGCGCCGCTGCGGCATCCCCCGCGAGGAACTCCGCCTCGTCTCCAAGCTTCCCGGGCGCCACCAGCGCTACGACGAGGCCGTCTACACCCTCGAAGAATCCCTCATGCGCGCGGGCCTGGAATACTGGGACATGTACCTGATCCACTGGCCCAACCCCAAGCGTGGTCTCTACGTCGAGGCCTTCCAGGCCCTGCTGGACGCCCGCGACCGCGGCCTGATCCGCTCCGTCGGCGTGTGCAACTTCCTGCCCGAGCACCTTGAGCGCGTGCACGCCGAGACCGGCGAGTACCCGAGCGTCAACCAGATCGAGCTGCACCCCTACTTCCCGCAGGCCGCCGCGCTGGAATATCACGCGCAGGTCGGCGTGCTCACCGAATCGTGGAGTCCCCTAGGCCGCAAGTGGCGCATCGTCGAAGACCCCGCGATTGTCTCCCTTGCCTCCGAAGTGGGCGTGTCCCCGTCGCGCCTCATCCTGCGCTGGCACTACCAGCTGGGCGCCCTGCCCCTGCCCAAGTCCGGTAACCCCGAGCGCCAGCGCGAAAACCTCGACATCTTCTCGTTCTCGCTGTCTTCCGAGCAGATGGCGGCGATCAGTGCGCTTGGCCGCCCCGACGGCCGCCAGGCCGACCAGAACCCGGAGTACTACGAGGAGTTCTAGCTTTTTCACTGGTGCTTGTGGCCCCGCCAGATCTCCGGCCGCCGCGTGGCCTGCCCGCCCGCTCGTCGTCCGCGCCGGCGGCGCAGCCGGAATTCGCGATTGAGCTTGTTGTTTGTGGCCCCACGGCTGTTCCGGGCGCCGGAGGCCCCGGCCGCCCGCGAGATCGCCACACGCGAGCTTCGCTCGGAGTGGTCGATCTCGAAGCCCGCCCGTGCCCTCCGGACCCTCCGGCGCCCTCCACACCAGTGGCGCCTGGTCGCTGATGTGTGGCTTGCACGTCGGCTCGAAGCCCGGCCAGGCCCCTCCACCTGGTCCGCAATCAATGTCGCATGCAATTCCCCGGACTGTATTTCAGATCCTGTAATCGGATCGTTGATACTCTGCGGTTTTTGGGCCTGCGTTGATTCTTGCACTGGGGGAATTGCATGCGAATGTAGTAGCGTCCCGCATAGTGGTGTAACCGTGTGGTGGTCGGCTCGTTTGATATGGGTGCGGTCACCGTGTGATCCTTCGAGAAAGCTCTCTACTTCTGACTCGAAACGATTTGGAGGCACAACGATGACCGCTCCTCATATTATCGACCCTGCTGGCATGCTTGGCCAGGCGTTGTCCCAGGCATCCCCAGATCTGATGCGTTCCTTACTTCAGCACATGATCAACGCGTTGCTATCAGCGGACGCTGATGCCGTGTGCGGGGCCCAGTGGGGCCAACAAGATCCGCAGCGTCACACCCAGCGCAATGGGTATCGCCACCGGCCCCTGGACACCAGGGTCGGCACCATTGACGTGGCGATCCCCAAACTGCGCTCAGGCACCTACTTTCCAGAATGGTTGCTGCAACGCCGCAAACGCTCCGAAAGCGCCTTGATCACAGTGGTCGCTGACTGCTACCTAGCAGGAGTATCCACGCGCCGCATGGACAAGCTCGTCAAAACCCTGGGGATCACAGGACTGTCCAAGTCCCAGGTCTCACGGATGGCAACAGACCTAGACGAACACGTCGATCAGTTCCGCAACCGTCCCCTCCACGATGCCGGGCCTTTCACCTTCGTCGCCGCTGACGCGCTCACCATGAAAGTACGCGAAGGAGGCCGCGTCGTCTCGTGCGCGGTCCTGGTTGCCACCGGAGTCAACAATGACGGACACCGAGAAGTGCTGGGGGTACGCGTATCTACCAGTGAGACCGCTCCAGCCTGGAAGGAGTTCTTCTCTGACCTGGTCGCCCGGGGCCTGACCGGCGTGCGCCTGGTGACCAGTGACGCCCATCTGGGCCTGGTTGAAGCCATCGCCGCCAACCTGCCCGGAGCCACCTGGCAACGATGCCGCACCCACTACGCCGCTAATCTCATGTCGGTCACCCCCAAAGCACTATGGCCCGCCGTCAAAGCGATGCTGCACTCGGTGTACGACCAGCCCGACGCCGCATCGGTCAACGCTCAATACGACCGGCTCTTGGACTACGTGCACGACAAGCTCCCCGCCGTGTGTGATCACCTCGATCAAGCCAGGGCAGACGTCCTTGCGTTCGCGTCCTTCCCCACCGGGGTGTGGACCCAGATCTGGTCCAATAACCCCAATGAGCGCCTCAACCGCGAAATCCGCCGACGCACCGACACCGTGGGAATCTTCCCCAACCGCCACGCAATCATCCGCCTCGTCGGAGCCGTCCTCGCCGAACAAAACGACGAATGGGCCGAAGGCCGACGCTACCTCAGCCTCGACATCCTCACCAGATCACGACTCACACC
>JVKM01000040.1 GCA_001072465.1 Xylanimonas cellulosilytica | reverse complement strand
CGAACAACACCATCAAGGGCACCGTCTACCGCGACGACAACCGTGACAAGACGATCAATGGTGACGAGCCTGGCCTCGAGCGCGTGAGCGTCCAGCTCCTCGACGAGAACGGCAAGGTCATCCAGACCCTCGACACCGACGCGGACGGCAACTACGCCTTCCAGCACCTGCCCGACGGCAAGTACACCGTCAAGGTCGTGCGCTCCTCGTCCATCAAGGACTACGACCAGACCGAGGACCCCGACGCCACCGTCGACGACACCTCCGCGGTGTACACGATGAACCGTGAGCATCCCCTGCAGGAAAAGGTCAACTTCGGCTACGTGCCCGACTTCTCGATCGCTGGTCGCGTCTACCGTGACTCCGATCGCTCGAAGTCCTACACGAACGGTGAGGAGACTTTCTCCGGCGTGACGGTCGACCTGCTCGACAAGGATGGCAAGGTTATCGGTACGACCAAGACCGATAAGGATGGCGACTACTCCTTCGAGAAGCTGCCTTCCGGCACCTACCGCGTGAAGGTTCACACTGACGGTGACCTGGCTGGCCTGGACCAGACCGAGGACCCGGACGGCATCGCCGACTCCATGTCCGGTGACATCACGCTGGGGTACGACAACCAGAAGGTCACCGGCGTGAACTTCGGTTACGTCGCGCCCGAGGCTCCGGCCACCGATCCGAATACCGGTGTGGCTCAGCGTCTTGCGCGCACGGGCTTCGATGGTCGGATCGGCGGGGCTGGCCTGGGAGCGGCCGTCGTTGGCGGCATGTTCCTGTGGATGCGTCGCCGTCGCCAGGACTGATGGTCAATCGGCCTGAGCCTCGACGAGGCAATGGCTGAGTGAGGGGCGGGTACCTCGGTACCCGCCCCTTTGGCGTACCCGGGCGTTCGTGTGGCTGTTGTTCGTGGCGCCGCTGGTGTTCCGGGCGCCGTCGGGCCCGGCCGCTGTGTGTGCCGGTGGGCGGCGGCCCGCCCGCGAGCTTCGCCCGGCGCGTCGTCTCGAAGCCCGGCCAGGCCCCGCCGCTGCCCCCGGTTCCGTCGGTGACTCGGGTGAAACCGTCATCGCCTTTGCTGGCGCGTGCTCCGTCTCCGGTGGTCAAGTCCTGTGGAGTGGTGTAATCGTTTTGTGTCCTTCGGGTTGGGTTATGCGCTGAGTTGGAGTGGGGTGTCCTCCTGTTGGGTGGGTTGTGGTGTGAGTCGTGATCTGGTGAGGATGTCGAGGCTGAGGTAGCGTCGGCCTTCGGCCCATTCGTCGTTTTGTTCGGCGAGGACGGCTCCGACGAGGCGGATGATTGCGTGGCGGTTGGGGAAGATTCCCACGGTGTCGGTGCGTCGGCGGATTTCGCGGTTGAGGCGCTCATTGGGGTTATTGGACCAGATCTGGGTCCACACCCCGGTGGGGAAGGACGCGAACGCAAGGACGTCTGCCCTGGCTTGATCGAGGTGATCACACACGGCGGGGAGCTTGTCGTGCACGTAGTCCAAGAGCCGGTCGTATTGAGCGTTGACCGATGCGGCGTCGGGCTGGTCGTACACCGAGTGCAGCATCGCTTTGACGGCGGGCCATAGTGCTTTGGGGGTGACCGACATGAGATTAGCGGCGTAGTGGGTGCGGCATCGTTGCCAGGTGGCTCCGGGCAGGTTGGCGGCGATGGCTTCAACCAGGCCCAGATGGGCGTCACTGGTCACCAGGCGCACGCCGGTCAGGCCCCGGGCGACCAGGTCAGAGAAGAACTCCTTCCAGGCTGGAGCGGTCTCACTGGTAGATACGCGTACCCCCAGCACTTCTCGGTGTCCGTCATTGTTGACTCCGGTGGCAACCAGGACCGCGCACGAGACGACGCGGCCTCCTTCGCGTACTTTCATGGTGAGCGCGTCAGCGGCGACGAAGGTGAAAGGCCCGGCATCGTGGAGGGGACGGTTGCGGAACTGATCGACGTGTTCGTCTAGGTCTGTTGCCATCCGTGAGACCTGGGACTTGGACAGTCCTGTGATCCCCAGGGTTTTGACGAGCTTGTCCATGCGGCGCGTGGATACTCCTGCTAGGTAGCAGTCAGCGACCACTGTGATCAAGGCGCTTTCGGAGCGTTTGCGGCGTTGCAGCAACCATTCTGGAAAGTAGGTGCCTGAGCGCAGTTTGGGGATCGCCACGTCAATGGTGCCGACCCTGGTGTCCAGGGGCCGGTGGCGATACCCATTGCGCTGGGTGTGACGCTGCGGATCTTGTTGGCCCCACTGGGCCCCGCACACGGCATCAGCGTCCGCTGATAGCAACGCGTTGATCATGTGCTGAAGTAAGGAACGCATCAGATCTGGGGATGCCTGGGACAACGCCTGGCCAAGCATGCCAGCAGGGTCGATAATATGAGGAGCGGTCATCGTTGTGCCTCCAAATCGTTTCGAGTCAGAAGTAGAGAGCTTTCTCGAAGGATCACACGGTGACCGCACCCATATCAAACGAGCCGACCACCACACGGTTACACCACTATGCGGGACGCTACT
>JVKM01000039.1 GCA_001072465.1 Xylanimonas cellulosilytica | reverse complement strand
CTGCCCGCCGCTCCCGCTCACGCCGCCGACCCGATCACGGCGGCCGAGCAGCCTCACTTCGCCTACTACCATCTCGATCAGGCGCGCGCCAAGGGCTACACCGGCAAGGGCGTGACCATCGCCCTCATCGACGGCGAGGTCGACACCAGCGCACCCGAGCTGGCAGGCGCCACCATCATCGACAAAACACCGTGCACCGTCACATCGGGGGCCAACTCCAAGAGCCACGGCACGGCCATGGCCTCGCTCCTGGTCTCCAAAGAGTACGGCGTCGCCCCCGACGCAACACTCCTTGCCTACCGAACCTCCTTCCCCAAGGACGGAGACAAGGCGGAGTCCGATTGCCGAGGCCACCACGGCAACAGTCTCTACGAGCCCGAGTGGCTGATCAATCAGGCCATCACCGACGGCGCACAAATCATCAGCATCTCTGCAACAAGTGGTGACACGAGTGACGCGGTGAAGTGGGCAATCGCCCGCGCCAACGCGCTGGGTGTCATCGTGGTGAGCGGCGCAGGAAACGACAACGAGGAAGATACTATTGACACCTTTGGCAAGTGGTCCGGGGTGGTCAGCGTCAGCGCCATCGACACCTCCGGCAAGCGCGCCGAATACTCCTCGTGGGGTAAGGGAGTGACCGTTGCTGCTGTGGGAGGCCCCATGATTGCCCACAACTACGAGAACAACACCAACATCAGCACGAGAGGCACCTCCAACGCCACACCCCTGGTCGCCGGCTTCCTGGCCCTAGCCAAACAGAAGTGGCCCAACGCCACCAGCAACCAACTCCTCCAACTGCTCACGCACACAGCCCGAACCGATCAAAGCGGGTGGAACAAGTACATCGGATACGGCGGAGCAGACCCCGGAGCCATGGTCAACACCGATCCGTCCCAGTACCCCGACGAGAACCCGATCATGGACAAGGGCAACGACCGCCTCGGCCCCACCAACGAGGAATCCCAGCAGTACCTCGCCGGCCTCGCCGACCCCCGAGACATCGCTGGAGACTCCACCTACACCTACCGCGGCCTCGTCGAAAGCATCCTGAAAGACACGGATGTCCCCACACCAATTCACCTGGGCACCAGCCCCCGCTACCACGCCAAATGACGACTGACCCAACGAGACGTCGGCGGCTGCGCCTTGCGGGTGCGTGTGCGATGACCCTGGCCCTGGCGGCCGGGGCCATCGCCCTGCCCACCGCGCCCGCGCAAGCCGCCGACCCGATCACGGCGGCCGAGCAGCCACATTTCGCCTACTACCATCTCGATCAGGCGCGGGCCAAGGGCTACACCGGCAAGGGCGTCACCATCGCCCTCATCGATGGCAAGGTCGACACCACTGCCCCCGAACTGGCCGGCGCCACCATCGTCGACAAGAGCCCGTGTACCGTTCACTCAAGCCCGTATTCCCAGAGCCACGGTACGGCCATGGCCTCGCTCCTGGTCTCCAAAGAGTACGGAGTCGCACCCGACGCAACACTCCTGACCTACCAAACCGGATTCGATGATGACGGCGATGACGCCGTTGCCGAGTGCGCAGTGCGCAATGGTCATGGCATCGAAGAAAACAAATCTCTCATCAATCGAGCCATCAGTGACGGCGCCCAGATCATCAGCATCTCGACTTCCGACGAAGATCTCGACGAGTCAACCAAGTGGGCGATCGCCCGAGCCGATGCCCTCGGCGTCATCGTTGTCCCCCCCATGGGCAATGATGCAAAAGACGAAACGGACGCCGGCCTTGCAAAGTGGTCCGGCGTCGTCGGCGTCGGTGCCATCGACACCACAGGAAAGGTAGCCCCCTACTCCTCGTGGGGACAAGGAACCAGCATCGCAGCAGTGGGGGGCCCAATCGTGCTCCGCAACTACGAAACAGGGAACAAAGCGTCCACTGAAGGCACGTCCGTGTCCACGCCCCTCATCGCAGGTTTCCTGGCCCTAGCCAAGCAGAAGTGGCCTAACGCCACCGGCAACCAACTCCTCCAACTGATGACCAAGACAGCGTTGAACAACGAGGGTCGCTGGAACAAGTACACGGGGTACGGGGTTGCGGACCTGGGCGCCATGATGAACACCGATCCGTCCCAGTACCCCGACGAGAACCCGTTGATGGACCCCACCATGCACAGGGGTCCCACCGTGGACGAAATCCAGCAGTACATGGGCGGACTCGTCAACCCCCGCAACATCGCATTCGACGACTCCTACACCTACCGCGGAACCGACGAAAGCGTCATCAACGACCCAGACGCCGGTGTACAGATCCACCTGGGCACCAGCCCCCACTACCACGCCAAGTAGGACAGAAAAGACCCCGCGTCGCCGCCGTTTGGTGGTTCGACGCGGGGTCTATCGTCTCTCGGGATCAGCTCTTTGAGGATGAGTTCATCGCAGCAACCACAATCGCTACGATGGCGGAGATCAGGATCAGGATGAGGCCGAGCGGCGTGAGGTAGAACAACATGATGACTCCGAGCCATAACAAGCCGTCTCCACCATCGCCATGATCGCCGGGAATGAGCCCAATGAACCCCTCGGCAAGGAAGGGCGAAACCGCAAATAACAAGCCAACTACAAGCAAAATGACCGCCAGCTTGTATGACGTGCGACGACGAGCAGGCACCGCAGGTCCGTAGACCCCAGGCCCTGGCTGCGGGAAGCCCGCTTGCATCCCGGCCTCCACGGGCATCTGCCCCCAACTCTGCTGCATGTCGGGTTGCATGGCTTCCACCGGCGCATACTCCACCTGAGGGGGAGCCGGAACCTGCTGGGGGCCGGGCACCTGCTGGGGGTTGTACCCCGCCACAGCGTTCGGGTCGGGGACCTGGGGATTCGGTGTTGTCACAGGTGTTCCTTGGGGGTCGATGGGGTAGGAGCAGAGGTCATCGGATTAGACGATCTTAGAACAGCGAGATGAGATAGAAGAACCCGTAGATCAAGAGGATCAGGAGAACGACGAGGCCGACAATCGTGAGCGGTGCAGCGTTCATGAGCAGGCCTCGGGCGATGTAGCCGCGCTCGGTGGGATTCTTCGTCTTCTGGAGCGCAATGATACCGAGGACCAGACCGATAATGTTCACCACGACGACGGGGATAGAGAAGAATCCGGCCATGAAGATGAAGGCAATCGGAGCCAGGTCCAGCCCGTGCTCACCCCTGGGAATCAGCACGTACACCAGCGTCCCGAGGATGACCAATGCGAAGACAACAAGTCCGGTGATCCCGAATCCGCGACACGCTGCACCGAGGGCCTTTCCTCGGCTGCCTCCCGGCACGGAGGGCTGCTGAGGCCCCTGCACCGGATACCCGTTCGGGCCAGGGCCATTCGAATATGGGGCTGTCACTGTTATTCCTCCAATCGTTGGTGGCCATCTAACGGCGGCATTCCGGATGGGTTAGTGCGCCATCGCAAAGAGGAAGGTGAGCGTAACAGCAGCCAGGAACAGGATCATCGGGATGACATTCATCCAAATCCCGACCTTAAATACCGTGTCGTGACGAGAATCCTGCACCCGCTTGCGCCCAGTCACGCCGAGGATGAGACCAACGATGTTCATGATCGCGCCCGGGATGTAGATCATGATGGCGCCAAATATGAAGGCGAGCGGAGCCATAGCCCTCTCATAGGAGTCGTGCGCGTCGAACGAGATATAGGCTCCAAAGAACAGCCCGCCAACGCAGATGAGAAGCCCAATGACTCCGAGACACATGGAGGTCACGCCGAGGGCTTTGCTGGGCGCAGCAGCAAATTCCGGCGCCGGCTGCATGTCGGCGTAGGGGTTGCCTGGCACGATACCGGGGTAGGCAGGCACGGTACCGCGGTAGGCAGGCACCGTGCCTGGATTACCCGGCACACTGCCGGAGTAGTCGGGCATCCCCGAGCCGACAGGATTGGGCATCGTCATCGTTGATCCTTCGTTGGTTGACCGTCGCGCCCATTCGGGCGACCATGACAATCCTAAACGAGAGAGAGTCGGAACCTCCCATGGCGGTAACAGGCCCTCGATGACGAGGCCGACGAGGCTCGAGGCCTCCTCACGTCACGGGACTACACCATCCACACCCAGGTGACGACGATCATCCACGGCAACAGATTGAGGAAGAGAGCGAGGCAGCTCTGTATGACTTCTCTGCGGGTGCGATACCGAAGGAGGTCGACGAAACCGATGAGGGCACCGATAACGTTGATGATGAAGAGCAGGAGCAGCATGAGGCCAATGGCATAGCCGAAGCCGTATTCTCGCAGCGCAGCGTCATCGTCATTCGCGGCCATGAAGGTGTAGCAGACACCCAAGACGATCGTACCGGCGATGAAAAGCCAGCCGCCGACGCCGCACACCATGGAGAGGGTCCACGTGCTTCGCCTGCGCACGGGCGGCGGGGCAACGGACGCGCTGCCGGCGGACGCTGCCGCGCGCGTACCGTCATCGGCAACGGTGGGCACCGAAAGGGTGCTCGGCGCGGGAATGTCGTTGGAGTCGCTCATTCATCTGTCCTTTCAAGCATGCACGCGTGCATCTTCACTTGCGACCTGATAACTACCCTTTGATCCAGTCGATGACCCCCGCGTCCACCAGGTAGATGAAGAGGGCGATGGCGGCAAGGCCGGGGAGCGGCTCTCTCAGTCAGGCACGTACACCCAGTACAGCACCCCGAGGATGATCCACGGCAACACGTTGAGCAGGAGGACGTAGAGCGCTCGTCTCACTTCCTTAACGTCGTTGCACCGCAACAACTCGATGAGACCGAAGAGCGCCCCGAGGACATTGATGACAAAAAGGGCTAACAAGGCGAATATCCAGATCAAACCGCCGCCGAGTCCGTATTTGACCGCTATATCGTCCGAGTTTGCCGTTTCGATGAAATAGATGACCGTGAGGACAATGCTCAGGAGGATCACGACCCAACCACCGAGGCCAGCCACCAGCGACAGCACCCACGTAACGCGTCTGCGCGCGAGCGTACGTGCTTGATGAACATCGCCTCCGGGAGCGACGCCGGCCACGAACTGAGGGTAGGTCACAGGCTGCGCCGCGGCACTCTGCGCAGGAACATCATTCGGCGCACTCATCGGTCGCCTCCTTCGTCGCGGAAAGGTGTTATTTCCATCCGAATAGCCACTCGGCGACGCCTGGTCCCAGCACGCTGTAGGCCCCGACAATAACGAGGACGGGACTCAGGCACAGGACCACTCCGCACAGGCTCGCGCTGCGCTGTTCGCTCGACACATCTGATTCACCCAGCTCTGCCCTGGCGATGACGAGGCCTGTGAGACTCAGACAAGTGGTGAGGCCGCCGCCGATCATCGCAATGACACGGTTGTAGACGATGCCGTCAACCTGATGGAAGTCTGGGTGGAGCAGGACGACTACCTCGACGATGATCACAGCGGCGATGGAGATCGCAGTGACAATCCAGGCACCGGCACCACATCTGAGGGGCGTCCACCTTTTGCGGGGCGTGCCGGGATACGGCTGTACCCCGCCACGTTCATGATCCGGAGCCTCCATGCCCCCTCCCTCCAAAAGTATTTCAAGAATTGAGATTAATGGAGAGAGGGTGTTAACGCAAGGAGGAACGAGCTGGGGATAGCGCTCTACGAGATTGCGGCAAGAACCACCAGGGGGAGGAAAAGCACGCACCAGCACAGGGGCACATTCAGGACTATTCCCCACGTAGCGAGCGTCCGCTCGGCCGCACTGTCGGCGTTCTGACGCGCCCGTATTCCCTTGATCAAGCCCGTCAGCTGGGCGATACCCACCGGGACGCCCGCGTAGAGGCAAACAATGATGACGGTGAGGCCGGGCAAGAACGGATCCTCCGATGTCGTAGCGAAATCCTTGAGGACCGCATACAGACCGATGAGCAACGCTTCACCCATTGTCAGCAAGCCTGCGACTCCCAGCCCCACCGATGTCGCACCCGCACTGCTGAAGAAGCGCTCAAACAAGGAAACACACATGGACAGGACCGCAGCGCCGCACACAACGAGGAGGGGCACGAGCGCCCGCGGATCGGGGACCAAGCCAACGACGGGGGTGATGCCGGCGCAGCCAAGGAAGAAAGCATTCGCACCCACTCCGAGCGCGCAGCGCGCGAGCTCCCTCCGATCCTCGGCGCGCGTTCGTCCCATCAGCCCGGCGACAACACCCACCAGATGAACGATCCCCGCCACGACGGCTGCGGGCAGGAGGGAACGGACAAACTCGCCGTCGCTCATAACCGCAAACTCGCCGGGAATGACGAGGTTAGCGTCGGCCCTCATCTCGTCAAAAACCGAGGTCGACAGGACGATGAAACCCCCGATGATCACGGCAAGTCCCGCGAGTGCGCAGGCCAAGGACAACCTGTGCATCGTTCGCAACACTCGCTTGTTGGGCACAGGTGCGGGACCGCTGTGATCATTCATCACTATCTCCATCCGACGCTTCAGTGACCTACATGAACAACATCAGAACGGTCATGAAGGCGGTGAAAATGACGTATGGGCTCGCGTTCAGGAGGATTCCCAGCCAGTTGAGCTTCCGCGTCTTCGGCTTCCCCACTGCCCCAACAATCCCAATAACACCACCGGCGAGGTTCACGGGGCCGATAAACATTAGCGCAAAGAGCGGCAAGAATCCGATCGCTTCCTTGCCACTCGGGTCGGGATCGGATGCGCTGGCTCGGATAGCAAGCCACATGACCAGTATCGTCAGGCCAATGAGGGCCCACCCGACAACACCCAAGATGATCGACGCTCGATTCACCTTCTGAGTTACAGCCCCTTGAGTCACGGGCACAGAACCCGGAGCGAATCCCTGCGGGGCGACCAGGTAGCTCTCGGACGTGGGCTGTGCGGGCGCGTAGGGTCCCGAAGGCTGTTGCTCAGGCTGCTGAGGGGAAGACGTACTCATCTCACTACTCCTATGCGTCACGCAAGGCCGTTACCCGAGGAGGGTGCGCAGCACCTGCGCAACCCCGGCCTCGTTGTTCGAGGGGGCGACGAAGCGCGAGGCATCGACGACGTCCTGCGAGGCGTTGGCCATCGCGAAGGACAGGTCCCCCTCGCTCATCATGGACAGGTCGTTACCGGCGTCGCCGAAGACGGCGGTCTGGGAACGATCCACCCCGAGGAAACGCTGCAGGTCGCGTACGGCGCTGCCCTTGTCAACGCCTCGTATCTGCAGGTCCGCCCAGTTCGCGCCGGAAATCGCGTACTGGTGTGTGTCGGCGAAGCTGGCCAGGGTGGCCTCCGCGAGCGCCTCAACCGGGCCGAGGACGAAAACAGCGAGCTTGACGATCGCGTCGTCGATCTCGCCGGCCTCAATGGCGTCGATGATGGCGATCTGGTCATCCACGCGCTTGGTGCGGTGGTAGTAGGGCAGAACGCCGTCGACGAAGCGGTCGTCGGTGCGCTCGACGTAGGCGAATTGCTTGCCGCACATGACCAGGCCGCCGTCGATCCCATCCGGACCCGAGGTGGCCTCACGGACGAGGCGGATGACCTCGCGCACCGTGGGGGTGTCCACCGGGTGGGAGGAGACCTCGACGCCGTCGCGCATGACGATCCCGCCATTTTCCCCGATGACGGTCATGCCGGGTCGCCCGGGGAACATGTCGATGAGCGTCCACACCTGGCGGCCGGACGCGGGCGCGAAGGTGACACCGCGCGCGTCCATCTGGTCGAGCAGCTCGTCCATGCCGGGCGGGAAGTTCTTGTCGTCGTCCAGCAGGGTGCCGTCCATGTCGACGGCGGCCAAGCGCAGGTCGGCGCCCGCGTAACGCGCGGGGTCAGTGGGGGTCATCATGGGTCCATTGTGCCGGACGGGAGGCACGGGTGCTCGCACCGGGGACGAGGCCGGGGCAACCTCACGCTGCCGAGCTCAGCCACGCACAGGCTCCTAGTTGTCGCTACTGCTGATATAGGACAGCGTCTGCGCAAATCCAATGATGAAGGCGAGACCGAGAAGAATAAGGCCTGGAGGGGTCAGATGGTAGAGGGCCCACACGAATGCCCAACCCGACGAAACATCATCGGGACCACCCCGACCGACGGTTGCATCGACGTACGCCGAATAGAAGAACGGGCTGATCATCAGCAAAAGCCCAATAGCGCCAAGAATGAGCGGAATCTTGTAGTTTCCACTCTTCTTCGTCGAAGGGGACGCTCCGCTCTCACTCTCACTCATGTCTGATCCTTTCACTGCCCGCCGCTGGGGTGATGTCTTGCACCACCATAGCGCAACGGCCGCGGCGCGCGCGTGAACAGTCTTAGTACCCCTGATTCCGCTCCGCACCCTTGACGGCGAGATGTGCAATGAAGGCACACAGGAAGGCAAGAAGGCCGAGCGGAGCCATGAACATGAGGAGACCCATAGCATAAAGGACATAATAAGATCCTGATGCGTCGCCACCCGAAACAACAAGGTCTACCAGGAATGCCAACAGCGGCAAATAGACGACGCTTCCCAGGATAACGAATCCCAAAATGACGCAGGAACGCACCACCTTCGAGCCGCGACGCGGTTTATAGAAGCTCAGTGCGCCTCGAGGATCCCAACCAGCTCCGTAGGCCTGTGCGGCCCACGCCGCCGCTTCGGCAGCCTTTCTCTCGAGGTTCCTCGTTACCCGAGCATCAATAGCCAGCGCGATCAGGAAAATAACGAGAATGGGGCCGATAATTAACAGCAATTCAAGCACGAAGAAGCAACCTCCAGATCGCGGAGCCGCCTTAACGGCCCTCTATTACATTCGAGAAGACACCGGGGTTCCCCGAACCAGCACCATAGCGCAACGGCCGCGGCGCGCGGCTGAAACCCTCAGAGGCCCTGTTCCTTCTCATCAAGCTTCTGCGCGAGCTTGGCGAAGATCGCGAGCAGGAACGAGATGAGACCGAAGGGGGCAACGTACAGCACGGCGAAGAAGAAGGTCCAGCCGCTCGCGACACCGGAGGGATTACTGCCGCTATCCATCGCTTCAGCCAGCATGGGCAAAACGAGCACGCTTGAGAGCAGCACGATCCCCAAGATCACGAAGAAGCGCGCCAGCTTTGAGCCCCGACGCCGCGCGGGAGGAACAGGTGCGGCACTGATTGCCGCGGTCGATCCGCCAGGCGCAACGGACTGTGCCGCGACAGCGGATGCAACCATGGCCTCGGGGACGTTCTCGCCGCGCATCGTCACGTCGTTACTCTCGTTCATGCCTGGTCCTTTCACTGCCCGTCGCTGGGGTAATGACTACCACCACCATAGCGCAACGGCCGCGGCGAGCAGCACGGCGGCCACGAAGGCCCCGAGGCGCGAAAAGCGCCGCGTACCGACGGACAGCGAGCATCGGGTCGAGGCGGATAGGGAGAAGATCTCCTCGTCGAGCTCGGCTCGCGCGCGCACGCTCGGGCGCACGGCGGGCGGATACGAGGGCGGCGCGGGGCGCCGGCGACGCGCGGCTGGCCTGGTGACCTGCGCTCCTCGCGCGGCCCCACCGACCCCCTCCGCGTGCGAGTACTGGGAAGGCGAGCGGTACACGATGTCTCCATCGACGTTTGCGGTGTGAATGGCGTAATCCTAGCACTCATGAGGCGCGCGTCACATGGGTTTGATTTCTTCAATTTCGCTCAATTTGAGCATGACTCGGCCCCGGCCTCGTCGATGAGGATGAACTGCGCCCCGAAACTTGGACGCTTTAAATGGTAGCCGTTATGCGG
>JVKM01000038.1 GCA_001072465.1 Xylanimonas cellulosilytica | reverse complement strand
TGGCCTGGTCTGGTTTTGTGGACCGGGTGTTTTGAGGGTTGTTGGTTGTTATTGGTGGTGTTGTGCCCATTGGCGCGCGTATTGGTTGGGTGAGAGCCAGTCCAGCGCGCTGTGGGGGTGCTCTTCATTGTAGCGCTGGGACCAAGCACCGATCAGGGCGCGCGCATGGTCAAGCCCTTCGAACATGTTGTCCTCCAGGAGTTCATCACGCATCCGGTTGTGCAAGGACTCCACGAACCCGTTATGCCAGGGTTGGCCCGGCGGGATGAACGCTTGGAGCGTGTTGTGCTCGTTGGCCCAGCGCCCCAAGGCGGCGGCGATGAATTCGGGCCCGTTATCGGCGCGCAGCACCTGGGGTGCCCCATGGGTTAGGGCAGCCAGGTCAAGCATTTCGATCACGTCGGCGGCTCCCATGCGCCGCTCGACGCGGAAAGCCAGGTGCTGGCGCGTGAACTCATCGATGAGGTTACAGACCTTGAACACGCGCCCCCTCCAATCCGAATCGAACTGGAAATCAATGGCCCACACCTGCCCCGGCGTACTAGCCTTGACCAGGCGCTGGAGGCGCGGCGCAGTGCGGGGCTTGGGGGCTTTGCGCGGGCGCACGCGCAGTCCTTCGGTGCGCCACAAGCGCCGGAACGTATCACGCCCCACGACAACGCCCTCACTCTTGGCCCGCGCCCAGGCGCGTTTATAGCCCCAGCGTCGATGCGTGGCGGCAAAATCGTTCATCCACTGGCGCACAGGCCCATGATCACGCAGCGTTTTCGCCCCGCCCGCCGCGCGGGCCCGGCAATACGCTGACCGGGACAGCCCGGCAACGCGGCATGCAAGGCGCTGAGAAAACCCCTGGCCAACCAGGTAGCTCACAGCCTCGTGCCTGCGCGCCGGGCTTAGAAGTTTCCCTCCGCCAGCTCTCGCAACGCTGCCTTTTCTAGCTCTGCTTGGCCCAGCAACTGTTTGAGGCGCGCGTTTTGCTCACGCAACTCACGCAGTTCCTTGGCCTCACTACGATTCATTGACCCATAACGCTGACGCCACCGGCACAACGTCGCCTCACTGATACCCAGCACGCGGCAGGCCTGGGCCGTACTCATGCCCTCACCTCGCAACGCCTCGGCCTTCTCCAGCTTCACGACAATCTGCTCAGGCGTGTGCTTCGAGAACTTCCTCATGGTCATCCATTCTGCCCGGCCACAAGCAGCCGGGACTACTCAGAACAACCCTCTCAAAACAAACGGTCCGAAAAACCCAGACCCCTCCACTCGCGCGATGGTCCACAATGTCCCTATGCGCCTTGTTCTCGCCTCTGCATCCCCTGCCCGCCGCGCAACACTCATTGCGGCGGGCATCACGCCGATCGTCCAGGTTTCCACCGTTGATGAGGACGCCGTCCTCGCTGCGCTGCCCGGTGGGCGCGCATTCTCAGGCGGCACGACCACCCCGGCGGACGAAGTCGCGGCGCTCGCCGCAGCCAAGTGCGCCGACGTCTGCGAGGCTCTGAGCTCCCCTGACACCAACGCCGAACTGCCCGAGGGCGAGGCCGCCCTCGTCGTCGGTTGCGACTCCATGCTCGAGATCGACGGCCAGATGCTCGGCAAGCCCCACACCCCCGACGTAGCCCGCGAGCGCATCCGCGCCATGCGCCGCACGAGCGCCACCCTATGGACGGGCCACTCGGCCGCGATCCTCGCCCCGGCCTCGTCGGATGACGACCAGAGGCACGAACGCGCGGTCACCGCGACCGTCACCCGCTCTGCCTCGACCCAGGTCCACTTCGGGGACATCTCGGATGCCGAGATCGACGCATACGTGGCCACCGGCGAGCCCCTACACGTCGCAGGATCCTTCACGGTCGACGGTTTGGGCGGCCCCTTCATCGAGGGCGTGACGGGCGATTATCACTCGGTCGTCGGCATCTCCCTGCCGCTGCTGCGTTCCATGGCCACCGAACTCGGGGTCTTCTGGCCGGACCTGTGGGATGCGCCGCGCCCCTGAGTTTCACTGCCAATCACCCGCCCGTCGCGCCGTACTGTAGGGGCATGGACAACAGCACTGCATGGGGCATCGGCCTCGCTACGATCACTCTGGACGGCACGACACTCGACACGTGGTACCCCGCCCCGCACCTTGGCGAGTCCGGGACCGACGAGGAGCTGGCGACCTCGCTGTCCGTGCTGGAGCGCGTCGACGACGCGCGCCGCGTGCGCACCGTCGTCGTGACCACGACGATTGACCTGCAGGAAGCCCCCGCCTCGACGGAGGACGCCTACCTGCGTCTGCACCTGCTCTCCCACCGCCTGGTGGAGCCCAACACGATCAACCTGGACGGTATCTTCGCGGTGCTGCCCAACGTCGTGTGGACGGATGCCGGCCCGTGTGCCGTCGCCGACTTCGAGGCCACCCGCCTGCGCCTGCGCGCTCGCGACGGTCACCCCGTGACCGTGCAGGGCGTCGACAAGTTCCCGCCGATGGTCAACTACGTGCTGCCGTCGGGCGTTCGCATCGCCGACGGCACGCGCGTGCGCCTGGGCGCCTACCTGTCCGAGGGCACGACCGTCATGCACGCCGGCTTCGTCAACTTCAATGCGGGCACGCTGGGCCGCTCGATGGTCGAGGGCCGCGTCTCGCAGGGCGTCGTCATCGGCGATGGCTCTGATGTGGGCGGCGGCGCCTCCACGATGGGCACCCTCTCGGGCGGCGGCAAGCAGCGCGTGCGCCTGGGCGAGCGCTGCCTGCTGGGTGCAAACTCGGGCCTGGGAATCGCGCTCGGCGACGACTGTGTGGTCGAGGCGGGCCTGTACGTGACCGCCGGCGCGAAGGTCACGCTCATCGATTCTTCCGGCGAGGCCGAGCCGCGCACGGTTGCCGCGCGCGAGCTGTCGGGCGCGTCGAACATCCTGTTCCGCCGCAACTCCCAGACGGGCCGCATCGAGGCCATCGCCCGCGCAGGCGTCGTGGGTATCGAGCTCAACGACGCGCTGCACGCGTCGAACTGAGTCTTCTCACCAACGAGGCCGGGGCCGCCCACGCGCAGTGCGTGAAGGCGGCCCCGGCCTCGTTGGTTGGCGGATGCCTCAGCGGGCCGTCCAGGCCTCGCGGATTCGGCTCGCGGCGGCCTGAATACGCTCGTCGGTGGCGGTGAGGGCCACGCGGACGCGCCCGTGGGCTGCCGTGCCGTAGAAGTCGCCAGGGGCCACGAGGATGCCGAGGTCGGCCAGGCGATTCACGAGAGCCCACGAGTCGTTCGGGTTAGCGGGATCCGAGACCCACAGGTACAGGCCGGCGGCCGTATCAGGATCGACGTTGAGGCCGGCGTCGGTCAGCGCCTCGAGGAGGAGGGCGCGACGCACGGCGTAGACGCTGCGCTGGCGCTCCACGTGCTCGGTGTCGCGGAGGGCGACCGCCATCGCGTGCTGGACGGGGGCGGGCACCATGAGTCCGGAATGCTTGCGCACGCTGACGATCGGGGCGACCAGCGCAGGATCGCCATAGATGAGGGCGCCGCGGTAGCCCGCGAGATTCGACTGCTTGGACAGCGAGTACAGGACGAGGAGTCCGCTCGCATCACCATCGCACACGTCCGTATCGAGCAGAGAGGGCACTCCCTCGCTCACGTAGGGCTCCGACCAGGGCAGGGCCGCGTAGCACTCGTCGGACACGACAACGGCGCCGTGGGCGCGCGCCCAGACAACGACGGCGCGCAGCTCGTCCTTGCTCATGACGTGCCCGTCGGGGTTGCCCGGCGAGTTCAGGTAGACGAGGGCGGCATCGGGCCAGGCGTCGGGGTTCGTCGGGTCAACGGCGACGGGTGTGGCACCGGCCAGCCTGGCGCCAATGTCGTAGGTCGGGTAGGCGACCTCGGGCACGAGGACCGTGTCGCCGGGGCGCACGCCCAGCAGGGCGGGAATCCAGGCGACGGCTTCCTTCGAGCCGATCGTTGGGATCACGCCGCCGTGTCCGACGTCGACCATCCCCCGTCGCTGTCCCCATGCGAGGATCGCGTCGCGCACCTCGGCGGTACCGATCACCGTCGGGTAGCCGTGCGCGTTGGAGGCGTCGGCGAGGGCCTCGCGGATGAACGCGGGGGTGTCGTCGACCGGGGTTCCGACGCTCAAATCGCACATTCCCCCGGGATGTTCAGTGGCGCGCGCCTTGGCGGGCGCCAGCTGATCCCAGGGGAATTCAGGCAGGTCAAGAGGGCGGGGAAGGATCGTTGTCATACCCCTACCCTATCGACTGTCAGAGATTTTCGGCCTTCCATTCCTCATTCTGAGGCGGCAGCGCGGCGATCATCGGATCGTCGAAGTCCTGGACGCCGGTCTTCTGGGCGCCGCCGGGGCTGCCCAGGTCGTTGAAGAAGTCGACGTTGGCGCGCAGGTAGTCGGACCACTCGGAGGGCAGGTCGTCCTCGTAGAAGATGGCCTCGGTCGGGCACACAGGCTCACACGCGCCACAGTCCACGCACTCCTCGGGGTGGATGTAAAGCGAGCGAGCGCCCTCGTAGATGCAGTCGACGGGGCACTCGTCCACGCATGCGCGATCCTTGACGTCCACGCAGGGCTGCGCGATGACGTAGGTCATGAGACGTTCCTCCTGGTCAGTTCTAAAGACTCGTTGATTCTATTATTCACGTATGAGTAGCCCCGAGTCACCCCGCGTCCCCAACAGCGCTGCGAGCGGCGAGAATACGCCGATTCAGCACACCGAGACCGAAGGGGCGCGCGGGGAAATTTCCACACGCGCGCCTGGCGCAATTCCCCAGTTGCCGTGGATGAGCTTCGCGGTCGGCGAGAGGATCGTCATCCGCTACCGCCTGGCAGACGGCCTGCACGACGCCCTGGGAGAAGCACTCGAGGTGGCCCCCACGCACGTCACGGTCGCGACGAGGCGTGGGCCGGTTCGCGTGGATGCCCGCACGATGGTGACGGGCAAGCGCGTGCCTCCCCCGCCCACCATCTAGCGAGCGGGGGAAGGAAGCGGCAATCAGCGGTTGGCGCGGCGCTCGCGAGCAGCGATCTTGAAGCGCTCCTGGGCGTCCAGGACGACCTTGCGCACGCGCACGGCCTCGGGCGTGACCTCGACGCACTCGTCGTTGGCCGCAAACTCGAGGGACTCCTCAAGGGTCAGCTTGCGCGAGGGGGTCAGCGACTCGTACACGTCGGCGGTCGCGCTACGCGTGTTCGTCTGCTTCTTCTCGCGGCAGATATTCACGTCCATGTCCTCGCCGCGCGGGTTTTCGCCCACAACCTGTCCCTCGTAGACCTCGGAGGAGGGCTCGACGATGAAGGAGCCGCGCTCCTGCAGGTTCGTCATCGCGTACGGGGTGGCCTGACCAGCACGGTCGGCGACGAGAGAGCCGGTGAGGCGCTGCTCGATGGAACCCTGCCAGGGGGCGTAGCCCTCGGAGATGGACGAGGCGATGCCGGTGCCGCGCGTTTCGGTGAGGAAGCGCGTGCGGAAGCCGATGAGGCCTCGGGCGGGAACCACGAACTCGAGGCGGATCCAGCCCGAACCGTGGTTCGCCATGGTCTCCATGCGGCCCTTGCGGGCGGCCATGAGCTGCGTGACGGCGCCCAGGTACTCCTCGGGAATGTCGATCGTCATGCGCTCCATGGGCTCGCTGAGGACGCCGTCGATCTCCTTGGTGACGACCTGCGGCTTGCCGACGGTGAGCTCGAAGCCTTCGCGGCGCATCTGCTCCACCAGGATCGCCAGGGCGAGCTCGCCACGGCCCTGGACCTCCCAGGCGTCGGGACGCTCGGTGGGCAGAACCTTCAGGGACACGTTGCCGATGAGCTCGCGGTCGAGGCGGTCCTTGACCTGGCGGGCCGTCACCTTGGCGCCCTTGACGCGGCCGGCCATGGGCGAGGTGTTGATGCCGATGGTCATGGAGATGGCCGGGTCGTCCACCGTGATGAGCGGGAGGGGACGCGGGTCCTCGAGGTCGACGAGGGACTCGCCGATCATGATGTCTTCGATGCCGGCGACGGCGACGATGTCGCCGGGGGCGGCGGAGTCGGTGGACACGCGCTCGAGGCCCTCGGTGGCCAGCAGCTCGGAGATGTGGACGCGCTGGATGGTGCCGTCGTGGCGCGCTAGGCCCACGTCAGCGCCCTTCTTCAGGGTGCCGTTGTGGATGCGCAGCAGGGCGAGACGGCCCAGGAACGGGGAGGCGTCCAGGTTGGTGACGTGGGCCTGCAGCGGCATGTCCTCGTCGTAGGTGGGGCCGGGGATACGGTTCAGGATGGTCTCGAACAGGGGCTCGAGGTTCTCGGTGGGCAGCTGGCCATCACCGGGGTTTTCCAGCGAGCACTTGCCGGCCTTAGCGGAGGCGTAGACGACGGGGACGTCCATGAGGGAGTCCACGTCGATGTCGATACCTTCGTTCATGAGGTCCTCGCCCAGCGACAGGAGCAGGTCGGTCGTCTCGGAGACGACCTCTTCGATACGCGAGTCGGGACGGTCGACCTTGTTGACGACGACGATGACGGGCAGGTGGGCCTGGAGGGCCTTGCGCAGCACGAAGCGGGTCTGCGGGAGCGGGCCCTCGGAGGCATCGACCATGAGGACGACGCCGTCGACCATCGACAGGCCTCGCTCGACCTCGCCGCCGAAGTCGGCGTGGCCGGGGGTGTCGATGACGTTGATGATGACGCCATCCTCGAGGCCCAGGGCCTGGGCGGCGGGGCCGGTGTAGTGGACGGCGGTGTTCTTGGCGAGAATGGTGATGCCCTTCTCGCGCTCGAGGTCGCCGGAGTCCATGACGCGCTCGCCGGTCTTTTCGACCGTGTCACGCTCGGAGAACGCTCCGGACTGCCAGAGCATTGCGTCAACCAGCGTGGTCTTGCCATGATCGACGTGCGCGACGATGGCGACATTTCGCAGGTCGGGACGCGTGGACATATGTGGACTCCTCAAATGTGGATACAGATTTATGCGTGTGAGGGGGCGAAGACGCCGCAGACACGACCGGTTCGAACCGATTTCACGCACATACGCCTCCAAGAATATCGGCTGAACGAGGGCCAACGCGATCCCCGTGTTGCGAATTCCACCACGTCGTGGACACATGGCTGAGATCTGAGGGCCAATCGGCCCGTCTATTTGCTCGTTTACAAGCAATGGCGTTAACTGGCTTGTATGACTGACATCGCCACGCTCAGCGCAGACGTTTCCACGGCCTCGGCCCTTGTCACCCCCTTCGGTGCGCACCTGCTGTCGTGGCGTCCTGCGGGCCACCCGGATGTCCTGTGGCTGTCCTCCCGTGCGGCGTTGGACGGCACGAAGGCGATCCGCGGCGGCATCCCCCTGTGCCTGCCCTGGTTCGGCAGCCCCACCGATTCCCCGACGAGGCCCGGCCAGGGAGCGGGCGCCCACGGGTTCGCCCGCACGAGCCCCTGGACGCTGCTGGGAAGCACCCAGCCCGCGAACGACGCCCCAGCCTCGTTCTCCTTCGAGCTGCACCACACGGGCGAGACCTCCGCCCTCTACCCGCACTCCTTCTGCGCGCGCCTGGACATCACCGCCGGAGCCGAGCTGAACGCGACCCTGACCCTCACGAGCGAGGACGACCACCCCTTCGCTATCGAGGCCGCCCTGCACACCTACCTGCACGTCGGCGACGTCAAGGACGTGACGGTAGAGGGCCTGGACGGAGAGCGCTACTACGACAAGGTCCGCGAGCGCTACGCCACCCAGACCGGCGACGTGACTTTTATCGGCCCGACGGACCGCGTCTACACGTCCACCCAGCAGGTCCAGGTCGTCGACCCGAAGCTGGGCCGACGCATCATCGTGGACAAGAACGGTTCGGGCTCGACAATCGTGTGGAACCCCTGGTCGCAGGGCGCGGCCACGATGAGCGACATCGGCGAGGGCGAGTGGCAGAACTTCGTGTGCGTGGAAACTGCGGCAGTGCGCGAGCGCGCGCTGACTCTGTGGCCGGGGCACCCCCACATCATGACGCAGACCCTTGCCGTGGAGACGCTGGACTGACCGACCCGCGGGTAGGATTGGCTCCAGCTACGACCAGAAAGGCCCTCATGGCTCTCACTTCCGCGATCGCGTCCGCGTACCTGTCCGTTTCCCGCTGGAAGCTCTCCACGCAGCCCCTTCCGGACAAGGTCATCGTCATCGGCGCCCCGCACACCTCGAATTGGGACGGCGTCTTCATGGCGATTTCCATGTGGAAGTCTGGGCGCACGTTCTCGTTCCTCGTGAAGGATTCCATCGTCAAGGCCCCGGTGCTCGGCTGGTTCGTGAAGAAAATCGGCGCGGTCGCCGTTGAGCGCAGCGCCTCGCACGGCCTGGTCGAGCAGGTTGCCCAGCGCATCCGCGAGGCAGACACGTTCACGCTGTGCATCACGCCGAAGGGCACGCGATCGCCGCGCGATTTCTGGAAGTCTGGCTTCTACCGCATCGCAATGGAGGCAGGCGTGCCGATCCAGCTGGGCTTCATCGACCGCAACACCCGCACGTTCGGCTGGGGCCCGACGTACCAGCTGACGGGCGACGTGCGCGCCGACATGGAGGTCATCCGCGCGTTTTACGCCGACAAGGTGGGTATTCGCCCCGAGAAGACATCTGTTCCGCGACTGCGCGCTGAGGACGAGGCCGAATGAGGCTCACGCGAGCGCTGCTCGGCACCGCTGGGGCTCTCGCCCTGACGGCGGGCGGCGCTGCGGCGTATGCGGACGAGCCGACGCAGATTCGCCTCGTCGAGGTCTACGAGATGACGCCGGGCGTGAGCGCGACCCATGAGGTGACCCTGTCGACGGATCACGCATTGATCGGCGAGCAGTGCCAGTCGATGGGCACGGCCACGCAGGCGACTTCCTCGCTGCTGGTGGATGTGGGCGGGGTCATGGGATGCCGTTTCACCTGGAACCTCGAGGACGCTGGCGCCGAGGTCGTCTCGGTCGACGACGGCGGGATCTTCCACTTCGAGTCGACGTCGGCCCGCCTCCTGGAGGGTTTTTCCTCGCCCGAGGCATCGGCCTCGATCGAGTCGGTGACCCTCATCGCTCACGATTCAGTTGTCGTCGAAGCCTCTGACGGCGGGGAGATTTCGGTTCCTTCGTCGTCCACAAAGAACGATGCGAGCACGGTTGTGTGGCGCGGCGTGACGGACAACGTGAGTGCGTCGGGCTCGGTTGTGCCGGGGGCCTCCGCGCCGACGCCATCGCCCTCCCCCTCTTCGAGTACCAGCCCCGCGTCTTCCTCTGAGCAGCGAGGCGGTAGCTCGGTCGGGCGTTCTTTGATGCCCATCCTCGCAGTGACTGGGTCGGTGTTGGCTCTCGTGATCATCGGAGCGCTCGTGCGTGGCCGCGCAGCGTCGCAGCGGCGAGCAGCAGACGCTCAGTTCGATCGCGATGCCTCGCTGAAGAATGCGCGCCGCGCTCAGGCGGGTGCGCGTCAGAATTCCGCGCTCCCCTACGCGCGCGGCGCGGCCGGCTCGAAGGGATCCGAGGCCCCCTCGAATGAGGAGCGTTTCGCCCCGCCCGAGTGACCTCATTCGTCTGTGACAACGACGTGCCCCGACCTCTATACGAGGCCGGGGCACGTGTCGTTAGCCGATGTGGAAGTATCGCTCGACGAGTTCTTCCACCGAAATACGCGAGTCGGCCAGGTCGTCGCGCAGGTGCATGTCCCCGAGCGCAACCAGGTGAGACGCCCACGAATCAATGAGGCCGGCTGGGAACACGCCCTTCGCCTCGTAGTCCTCGCGCTGGGTGAGGAGCCTACCGGCAGCCTCGAAGCAGGAGCCGGGCAGCTGATCGAGGTCGGGGGTCTGCGAGGCGTCGCCGTCGACCTTGCGCTCGCGCGCGTAGTCGGCCATGCCCGGTTCGGTCAGGCCGATACGTGCCGCGACAGCAATACCGGCCAGCAGCAGGTGGACGGCCGCAGAACCGTCGGGGCTGCGCAGCTCGACCGTCTGCGAGTCGTTCGGCAGCTCGTCGATGGGAGGCTCGGCGGGGTTCGCATCACGGAACATCGAGTCGTCGATGTTCTGCCATCCCAGGGGCACGCGCACGAGGACGGAGCGGTTACGGTCGCCCCAGCAAATCGCCGTGGGGGCTTCCTGGTGCGGCACGAGGCGCAGGAAGGAGGTGGGGACCGTGTTGCCGAAGGCGGTCAGGGAAGCGGCATGCGACAGGTAACCGCCGATGACCTTCAGGGCCGTTTCCGTCAGGCCCGATCCGGTCGAGAACTGGTTGACGCCGTCCTTGACGAGGCGGGTGTGGAAGTGCATGCCCGACCCGGCCTGGCCAACCGCGATCTTCGGAGAGAAAGAGACGTGAATGCCGTAGGAGTGGGCAACCTCGCGCAGCACCCACTTGGCGAGCACCATCTGGTCGGCGGCATCCAGGGCGTCCACGGGCAGGAATTCGATCTCCTGCTGGACCATCTGACGACCGTCGGACACAAAGTTTCCGACCTCCGAGTGGGCGTACTTGACCGAGCATCCCATGGACACCAGGTGCAAGAGGGTCTCCGTGCGCACGCGCTCCCACTTCGAGAAGGGGCCCGATTCGTGGTAGCCGCGCTGCGGTTCGACGGGGAACAGGTCCTCCTCGTCGGAGAAGAGGTAGTACTCGAGTTCGCCGAGGGCCTGGAGCTCGCAGCCTGTCTCCTCCTTCAGGGCGCGCTGGGCCTTGCGCAGAATCTCCTGCGGCGCCGAGGCCAGGGGCTTGCCGTCGACGTCGTAGAAGCCGCACAGGATATCCAGGGTCGGAATGTGCGAGAAGGGGTTAAGGAAGGACGTGGCCAGGCGGGGCACGACGTACAGGTCCGAAGAGGTCGCCTCGACGAAAGCGAAGAGCGACGAGCCATCAACGCGTTCCCCCAGCGTCAGCACACGATCCAAGTGCGCCTTGGACTGGATCGCGAAGTTCAGTGTCTTCAGGCGACCGTCGCCTCCGATGTAGCGCAGGTTGAGCATCCTGATGCCGTTGTCCTCGACATAGCCGATGATGTCGGCTTTCGTAAATTCCTTCGCCGGCTTCCCGAGGGCAGCAACGAGGGGATTTGGACTGAGGGAAACGGTGTCGGTCGACAGCATGAAGCACTCCTCCTTGAGCATGACTGGGTTCACATCAGCACGACCATTGTAGACCCGTTCAACAAACCTGACAGTCGAGAGATAATCGCAAGCTCTCAACAATTCCACAGATTGACGAACAAAAACGCTCCACATCATTAGTGACGCTTGTTACACTTTTTTGTAGCCAAGCCCAAGGAGCCACCATGGCGACCACTCACCCCCACCTTCCCCACGACACGACCAGACCACCCGCTTGCTCATGGCGCGGCCTCCTCGTCGATTCGGCGCGCACATTCTGGCCGGTCCCCACCATGGAATTACTCCTCACTGTCATGGCGCGCTACCGATTCAATGTCTTGCACTGGCACCTCACCGACAACACCGGGTGGCGCATGCGCGTGCCCGGATACCCCATGCTGACAGCGATCGGCGGAAACATCCCACGACAGCCCAGCGACTGGTACGACACCGAGTGCGCCCCCGGCCGTAAAGGTTCATGGCGACTCACTCCGGCACACTCGACCCAAGGTTTCTACTCGGACGCCAACATTCGCCACCTCGTCAACTTTGCAGCGGCGCGCGACATCCGCATCGTTCCGGAAATCTCCACCCCCTCCCACGCCGGAGCCGCGATCCGCGCCTATCCCCACCTGGGAAACCCCACCCTCGTCAATGAGGCATCCCACGGGGCCAACCAAACACTCTGGCCCAGTGCCGCCTCTCTCAGCTTCGTGGAAGCGGCGTTCCATCACGCCTGCTCTCTGTTCCCCTCACCGACCATCCACATCGGGGGAGCATCGACCGACTGGAGGCCTTGGGAATCCGACCTCTCACTGATGCGCGCAGGACTCACCTCCGGCGCAGCGATCGAGCGGCTCTTTATCGACCGAGCGCTGCGCACTCTCCACTTTCACGGCAGGCGCGCGGCCGCCTGGGACAGCCTCACGAAGGCCTATCCGACTCCTCCACCGGGAACCACTCTCCTTGCCCACCGTCCCGGGAACGCTGGACGTCGGGCCGCCGAATCCTCTGGAGCGCCGTGGATCCTGGCGGACGCCGAGATTCTCACCCTCAGCCACCCCGGGCGAACCAACAGCCCCCTCGAGCCCGCCCACACCCTCTTCGACGACCTCACCCAGGCGTTGCGCGGGGAACGACTGAAAGGAGTCGAGGCCGTGGCATGGTCCTCAACCGTCACCACCCCAGACCTCCTCTTCTACCATCTCCTCCCCAGGCTCCTCGTCATCGCGGAAGCAGCGTGGCACGGGGAGGACTCGCTGCCCTGGGACAAGCTGGCACCCCTCGTCGAACACGAGATGACACACCTGCGGCGCACCATCCCCTACTGGAATCCACAGCGGCCATGATGAAGGGCCGCGCACCCGAGTCGAATGCGCGGCTCCGTGCCCCCTAGCGGGGCAGGATTCGGAGCAGGCATGAACCCGCCCCACTAGGACTATGAAGGTGCTACGACCAGGCTTTCAGGCGCTCAGCGAGCGCACGCGCCGCAGCATCCAAACGCTCGGCTTCCTGGACGTCCCCACCCTTGACCGCACGCCAGTAGGAAACTTTCGTTCGCAAGAACTCGCGACGCAGCTCAAGAATCTGCGCCTCTTCCCGCAGCCGCTCATCCTGCTGCTCCAGCAAGGTGATGAACTCGGAAATGTCACGCTCGCCGCCCAGGCCGGAGCGAACGTACTCGCGCATATCAGCAATCGACATGCCGGACGCCGACAGGCATGACACCCACGTCAACAGCTCAAGGTCGTCTTCCTGATAGATGCGGTGACCACTCGAAGGGTCACGCGCGATGGCGGGAATGACGCTCACATCCTCGTAGTAACGCAGGGTGGACGCGGGCAGCCCAACGAGCGCCGCTACCTCCTTGATGGAGTACGTGCGCCCGGAGCGAGTCCCTACCATGACTTCACCCTAAAAGACCTCAAGTCCTTGAAGTCAAGCGGAAGTGCGGGACGTGCATCACGCGCTGCGACCTGCACAAAGACACAATCGCTCATCTATTGCCACGCAGGGTTGAGAATCGGCGCAAAACGTCTGCGCGCAGCAGCGTTCGAGAAGCTCCGCACGCCTCTCAAAAGCCCAGATCGGACAGGTCTCCTCACGCATATGCACATCGACGCGGTCGAGGAGTTCACAACCGCCATTGAGATAGAAACGCGCATTCTTTTCCGTCGAGGTCACGAAGCCGTAGGCGCGCCCGCCGCGCTTCGCCACGAAATCCGGCAGGACCTTGGAGACCAGCCAACGCCCCACACCGCGGCCACGCATGCTCGAATCGACGGAGAGCACCTCGAGATACCAGTCGAAATCGCCATTATCGATGGCGATCTGATCAGATCGGTCGGTCACGTCGACAAAATCAGCCACGAGGCGCGGGGAAGCATAGCGGAAGAGCTCATAGCCTCCACTGACAAAGCTACGCACCACGCCAACCTTGCGATCATGCATGAGCGCCGTTGCGACAACTCGCCCCTCATGCTCCACGACAAGTGCGTGCCGTGCCCACTGATAGGAGGACGCAAGCATCCGATTGATCGCGGCCAGACATTGCGGGTAACGGTCCGGCTGGTAGAGGTAGGGCTTGAGCATGATATGCAGCGGATAGTCGAGGAACCCCTCGGTAATAATGCGCGTCATTTCGGGAATATCGTCGCGCGTAGCGGGTCGACACTTCACGGGCCACCTCCTTCATCAACATGGACGTATGGGCAATTTTCTATCGAAAACCGAACTGCAGGTAGATACCTGTCATCCTACGGGACAGACACCGATCTAGCCTTGTCAACGAGGCGTGTTTCTCTTTGTCACTCGGCCTTCTTTCATTTGACGATCGGTCAGGTATTCTCGCGCACACTCCCCCTCGTTGCTTTGTATCCACGAACGGACGATAATCGAGTGGTTCATAACAGGAGGACTGCATGCGACTCTTTCGCGCCCTGTGCGCCACGCTCGGGGCACTACTCATCGTGTCGACGCTACCGTCGGGAGCCTACGCCGCCGACGGGCCGACGTTGTCGGAGGCGTTCGTCCTAACCAAGGACGGCCAGCTCGTCGACACGCTGACCATCATTGATCCGTCCCGGACAATGAGTGAGTCGGCGTGCCAGCCCTACGCCGGTAAATCATCGGACCAGCATGTTGAGTTCGTGACCCGTGACGACGCGACCGTGTGCCACATGCAGCTCATGTACACGAATGCGGAGAATGAATCTGAGTTCTCCATTGAGGACTCCGGCGAGTTCGTCATGACTGCTCACGCCGAGCGCACGCTCACCGAGTCTCGAAAGTTGTTCCACCCGGACCTGACGCTGAAGTCTCTGTCCCTGAGCGTCGAGGGAGAGGTGCAGTCCGCCACCGCGGGCGCTTCTACGTCTGCAACGACGTACGAGGGCCGCACGTTCTCCGTCACTTCATGGACCGACACCGTCCCCCAAATGATCACCGTGAAAGGGTCTCTCACCCCCGGCGGAGACCCCAGTGCCGCGGCGACGACGAACGCACTGAAGGATCCGTGGGGCGTGACCCCGATGCCTGCCTCGGCCTCGGCGAGCCCGAGCGCAGCGCCGACGGCGGACGCTACCGCCGCACCCAAGTCCTCCGAGTCCTCCGATCCTCCGATCGCTCTTCTCATCGGTCTCATCGTTGGCCTCGTCCTTCTCGTCATCGGCATCGTGGTTATCGTCTACGTTGTGCGCGCCAAGCGCGGCAAGAAAGCCACATCCGGAACGCAGGCTCCCGCCCCGGCTTCTCATGTACGCGGTCCCTCTCCTGCTCGTAGGAACGAGGGCGTGGAGCACTACGCTCCTCCGACACCGATTGCGCCCGCCGCTACATCCGCTCCTGCTCCGGCTCCGGCTCCCGCCGAGCGCCCTTCGGCCTCCCTGAATCCTCCGCAGCCGACGCCGCGTGACACCGGTTTCACCTGGGAACACAAGTCGCGCCCGACGCCTACCCCTGCTCCTGCAGTTGCGACCCCGGAGGCTCCCAAGAGGCGACGCTCACGCAAGGACCACAGGCCCGCTGTTTTCCCTGAGCGCCCTGCCCAGCCGATGGCCGGCCAGCCGATGTCTACCGCCGGCATGTCCAGCGGCCCCTTCCAGGCCCCGATGACTAGCGTTCCTCAGCGCAGCACGGCCCCGGCCGCACGTCCCGCTTCCCCGCAGGCTCCTACCGTCGCGCCTGTCCCGGCCACCACTCCGGCACCCACGCAAGCGTCCCAGCCCGTCGTGCCGGCGCCGCAGGCCCCAGCATCGGCACCGCAGCAAGAGACTCACACGGAGTCCACCTCTGATTCCTCGCTTCGTCGTCGTTCGCGCCAGGCCTCGGAGGCTCAGCCAGCGGCCGACGCTCAGCCAGCGTTCCCGAGCAGACGTTCACAGCGTCAGGCGGTCCGCGACGCACATGTTCCTCAGCCTATTCCGGCCCCCGAAGAAGCACCTGCAGCACAGCAGGTGCCGATTCCCGTGCCCGCGCCTCCCGCTCCGCCCGTGCCGCCGCCTCCCACGAGCGCCGTCGACGCACCCGAGACGATGCTAATCCCGAAGGTCCGCCAGGCTGCTATTCCGATGCCCGAGCCCGTCGTGGAACCCGAGCCGGTCATCGAGCCGGAGCCCGTTGTAGTGGTTGAGCCCGAGCCGATCGTCGAACCGGAACCCGTCGCTGTGGTCGAACCCGAACCGGTCACTCTGGTCGAGCCCGAGCCGATCGTCGAGCCTGAACCCGTCGTGGAACCCGAGCTCGAGCCGGTCATCGAGCCGGAGCCCGTTGTGGTGGTTGAGCCCGAGCCCATCGTCGAACCCGAGCCGGTCGCTGTGGTCGAGCCGGTCGCTGTGGTCGAGCCCGAGCCCATCGTCGAGCCTGAACCCGTCGTGGAACCCGAGATCGAGCCGATCATCGAGCCGGAGCCCGTTGTGGTGGTTGAGCCCGAGCCCGTCGCGGTCGTCGAGCCCGAGCCCATCGTCGAGCCTGAACCCGTCGTGGAACCCGAGCTCGAGCCGATTATCGAGCCGGAGCCCGAGTCTGTCGTGGTGGTCGAACCCGAACCGATCGTCGAACCCGAGCCGGTCGCTGTGGTCGAGCCCGAGCCCATCGTCGAGCCTGAACCCGTCGTGGAACCCGAGATCGAGCCGATCGTCGAGCCCGAGCCCGTCGTCGAACCGGAACCCGTCGCGGTCGTCGAACCCGAGCCGGTCGCTGTGGTCGAGCCCGAACCCGTCTTGGCGGCTGAGCCCGAGCCGGAGCCCATCGTCGAACCTGAGCCCATCATCGAACCTGAGCCGGTCGTCGAGCCCGAGCCCATCGCGGAACCCGCCCCGGCCTCGTCGATGTCGTTTATTGATGACGCGGAAATGCCGACCGCGCAGATTCGTCGTGTTCGTCGAGTGAGGCCCGCGGACTGGGGGACGCCCGAGCCGGCCGCGCCGGTGCAGCAGCCCGAGCCCGCCCCTCAGGTGTCTGCTCCCCCGATGACGCCGGCTCCGTTCGAGCAGAGTGCGCCCACCATGCCTTCGGTCGTCGAGCAGCCGCAGGCCCCCACATCCCCGCAGATGCCCGCTCCCTTCCAGTCGCCGGCCGCCGCGACCCCCTTCCAGGAGGACTGGAACGCGGAAATCTCCCAGAAGAAGGAAGCCCCGCGCGAGCAGGAAGACGACAAGAAGCGTCGCAGGCTGTGGGGCTGGGGCAAGCGTCGTAAGAAGCGCAACGAGGCCGCCACCTCGCCCGAACCCGAGATCGATGAGCCGATCGAGTCCTCTCACGCACCGATGATTTCAGTCGACGCGCAGGACGAGGACGACTGGAACGACTGGCAGAACTGGAACTCGCGCAGCTAACCGAGCGCCGGGGAGCGCCTATAGGCGGCTCTCGGCCTCGGCAAACTCCACGTAGTGCGCGAGCTCCTCATCCAGATCATCCGGATTGTCTGCCCCATCGGACGTGGCCTCGGCCTCTACATCCGCCTCTTCCTGTCCGTAGCGCTCCAACAGGAGGCGCTCTCGGTAGAGGTTGTCCGCTGTCACGCCGATGGTACGGATGAGGGATGCGTTGAGGGCCATGCCGATGATAATGCCGATAATCGGCAGGATCTGCGCCATCTTCAGGCCGACGAGACGCGCGCCCAGTGCCGCGAACAAGGAGTTCACGGACGCCGTCAGCGCATTGTTCCCGATGCTCTCCATCGATCCGCGTTTGGTGAGCTTGCGCACCACCTTGTTAAACATGCGCATCGAGGTCTCCTTCTCGACGGCATGGTCACCAACAGTGCTACGCGGGGCGATCGCCTGGGATAAAACCATCGCGGAAAACAGCTTTTCTGTGGGGTCCTTCGTGTCATACCCGTAATACGCGGCCGTGTGCGACACGAGGCGCGCAGAGGAGGCCAAGAACGTCGCGATATCGAGGCCGATCGCCCCCACGATCACGCCGATGCCGGGCGCCGAAGCGATGCCCAGACCGAGGAGGGCAGCGACCGATCCTCCCGTCGCGAATATGCTGCTCACCGCTCCCTCGGTCGCGGTAGCAACGGCGTATCCGACCTTCAGGTGGGGCCTGACCGATTGGATCTCGGCCAGGTTGAGGTTTCGGATGTCCTCGAGGCACTCGATGTCGTTGCCCGCCCGGCGATACGCCTTCACAATTCGCTTTCGCTGAACCGAGGATTCGGCAGCAGATGTCGCCTTCTCGACGAGCCCCAGGACAGCCGATGAGGTCTTGTCCGCAATCGCGGCCCCGCCGGGCACCTTGCGCGCGAGGTCGACCGTCTTTTTCAAAGGGGTGAGCACGTACGAACGGATGCGCTGAGTGATGACGCGAGGACGGCGCGGGCTGATCTGCGCGGCCTTCCATTCTTGGATCGCGTCCCACTGCGCGCGATCGTCGTCGGTCATGCGGCCACGCATGTCGTCGGCTGCGCTGCCCGCTTCTCCTGAACAATCCGGCATACACCCAGCCTACACGGCCAACAATCGCGCGTTCGTGGAGCGGCAGGAGCGGGACTGCCGCTCCCCTACGGGCGGCTCTCGGCCTCGGTGATCTCCACGTAGCGCGCAATATCTGCGCTCAGCTCCTGGGTATCGGCAGGCCTCGCCAGGTCCGTCGAGGCACCGTCGGCAGCCTCCACGTGGCCGTAGTGTTCAGCAAGGAAGCGCTCGCGGTAGAGGTGATCGGCGGTCTCGCCGATGGTACGCATGAGGGCAGCATTGAGCCCGGCGCTCACGACGACGCCCGCGACGGGGACGATCTGCGCGAGCTTGCGGGATGCCAGACGCACGCCCATTGCGCTGAAGAGGGAGTTCATCGCGCTCACGACCACGTTGCCGCCGAGGCCGTCGAGCGAACCGCGCCGGGCGAGGTCACGCATCACCTTGTTGAAGGCCAGCATCGTCGCCTGCTTTTCAACGACGAAATCGTGGCCGCTGCCCGTCGGATCGATCGCCTGCGAAAGCACCATCGTGGAGAAGAGCCGCTCGGTGGGGTCCTCCGAGTCGTAGCCGTAGTACGCGGCCGTGTGGGCGACGAGGCGGGTCGCGGCGGCCAGGAAGCTCGTGATATCAACGGCGATCGCCGAGGCCGTGACCCCCACTCCAGGGGCGGAAGCCACGCCCATGCCAAGCACTGCGGCAACAGAGCCACCCGAGGCGAACACACCGCTCACCGCTCCCTCGGCGGCCGCGGTCGTCGAGTAGGCCAGGCTCAGGCGGGGCTTGACGGCGAGGATGTCGTCGAGCGTCAGCGAGCGGATGTCCTGCAGGGTCCGCACGTCAAAGCCCGCGGAACGGTAGGCCTTGAGGATGCGCTTGCGGCGCACCGAGGCCTCGGACGCGGAGGCTGCCAGCTCGACGAGGCCGAGGGCAGCGGAGGACACGGTTCGGGTCAGCGCCTCGCCGCCGGGCACCTTGCGCGCGATGGACACCGCCTTACCCAGGGGCGCGAGGGCCGCCGAGCGGACGCGCTGGGAGATGACTCGGGGGCGGATCGGGCGCATCTGCGTGTCCTTCCACCGCTGGATTTCGTCCCAGTGGGCGGCGTCGGACTCGCTCATGCGTGCACGCAGATCGTCAGACATGCTCTCCCCGTTTCTCTCGCGGTCGCTAACTCACCAACACTACACAGTGAGGGCCGCGATCGGTGCTATGGCACGTCCGCGTCCCCTGTTATGCTTGTGACCTGGTAGTCAGATTCGGCCTCGATACGAAGGAGCTTCCGTGGAATCTCGTGAGTCGCTCATCAACCAGATTGCTCTTCTCCATGAGGAGAAGGAACACCAGAAGATCATCGCGCTCATCGAGGGACAGCCCCCGGCCGCGATGGACTACGAGCTGACCAGCCTGCTGGCGCGCGCCTACATCAACTACGCCCAGCCCTACATGGATTCCTTCCAGGAACACATCAAGCACGCGGTGGAGCTGCTGCGCAGCGTTGAGGCCGAGGGCATGGCGGACCCGCAGTGGTACTACCGCATCGGCACTGCCCTCTACTGGCAGGACGAGGAAGAAAGCGCCATGACGTACCTGGAGCAGTGCCTCGCGATGGATCCGACCCACGAGGACGCTCCGCAGGTCATCGAGGAGTGCAAGCGCGCCCTCGAGCGTCGCACAGTCGTGCGCCCCCTCGACATGCGTGCACTTATCGACTTCTTCGAGCGCAACGACTACAGGTACGACGTTGAGGACAATCGCCTGCGCACGGGCTTCACAAACGGCTACTACGTGTTCTCCGTGATCGACGACGGCGCGGATCTGAGCATGTGGGGCGGCATCCGCGAGGATGTGTCAATGGAGCTGCGCCCGCGCCTCATCCAGGCGTGCAACGACTGGAACGCGGCCACCAAGTGGCCCAAGGTCTACGTGGCAACGCTGGATGACGGCACGCAGCGCGTGTGCGCCGAGCAGTTCGTCTCGTCTCGCTACGGCATGACTGACGCGCAGGTATCGATCAACATCGACCGTTTCATCTCCGCATCCGAGTCCTTCTTCAAGGAGCAGATCGAGCGGATCCCCGCACTGGGTGGCGCGAGCGAGTAACGCTCGCACGGAAACGTTCCCCGGCCTCGTCTTTTCGGACGAGGCCGGGGTTCGTTATACGGTCGGCGTTCTACTCGCTGCGGCGGGGCACGTAGACGCTAAGGCCGCCGTCGCTGACGATGCCGGTGAGCGTTCCGTCGTCCGCGACGCGCACGGACGGGTGGCCTCCGAGGATACACTCCCACTCCTGGCCCGCGTGACGATGGCCCACGTAGAGGGTCTTCTCGGCGCCCATACGGTCGGAGAGGATGACGGCGCAGCCGGAGCCGGGGATCTCTGCCTTGCCTTCGCGGGCAAAGCCCACGACGTCAGGGTTGTCGAAAGCGTTGTGCTGCGGGCCGACGGCCGCGCGGGCGCGAATCGACATGAGGATCGGCAGCTCACGCACAGCAGGCAGATCGTCGGAATCAGGGGAACCGAGGAGGTCACCCCAGAACACGCAGGGAACCCCGGCCTCGTTGAAGAGGATGAGGGCGTAGGCGGCCGCCTTAAACCAGGGGGCGACCGTGGAGGCCAGGGACTGGCCGGGCTGGGTGTCGTGATTTTCGACGAAGGTGACGGACTTGTCGGGGCGGGATGCCGTCAGAGTGTTCTCCCACAGGCGCGACAGGTCCACGTTGCCGTCCGACACCGACGCATCATGCAGGTGGTAGTGCAGGGGAACGTCGAAGAGCATGACGTTGGGGACCCGTTCAAGGTAGCCCTCGAGCTCGCGCACGTCGCCGCTCCAGTACTCGCCGACGGCGGGCAGGGGGCGGCCCGTCGAGGCGCGCAGGTCGTTCAGCCAGCGGGCGTAGAAGTCCGATCCCACGTGCTTGACGGCATCCAGGCGCAGACCATCCACGCCGGTCGTCTCGACGTACCACTGACCCCAGCGGTCCAGCTCCTCGCTGACGCGGGGGTCGGTGACGTGCACATCGCAGCCCATCAGGTAGTCGAAGTTGCCGAACTCGGTGTCGACGGAGTCATTCCACTGCTTGCCTTCGAAGAGCCACAGGCCGTTGCGTTTCGTCGCTTCATCCCAGTCGATGCCGTGGAAGCACGTCCAGTCCCACGTGAAGTCCGAGTAGACGCCCGCGCGCCCCGGGAACGTGAAACGGGTCCACGCCTCGATCGTCTCGGGCTCTCCGATGGCCTCATGGCGGTTCTGGGGGTTGATCGGGGTGGCTCGCACGGTCTCGGACGCGTCAGCGCCCATGCGGTGGTTGAGGACGATGTCGGCGCACACGGCGATGCCCGCCGCGTGCAGAGCCTCGATGGCTGCCAGGTACTCGTCCTTCGTCCCGTACTTCGTGGGCACGGAGCCCCTCTGGTCGAACTCGCCCAGGTCGTACAGGTCGTAGACGCCGTAGCCGACGTCCTTGATGCCCTCGTGCCCCTTGTAGGCGGGCGGCAGCCAGATGATAGTCACGCCCAAGTCTGCGATCGCCTGGGCGCGGGCGGCGAGGTAGCGCCAGTGGCTGGCGTCCGGCACCATGTCCCAGGCGAAAGCCTGCAGGATCAGCGGGCCCGCCTCCGTCATGGACGAGGCCAGGGCCGGGTCAATCGTCTCATTCACCCGCATATCGTGGCAGGTTTCCCCGCCCCCAGGCGCGCGCGAGGGGCAAACAGTGGCGGGATATACACGGTAACGAGGCCAGGGCTGCGTACCGCTAATTCGCGCGGTCCCGGCCCCGGCCTCGTCGGTGATGTCGTTACTTGCGGCGCCCGAAGAGCCCCTTGACACCACTGGTGACACCCGACGCAGCACTCACCACGCCAACCGCAGCGATCCCCACTCTCCCTTGGAAAGCCGCATCAACAGCTCCCACGATGTCCTGTTCCTGTTCAACAGAGTTCGCTGTCGTGATGACCCGCTTCCACATCTCGGCCTCAATTCCGGGAGGAGGCAGCTCGCGCAGATGCTTCTTCAGTCGAGATGACTGCGACTGAAGCGACATAAAAGTCAAGCCGCTCGACACAACGCCGCCAATGACGGGGAGCACCTTCGAGAATCCCTTGGCGGCGGTGCTCTTCGTGATGTTGATGCCGATGAGACGCAGGCTGTGCTTGACGACCGGGTACCAGGTGATGCTCATCAGGGCGCGTTTTGTCGCGTGGTTCTGGTAGGCGGTCTTGGCGGCCACGCGCGCGAAAGCCGTCAGGGACTGGGCGGCGCCCCCGACCCCCAGCATGACGCCGAAAAACACGGCGAGCACTCCGAGTGTGTCGTCGTCAGCGTCTCGGCCGTCCGGGAGGAGCTCGCCCCAGCCGTACAGGTAGGCGAGCTTTTGCATGATCCTCAGCGCGTGCGCGTAATACTGCATCAGGTCCGCGGGGATCGTGCCGAGCATCGCGAAGCCACCGGGGATACCCGCGACGAAGGAGATGGCCGCCGCCTTGTTCGTCTCGTAGGAGATTGCCTCCTCTGCGAGCCTGTCGATCGCGGTCAGGGAGACTCCGGCATGCAACGGATTCGAGTCGATCGCACGTGCGATGACGTCGTCACTCAGGTGGAGTTTGCGCAGCTCCTGACGCAGGAACTCCTCGCGGTTGACGCGCACGCCGGGCACGCGCACGACCTTCGCTAGGAAGTCGAGCGCTCGCTGTTCCACCTCGGGTTGCTGCCCCGCTGTAACTCCAGCCGGCTGGCTGCTGTGGGCGCGGGCGTTCGTCGTGTCGGGCATCGAATTCCTCCTCGTCTCGCGACGCGCGGACAGCGCACTTACGTGGACCCACTCTAGCGCCTGCTGGTTGCCCTCTCAGCCCAGGATTGACGAGGCCGGGGCTAAGTCCCGCTCCCATGTACCGCCCATTCCGGGCCTAGGCTGGTCTCATGTGGATCCTCGCCGCCTGCTTGTCAGCCCTGTTCGCGGGGCTGACTGCCATCCTGGCGAAGGCGGGCGTCGCGTCGACGAGTTCGACGGTCGCGACGGCGCTGCGCACAGTTGTCGTGGCCGCGGGGGCGTGGGGCATGGCGGCGCTGACGGGAACGGCCTCCGGCGTTACATCTATCGACGGGGCATCTGCGCTGTTCCTGGTCTTGTCCGGGTTGGCGACGGGCGCCTCGTGGCTGTGCTACTTCGCGGCGCTGTCTCGGGGGGACGTATCCCGCGTGGCGCCGATCGACAAGCTATCGACGGTCCTGGCGATCATCCTCGCGCTCATTCTGCTGGGCGAGCCGGTGAGCGTGTGGGGCACGGCCGGGATTATCGCGATCACGGCGGGGACGCTTCTGATGGTGGAACCCGCTGAGCTATCGGGCCTTCCTCGCGCACTGCGCGGGGGCGGGAGCTGGCTGACGTTCGCGCTCGCGTCCGCTCTGTTTGCCGCGCTGACGTCGACCCTTGGGAAGGTCGGCATTTCTGGGGTTGATCCGACGCTGGGGACGGCGGTGCGCACGCTGGTGGTGCTGGCGATGGCGTGGGTGATCGTCGGCGCGCAGGGCCGCATGGGCGAGGTGAGGTCGATTCCGGGTCGCGAGCTGGCGTTTATCGTCGCGTCGGGTGCTGCGACGTGCGCGTCGTGGCTGGCGTACTATCACGCGTTGAAGGATGGGCCTGCCTCGGTCGTGGTGCCCATCGATAAGCTGTCGATCCTCGTGACCGTCGCCGTGTCAGCCGTGGCGTTTCACGAGCGTTTCACACCGCGCTACTTGCTCGGCCTCGCCCTCATGTGTGCGGGCACGGTTGCCATGGTGGTGGCGTAGATACGCGCCTGCTCGGCGTGTTAGTGGCCTTGTTTTTCTTCTGAGGTGTCGGTGTTGTTGACGATGAGTTGACCGAGGGGGAATGGGCCGGTTGTTTCGGTGGTGGTGACCAGGCCGTTGATGGTCTGGGTGTCGCCCGTGAAGGGGTTGGTGGCCGTGCCCGCCCAGGTCGTGGTGAGTGTGATGGTGCGCGTGGCACTGGGGTATGGGCCGTCGAGGAAGGATTTCCACCCGTTGGGCGCCTTGTAGTAGTGGCGAATCAGGGCAGGGTCGGTGTTGGGATCCATGCCCTCTTGCCAGGGCATCCCCGGCGAGGTCGTGGTGAGATCCGGGGTTCCATCCCCCCAGCTCCACGTGTAGGACGTGGCCGTCAGAGTGATGGTGATGTCCCGACCCAACAGCGTGACAGTGTGGGCCTGCGTGGGATGCGTGGCGGCAACGAGCGTGGGAATGTACTTATTCGTGTACGACACACCTTCGGGCCGCTTGTGAAGGCCAGCACCGTCAGCGTGGATCGTTGTGGCCGCGTAGTACAGAATCTCGCGAGTGGTTGGGAGCTGCCCCGCGTTATTGCCGTCCCCCTTCCGCGTGATGTGTGTACACACAAATGGCTTAGATTCAGTCCCATCCGGCAACGTCACCGTGTGCATCGTGCGGCCATCACACTGATCATCCTCCGCATAGGTGCGCGCCTCTGGAGATGCTGCTGCATCGGCAGTAAGCTGAGCCCTCTGGTCGTTGACAGTCGATGGATTGCTTGATGATTGTTGCTGCCCGGGGTTCTGCTGTGGTTGATGATCGTTTGCATATACTTCTGCGGCGTCTTGTTGGCCAGTCCTGCATATTCCAAATTGCCATGATCCACCGCCGGAACATGAGCTGGACGATGGGTTAGAGATATCATCAGCTCTTGCTGTGGGCACATGGGTGCATAGGCTGATCATGGGGAGAATAATCATGCCGAGAGTAATCCAACTAATTTTCCTCATAGTCCGACACGCTCCCTTCAGTAGCAACCCAGTGGCCGTCTTTCCATGTCATGAATAGAACAAATCTGATGTCGAATGGGGAATCGCTGACAACGATCTGTTTCCCCATGCAAGCTGTTCCGTTAATAGTTGTCACTTTGAAGACGACGCCTATAGTGTCGGGCTGAGCATTCCATTTTGGATCTGTAATAGGTTCGACTGACACAATGCTCGTGACTGATGACGTGTTGCCGTAAACCCATCCGTTTGCATAAAAGGTATTGATGCTGTCGATGGTGGAATCATGAAACTTAGCTCCAGCTTCTGTGATATCAGAGAAGGGTTGAGTGTCTCCGGTATTCCAGGCATAGGTGAGTGTCTCGATGACGTACTCAGCAGTGAGCTCGGCACCTCGTTCTGTGTTTTCTTTGGCTTCGTCGGGTAGTTCGGGTTTGGTGTAGGTGTCTGCCGCGAACTCGGCTGGGCGCACGAGGACTCCGTCGGGGCCGATCTCGTAGCCGCCTGACATCGGAGGTTCACTCGACGCCGACGGCACGGGTGCAGGGTGCACGGTGGGTGTTGCCGCGGCGCTGGGGCGATCGTTCCACGAGCCGATGCTCGCGCCCAGCCTGTAGGCACCAACAGCTGCCACAGCCACCAGCATGGTAAGACCGATGCCGATTGCCCACGGCCGCAGCGCTGCGCGCGTGGCTGCGAGGGAGCGCTTCTTGCGGCGTGACGGCGGGGTGAGGAAGTTTTGCTCTTCTTCCTCGGTGTCTGGTCGCTCGGATAGGGGTGGAACCTTCATGGTGTGTGTGCCTCCACGGTGAGGTGTCCTCTGATGCGCCCCCACCGTTGGGGGTGCGTCCTTTCTCATCAGGGTACGCGCAGAACCGACACGAAACACCAACAATGCTGCGCAACCATCACGCAAATCCTCCCACCCACACCACCACAACCGCACAAACGTGCATACTCAGCCCCAACCTCGTCCGTTGAGCGTGTGAGTTCGCGCGTAACAGACAGAAGGACTTGAGTCCGAAACGGACGACGTTGTAAACTTCAGGTAACCGTTCAGCCCGCCGCTCCCTCGGAGCGGACGGGCTGGATTTCTATCTGGAAGGTCAGATGGTATGGACGAGCAGGTCAAAGATCCAACTACTGGGATGACGAACAAGTGTTACGCGGCTGCCAGCTTTTTACTTTAGCTTTCATCACACTAAAGACAATTTACATAGGGCCCCTCACCCGTCACGCAGCATTGTCGAATATCTGACGCTGAGTCTCGAGCGAATAGACAAGTCGAGCAAAAAGATCATCATCAGTTGATTCGATGGGGTTCCAGCCAACGTTATTTGCTTCCGCCAGCTCACGCGTATGTTCCTCGATCAGATCTACTATCTGAGGAGAAAATACCGGACGTTCCTTTGAAGGAAGCTCCTGAATCCGCTTAGTTACCGCCGATAGGTCATGAATTACATCCACGTTCAGCACAGCTTGGCGCGCGACATTGAGATAGCTACTACAGGCGGCATTGAACTCATCGATAAGCTGCTGACTCTTCTGTTTCCGTTCATAGCGCTCCTTCCCCAGCACCCACAGCCGTGCACTGAGGAACGAAACGCAGCCGATGATTACTACCTTTCCATGAGTCGTCCGCCATGCTGCTGCAGCCGCCTTAGCCATTTTGTCTGCTACACGGTCGGAACCAAGTTCTGTTTCCTTCAGGTGTGCCACGATCTGTCCTGCGGAATTACGCACAACGCTGCCGCTTCGCGTCATAATTCCTGCCGCGAGACCATCAACAATCTCTGGTGGTATGTCCAGAGCAATTTGACAGACAGCACCCATTTCACGTTCCCTTCATGTCCGCTGCGTCAACGATGCGAGCCCGTCGACGCGCCGCTTCTCTGCCTACTCCGCTACGTTCCCAGAGGAGTTGCCGTCACGACTGTGCTGGGCTTGCAGAGCATCCGCCGTAATCTCGACGATGTTCTGAAGAAAAGACTGATCCTGCATGTATGACTGGATCTCCTGATTTTCCTGGCAAGTACGAAGCATTGCAATACCGACGGCATGACTGAAGTCAGCCGAGGCCTTCAGCTGACTCGGACTATTGTTCTTCGCCATCGCCTGCGCAGCCTCATCCTCACCCAGGAATCCCCAGAAGGTGCTAATAAAACCAGCGACACTTCCCTCAGCAACGTCAATGTTTCTCACTCGGAACATCTCGTTGACGCGTTCGATGACTTCAGTAAGAGGCCCCTTCGCAGGGGTCTGGCTGCCGCGATATTCACCGTCGAAGCCGGGAAGGCCCATCGCCTCATCGCTGCCCTCAGAAAGGGAGTGATCCTCGTTGATCGCGGAGGGCACGAGCTGCACGCCGGAGAGCTGAACACCCTCGAGGTAGGAGTCGTCATACTGGTTCCCCTCCATATGCAGGTTGCGCGATAGGAGCGTGGCCAGGATGGCGCGCTTATGCAGGTCCGGGTCCTGGTAGTCCACGATCTGGCTCAGGAACTGCCACGCGTTACGGTAGCTGATCGTGTCGGCGCGGAAGCTGCGTAGAGAATCCTTGAGTTCGTTGTCTTTGATCCGGCGAGCATGGTTCCATTCGCTCTGCCAGCGCCCCTTGATGGGTCCCAGAGCCTTGGCGATGGCTTCACCACCTGCATCGCTCAGGTACGCGTCGGCGACAGCTGTCATTTCCTGCATCGTGTAGATGCCCGCCGTATCGAGGCGCTCAGCAATTGTAATAAGCGAGTTCGGATCGACTTCCCCGACCACGCGCGCGTCCGAGTAGTACATCTTGAAGTCGTCCTGAATACTGGCCGGGGTGTTCTGGAAGTCCACAACCATGGGGGCAGTCTTGCCAGGATAGGTGCGGTTGAGTCGTGACAAGGTCTGCACTGCCGCAATACCCGACAGTTTTTTATCCACGTACATGGCCATGAGACGAGGCTCGTCGAAGCCGGTCTGGAATTTGTTCGCAACGATGAGGATTTTGTAGTCCTCCTCTCGGAAGGCGCGCGCGGTGTCGTTTCGCCCATTGAGTGAAGCCTCAGTGACGATCTCACCATCATCGGATTCGAGCGATCCCGAGAAGGCGACAAGAGGACGGATGCCGCTGTAGCCAGCTTTATCGATGTAGGCATTCATTGCCTCGAACCAGCGGTACGCTTCAATGCGAGAGCTGGTAACCACCATTGCTCGGGCACTGCCCGTGAGCAGAGGTTTGACGTTGCGATGGAAATGCTCAACAACAACCCGTACTTTCTGTGCGATAGCGGTGGGGTGCAGTCGGGCAAATTGCACGATTGCGGTAACAGCATGGCCCGTATCGACGAGTGTCTCTTCCTCCGAATTCTCAAGCTCGTTCTTGACGCGCAGGAACATGTCATACGTCGAGTAGTTGGTCAGCACGTCGAGAATGAAGCCTTCTTCGATGGCCTGAGCCATGGTGTAGGTATCGAAAGCTCGCCAGTTGCCATCTTCATCCTGCTCTCCAAACAGGCGCAGGGTCTTGGCCTTTGGAGTCGCGGTAAGTGCGATAAAGGTGATGTTGCTGGATGCAGCGATTGCCGAGTCTTTGGCAGCGAGTAGCTCGTCGGCGCTCACATTCTCGGGGTCTTCTACGTCAATATCGGCAAGGAGCGCTTTGAGACCCCGGGCACTGGACCCCGATTGAGACGAATGCGCTTCGTCAGCAACAACCGCCCAGTTACGTCCACGCAGTTCAGAGGTGTCTTCAATGAGCTTCATGACCTCAGGGAAGGTCTGAAGTGTACAGGTGATGATGTGGTCACCTTCGATAAGGGCTTTCTTCAGTTGCGGTGACTTTGCGCCTGATTTCTCACCGACAGTGACGACCAATCCCTTGGAGGATTGGACAAGGCCCATGTCGCCTCGGATGTTCTCGTCGAGGACAGTGCGGTCGGTGACGACAATGACGGAGTCGAAGGTGGCGTGTGCTTCGGAGTCGACATGACGGATGAGGCGATGGCTGAGCCAGGCAATGGTCTTTGTTTTACCAGAACCCGCGGAGTGCCAAATCAGGTAGCGCCCGCCGGGTCCTTTAGTTTCAATATCGCTGATGATGCGTTCCACAGCGCGCAGTTGGTGGAAGCGCGGGAATACCAGACGCCCATCGTTCTTCTTGGCGCCTCGGCCGGGCTCAAACAGCGCGTAATCCTTGAGGATTCGCATGAAACTTGTGCGGGAGAGGATGTCACGCCACAGGTAGTTGGAGGGCGATCCTGTCGCAGAAGGTGGGTTTCCTTCGTGCCCATTGTTCCCTTGGTTGAAGGGGAGGAAAACCGTGTTTTCACCGGCCAGTTTGGTCGTCATGAAGACGAGGTCATTGGAAACAGCAAAGTGGACAAGCACACGGCCAGGTGCAAGGAGAGGTCGCTTAGGACCGGGCTTCCGGTCATTTTTATACTGGCCGATGGCATGGTTGACAGACTGCGTATTGTCGGTCTTGAGTTCCATCGTGACCACAGGAATACCGTTAGCGCACAGTACGACGTCGATGGTTTCGTTGGTGGTTATGTCAAAGCGGACCTGACGCATGATGCGCAGGCGCACGGCATCCGAGGCCTCGGAGACGTCGATCAGCTCAGGGCGCGCAGGCGGGAAGACGATCATGGGACCGAATTTCGCGGCGGGGCGACCGACCTGCGCATAGGTGAAGCCGGTACGCAGCACGCCAAGCAGACCACCCACGGTTTTCCCGGTGGTGGTATCAATGCGGCTTGTCTTGCTCAGTTCCTTCGTCAGATGGGTCAGTAGCGCTCGTTCGGCGGTATCCCGGGGACGGCCCGTAAGATCGGCGGGAATCGCTTTCTCATATTCGTCCGGGTACTGGGTAGCCAACCAGTGGAGAACGTCCCCGGGAACAAGGGCAAGGCCCTCGTCCCAGCCTGCGGCATCGGTATCCCCGTCATCCTGGTAGAGCCAGCCGCGCTCGCCCAGTTCGGAGCAGATGTTGGATTCGAATTCGTATTCGAGGATTTGCGCGTGGCTCATGAGGGTATCTTCTTCCGTCCAGTAACGACGTCAGTGATGAGCGCGGCCCGCCGCCCGACGAGGAGCGCCTTGAGTTCATCAATCTTCGCAAGCATGGCATCGATCCTGCCGGTAACCTCGTCGAGGTGGTCGGCGATACGTTGATGTTCGTCCGTACCGTGGTAGGGAACGCGGAAACCTTCAACCTTTTCCGCAGTGAAATGCGCGAAGGTAGCAACGTTGCAGGCCACAGCAATTTCTCCTGAGTCGAGGGCCGCTTGGAGCGCGTAGACCACATATCGGCTATCAGCACTCGCTCCGCGCAGGCGAATGATCGAGTTCTGGAAGCCCCAGCCGGGCATATCCTCTACCAGATAGGCGGCACGTCCAAATCCAGCACCGCCTTCCACAATGACCGCGTCGCCCGCGCGTAGGCTGAGAGCCTCAGCTTCAGGCTCGGAGAAATACATCTCCTTAGTGTCGGCCGCAAGGTTAAGTCGTCCTCCAGGTTGAATGTGAGCGGCGCGAAGGTAGGGCTGTAGGCGGTCGGCCGGGGACTTCGGCTTCATTTGGAGCATCTTCCCCAGCTTGACCTCAAGCATCAGTCCAATGCTGATACTGTGCAAGGAACACACTGAGCTTTGGATCGCCTGCTTCCGGCGCTGTACCAACGTCTCCGCTAGCTCGTCAAGCTTGGCCGACATCGCGTCGATCTCATTGATTTCACGATCAAGGTACTGAGAAATTGCTCGCTGACTTTCAAAAGGGGGCAAGGGGAGACCCATACGAGCAAATCGCGCATAGTTAATTGTCTGGCCGTCGCGAAGCTGGTCTGTCAGATTATTGAGCTGTTCAATAAAAATACGCGACTTTACAAGGTGACGAAAATAGCCACCATATACCTGCACAGAGGGGCACAATACGGTGTATGCCTGGCTCACTTTTCCGCGAAGCAGGGATTGCTCAAGGCCTCCCTGAAAACTACGGAGATGGCAAATAAAGTCACCTTCATGCACGGCTTTCATATTGTCTGCGCCAGTAAGATTCAAAACGACACGACTGCCAGTAATCTCCATATATTCAGTCTGCGGCAAGACCCCATGCGCCTGAGAAGGAGTCAAATGAACATCTCCCGGTTCAGCTTTTTCGATTCGCTCAGAAAATAGCGACCAGGCAGGCACGCATTCCCAATCGTCAGGTATTTCATCAAGCCAATCCGTAAGAATCATCCTCTGCTAACCTCCTCGAACATCTCCCTCAGTTCGCCCATGATGCGCTGCACGTCCGCGTCGATCTCCGACAGAGGGCGCGGCTCCTCGGGTACATAAAACATACGGCTGAAGGGAATCTCATTCCCTTCCTTCGCCTTGGACACATCCCAAGTGGCATCGGATACGTAGGGCAACACCTCGGCAGCCATATGCTCGTCCACATCTTCCATTACCGGGACACGCTCCACGATCTTCCAGCCGTCCGCCAGGACGGGAGTCCCCTTGCGATCCACAGCCAAGGGCGCGTTCTCGTCCGGGACAGCCATCGCCTTCATGACGGCGTCGACGAGTCCCACCGGCGCCTTGATGCCCTCCGCCTTCGCCGCAGCCCGTATCCGCTCGGGCAGCTCGTTCCACTCAGCCCCATCCAGGCCTCGCACCACACGAACCAAGGTCTCGCTGAAGTCGCGGCGACCACGCAACGCGTCCACGGCCTCGTCCGAAAAGCGCGCCGCCAACCGCGCCTGCTTGAACACGGGCACGTCCCGGAACATGAAATCCCGCGGCGTCAGGATCTGCGAAATCTCCGATTCCTCGAAACGCTGATAGGCCTGCACCACAGCCTCGCGGTTCGCCTCGCTCATCTCGCGTCGCTTATCGCCCATTCCCTTGCGCATTGGCTCCCACAGAGAAGATGCGTCAAGCAGCTGGATCTTTCCGCGACGCTTGAGAGGCTTGTCGTTATCCAGGATCCAGACATACGTCGCGATATCCGTGCCGTAGAACATCCGCGTCGGCAAAGCAATAATTGCATCAATGAGGTCCTCATCGAAGAGCCACTGGCGGATCGAATTCGACCCCAAGTCAGAGCTAAACAGTGGCGACGCGTTCGACACCACAGCTGCACGCCCACCCGACGGACTCAGCTTCGACGCGCAATGACACAGGAACAACATCTGGCCATCCGACTGCTTCGGCAGCCCGTGACTAAAACGAGAACCCGGTACCTGCGCCTGCTCCTTCACTGACTCCTGCTCCACCTCCCAGTCGCCGCCAAACGGCGGATTAGACAGGACGTAGTCGAAGGTCTTGTCCGCGTGCAGATCTTCCAGGAGTGTGTCACCCTTCAGGATCGCATCCGGACGCCCACCTTGGATGAGGAGGTCAGCTTTGCCCAGAGCGTAGGCGGAAGGCATCATCTCCTGGCCATAAACTGTCACCTTGACACCAGGATTCAACTGTCGCAGCGCCTCCTGTGCGACCAACAGCATTCCACCCGAACCTGCTGTCGGATCATAAATCGAGCGCAGCACGTCCTCCCCCGCAAGCGACTCAGCATCGGCAGCGAAAAGCACATCAACCATCAGCTTGATCGCGTCACGCGGCGTATAGAAAGCACCCGCAGCCTTCCCCTTCTTATCGAAGGCCCGGTACATGACGTCCTCGAAGATGTCACCCATCGTCGAGTCCTCAACGCTCGTCGATCCCAGAGACAGCGTCGAGAAATGCTTAACCACTTCCAGCAGGCGATTCGCCTCGCTAAGCTTTTCAACCAGCTTTGGGAACTCGAACGCGGTCCAAATGTCCGTGATGTTGTGCGAGAAACCGTTGACGTAGCTGAGCAGCGCCTTGTCCACGTTGTCATCCACCGACGCGATGCTCGCCAGGCTCAACGGGGAGACGTTATAGAAACTCAAGCCAAAACGCTCGGCGACCGCGATATCGATAAGGATCGGAGGCATCCCACTACACGCCTCGACGAACTCAATGACGTCTTCCTTCGTGTCCTCTAACAGACACTCGAGACGACGCAGGACCGTGAACGGCAGGATGTAGTCACCGTACTCCTGGGGTTCAACAACGTTGCGCAGGTACTTGTCAGCCGTGTCCCACACGATCCGGGCGGTGGTGGATGCCGCCGCGCGCGCTGCCTCGTTTGTCATGCCTTTACTCCTTTGTCCCGACGGGATTGCCAAGATATGCGGATGCCCCATCAACGTACCTGTACCATTGGATACCCGTAGACATCTATCCTACGGCCCTACCCTTGACGGAGCAGTCAGCAAAGCCGCAATCCCATCCAGCTGCGCGCGAATCTCCTCGAAGGGGCGGTCCAGGTCGAGCGTCGTTGCGCTGATGCGGTTGCCGCTCATGCGGTAGGTGGCATCGGGTTGGATGTCCTCGTCGGTGGCGGCGTAGAGGAGCATGCCCGAGACCTCGACGCTCTCCCCCGCGCGCTCGAGGGCCGCCTGCTTGTTCTTCACGTACGCGAAGATCTGATAGAGGTTCCCCGAGTGCACGGTCCTCTTGTCGAAGTTGCTCTGCATCGTGGACGCGTAGTACTTCGCGTCGATGATGAGCACGCGGCCGCGAGCGCTCAGCGTGATGTCGCTGCGCATGGTGGGTAGCCCGTCCGAAGCCCCGTCATCGAGCGCCCAGTCGATGAAGGAGGCGCTGGCGTTCACATGCGGATGTTCCTTACGGTAGTACTCGAGGATGAACTTCTCATACAGGCGGCTCATGCGCTGCTCGTCGAAGAAATCCATCATGCGCACGCTGCCGTCGCTCTGGGTTTGGAGGAGGCCCTTGACGACGAGCCAGCACACCGCCATGAGCATGCGGTAAGTGCGGTTGTTGCGGTCGTATCGCATGTTCCAGTCGACCGTGTGCAGGTCGATCTCGCGTACGTCCGCGAAGAAGACCATGAGCTTCTTCAGGCTCTTCTTGCGGGCCCTAGTAATGTCCGAGCGCACGAGCAGCGCGACCGTCGCCTTGATGACCCGGTTCATCGTCGTGTCGACGCTGAACTCGTCGTAGGAGCACACGAGCTGGCGGCGCAGGATCGCCTGCGATTTCACGGACTCTGTGACCTCGATTTTGCCGCGCAGGGATGAGCGGGCTTCGGTCCGGTTCACGTACTCCTGCCCGAGGCCTCGTTTGAGTTGCAGGGACACGCCACGCTCAAGGATGGCGGCGCACAGCTCGGCGGCGTTGTCGAAGTCCTCCGTGGCCACGGCGCGGTAGCCTTGCTCGCGCAGCGCCGAGAAGGCGTAGGCGAGCATGTGGAAGACGTTGCGGACTCGAATCACCGCAGCGACCTGCGCAGCCTGTCGCTCCATTCGCGAACCTTGCTGGGCTCGTCGAACCAGTATTCCTTGAGCATCGGGATGAGCTCGTAGTCCACGATCGAGGCCAGGGTCGCGTCGGTGCAGGAGTCGGCTTCCATGTTGCAGAAGTAGCTATGTCCGATGCAGAAGCCCTCGCCGAGAGACTCGTCCTCGGCGATCGCACGGTTGAGGGATTCCACCTCGCGCACCAGGGCCTCGAACCTCGGATTATCGAGGCCGGAGCAGTACTCGCGGAAGCCGTCGGAGCCGAAAGCGGGGCGCAGTTCCACGAAGGCAAAACGGCGGCGCAGCGCATAGTCGAGCATGGCGAGGCTGCGGTCTGCCGTGTTCATCATCCCGATAATGTGGACGTTGCGAGGCACGTAGAAGAGCTCGCGCGAGTAGAGGAGCTGAAGTTTGTTCTTCGGTCCGCGTTTGTCGCTCTCGATGAGCATGAACAGCTCGCCGAAGATCTTGGAGAGGTTGCCGCGGTTGATCTCGTCGATGATGAAGAAGTATGCGTTCTCCTCGTCATCGGCTGCCTTCTTGCAGAAGGAGTAGAAGCCACCCTTGACAAGCTCAAATCCCGCGCTGGAGGGCCGGTATCCCTCGATGAAGTCCTCGTAGGAGTAGCTCTGGTGGAATTGGACCAGCATGACGCGCGAGGCATCCTTGACGCCCATCATCGAGTAGGCGAGGCGCTTGGCGGCGTAGGTCTTTCCTACGCCAGGCGCTCCCTGCATGATGATGTTCTTCTTCGCGCGCAGCAGGCCCACGATCGCGTCGTAGCGTTCCTCGCCCATGTAGACCTCGTCGAGGAATTGCCGGGCGGAGTACTCCGGGAAGATTACAAGTGGTTCTTCGCTCTCAACGTCATCGTCACTGTCCTCGAAGAACGTCTCAATGCGAGAAAGGAGTTCAGGGTAGTCGGTGATCTCGGTGAGGGTCTTCATTGCCAGTCGTTCGTCGATTGGCCAGTTTCCTGCGGACGTCCAGCGGACCTCCCGACAGTTCGGGTAGTGGCCGCCCTCCGGATCGTAGACGTAGTCACCCGCAACAATTCCTCGCCCGAGAATCTCTGAACGTCCCTTCTTCACGAAAACGACATCGCCCGGCTTCATCTCGTTCGCAAACTGCCACAGGGCGTGGATGTCGTTCTTCTGGGTACCGTTTTCGGGATAGGTCTGGAGCATCTGTGCCTTCAGATCTTCCTTATGCGCATAGGCGGTCAGATCCCCAATCTCGCCCCATGCCAGTCCCATGATTCCGCGCGAGTAGAACTCATCCCACATGCAGGCGCCCCGACCGGGGGCGTAGAGCCAATAGCGAACGGTCTCCACGTCGGCGTCCCCCAGGGCAGCCTCCTGGGTAACTTCTTCCTTCTCTTTGTCAGAGTCTTTTTTCTCACGGTTGACCTGTTCGGAAACGCGCCACGCGTATGCCGAAAGCTCGGGGAAGGATGAGTACTCGTAGGTTCCGGATTTCAACACCGACAGAATGCTGTCGCGAATCCGCAGGTATTCAGCAGATCCGGGCACTTTCTTTATCGACGCCAGCACAGAACGAACCGATGAAGGCATCCGGTCGGGCAGCGCGAGGAACCAGCGGTCTCGCGAGCTCAGGTTGACGTAGGCGTATGGGCGAATCCAGAAGAGTCCCATCGTGACGTTCCAGCTAGCATGGCGCTGTTGAAGGACTGCATCGTAGGCGTGACGGAACACTGCCTCTGTCTGTTCGGTCGGCTGATCCGCGTAGGCCAGCGCAACCACAAACAAGTCCCACAGCCTTTCAATATCCCCTTCGTCCCGACGCACCTGGTCGTAGAAGGTCGCGTTGATGTTGAGCAGGACGGGGACCCCGACAAAATCATCATGCAGAGGGGCCTGCACGCCGAGAGCGCCACCAATTCCGAGAGCAACCGCCCGGCGCTTATTGTCTGTGAGGCCTCGATTGAAGAGGCCGTAGACCGTGAAAGGATCAATATCTGTCGGGATGCCGCCTGAGTCGAGCGTCGGCAGAGTCATACCGATGTCGGTGTAGACATGCTGCAACATCGCAATAAGAGCCTGCCGATCATCCTTGAAGGCAAGCAGTTTGTCCGCTAGTTCCATAAAAAAGCGCGGCCATGAGTACTGGCTATCCGTCGTCATGGCCACACCCTACCACCCGGGTGATCGGCAACACTATTCGGCTCGTACTCACACAACAGCAAAGCCGGGCCACGCCCTCGCGCGACCCAGCCACAACCTCGTCAGAGTTCCCCTATCTCACTCGAAGTCTGCCAACACGCCCACGTCGCACGCTGCCTGACGCAGGCGCTTATCGCGTGTCCACAGCGAGACACCGGGGGTTACGACAGCACTTGCCAGGAGTGCCACGTCTACCGCGCTGAGTCCCCTACCCCACAGCCTCCGCTCCTCTACGAGATGCCGCACGCCTTGATCATCAACGTTGCGCACGATCATCAAGCGCTCAAGCGCTTTCAGGAATACCGACCGATTCCTGAGGTTCCCCAACGCGAGTTCAGTGATGACGCTCTGATGCACACACACCTGGTCGCGCTCGAGCAGATCAACCAGAACCGGCTCAGTTTTCCGCAGGTGATCGATCCAGATGTTGGTGTCAACGAGGACTCTCACGCGCGCGCTCGACTCCGAGGCGCAGCCTCCGCCGCCGGATCACTGCCGCCGAGCGCAGCGAGCTGCCGTCCAGTCTCGATGCGAACGAGGAGTTCTACCGCATCCCGAATCAAAGCGGATCGCTCGCTGATCCCGGTCAGCTCCTCGGCGCGCGCAAGCAGATCATCATCGAGTGTCACTGTGGTTCTCATGCTTACCTCCACCTTCAGCATAGCACCACAGCGATCATCAGTTGATTCTGATTTTGATGCAGCTTCTAGACCACCCAGCTCACACAACAGCAAAGCCGGGCCACGCCCTCGCGCGACCCGGCCACTGCCTCGTTCGGAAACGATCAGACGTTGAAGCGGAACTCGACCCGATTACCGCACAGAAAAACATTGAGGGGGTAGAATTGACCCCATGAGACGAGACTTCCCCCGCCGCGCTGCCATGTACCTACGTGTCAGCCTTGACGCTACAGGCGAGCACCTGGCCGTTGACCGACAGCGTGCCGACTGCCTCCGAATCATCCGCGAGCGCGGATGGACCCTCACACAGGAATACGTCGATAACTCCGTGTCCGCGTCGAAGCGGACCGTTCGACGTCCGTCCTATGACCGCATGGTGCAGGACTACGACGCGGGCCTGTTCGACGCCTTGGTGTGCTGGGACCTCGACCGTCTCACCCGTCAGCCCCGGCAACTGGAGGACTGGATTGAACGGGCTGAGGAGCGCGGCCTTGTGATCACGACGGCTAACGGGGAGGCTGATCTATCCACCGACGGCGGGCGCATGTACGCGCGGATTAAGGCCAGCGTTGCCCGTAGCGAGGTTGAGCGTAAGTCCGCCCGCCAGAAGGCCGCGAACGCGCAACGGGCGCGGATGGGACGCCCGCCGCTGGGAACGCGGCTCATGGGCTACACGGCCAAGGGCGAACTCGTCCCCGAGGAGGCCAAGGTTGTGCGCAGCATCTTCAACGACTTCCTGGCCGGGGAGTCCTTGAAGGGTATCGCGCGGGGCTTGCAGGAAGCGGGGGTGCCTACGCGCCGTGGGGGCCGTTGGAACCCCTCGTCTATCCGGACGATTCTCCTCAACGAGCGCTACGGGGGCATCATGGAATACATGGGTGAGGTGCTCCCTAACGTCCCCATCACATGGGAGCCTATCGTCTCTGAGGACACGTTTTTTCTCGCGCAGTCGAAGCTCTCGGACCCGCGTCGCAAGACCGCGAAGGAGGGCACGCACCGCAAGCACCTGGGTTCGTCCCTGTTCCGGTGTGCTGAGTGTGGGCACAGCATGTACGGCTACAGCAACATCCGCTACCGGTGCCCTCACTGCCTGTTCACGCGCTCGCGGTCGCATATCGACGCTTACGTGCTGGCGGTGGTGCGGGCGCGCCTTGCGCAGCCGGACGTCGCAGACCTGTTGGCCGTGGACCACGAGCCTGAGGTGAAGGAGCTGACGGCACAGATTCAGCGCCTCCGTGATCGACTGGAGAGGGTGAATCAGGACTACGACGAGGGCATTATTGACGGGCTTCGCTACCGGACGGCGGCTGAGCGTGTGCGGGCTGAGCTGACGGCTACCGAGGGGAAGCGGGCGGCCTTGTCCGGTGGGTTGAGTGGCACGACGTCGGTCCTGGGAGCGCCGGACCCGGTGGAGGCGTTCGACTCTGCTTCGCTCATGGTCCGCCGTCGCGTGATCGACGCGCTGTTGGACGTGCGGTTGAAGCCGGGCAAGCGCGGTTCCAAGACGTTTGACCCGGACAGCGTGATTCTGACGTGGAAGGAGGCCTAACATGTGCGAGGCGCACATTATCAAGCTCGTTCACCGGCACGCGGGGCGGCGCAATGACACGGTGCTGGATACGTTCGCTCCTGACGGGGAGGGCGGTTGGGAGCCGGTGCGCAGGAGTCGCCACGAGGTGCCCCTTGAAGGCACGGCCCCTTTCCCTGTGAGGCAGGACTGGACTCCGAAGGAACCCGAGATGCGTCCGTTCAGTGCGGACGAGATGCGCGAGGGCCGGAAGGATGCCAGGCGCTTTGCGCGGGAAAACCCTGAGTTCCCCGAGTATTCCGATACCCCGGTGTGGCTGGGTGATACGCGCGTCCCTATCCGTCTCCTGTTGCGCGCCGCTTCGCGCGGGATAGAGCGCGATTTAGAGAGCCGCATTGCCTGGCAGATCAACCGGCGGTGTCCGGGGTGCGGTGAGGTGTTGTCGTACTCGTTCCGTGAGGAGACGCTTTACCAGGAGTTCGACGAGACGCGCGAGAAGGGTAGGCACAAGGTGAGCATTGAGGACCTGGCGAGGAAACTCAACCACTAGCCATATTTGCTACGCAGCGTTATACTAAACGGTGTGCCGACTGTCCTATGGCGGTCATGCTACCGGTGAGCTGGCACAGTAACACCGGACGCGCGGAAAATTCCGGGCGATTCTCATTGCGGTCCCCAACGGGAACGCGGTTTGTTATGCCTAGGAGGCATCATGGGAACCGCCCGTCAGCGAGCCGCTGCGCGCTATGCATCCCTTACCCGTTCAAGGTCCGCGAATGACCCCGCTCTGATTTCAGCCCGGCAAGACCTGCACGCTGCAGAGCTGGAGGACGCTATCAACCGAGCGCTTGCCAGCGCCCCGCCCCTCACTGCTGAGAGCCGCGCCCGGCTCGCGGCCATGCTGTCCGCTGGGAAGGCGGTGACAGCATGACCCCCAACGCAAAGAAGGGGGGCTATCCCGGCCCCGTCGCAATGGAACACCGGAATAGCCCCACCCCTGAGAACCCCAATGCGCGCCAGGGCGGGCATTACACCCCCAATTCTACCCTCGACGAGTTGCCCGCTCTCGTCATGATGGAAGCCCCTCGCGTGGATACCAAGGAGTGGGCACGGCACGAGTACACGCGCGAGGAGTTCACCGACCAATTCCAGCAGCGCAACGTGTCGGTGCGCTCGGACAAGAACGGCCCGGCCTACGTGGGCGGCTCGTTCCTCGACGAGAACGCCCCTCGTGGCAAGCACAACATGCGCGAGCGTTGGATTGTGGCTCTCGATGCCGACGACGTGACCCCCGAGGCGCGCCCGCTCCTCGTCGAGGCCGTGCGAGGCCTTGGCTACGAGGCCGTCATTCACGCTACCCATTCCAGCACCGCGAGCGCCCCGCGTTGTCGCGTGCTGTTCGCGCTGTCCGCCCCGCTCCCGGCGGCTGAGTACCCCGAGGTGGCCAACGCCCTTATGGGGGCGCTGGAGGTGCCGGGCGCGGCCTGGGATACGTCGTGCAACCAGGCTGAACGTGCCATGTACTGGCCTTCGACGCCCAAGGAGGGCAACTACTGGGTGGAGTTCGTCGAGGGGGCACCGTTGGACGCCGCCGAATTCATGGCTGAGAGGGGCCATCCCGCGCCCGTGGGAGGCCAGGACGCGCCCGCCGTGGGTAAACGCTCCCCCGGCTCTCTGCCTGGCATCGTAGGGGCCTTCAACCGCGTGTACGACGTCGCGGGCGCTATCGAGGCTTACGACCTGCCCTACACGCAAGAGGAGCCGGACCGATGGACGTACAACGGTGCGCACTCCACCGGCGGCCTAACCCTTGTCAAGGGGCGCACTGACCTGGCTATCTCCCGGCACGCGAACACAGACCCCGCGTGCATCCGCGATAGCCGGGGCAACTTCCGAGCGGTGACCGCCTTCGACCTCACGGCCCTGCACCGGTATGGGCACCTCGACAGCGAAGCGGACCGCGCTAAGGGGCCGTCCGAGCGCACCGCGAGCCAGACAGCCATGCAAAAGCGGGCCACCCAAGACCCCGCCGTCATGCGCGCGTATGTGGGCGTTGACTTCACGCAGGAACCCGTCGAGGGACGCACTCGCGCAGTCATTGCCAAGACCGCCGAAGCCTCGGACTCTGCCTTGGCTGATTGGTGCGAGCCGCGCCTTGCCGGACGAGTCGAGTACGTCAACGGGGAGGGCTTCCGCATCTACAGTCCCAGCCGGGGCACCTGGGACGCCGCCTCCGACGCTGCAGCCGCCCGCGTGGTCGAGAAGGAGTTGTGCGAATGGTACGTGGGCATTGTCGCGTTCGGCGACTTGAAGCGCATGCAGAGGGCGGCCAAGTACCTGAATCATAGCAAGGTCAAGGCCGTGACCCAGCTCCTTCAAGGGCGGCTCATGCACGAGGCGTCCGAGTACGATCAGGACCCGGACGTGCTCAACGTCGGCAACGGCGTTGTGGACCTTCGCACCGGGGAACTGCACCCCCACGCGGCGGCCTACAGGTGTACGCGGCATACGCCCGTGCCCTACGACCCCAACGCCACACACGAGGATTGGACGGCGGCGCTCGCGGCCCTCCCGGTGGAGGTTCACGCCTGGTTCCGCCGGTGGGTTGGCCAGGCCACTACCGGCTACACGGCTCGGGAAGATCACACGATGCTCGGTATAGCGGCGGGCATTGGTGCCAACGGCAAGACAACGCTCCTCACGGCGTTGAGGTTCGCCTTGGGCACCTACGCGGGAACGGCCTCGATGGACCTCCTCGTGGCGGGCCAGCACAACAAGGGCAACCCGAACAACACGAAAATGGCCCTGTTCGGTAAGCGCTTCGTACTGGTTGAGGAGTTGCCCGAAGGCCGCCTTGACGGCGTGCAGGTCAAGGCCATTACGGGTACCGAACTCATCCGAGGAAACGACAAGTTCAAGGACGAGTTCGAGTGGCGGGCCACGCACTCCCTGATCGTTACGACGAACAACCTCCCCACCGTCTCCGAGTTCTCCGAGGGCTTGTGGCGGCGTCCGTTCGTGCTGGAGTTCCCCTACCGCTTCACCTCGACTCCCACGGCTGAAGCGGATAGGCCAGGCGACGCGGGGCTGACCGGGCGTCTCCTCGCGCCGGACAGCCCGGCCATGCCCGCCGCTCTCGCGTGGGCAGTGCGTGGCGCGGTGGAGTTCTACGCGAACGGCAAGCGGGTGGGTGCCATGCCGACGCCGGTTAGCGCCGCTACGACGGCATGGCAGGAACAGTCTGACGTGCTCCTGGCGTTCGCCTCCGAGCGCCTCGTGAAGGACGCGGGCGCGGTCATTCCCAGCTCGGACCTGTACGCGGCGTTCGAGACGTGGCTTGCCGATCAGGGGGCGGCCCCGTGGAGTCAACGCACGTTCCGGGGGCGTATCGCGTCGCATGGCTACTTCCGGGACGTCAAGGCGGGTATGCACCGGTGGAAGGGGCTGACTCTCTCCCGGTGGCCAGCCGTGAGCGAGCCGCCCAAGGGCGACAAGGTGCGGGGTTTCCGGGGCGTGCGCTTCCGCACGAGCGAGGACGAGCGCCGCGAGCGCGAGGCTGAGCTAGCCGGGCGGGGCCTTCACGTGGTGACTGGCACTGACGGCCTGGACCTGATCTGAGGAGGAGGGGAGCTATGAAACTGACGGACACTCTCACTCTGAAGGAGCGGGACAAGGCCGCCGCGTCTATCCTCGCGGGGAAGCTGCGGGGCGACGTGCGGTTTAAGGGCCGCCGCTGGTACCTGTGGAATGATGCTGAGAACAGGTGGGAGCGCGCCACGGTTGGGCGCGGCGTCTCCCGTCGCATCATTGGGGAGATTGAACACCTGATTGTCTGGGCCGTGATCGGGAAGAACTACGAGGAGGCTTACGCCTGGACTCGGTACCTCGACCCGAGCGACGTTGGGACACGGCTTAGCCCGCGCATCTCGCGGATATTGCGGGGAGGCTGAGCCGCGTCTCTCGCGGCGGGGTTAGGCCTCGTCGAGAGCCGGGGAGGGGATGGGGGCGGTGCCCCCTCCCCTCCCCTTGTGTAACACCCAGAGGCCCAAGCGATATACCCCCCTTGGTTGAATTTTCAACCGGCGCAGCGCAAGGCGTCTCGAATCGTGAACTTGACACCCGTTTTCCCGGCGTCTCATGGCTAGCCTTCGGGGCGGCGCGTACCTGTACCCACGTGTACCCAGATTTTTCGGCTCTATTTCAGCGAAAAGTCGCTATCTGGGTACGCTTGGGTACACCTTTCAAGTCCCCCCTATGAAAAAACAGTTTTATATAGGTAGTTAAGGAAGCGTACCCAAAATGCACGGGACCCAGACTTTCCCCTGCCATGAGAACGAAAAGTCTGGGTACACGTTTGTTCCGGGCCGCTTTTAGAGGGGCCGTGAGCCTTGTCTTGACACCCTAACTCATGATGTCTTACTAAAGCGGAACTCCACGACGTCTCCGTCTTCCATGACGTAGTCCTTGCCTTCCATGCGGACCTTGCCGGCGGCCTTTGCGGCGGCCATGGAGCCGGCCTCGACCAGGTCGTCATAGGAGACGATCTCGGCCTTGATGAAGCCCTTCTCGAAGTCCGTGTGGATGACGCCGGCGGCCTTGGGGGCGGTGTCGCCCTTGTGGATGGTCCAGGCGCGCGCTTCCTTCTCGCCGGCGGTGAGGTAGGTCTGCAGGCCGAGGGTGTCGAAGCCGACGCGGGCCAGCTTATCCAGGCCGGACTCGTCCTGGCCGGACTCGGCGAGCATCTCGCGGGCATCCTCGTCGTCGAGCTCGACCAGCTCGGCCTCGAACTGGGCGTCCAGGAAGATGGCTTCAGCGGGGGCGACGAGGGCGCGCAGTTCGTCCTTCATCTCCTCGTTGTCCATCTCGGCGGCGTCCATGTTGAACACGAAGATGAAGGGCTTGGAGGTCATGAGCTGGAAGGTACGCAGCGCGTCCTGGTCCAGCTTGGCGCCCTCGGGGCCGGACAGCAGCTCGCCGCGCTCGAGGAGTTCGAGAGCCGCTCGGGCGGTTTCGAGGACGATCGGCTCGGTCTTCTTGCCGCGCACCTCCTTCTCGAGGCGCGGAATCTGCTTCTCGACGGTCTGCATGTCGGCGAGGATCAGCTCGGTCTTGATGGTCTCGATGTCCGAGGCCGGGTCCACCTTGCCGTCGACGTGCACGACGTCGGGGTCGGAGAAGGCACGCGTGACCTGGCAGATCGCGTCGGCCTCGCGGATGTTGGCGAGGAACTGGTTGCCCAGGCCCTCACCCTCGGAGGCGCCACGCACGATGCCGGCGATGTCCACGAAGGACACGGTGGCGGGCAGGATGCGCTGGGAGCCGAAGATCTCCGCGAGCTTGTTCAGGCGCGGGTCGGGCAGGGGGACGACGCCGACGTTGGGCTCGATGGTCGCGAAGGGGTAGTTCGCGGCGAGCACGGTCGCGCGGGTCAGGGCGTTGAACAGGGTGGACTTGCCGACGTTGGGCAGTCCAGCGATACCGATAGTAAGAGACACGCCTCCATCCTATCGGAGCAGGCCCGGTGGTGTTGCCCTACTTCGTGTGGTTTGGCCCGGCGACGCGGGGTGCGTGGGGGCGCGCGGGTGCCATGCCGGCATTCTTGAGGTCGGCGCGCAGGTCGCGGGGCAGCGCGAAGGTCGTCGATTCGGTTTCGGTGCGGGCCACCTCGACGGTGGGGAATCCGCGCTCCTGCAGCCATTCGATGACCTCGCGCACGAGGATCTCAGGCACGGAGGCGCCGGAGGTCAGGCCCACGGTGCGGGCACCCTCGAACCAGGCCTCGTCGAGCTCGTCGGCCTTATCGACGCGGTAGGCGGCGCCCGCCCCGGCCTCGAGCGCGACCTCGACAAGGCGCACGGAGTTCGAGGAGTTCGCCGAGCCGACGACGACCATGACGTCCACCTGGGGCGCGATGTGCTTGACCGCGCCCTGGCGGTTCTGGGTGGCGTAGCAGATGTCGTCCGACGGCGGGTCGATGAGCTGCGGGAATCGCTGGCGCAGGCGGTCGACGGTCTCGCGGGTCTCGTCGACGGAGAGCGTGGTCTGGGAGATCCACACGACGCGCGAGGGGTCGCGCACGACGACGTTATCGACCTCGTCGGGGGTGCCGACGACCTGGATGTGATCGGGGGCCTCGCCGAAGGTGCCCTCGACCTCCTCGTGGCCCTGATGGCCCACCAGGATGATGTCGTAGTCTTCCTTCGCGAAGCGCACGGCCTCGCGGTGCACCTTGGTCACGAGCGGGCAGGTCGCGTCGATCGTGGCGAGGTGGCGGGTGGCAGCGGCCTCGTGGACGGCCGGGGAGACGCCGTGCGCGGAGAACACGACGCGCGCCCCTTCGGGCACCTCGTCGGTCTCCTGGACGAAGATCGCGCCGCGCTTGGTCAGCGACTCGACGACGAACTTGTTGTGGACAATCTCCTTGCGCACGTAGACGGGCGCGCCGTATAGCTCGAGGGCCTTTTCGACGACGTCGACGGCGCGGTCCACGCCGGCGCAGTATCCGCGGGGAGCGGCCAAGAGGATGCGGCCGCTGCCCTCACCGTGGGAGGAGGGCAGGGGGGTCTCGGCGCTGGCTCGCAGGTCGACGTTTTCATTCATGCGTCCACCCTAGCGCCCGGGGTGGCGTGCGTGCGCGCGCTCGTGGCAATCCCACACGCTCCTCATCGACGAGGCCGGGGCTGTCCACAGGCGCGCGCTGCGGCAGCGCGGCGGGGACTTTCCTGTGGCATGCTGAGTGGCGTGACATTGCCTCTTCCCCCCGCTGCGCCACCTCCGGGCGGCTCGCCCCAGCCTCGTCCGCCCGCCGCGAAGGCTGCTGATACGACGCGGGATAATCCGTGGCCGCTGCGCAGGCTGACGGAGAACATCAAGGTGTACGTGGACCGCATGAGCCCCCTGTGGGTGGAGGGCCAGGTCGTCGAATACAAGGTGCGCCCGGGCGCAAAAATGCACTTCTTGACGCTGCGTGACCTGGAGACGGACACGTCGATGACGGTGACCGCGTGGGCGGGCGTCATGGATTCCACGCCCCTGACCGAGGGCGCGCGCGTGGTGACGCGCGTGAAGCCGGTGTTCTGGGAGCGTTCGGGTCGCCTCAACCTGCAGGCCGCGGAGATTCACCTGCAGGGCGTGGGCGACCTGCTGGCCCAGATTGAGGCGCTGCGCGCCCGCCTGGCCGCCGAGGGCCTGTTTGCGGATGCGCGCAAGAAGCCGCTGCCGTTCCTGCCGCGCACGATCGGCCTGATCTGCGGGCGTAACGCGAAGGCGAAGGACGACGTGGTCGTGAACGCGTCGGACCGCTGGCCCAGCGCGCGCTTCGAGATCCGCGAGGTCGCCGTGCAGGGCGATCACTGCGTGCCCGAGGTGGGCCGCGCCCTCCTCGAGCTGGATGCCATGGACGAGGTCGACGTCATCGTCATCGCGCGCGGCGGCGGCGCGGTCGAAGACCTCCTCCCCTTCTCCGACGAGCGCCTCGTGCGCGCCGTCGCGGACGCCCGCACGCCCATCGTCTCCGCGATCGGCCACGAGGGCGACTCGCCCCTGCTGGACCTGGTCGCCGACTACCGCGCCTCGACCCCGACGGACGCGGCTCGCCGCATCGTGCCGGACCGCGCCCGCGAGCGCGACGGCATCTCTCAGGCGCTGACCCGCATGCGCGGGGCGCTGGGGGCGCGCCTGGCGACGGAGCGTTCGAACCTGACGCTCATCGCGTCACGCCCGGTGCTCCAGGGCCCGGAGGCGATCGTCGAGGGGCACCGCGTGGCCCTCACACAGCGGGTCACGGCGATGCGATCAGCGATCGAGCGTCGGCTCGCCTCGGAGCGCCAGCAGCTGACTCGCTCGCGCGCGACCCTGACGGCCCTGTCCCCGCAGGCGACGCTGGACCGCGGCTACGCGCTGCTGAAGACTCCCTCCGGCGCGCTCATCACCTCTTCGGCGCAGATCAAGAAGGGCGACCTCATCGAAGGCATCCTGGCGTCGGGCCGCATGGTCGCCCAGGTCGTCGGAGCCACGAACCCCGCTCCGCCCGCTGACACCCCCAACGCAGACGCCTGACCTGCAGGCCCCGCCCCGGCCTCGTCCCCATACCTCCCACTCAAAGGAACACGCTTATGACCACGAACGACCAGCTTCCCGATCCCCAGTCCCTCGGCTACGAGGAGGCGCGCGACGAGCTCGTGCGCATCGTCCAGACCCTCGAGGGCGGACAGGCACCCCTCGAGGACACTCTCACGATGTGGGAGCGCGGCGAGGCCTTGGCGGCGCGCTGTTCCCAGATCCTGGATGGAGCCCAGGAGCGTCTTTCTGGACGCGCCACCACGCCCTCCACCGAAGCGCGCTAATCTAACACTCACAGATTTACCCGCGCCCCCAGGTGAGGAGACGTCATGACGGTGCAATCTCAGCCCCACGTGCTCGCGATCGGCGAGGCGCTCATCGATGTCGTCATCACGCACGAGCAGCCCGAATGCCCCAGCGAGATACCGGGCGGCTCCCCCGCGAACGTCGCCCTGACGCTGGGGCGCCTCGGCCGTCCGGTGGCGCTTGCGACCTGGTTCGGCGCGGATACACGCGGCCGCCTCATCGACTTCCATATGAACGATTCGGGCGTGTACATCACCCCGGCGTCGCGCGGCGCCTCGCACACGTCGACTGCCCTGGCGCGTCTCGATGAAAACGGCGCGGCCTCCTACACCTTCGATCTCGAATGGGCACCGACTGCCCCAATTGAGGTCCCAGAGACCGCGCAGATTATCGAGGCCGGTTCGATCTCCGCGATCATCGAGCCCGGCGCCTCCGCCGTCCTCGACGCGCTGGCTCGGGGCCGCGAGCATGCGCTCATCTTCTTCGACCCGAACGCCCGCCCCTCGATCATGGGCGAACCCGCGGCCGCACTCGCCGCCCTCGAACGCTTCGTCGCCCTGGCGGACGTCGTCAAGGTGTCCGACGAGGACATCGAGTGGCTGACGGGCGGCGCGCCGATCGACAAGGTCGTGGATCGTTGGCTCCGCTTGGGCCCCTCCCTCGTGGTCGTCACGCGCGGCAAGCACGGCAGCGACGTCGCCACAGCCTCGGGCGTGCGCTTCACAAAGACCCCGAGCGACGTCCCGGTCGTCGACACGGTCGGCGCGGGCGACTCTTTCATGGGCGGCATGATCGACGCCATGTGGGGCATGGGCCTGCGCGGCGCCGAGGCACGCGAGGCGCTGCGCACCCTGCCCGAGGAGCAGGCCCGCGCCATCATCGACCGCGCCAGCGCCGTGTCCGACGTGACCGTCTCTCGTAAGGGCGCGAACCCGCCCTGGGCGCACGAGCTCTCCTAAACACACCACACACCTAACGAGGCCGGTCCCCACGACGGGGTCCGGCCTCGTTCATTGCACGCGCGGCGTAATCGGCACGCGCTTACTTGCCCATGCGGCGCTCGCGCTGCGCGTAGGAGCGCAGAGCACGCAGGAAGTCCACGCGGCGGAAGTCCGGCCAGTAGACCTCGCAGAAGTAGTACTCGGAGTGCACGGACTGCCACAGCATGAAGCCCGACAGACGCTGCTCGCCCGAGGTACGGATGACGAGGTCGGGGTCGGGCTGGTCCTTCGTGTACAGGTGCGCGGTGATATCCGCGTCGGTGAAGGAGTCGGCGAGCTCATCGAGGGTGCGTCCCTGGGCCGACGCCTCGCGCATCATGGAGCGCACGGCCTCGGTGATCTCGTGTCGGCCGCCGTAGCCGACCGCGATATTGACGGTCATTCCCTGCACGTCGGCGGTGCGCGCGACGGACGCACGCAGGTCCTCGGCCACCTTCTCGGGCAGCAGGGAGAGGTCGCCGACCACAGCCAGCTTCCAGCGTCCCTGGTCCGCCAGGAGGGACACGGCCTCGCAGATGATGCGCAGCAGCTCGCCCAGCTCGCCGGCATCGCGCGAGAGGTTATCGGTTGAGAGGAGCCACAGCGTCACGATCGACACGCCCGCATCATCGGACCACTGGAGGAACTCGCTGATCTTTCCGGCGCCAGCGCGGTGTCCCTGCGAGGCGGTCGCGCCCAGGGACTTCGCCCAGCGGCGGTTACCGTCCAGGATGACGCCAATGTGTGCGGGCACGGCGGCATCAGACAGCTCGGCTTTGAGACGACGCTCGTACATGTCGTAGAGCATGTTCCACTGGGCCATGATGTCCCTCCTGCTGCTGTCGCACCCTGCGGCGCGGCGTACTCTTATGACATTAAGGGTATCGCGCCGTAGGACGGCAGGGAAACACAAGCACTCTCGGAGTGCGAGAACACGCCTATCGCAACAAGTTACGGCGTAGTAACCTACGGACTCGTAAGAAATGTTGACAGGTTGACAGGGGGATCGGATGAAGATCGCATCGCTCACGCCCAAGGAATGGTTCTCGGGACAGCTCGTGCAGATCAAGCCGAAGCTGCGCGGGTGGCTGCACCTGGGCGCCGCTCCGCTGTCCCTGGCCGCGTCCATCGTCCTCGTCTGTCTGGCACCCACGACCCCCACGAAGATCGGATCCGCCGTCTACCTGGCGTGCTCCCTCATCCTCTTCGGCGTCTCGGCCGCCTACCACCGCTTCTACTGGGCCCCGCGTTGGGAGATCATGTGGAAGCGTCTCGACCACTCCAACATCTTCCTGCTCATTGCGGGCACCTACACACCGATCACGATCGCGCTCCTGGACCGCTTTGACGCGACAGTTCTCCTCTCTGTCGTGTGGGGTGGGGCGCTCGCCGGCATCCTCCTCAACCTCTTCTGGCCCAGCGCACCGCGCTGGCTCACAACCCTCGTCTACGTCGCGCTCGGGTGGGTGGCGGTCTGGTATCTGCCCCAGCTGTGGACGGGCGGCGGCCCTATCGTGGTGTGGCTGATCGTCGCCGGAGGCGTCCTGTACACGCTGGGAGCGGTCGTCTACGGAACGAAGAAGCCCGATCCCTCCCCCACCTGGTTCGGCTTCCACGAGATCTTCCACGCCTTCACCGTCGCGGCATGGGCCTGCCACTGCGTCGCCGTCTACCTGGCGGTCCTGAATTCCTGACGCGCCACCCGGCCAGGCTGCCCTCGTGGCCAGGCGCAATGTTGCTACACTCGACACCATGCGCGCCGGCACCCGTGTGTCGGCGCTCGATTACTGACACGTCATTGGAGGAACCATGGCTGACACACAGTGGCTCACGCAGGCCCAGTACGACCTGCTCGCAAGCGAGCTGAAGGAGCGCATCGAGGTCAAGCGCGTTGAGATCGCGCGCCTCATCGATGCCGCCCGCCAGGAGGGCGATCTGCGCGAGAACGGCGGCTACCACGCTGCGCGCAACGAGCAGTCCATGAACGAGACCCGCATCCAGGCCCTCCAGGAAATGCTGGAGCACGCCGAGGTCGGCGAGACCCCCGCCGACGACGGCATCGTCGAGCCCGGCATGGTCGTCACGGCTCTGGTGGCCGGCCGCGAGCAGAAGTTCCTGCTCGGTTCGCGTGACGCCGGTGGCGACCTGGGCATCCAGGTCTTCTCCGCGCAGGCTCCCCTGGGTGCCGCGGTCATCGGCCACAAGGCTGGCGACAAGCTCTCCTACGAGGCCCCCACGGGCCGCATGATCGAGGTCGAGATCCTCGACGCCAAGCCCTTCGAAGGCTGAGCCCACAGGCGCGCAGGCCCATGAGGCTTCGCGCGCACAGCTGACACGCAATGAGCGGGTCCCACCACTTGGTGGGACCCGCTGCGCATGACATCTGCTCGCGAGGAGGCCTTACGCCTCCACGTAGGGTGTCGGAGGCTCTCCCGGCTTCTGCTTCTCATCAGCCGGTGTTTCCTCCTGGGCCGCGTCCCCCTCCGACTCGACACGAGCCTCGACGTGAAGATCCACAGACGCCACGACCTCGTCCTCGCTCGACTCCGCACGAGCCACGTACGGGCGCGTGTCGGGCTTACCCGCGTAGGAGGCGGCGATCTTCTCCTCAAGCATGCCCGGAGGGCCACCCGGGCGATCCTCGGCGGTCGCCAGCTCGGGCATCGGGTCGTACCCGTGCAGGTACATGACGGTCGCGTTGATGAAGGCCGCGATCGGCACCGAGAAAACCGCGCCCGCGATGCCCGCGATCGCGGATCCGGCGGTAATGACAAGCATGACGGCGACGGGGTGCAGGGAGACGGCATTCGACATCATGAAGGGCTGCAGGATATTGGATTCGATCTGCTGGACGACCAGGATGATGACGAGCATGATGATCGCCTTCGTCAGGCCACCGTCCACGGCCGCCACCAACACCGCGATAACACCGGAGGTCAGGGCGCCCAGAATCGGCACGAATGCCGCAAAGAACGTGATGACGCCGATCGGAATAGCCAGGGGTACGCCCAGGAAGAAGGCTCCCAGCGCGATACCGATCGCGTCGATGGCCGCCACCTGGATCTGCGTACGGACATAGGAGCCGAAGGTCGCCCAGCCGCGGATCGCGCTCTCATGAACGGGGACACGAGCGGGGGCGGGCAGCAGACGCACGCACCACAGCCAGATCGAGCGGCCCTCTTTCAGGAAGAAGAACAGACAGAAGAGCATCGTCAGGCCTGAGGTGGCCAGCGTGCCCACTGACGAGGTGATGCTGAGGGCACCGGTCGCCAGCGTTTCCTTATTACTATTCAGCCAGTTCACCAGCTCGGAACGCAGCTGCTCGGCAGCTGCCGTCAAGACGGTCGTGTCGATCTTGAGAGGGCCGTTCTGCAAGAACTCATTGTGCACAATCGCGTCAAGTAGGGCGCGGAAACCCTCGGCGGCCTGCTGAGCCAGATACGGCACCTGCTGGATGAGTTCGGCGGCAGCCTGGCTCAGCGCGCCCGCAACGGCGGCGAAGAAGACCAGCAGGCCGACGGTAGCGGCCAGCGACGAAGGGAAGTGCAGGCGCCTGCGCATCCACGACACGAGGGGTTCGAGAAGGACCGTCACCGTCAGCGCGATCGCGACCGGCATGATGACGATCGTCAGACGCGCGATGCCCCACAGCACAGCCAAGACCAGGCCGGCGACGACCAGGGTACGCCACGAGATCGCCGCAGCGACGCGAAGGGTACGCGGGACGGCGGCCGCCACGTCGCGCTCGTCCTCGTGTTCCTCGCGCACAGACACCATGACGGGCGCGGGCGCGGGTTCATCCGCGTGCTTCGTCGGTAGGGCAGCTGAGAGCCTGCCCATCAGGTCGGATAGCTTCCAGCGCGGCTGTTCCTGAGTGTCGGCCACGGTCCCTCCTTTTCGTTCACCCCTAAGCGTACTCGCCTGCACCCCCATTTCCGTTCGCGCAACGCGCTCACCCGCCGCAAGGGGCGCATACTGGGACCCATGACATCGTTTTTCAAGCAGGCACACACGAACGTTCACGTCTCCACGCACGCGGTCCTCGGTTCGAACATGAGGGACGAGGCCGGGGCGGGCCAGGAGGTCATCTACCTTGCCGCGGGGTGCTTCTGGGGCGTCGAGAAGGCCCTGTGGAACACTCCCGGGGTTGTGACCACGGCGACCGGCTACATGGGCGGACATTCGCCCAACCCAACGTACGAGCAGGTGTGTTCTCACTCGACGGGTCATGCGGAGACCGTGCGCGTCGTCTTCGATACCGCGCTCACGAGCGCCGCTGACCTGGTTCGGCTTTTCTTCGAGATCCACGATCCGACGCAGGTGGGCGGACAGGGCAACGACATCGGCGACCAGTATCGCTCACAGATCTGGACGACCACGCCCGAGCAGCTGCGCGACGCGACCGCCCTGCGCGCGGCCTACCAGGAGGTGCTTACTGAGCGCGGTTTCGGCCCGATTCAGACGGTCATCTCCCCCGCTCCAGATGCTGACTCCACCGCACGTTTCTGGTACGCGGAGGACTACCACCAGCAGTACCTGTTCAAGAACCCGGGCGGCTACGAGTGCCACGCCCGCACGGGCATCGCCTGCCCGGCGCTCCCCCACGAGTAGCCCACGCGTGAGACAGATGTGGGGCGGGCCGGCACGTGTGTGTCGGCCCGCCCCACATTGCGTGAGATCAGTTCACGCCCAGGATGTCGGTGACGAACACGAGGGTCGCGCCGCCGGGGATGCCGGCCTGCGGGACGCCGCGCTCACCGTAGCCGAGCTCGGAGGGGATGGACAGCAGGACGCGGTCGCCCACGCGCTTGCCGACGAGGCCCTCGTCCCAGCCGGGGATGACCATTCCGACGCCGATCTGGAAGGACAGGGCGCCGCCGCGGTCGAAGGAGTTATCGAAGTCCACGTCGGAGCCGAAGACCGCTCCGTAGTAGTGGCACGTGATCGTATCCCCGGCCTCGACGACCTGGCCGTCACCGGCGTGCAGGACCTCGACGACGAGCTCGTCGGAGGGGGTACCATTGAAGGAGAGGGCGGGCTTGCGGCCGAATTCGCCGGCGACAGAGATGTTTTCCATGGTGTCTTTCCTTAGGGTCAATGAAGCGGCGCGTCAGTCGCGGCGCATGAAGTAGGACAGGATCTTGAGGATCTCGAGGTAGATCCAGATGACGTCAGTCATGATCGCGAAGGTGCACAGCCACGAGTACTTCTCAGGCACGTTGTTGGCGACACCCACCTTCACGGCATCGAAGTCGCGCACGAGGCACAGGACGCCGAAGAAGACCGCGAGGACGCCGATGATGACGCCGAGCGGAATACCGAAGATGGTGGTGTTGCGAACGGCCGTCATATTCACGAGGCCGGTGCCCGACAGGAACAGGCTCGCCATGTAGTAGATGAAGAATGCGAAGGAGCCGATGCCCGCGACTCGGGTGAGCGTGTTCGAGTTGCGCACGAAGCCCATCGTGAAGGCACCCAGTGTCACACCAATCACCACGAGGGTCGCCAGAACGGCGCTCACCACGATGCCCGGGTACATCATTTCGAAGGCGCAGGACAGCGCTCCGAGGACAAAGCCCTCAACGAGCGAGTACACGACGATTGCGCCGGGACGCACCTTCTTGGAGAACTGGATGAACAGGGCGAGGCCCAGCGTCACGGCGCAAGCAGCGAAGGCCACAAGCATGGCAGCGCTCAGCGCAACGATGCCCGTCATCCATCCGGCCACCGCGCCCACGAGAAGCAGGCCGAAGCACATGAGGGACTTGACCACGACGTCGTCGTAGGTCATCGCCCCGCGGTCCACCGCGTCGGCGGCGGGCGCATTCAGCATCGCCTCGTAGGAGTCCATGGAGGTCTCGTAGCCGTACTGCGCATCGGCACCGCCCTGCGCGTAGGGGTTCGTCGAGCCACCGTAGGGGTTCTGCGCCTGCTGCGAGGCGGGCTGGTACCCGGGCATCGCGGGGTATCCGGCGGGAGTCGTCTGCTGGGTCGACCAGTCTTTGACGATCGAGTTCATCACCGGGTTGGCCATATTTCCTCCTTGGTCAGTGATGTGCTGCCTCTAGTGTCGCACGAGGCATCCACGGGTGGGACACGTACCATTATGCGCGCAGCGCAACGCGGCGTCTACACGCGCAGCGAGTTCCACGAACTGGCCACGGCCTCGTCGATGACACCGCTGGTCTGTACCCCCGGTGGGACTCGAACCCACAACACACCGATTTTAAGTCGGTTGCCTCTGCCAATTGGGCCACGGGGGCGCGCACGCGCACGTCCAGCCTACGGGAGGCTGGCGTTCGCCTCAAGCTCCGCTCAGATCATCGCCTGTGCGATGCCGTCGAGGATGTCGTGCTCGGAGGTGACGACCTGCTCGATCGGGTGCCCGGCGGCCTCGGCGCGCGCCAGCACGCGCGTGACGATGCGGCTCCAGATAAGCGCGCCCGCCGCGATGACGTCCTCGCGCCCCTCGGGCATGAAGCCCAGCAACGCCTTCACAGACGTCGGCTGATCGACCATGAAGCGCACGGCCTCCTCGAACTGTGCGGCGCTCAGTCGAGCGCCGTGGATGCGCTCGGGCTGGTACGACGTGAGACCCAGCGCCTGGGCCGTCAGGGTGGTCACCGTGCCCGCTACGCCCACGAGGGAGCGCACGCGCGCCAGGTCCACGGACTTTTCCGCGCCGTCGAGCTGCTCATCGATCCACGCGATCGCGCGCTCCTGGTCCTCGACGGGCACTCCGCCTGCCGGATCCACGTGGGAGAAGAACTTCTCGGTGACACGCACGGCGCCCATATCGACCGAAATCGCCTGCTCAACGCGGGTGGAGCCGAGCACTAGCTCCGTCGACCCACCACCGATATCGACGACCAGCATCGGGGCGGTGACGGACTCGCCCAGGCCACTCACCGCGCCATTGAAGGACAGGGAGGCTTCCTCCGTTCCGACAACGACCTCAGGCTCCACGCCGATGATGGCCTTAATCTGACGCACGAAGTCCGCGCTGTTGGAGGCGTCGCGCGTCGCAGAGGTCGCCACGAAACGGGTGCTCGTCGCTCCCAGGGCCTCGATCATGCGCTGGTATTCGACCGTGGCCTCCACCGTGCGCTCGATCGCCGCGGGATCCAGGTAGCCGCGCGCATCCACGCCCTGCCCCAGGCGCACGATGCGCATCTGGCGGGTCAGGTCCGACAGATGGGGACGGCCGTCCTCGCCGATATGCCCATCGGCGACGAGCAGTCGGATCGAATTGGTTCCACAGTCAATGGCAGCTACGCGGGTCATCTTCGTTTCTACGGGGGTGAGTCCCGGACGAGGCCGGGGCGGGAACGGGCTAAATGCGCTCAGCAGGAGCAACGGGAGGTGGAGAACAGGCCACGCTCGTCGAGCATCGCGAGCGCGCGGTCCCCGATCGGATTCACGCCGGGCCCGGCGGCCAGAGAGTGGCCGACGAGGGCGTGCAGGCACTTGACGCGCGTGGGCATTCCGCCGGCGCTCACACCCGAAATCTCCGGAACGTCGCCCAGGGTCAGGCGCGCCTGAATATAGGCCTCGTGGGCGCGCGCATAGGCGGCACGCAGCTCCTCATCAGCCGCGAGGTCCTCGTTGAGGGTCTCCATGACGTGCTCGGCCTCAAGCGTGGAAGCGCCCTTCACTGCCGCCGGGTGCGTCAGGTAGTAGGTCGTGGGGAACGGCGTCCCGTCAGGCAGGCGCGGCGCGGTGGCCACGACCGTGGGCCGACCGCAGACACAGCGCGCAGCGATACCAACGACCCCTCGGGGCACGCGGCCCAGCTGGGAACGCAGGACCTCCAGGTCCTCTTCAGTGGCGTCGGTGGTGTTAACGAGGCTCATTCTCCGCTTTCTTGGCTGGTTGTGGGGGCCTGGCCCGACTGGCTGGTCTCAGCCGACGGGATAGGCGTCGCGCTCGGCGGCTGGTCCGCCTTCCCCACTAGGATACCGAGCTGCTGCACCCAGGGGCGCGCCGGTCCGGTGGAAGCCGCTGCGGCCGCCAGCGCCGAGTCCTGGTATTGCGGCCCCGGATCCACCACCGTGTATTGGGTCTCACCGGGGCGAACGAATCCGAGGCGCTCACGCGCCTGCGTGGAGATGTAGTCGGGGTCATTCCACAGGTCGAGCTGACGCTGCATGTCGGCATTCTTCTGCTGTTGCTCGGCGACCTGCGTCTTGATCTGCGCGAGTTCACGCTCCTGCTGCCACCACTGGTAGAGGCTGGGCACCAGCATGACCGACAGAATCGCGGCGACGATCAGGACGACGAGAAGTCGCGTGGACACGTCGAGGCCACCGATAGACAGGACCGAGGAGCCCTCCGCGGCGGGGCGCACAAACGAAGAGCGCGACGTTCCCTTCTCAGTGCCCTTATTCCTGCGGAAAAAGCTGCGCTTTGCCCCTTCATTCTTCTGCGCCCTCCGCGCCGACTTCTGGCGCTTCGCCGAGGCCTCGGCCCCCTTCGAGGACTTCGAAGCCTTCGCGGCCGCCCTGCGCTGGCGCGACTTTTCCGCGTTAATCTCACGCGTCGTACGCGCTGCCTCCGAAGCGGAGGAGCGACGACGCGAAGAGGGGCGGGAAGAAGGACGACGGCTAGCCATTCTTCTATCGTGCCCTAAGTTGACCTCTTTGGCTCAACCCCACGCCGAAAAAACTCCGCGCGGACCCTTTCGGGCCCGCGCGGAGCTATGCGGCTAGTTGCCTAGGCTCACTTGAAGCGAGGGAAGGCAGAGCGGCCGGCGTAAACGGCGGCCTCGCCCAGCTGCTCCTCGATGCGCAGCAGCTGGTTGTACTTGGCGACGCGCTCGGAACGAGCGGGAGCACCGGTCTTGATCTGGCCGGAGTTGGTGGCGACGGCCAGGTCGGCGATCGTGGTGTCCTCGGTCTCGCCGGAGCGGTGCGAGGTCATCGAACGGTAGCCGTTGCGGTGCGCTTCCTCGACGGCGTCGAGGGTCTCGGTCAGCGAACCAATCTGGTTCACCTTGACGAGCAGCGCGTTCGCGGCGCCCAGCTCGATGCCCTTCTTCAGGCGGGCGGGGTTGGTGACGAACAGGTCGTCGCCGACCAGCTGGACGCGGCCACCGATCTCGGAGGTCAGGGCCTTCCAGGCATCCCACTCGTCCTCGGACAGCGGATCCTCGATGGAAACCAGCGGGTAGTTCGAGATGAGCTTCTCGTAGTACTCCACCATGTAGTCAGTCGAGCGGCCTTCGCCCTCGAACTGGTACAGGCCGTCCTTGAAGAACTCGGAGGAGGCAACGTCCAGGGCCAGGGCGACGTCCTCGCCCGGCTTGAAGCCGGCCTTCTCGATCGCGGAAACGATCAGGTCGAGGGCCTCAGCGTTGGAGTCCAGGTTGGGGGCGAAGCCGCCCTCGTCGCCCAGACCGGTGGACAGGCCGCGATCCTTCACGACGCCCTTGAGCGTGTGGTAGACCTCGGCACCCCAGCGCAGAGCCTCACGGAAGGAGGGAGCGCCGATGGGGGCGATCATGAACTCCTGGATGTCAACGTTGGAGTCCGCGTGGGAGCCACCGTTGAGGATGTTCATCATGGGGACGGGCAGGACGTGAGCGTTGGGGCCGCCCAGGTACTTGTAGAGGGGCAGGTCCGCGTACTTCGCGGCAGCCTTGGCGACGGCGAGGGAGACGCCGAGGATGGCGTTCGCGCCGAGCTTGCCCTTGTTGGGGGTGCCGTCCAGGTCGATCATGGCCTGGTCGATGTAGCGCTGATCGTCAGCTTCCTCGCCGATGAGCTCGGGGGCGATCTGCTCGACGACGGCGTCAACGGCGTCCTGGACGCCCTTGCCGAGGTAGCGGCCCTTGTCGCCATCGCGACGCTCGACGGCCTCGAACGCGCCGGTGGACGCGCCGGAGGGAACGGACGCGCGCGCAGCGGTGCCGTCCTCGAGGACGACCTCGACCTCAACGGTCGGGTTACCGCGCGAGTCGAGGATCTCGCGTGCACCAATGCCTTCAATAACTGCCACGTCATTCTCCAATCGATGTTGTTGCGTGGAAGCGGTCAGTACAACGGTAATACGGACCGCCATATGTGGTCACCCCCGGCGAGGGGGACGTTGTGGTTTTTGGGGCTGTCAACCCCGGTTGTGCGCCCGGACAAGCGACATTAGTCCCTGCCGGAGGCGCTGTGAGCGAATACTCACAAGGCTCAGTGGGCGTTACCGCCCAGCAGCGCTGCGGTGGGATCGTCCTTGGCTCCAGATACGGCGTCACCAAAGAGGGGCATGGTCGGTGCCTGGCCTCCACCCAGGGTGGGCTGCGAGAAACGCGGGTTGATCTGCGCGTTCGCTGCGTCGCGAGCCTGTTCGAAGGCCTCGTTCATGGCGGGTACGGCCGCCGGGTTCACCTGAGCGAACTGGCTGAGCTGCTGATTCAGGAGCAGGGAACGCACGGTCGCTCGCGTGCCACGCCCGATCACGGGCACCTGAGCACCTGTCTGCGCCGCAATCCGCTCGATAGCCTGGTCGACTTGCTCGTCGGTCATACTGATGCCCACTGAGTCAGCCACTGCGACGAGCTGCGGTTCGTTCATGAGGCTGGCGCGCACCTCGTACGCACCGATGGAGGACTGCCCGGCCGTCACTGCGACGATCTGGCTCACCGCCTCGTCAACTTCCGCGATGCTGTAGTTGCCGTTGTTGGTGATGACGGCAGCGCCGGGATGGGCGGAGCATGCCCCCATTCCCAGTCCTGCGGCCACAATCAGGGCGGCGGTGGCGAGCTGGCGTGTATAGCGCACGAGCATTCCTTCCTCAGATGTGTTGCGACGCAATAGGACCAGTGTATTCCACCACAGGCACTACTCGCCAAAAGGCACGAGAATCTTGGTCACCAGAGTCTCCACCCACTCCAGAAGCGGGCCGTCGGTGAGCGGGGAACCGCCGACTCGCGAGGTGAGCGGTAGCGGCACGAGAACCTGGCGAACGGCGGCTTTGATGACCGTTCCGGGGTGCAGGCGCTTGAGGCGCATGACCTGGGAATCGCGTAGTTCAACGGGTGAGACTCGCAGGTACTTGCCCTGCGTGACGATCTCGGTAATCCCCGCGCGGCGCACGATCTCACGCAGCCGCGCGACGGCGAAGAGCAGGTCGACCTGGGGCGGGATCGGACCGTATCGGTCGACGAGTTCCTCGCGCACATCCGCTTCCTGTTCGGGCGTGGCGATGGCCGCGATCTTGGCGTAGACCTCCAGGCGCAGGCGTTCGCCGCGCACGTAGCCGTCGGGAATGTGCGCGTCGACCTGCAGGTCCATGCGCACGTCGGTCTTTTCGGTGGGAGCGTCGCCTCGGTAGGCGGCGACAGCGTCGGAGACCATGCGCACGTAAAGATCGAATCCGACGCCCTCAACGTGGCCGGATTGGGCGCCTCCCAGGAGGTTGCCGGCGCCTCGGATCTCGAGGTCGCGCTGAGCGACGGCTAGGCCTGCCCCCAGCTCGGTGTTCGCGGCGATCGTCTTGAGGCGCTCGTGGGCGGTCTCGGTGAGCGCCTTATCGCCGGGGTAGAAGAAGTACGCGTAGGCGCGTTCGCGGCCTCGTCCGACGCGCCCGCGCAGCTGGTGGAGCTGAGACAGGCCGAAGGTGTCGGCGCGGTCCACGATGAGCGTATTCGCGTTGGAGATGTCCAGGCCGGTCTCGACGATGGTCGTACACACGAGGACGTCGAACTCGTGGTTCCAGAAGTCCTGGATGACGGCCTCGAGCTGGTGCTCGTTCATCTTGCCGTGGGCGGTGCGCACGCGGGCCTCGGGAACCAGCTCCGTGATGTGTGCTGCCACCGAGGAGATCGAGTCGACGCGGTTGTGCACGTAGAAGACCTGGCCGTCGCGCAGGAGCTCGCGGCGGATCGCGGCGCTGACCTGGGCGTCCGTGTAGGCGCCGACGAAAGTCAGGACCGGCTGGCGTTCCTCGGGCGGGGTCTGGAGGATCGACATCTCGCGGATGCCGGAGATCGCCATCTCAAGCGTGCGCGGGATCGGCGTGGCCGACATCGACAGGACGTCGACGTCAGTACGCAGGGCCTTGAGCGTCTCCTTGTGCTCGACGCCGAAGCGCTGCTCCTCGTCGATGATGACAAGGCCGAGCTTCTTGAACGAAACGGTGCCGGTCAGCAGCGAGTGCGTGCCGATGACCAGGTCAACCTCGCCCGAGGCCAGCCCCGCCTTGACCTCCTCAGTTTCCTTCGGGGTCGAGAAGCGCGAGAGCGTGCCGATGCGCACAGGGAAGCCTGCGTAGCGCTCGGCGAAGGTTTCCGCGTGCTGGGTGACCAGCAGGGTCGTGGGCACGAGGACGGCAGCCTGATAGCCGTCCTGGATGGCCTTGAAGGCGGCGCGCACGGCGATTTCTGTCTTGCCGTAGCCGACGTCGCCGGTGAGCAGGCGGTCCATGGGGACGGGCTTTTCCATGTCGGCCTTGACCTCGTCGATGGTGACGAGCTGGTCGGGGGTCTCGACGTAGGGGAAGGCGTCCTCGAGTTCGCGCTGCCAGGGCGTGTCGGGCCCAAAAGCGTGGCCCTTGGTCTGCTGGCGCACGGCGTACAGGCGGATGAGTTCCTTGGCGACCTCGTTGACGGCCTTCTTCGCGCGGGCCTTGGTCTTGGCCCAGTCGGCGCCACCCATCTTGGTCAGCGAGGGCTCGTCGGATCCGGTGTACTTCGAGATCTGGTCCAGCGCGTCGGTGGGCACAAAGAGCCGGTCGGCGGGCTGGCCGCGCTTGGAGGGCGCGTATTCGATGACCAGGTAGTCTCGCGTCGAAGCGGCGTCGCCGCGGCCAATCGACCGGGAGACCAGCTCGATGAAGCGTCCGATGCCGTGCTGGTCATGGACGATGTAGTCCCCGGGGTGCAGGGTCAGCGGGTCGACGCCCTTGCGCCTGCGCGAGGGCATGCGCCGCATATCGCGTGTGGACGCGCCAGCTCGCCCGGTGAGGTCGCCCTCGGTGAGGATCGCGACCTTGAGGTGGGGCGCGACGAAACCGACGCCGGCCTGCGCTGTCGTAATGGTCACGAGGCCGGGGTCGGGGCGCGCTTCCACGTTGTCCGCGAGCGCGGCCGGGCACGAGGCGTCGGTGAGGATGGAGCGGATGCGTCGGCCCGGGCCGGGGCCTTCGGTGGTGACGACGATGCGCCAGCCATCGCGGGCCAGGTCGGTGAGGTCGGCGGCGGCTCGGGCGAAGTCTCCGCGGTAGGGGTGCACGTCGCGGGCGCCCACGCGCATGAGGGTGGGTGAGACGACGACGGGCGTGGGGCCGTCCGCTGAGGGCGAGTCGGCCTCGGCCTCGTCGATCGCGGAGGCGAGGTCAGCGGGCGGCAGGTCGGTGAGCTCCCACCAGGGGCGCTTCCCGCTCCCCCACAGGTCGGCCAGGTCAAGGAACGAGGCCCTGGAGGCCTCGAGCGGGGTGTCTGCTCCCCCGGCGGCGGCGCTCCACGCGGCGGCGAGGAACTCCTCGGTTGTGGCGACGAGGTCGGCGGCGCGGGCGCGGATGCGTTCGGGCTCGGAGGCGAGGATCGGCGAGCCCGCGGGCAGCAGGTCGAGGAGGGATTCCATGCCGCCCACGAGGATCGGAGCGAGGGATTCGATACCGGGGGCGGCGATTCCCTCGGCGGCGAGGCTGAGCATCTCGGCGGCGCCGGGCAGGCGGTCGGCGGCCTCGCGGGCGCGGGCACGTACGGCCTGGGTGAGGAGGAGTT
>JVKM01000037.1 GCA_001072465.1 Xylanimonas cellulosilytica | reverse complement strand
TTCGATTCCCCCCATCTCCACAAACACCCCGGAGTCTCATTGAGATTCCGGGGTTTTCGTTGCCCTCATGCGATTTTCGCCGTCTACCCATGCGCTCATCTATATATCAGGATGCAGCAGGATATATCATTGGCAGTGGCGCAGGCGTGGCGCAGTGTGTGGAAAAAGATTCTGCGCCACTTCCCCGACGAGGAGACATACATGAGCGGACGCAGAGCCTTCGGCTCGATCAGGAAGGCTCGAAGCGGGCGCTTCGAGGTTCGATACACAGGGCCGGACGGCGGCAAGTACACCGCCGGGCGGTCGTTCGTCCGCAAGGCCGACGCGAGCGCCTTCCTCGCACACGTCGAGGCAGAGATCAGCGAGGGCACCTGGACCAGCCCAAAGGAGAGCCGCGAGCGCGAGCGCGCGCAGGAACTCGCCGCTGAGCGTGCGGCGATGACCTTCGCGGCGTGGTCGGAGAGGTGGCTCGCGTCGCTCGAGCGACTAGGCCGGACCCCTCAGACGATCCAGACGCACACCTATCGGATGCGGCATCTCGTCCCCACCTTCGGCGCGAAGCCCCTCGGGGCGATCAGCGTCGACGACGTCGATACCTGGTATCAGAGTGTCTGGCAGGCCAAAGGTCCGGGCGTCGTGCGGCCTCTCTATATGACGCTGTCGACCTGTATGAACGCCGCGGTGAAGAGTGGCCTCATTGAGGCGAGCCCGTGCAAGGTGCCCGAGGGACAGAAGCATCGGCCCGTCCGCGAGCGCGAGCGCCAGGTCGCTACACCCGAGGAGGTCCGAGCCGCCGCAGACGCCATGCCCGCACGCCTGCGCATCGCCGTCCTACTCGCCGCGTGGTGCCAGACGCGGCTCGGTGAGCTGACCGGCCTGCAACGCCGCGACCTCGACCTCGACTCCACGCCCGCGACTCTCCGTATCGAGCGACAGGTCCAGTATCTAGCGGGGGAGGGGCCGGTCGAGCTGCCGCCGAAGAGCGCCGCCGGCGTCCGCGAGATAGTCATCCCCGCGTCGCTGATTCCGGCGCTGCGCTCTCACCTTGAGTCCTTTGTTGAGCCTTCGGGCACGTCCTGGCTTCTAGCCTCCGAGCGATCGCCGCGCCTGCCGCTGCACCCTAATAGCCTGCGCGGGGCCTGGGAGCGTGCACGCCAGGACGCGGGCATCCCCTGGTTCAAATTCCATGATCTGCGGCACACTGGCCTCACGATCTTCGCGCAGCAGGGCGCCACGCTCGCCGAGCTGCTTCACCGTGGCGGGCACAGCGACGTCGACGTCGCGCTGCGGTACCAGCATGCGACCCGCGAGCGCGACGCGGCCTTGGCGGCACGTATGGACTCGCACGTCCTTATCTGAGTGCTATTGTTTTGTAGATCACATTCATTCCAGGTTGCACTATGCGTCGCGCGCGATGTATAGTTAAGTCATCGGGAGGGAACAAGCCCCCCGAACCTCAAAGAAGGAGATCAACAATGTCCACCGTTTCCTACATCACCGACACCAACGCCGACCGTTTTGCCCGCTACCTCATCGTCGATGGTGAGCGCGAGACCGCTGAGGAATGGTTTGAAAAGAGCCTCCCCGGCGATGAGATCGAAGATCTGCGCGAAGCCCTCATTGAAGCCGCCGTCCGCATGAGCGGCGAGGATCGCGAGCTGCTCGCCTCCAACGGCTTCAAGATCGCTGAGATTCCGCTGGCTTACACCGAGGTCGACGACGCCCGCGTTTTCGGCGAGTACAACTTCGCCGACGGCTCGCGCGACGGCATCTACAACGCGATCGCCGCCGAGTGCGAGTCGCAGGCTCTGACCGACGGCTACTCGAGCGTCTGGGAAACCCTCACCGTCCTCGAAGAGATCGGCGGCGACGTCGAGCGCTTCCTCGACTGATCCAATCATCGAGGCCCCGGGGCGCACGCTCCGGGGCCTCCCCCTACGACAGGAGACACCATGCCCCGCAATCCACTTACCCCAGTCGGCCTGCGCTGTCGACGGGAAGCTCTCGGCCTCAGTCGCGCCGACCTTGCTGAGATCTTCGATGTCAATGAGGGGACTATCCGGTCCTGGGAGATCGGCAAGAGTGAGCCCCGAGACCCACTCAGCGTCCACATGACCCTCGGCAATCTTGAGGACACGGCGCTCGAGTGCCTCGACGAGCTCCTCGCACCCATCGAGGACCAGGATGAGACCGTCCGCAGCCTCCCGACCGCACTCATCGCCTACTCCACACAGGCAGACTATGAGCAGCACACACGATGGGCGCAGCGCCTACCCCTCGCTGCCTACCGCGCCTGCGTCGGGCGCGCTTTCCAGCTCCTCAGCGACGATGACATTCCTGTCGAGATCGTCTCCCCCTACGACTGATAGGACCCTCCATGACTACCGAGTACCTCGGGACCGCCGCCGTCGCAGAGCGCGTCGGCCTCACTGTCCCCACGATCCGCTCATACATCCTCAAAGACCTCATGCCCGACGCGGATGTCATCATCACGACTCCGTCCGGCCCACTGCGCGGCTGGGCACCGGAGACTATCGACGCATGGCAGGCGTCGCGCCCTGGTCAGGGCGCGCGAACCGACCTCACCAAGTAGCACACGTCACATTCATTCCAGGTTGCACTATGCGTCGCGCGCGATGTATAGTTAAGTCATCGGGAGGGAACAAGCCCCCCGAACCTCAAAGAAGGAGAGACCAATGAACAACATCGAAACCGCCGAGCAGCTCGCCGAGATCATCGAGACCACCGGCTGCGACCAGCGCTACTCCACCATGAGCGACGTCTGCGACGCCGTATCCGATGCCCTCGGCGACTACGCCGACGAACACGACGTCGCGGCAATCGCCGGCGAGACGTTCGCCTGGTACCGCGCCTACGACCCCGAAGCCAATGTCGAATGGCTGAACGACCAGGGCTACTACCAGGTCGTGACCGACGACGACTTCTGGGCCGTCTGCGCCAACCACGCGCTCTGACAGAACGAAGAAGGCCCCGACCCCACAAGGGGCCGGGGCCTTCCCCCACAGCAGGAGACCACACCATGCGCCAAGACGTCGACGCCGTCATGACCAAGACCGAAGCCCGCGAACGCGGCTACCTACCCACCGCCGAGGTGCCAGCCCTCCTCGGTGTCAAGCGTGATGTACTTCAGCTCTGCCAGACCATGCGCCGCGAGGGCCTGCGCCCTATCCGCGTCGGCCATGCCTACTGGTGGAGCGTCGCCGCTGTCGAGGCGTGGGCTGCTCAGCGCCGCTGGGTCCGCTCCCCAGGCACCCCGGCCAACCTATGCTCGGCCCCGGGGTGCGACCGCGACGCGATCTCACACGGCCTCTGTCTCATGCACTACAAGCGGGCGCGAGGCCCGCACGCCAACGAGCCCGCACCCCGCGTCGGCCAGCCCGTCGGCGCCGGGGTCTACGGACGCATCACAGAGGACGAAGAAGGACGGCTCATCTGCCACGAGTGCGGCAAAGCCTGCCTGAGCCTAGCCGCACACATCATGCGCACTCACGGCATGAGCGCCGCCGAATACCGCGAGGCCTACGAGCTGCCGCGCACAACGAAGCTCATCGCCGCCAGCCTCCGCGAGCGTACAGGGGCACGAGCAGTCAGCCCAGAGAACCTCGCTCGGCTCGCCCGCGCTCGCGACCCACAAGCAGCCGCCGATGCCCGCACCGTAGACACTTTTCGAGCCGTCAGCCGTGCCCAGCGCTCGCGGCATGCGAGCCCGCCGAAATAGCACGATAGGCCCCACCGCCCATTTCTGGGTGGTGGGGCCTTCTGCATCGACTACGGATGCACGCGCGCCGGGAAAGACACCATGAGGCCGGACGCGCCCTTATCGAGCGCTGCACGCGCCTGACTATTGGTGAGGATGATGTGCGCGATCGTCGGTTTCCCGGTTGCGTTGATGCGGTTCCAGACGTCGGCAGATGCGTTCCACTCCATGCCGATTACATCCCAGGAGTTGAGGTTAGCCGCGGGTACTTCTTCGGGGTAGAGCATGGCCATTGTGCGATAGCCTCGCGCTTTCGCGCGCGTCGCGCTCGTTCCCTTCGCGAAAACTTTCCAGATCACACGCCGCTCAGGGTGCCCGCCGAACGCTGTGTCCAGGTACTCGAAGAGCTGTTCCTCAGCCTGCAGGTCAGCGGGGTTCCGCTGGTCCTCAGAGGACGTCGTCTTGTGGTCGATTGCGAGGACCACGTCGTCGGGGATCTGGTCGACGATGTCCTGGAGCCTCATAAACGGACCCGTGCCCTGCTGAAGCGTCCTCAGCGTGCTCCACGGTGTAGACCAGATCGGCAAGTCCGTCCCCCGGACCGTGCGAGTCGTTTTCCAGTCGTGGATTGCGACAAACTCTGCAGGCTCGCCGTCCTGCCCCTTCGCACAGAGCCGGACGGAGACCTCCAGCGCCTTGAAGCCTCTGCGCAACGAGCCTTCGAGACCATTCTGCGTGAATTCTGGATACTCGGCCCCGCCCATCCTATGGGCGATGTAGAACGGGTGCTGCTTGAGGAATTGCTCGACGACGTCCATCGAGGCCGGCGTGACCGGGGTCGTCGCCTCACGTCGACGCAGGAGGATGTCTCCCCCGTCGCGACGACGGCGACGGACGACCCCGGGCACGTCACCTCCGTCGCGGCGACGGCGATAGATCGTCAGCTCATCCACGGGCGACCACCTGGACACCGAGGCCGTTAGACCCCTGGACATTCGGGTAGGTCACGACGAGATCAGCGGGAGAGGCTGCAACCCTCTTCGCGAGCGTCACAGTCTGGTAGTTCAGACCGTCCTGCCCGGCGAATTGCAGCTTCTCCCAGCCCTCCGAGACCGTGACCTGCTCCGACGATTCGACCGCGCTCGTGCGCTCGAAGGTGAAGCCGAGCGCGAGGCCCGCGCCCGCGAGCGCGGGCGCCGTACAGGTCTTGGTCTCGACCGGCTCGGCCTGGCGTTTCTTGACGGTGCCGGCTTCGATGGAGGAGGCTCCGCGTACTGCGGCTGCGGCCCATCCGATCTCGGCGTTCTGTGACATCGTGATCGCGATCGTGGGTGCCCACGGTCCGGTGATGATGGTTGCGCTCATAGTTCCGACCCAGTACGGATCGACGAGGGTCGTCCAGCCCTGGGGCAGGTTTGCGGTCGCGCGACCGCCTTGAGCCTTCTCGTTGATGCCCAGGATGATCTTGTCGCCTGCCTTGCCGTCGAGCTTGACGGTGATTGTCTGGCCGACGATGGAGCCCGAGGTGTGGGCAACGACGGTGGGGCCGGTGGTGGGCGCGGGGCCGGGTGTCGGGGTCGGTGGCTGCGCGGGTGACGCTGCGGCGGCGAGGAAGTACAGCGCGCCGTCTGGTAGGCGCTGAGCTTCGGCCTCGGTGGCGACGACGGTGATGCCGACGCCTGTGAGCGCGGACTGCAGCTCAGCCTTGGTCGCGAGGCCTGTCAGGTCCGAGGCGTGCGCGACGCCCGCGACGTCGCCCTTCGTCGCATAGCCGGAGAGCTCGGCCTTCGTGGCGAGGCCTGTCAGGTCGGAGCGCTTGGCTACTCCGACGACCTCGTCCTTCGTCGCGTAGGCCGTGAGGTCTGCGCGAGTGGCGAGGTCGGCGACCTGGCGAGTGGTCGCGTACTCGGCCAGTTCCTCGCGTGTCGCGAGGCCCCGCAGTTCGGCCTTCTTCGCGTAGTCGGTGAGGTCCACTCTGCCGCCGGCTGCGGCGGTCGCGACGTCGCCCTTCGTCGCGTATCCGGACAGCTCGGCCTTGGTGGCGAGTAGTTCGACTGCGCGGGCGATCGCTTTATCGGTGCCCTGCTTGGTGTAGAGCGTCGGTCGTGAGGCCATTGCTTAGGCTCCGTTCTCGAGGGTGTCTCCGTCTCCGGAGAGCGTGCCGTTCAGAGTGAGTGTGTCGCCGTCGCCGGCGATCTCGACGCCGCCCGTACCGGGGACCGGCGCAGGTCCGGGCGTCGGGGTCGGCGACGTGGCGCCGGAGAAGATCTGCGCCAGGTCGTACGCGACACCCGGGCGCAGGGAGACGGTCGCTTCGCGGAGCGTGCGACCGGGGATCGCGAGACGCAGATGCACCTGCGTCTCGGCGCGGATATCGAGCGGGAGAACGATCTGTCCTCGCACGTCGGCTTGCCGGGCCACCGGCCCGCCCGCGAGGACAGCGAAGTTCTCACCTGTCCCCACGAGCGCGGCGACGATATAGGCCTGCGGCTCGGGAGTGCCGTCAAGCCGCCCGACAGTACCCGAAATAGTCGTGGTCACTGCTGGTTCACTTTCTCTTCAAGTTTGTCGAGGCGCGCGTGCAGGCGCGCGTGCGCGTCGTGCGAGTGCTCGTCGATGGTCCGCTGAGCGGCCTCTCTAGCGACACGCTCATCGTGGATCTCGTCAGCCATACGCCCTCCCCGCTCGTCGATCCTGCCGACGCGATCCTCGACCGCTTCGAGGCTCTTCCCGTGCTGGCTGAGCGTCGTCTCGACGCGGCCCAGCTGATCTGCGAGTGTGCCGACGTGGCCGGTCAGCTCGCCGATCTGGTCCGACACAGCGTGTACGGTCGCGATCGCGCGGTCGAGATCGTCTCTGATGTTGGTATCGTGGTCGTTCGAGACCTGCGCGTCCGCCGAGAGGGCGGCAGCGCGGGCCTCCTCGACCCCCTCGAGGACGTGCGCAAACTTCGCTTCGAGCCAGCGGCGCACCTGGCTCGCGACCAGCGCGACGACACCCGTCATCGCGACGAGGACCGTGACGACGAGCGCCGCCAGAGCGTCTGTCACCTTCGGATCAGCGAGCAGTTCAGTCACGGCTGGCCTGCGAGGCTCCGTCAACTACCCGGGTCGAAGGAACAGAATCAGCTGCGGCGCGAACCTCCTCGACAGACTCGCCGCCAGGAGTCACAGCGCCGACCCAGTCAATCAGGCTCACGCCGTGAATACGGACGGCGGAGAGTACCTGGAAAACGCTCCAAGCGATGCCCAGGAAAACGCCCGCCTGGGCGATCAGCAGCCGCCACGTCGCCGGATAGGTGCCAGACACCCAGACAGCGAGAGAGACGACGACCGCGACCACGGCCAGCAGCACCTTACGGCGCGACGGTGTCCAGTACGGACGGTCGAGCGCTGCCTGTACCATCGGCCAGATCATGCCGACGACGACCGTCGTCAGGAAAGGATCCGCATGAAGCCCAAGAAGCAGATCATTCATCTTCATTCCCCCTTCTCCGCGCCCGCGAGCGCCCTGTTAATCGCGTTGTTGGTGACAGCCCCGTAGATTTCGTCGTCGTCCACGCCGACGGCACGCTGGAGGTCGCCGACGACGCGGTCGTGCGCTTCGTCCGAGGCGTCGCCCCAGACACCGTCCGGCTCCGTTCCGATCACGGACTGGACGTACTCCACGCCGAACGGGAACTGCCTGCCGCCCCAGCTGGAGGCGGCGACGACGGCATAAATGCGCTTCGTCGTGTCGGGGCCGACCACATTGTCAGCGGTCGCGCCGACCGCAGCCTGCAGCGCCGTGACGTCGGTGTAGCCCGAGGAGGTGGTCGCGTCGCCGTAAGACGGGCGGATGACCGCGCACACCGAGGACCAGTCTCTGGTCCTACGCCACACGCCGCCGCCGTTGCTCTGCGAGCCCGCAGCGCCGGACGACGTATTGAATTCAATCGTCTGAATCCAACCGCCGTAGTTGGCCTCGACGATTCCGACGTGGTCCGCGACCCCGTCGGAATCCCAGTCGAAGCAAACCAAGTCTCCAGGCGCTGCCTGGGTCATGGGGGAGACGAGTCGGCCTTCGCGCGCGGCTGCGTTGATCCCGTAGGGGACATACGCAAAGTCCCCTCCGGGCAGGACCGACTTGTCCTCATTGTCAGTCGCGCACCAGGACGCACCCATCGCGCAGAAAGGCACGCCGGACGTGCCGTAGTACGCGCCATGCTTCTTGGCGTACCAGCGCCCGTACTTCGACCCCTCTTCGGGGTCGTCCCAGCGCGTGTAACCAATTTCGCCGGCTGCCCATGCGAGGACGTTCTGTGCGGTCATGCTCATCGCGCGGCCTCCGTCTGCTCGTAGGGGATGTAGATCGGGGCAACGACGTCGGGCGGCGTATCCGTCGCGGGCGTCATCGAAGCCATGAGCTGCTCAATGGTCGGTTCCATTTGTTTCTCCTCTTGGGTGTAGGAAAGCCCCCGGACGGGCTTGTCCGAGGGCGTGAAAGATCAGGTGGGGTGTCAGTAGCCGATCGCGGTCCACGAGTAGGCGTGACGGCCAGCGGTCGTGACCCCCGGCAGCATCGCACGGAAGCCATTCCTGGTCATCAAGTCAAGGCAGAACTGCTGGGCATTCTTGAAGTTCCAGCCTCCCGACCCCGTCCCATACAACGGCGTGAGCGTGACAGATACGCACTCGGTCGGGAAAGGCGTCTGGAATGTCACAAAGTCAAGATATAGATTCCCGAACGCAACCTCCGTCGCCGATGTCGCGACCCTGCCCGCCTTGATGAGGCCATTCCGCACGCCGGCGCTCAGGCCACTGCCGACAGGCACGTCTCCTGTCGCCGCCAGCTCCATCTGCAGATTCGACTCGCCCGACCAGCGACGACCATCCCACACGCGGATAGCGTTCAGATCGGTCCTCCAGACATACACAGGCTGCGCAGGGGACGCGGTGAGGCCCACGCCCGCGAGCGCGGCGACGTACTGGGAGGCAGCGGTCTCGGACGCGCAGGCCTTGTACGAAGGAATGGACAATGACAGGTCGAGGAGATCCTGTCGGCGGGCCGGGTCGGTAGGTGAGGGCACCTTGTGTCCGCGCTGGTCCTGGTAGCTCATTGGGCGCGCCTTTCTGTGGGCTTGCTTTGGAGTGTTTCGGTGTAGTCGATGGTGAGGGCTGCGCTCGCTCCGCCCTTGGTGATGCCGCCGTATGCAGTACCGACGAGCGCGAGCCCGGCTCCCGCCGTGAGTGTCTTTGCCAAGGCCGTAATGTCGACCTGCGCCTGCGTTGCGTTGACGTTGATCGTCTGCGTTGGGCCGGTCGGCTGAGGCCCAGACTCTGAGTAGGACGCCGGTTGAATCACGAGCGCCCACGGCGGGATGTGCGTCGCGGGACGGACGGTGAGCAGTGCCCGAGTGATCGTGATCGTTCCGAGCGCTTCGAGCTGGCGACCGTAGGTGATGAGACCTCGGAGGCGCTGGCCTGCTGGGTTGGTGCCCTGCCACGCGCCGCCGTCGCCGTACCTCGACCAGCCGCCGGTCGTCCATGTGCCCATCCACTGCGGCGTGAGGACCGCGTGCCGTGCGACGGGCTTAGGCTCGGGTGTTTTCGGGACCGCCGGGAGCGGCCCCTCGGGGGACGGGGCAGGCCCCAGCGCGTGAACCGGGCGCCCCGTGTCCGGGTCGAGGAGCACGTGCGCGGTTTTCACTCCCGCCCAGTTGACGGCGGTCGCGGGAATCTGGACCCCGGCGCCTCCGTACAGGGAGACAATGAGCTGGCGCCCTCCTTCGACGAGGTCGACGATCCGCGCGATCGCCGTCGTTGACCTGTCCGACCCGTACCTGGGAGGCAGATCATCCGGCGTAGAGGAGATCAAGTCCATGACGCGGACCGTCATAGCGTCACCTCCACGTCGGTTTTCTGCGTCCCCTTGTACGTGAGGGGAACTTCGTAGGCGGTCACGAGGCCCCAGAGGGTTTTCGGCTCAGCAGCTAGGACAGGCTGCGTGACGATCTCGATAGGCTGATCGAGCGCGACGCGCGGATCCGGTGCGTGCTCCACTGGGACTTTGACTTTTCTGCGGATCGACTCAGCGAGCATCGCCTCAGCGGTTTTCCGTGCCTGCTCCTGCGACGTGATGAGCGGCGAGGAGAAGAATCGGGGGACGATTCCGTAGGGTCCGTCGGTCCTCATCGGGCCAGTCGTCTGATCCGCGACCGCCTGGAACGCCGGCGCGCCCTCGTCGTGTCCGTCCTGGCCGCGCGCGACGACGCGGTTATATACCTTGTCGCGCGAGACCTGGGACGAGACGCCGACGACTGTGCCGTCCAGGTCGTCCGTGAGTCGCAGCTTCGGCTGCGAGACCGGCGGTGAGACCGGCGGGGTCACGTACAGGATGCCGTCGCCGCCCTCGCGGATCGACGCGGGCCATGCCTTCGCGATCTCGTAGACCGCGTCGATCCTGGACTCTCCCCATGTCATCGAGGGGCACCAGCGATCAACGAGGCCGGTGTCGATCACGACGCCCATGTGCCCGCCGACCAGGCGACGGATCTCGGATGCGAGCGTTCCGTTCCACATGGGGGAAAGCGGCGTCGTTAGCCTGTCCTCTTCGAGGCGGTGCATCAACGATTTGCCGGTCACCCGCACTGTCGAAGGCCCCGGATCGACTGATGTGATGATGAATCGTCCGAGTTGGACGTCCCACCATCCGCCGCCGGGGATCACCGACGCGATCGTCAATGAGACGTGGAGCGTCTGACCGAAGCACGCGAGCGGGTGTGACGGGTCCGTAGGATCCCAGTCCCTCCAGTCCTCCGCCTCGCTCGCCGAGCCGACGCGCGGGACCGTGAGCGAGAGCGAGCCCTGCACCTGCTGGGTCGCGTCCCATGCGACCGAGCCGTCCTCGACGGGCACCTCTCCGAGGTACTCATCGCCGAGCCACGACTCGACCGTCGCCTGCATCGTGTAGGCAGACGAGAGGAGGTCGTCCGGGATGCGCGCGTCCGGGCCGGTCAGGCTCATCGCTCCTCCTGCCAGATCGTGCGGTCGAAGCCCTCCCACGTTAGGCGGCGCGCATCGAGCGCCTGCCAGGTGAGAGCGCGACCGTCAAAGTCAGCCCACGTCGAGAGAGCGAGAAGCGTCGCGGCCTGCGGTAGCGATGTGATCGTGCCCTTGATCGCCCAGATGCGCTCCGCGACATCGATTCGGGCGGCGCGCTCCATCGTGACCCCTGTCGGCGACATGAGCGTCACCAGGTCCACGTCGCACACGCCCGCCCGGCACTGCACGCAGTGCTCGGGGTTGTGGAATAGGGCGACTGGGGTCGGCGTTCCCAGCAGGAGCTTGAGCGCGGGCGTGTCCTTGAGATTCGTGCGAGCCGTCAGTGAGACGGTGCCCGCGCCCATCGTCGGCGCGTACACCATGACCGGCGTCGGCCTGCCGGGCACCTCATGCTCGGTGACCCGCATCTTCTTCTCGCGCTGATCGGTACCCTGCCAGAGGAGATTTACTGGCATTTTGCCCGCCGTGTCCGTCATGAGGGAGAGGCCTCGCCAGCGGCGCACGACCGGCGTTGACTCGACCTCGACGCCGCGCGACGTCGTCAGCTTGTACCTGAATTCTGTGTTGATCGGTGCGAGAGAATCGCCGATTACGCGCTGCTCGCCTGTCCCTGTCCAGACGCCGGCGCGCGGGATCCACTTGAAGCCTGTCGCGGCGATGCCCTCGACGTAGCAGGCCGTGCCTGCAGGCGCGAGCGCCGCCGGGATGATGACCTGGACGCGCGGGGCCTGGCCGTCCTCGACGACCGCGACCGGCTCGCGCGTCATATCGAGCGCGGCCTCAACCTCACGCGACGCAGACAGGCCCTTTGTGCCCGTCCATTGGTGAGTGATCGCGCGCTGCGAGTATCCGATCCGCTGCTGAGGCGTGTCCCCGTCGAAGAAAGTCGCCGCGTCAGCGACGGCCTCCTCGACGGTCGCCGCGGCGACGATCATCACGTCGTCCAGGTGGAGCCACCCGGGCTTATTGTCGCGCACGCCCGAGGTATGTACCTCAAAGCGCACGCGCGCCTGCGTGGCGCCTGCCGGGGCGACGTGGACCCATGTCGGGCGATCGCCCTCCGCACTCGAAGCAAGCAGCAGCGGCGCAGACGCGACCTGACTGCGACCTGCGACCGTCCACTCGACGCGGACGGCGAGGCCGATACCAGGACTCGTGCGGACAAGCGCGGACACCGCCAGCGCCTGCCCCGCCGAAACGGAGACCACGCCCGGTGTGGCGACCTGCCCCTGCAACTGGGCAGGCACGTCGACAGCCAGGTAAGTTGGTGACTGCCGCTCGTGCCCGCCCCACGCCGCAGGATCAGACGCTACACGGAGCGACGACGGCGCATACTTTGCCCACCCATTCGTGCCGTAGGCAAAAGAGGGGTTCGGGCAAAGATTCGTGCGCGCCATTATCGGCTCCTTCCTGCGAGCTGCTTCCTGCGAGCGAGAACGCCCGCGCTAATCCCCTCGACGTGAGCGCGGAACTGCGCGCCGTCATCGAGGATGAGCTGCACCTGCGCGCCCTCCAGTGAGACCCCCGCACCCGCGCCGCTGGCCGCGAGCGCGGAGACGTCTGCCCACTGGCGGGCGGTGAGGATTGCTTCGCGCTGTCCGGTTTGGTTGACTGCGGCGGTGACTCCATCGGGTAGCCAGCCGCCCCTGTCGTACTTGCGTGCGCCGCCGTACCGTCCGACTGTGGGTGATCCCCAGATTGCGGTCTTGCGGGCACTGAGGCCGGGCTTGGGTTCTTCGATCATCTGGCCGTTGCCGGCGTAGACGGCGACGTGCCAGGCAGGGGATCCCCAGTAGAGGAGGTCGCCGGGTGTCGCGGAGCCCCAGGGGACGGGTGTTGAGCCGGACTGGTATCCGGCGGCGGTGAGTCGCGGCCAGCCCAGGCCTAGCTGCTGTGCGGCCCAGTAGACGAGGCCGGAGCAGTCGAGGCCGGGCGGGATCGCCGAGCCTCCCCAGACGTAAGGCACGCCCATTAGTACGGCCTTCATTGCTGCGCCGACGAGGCCCGCGCCGCCGGAGAGACCGGACTCGTTCACCTTCGAGGTGAACATCGACTTGAGGCCGTCGAACAGCATCGGCGGGATACCGTAGGCCACGCTCTCCCAGAAACTGCCGTCCTTCGGGGAAAGCAGATCGCGCGCCGGCTTGACGACCAGGTTTGCGATTGCCGCAGCAGGATCGGTGACGATCTCAGCGACCGCCTCCGTCGTTTCCTTGACCCAGTCCAGGGCGCCGGAGAAGCCGCCCTTCACCGCGTTCCAGATACCACCGCTCGCGAAAGCGACTTCGCCGCGGCGGCGTCCGGTCTCTCCGACGGTCGCGAGGCCGGAGCCGCGCGAGGCGTTGACCCTGTCGAGCCAGGGCTTCCCGCCGAGTGCACGCAGCGCGTCGGGGCGGATGATGCCCTCACCGCCAGACAGGCGCAGAGCGCCGCCCCCGTCCGGGCTGTAGAAGTGATAGATGTCCTTGCCGGGAGAGTAGCCCGGCGTCATGGTATTGAACACGCCGCCGGTCGCATAGGCCGGAATGGCCTTGACCTCCGGGAGCCTCACGGAGAGGCCGACCTTCGCGGCGATGGTGTCGAAAGCTGCCTTAATGCCGTCGCGGTACACCGTCGTGATGACAAAGTTGATCGGCTTTGCGGCGGCGCCCTTGACCTTCTCGAACACTGTCTCTACCGACTGACGGAAAGACTCAAAGCTCTCCTTCATGCCGCCGATCGCGTTCTTAATCGCAGGGAAAACCACGTCGATCAGGACCGATGAGGCGACCTGCACCGCCGACGAAATCTGATCCCACACGGGCTTAATCACCGAGTCATACAGCCAAGTGAAAGTCGGTCCGAGCGTCGAGGAGATCGCGCTGCCAATCGCAGAGAAGATCGGCGACAAGATGCCCCACACCGTCTGAATTGCCGAGCTAATCCCGTTCCAGACTGTGACGACGACTGTCCACAGGCCCTGGAAGGCCGTGCCAACAGTGCCCGAAAGCACCGTCACGAGCAGATCAAAAAGCGGATACAGAACGTTGTCCCACACCGCGAGGATGAAGTTCGAGACGTTCGTCCAGACCGGCTGCACCACATCCTGCCAGAAGCTCCACAGCGCAGGCATGAGCGTGTCCCGGAAGAAACCCGCGAGCGCCTGCATAGCCGGGTAGATCACGGCCCAGGCTGACTGGACTGCCGAGGCAAAGCCCGCCCACAGCGGCTTGACCACGTTCTCCCAGAGGGTCTCTAGGACGGGCCACAGCACGCGGGAGATGATGGTCCAGATGCCCATGAGGGCCGGTCGGATGACGGCGGTCCAGGCGAGCGCCAGGCCCGAGCCGATCCCCTCAAACAGCGGCTGGAGGACCGTGCTCCAGAAATTCTGGAGGCCCGGCCACAGCGTGCCGGAGATCCATTCCCACGCCGCCTCAAGGGACGGCTTTATCTTGTCCGTCCACGCGGTGTAGGCGATCTCGCCGACCGTGAGGAGCGCGTCGCGCAGCGTGAAGAAAAAGTCTACGAGCGCGGAGTCCTCTTCGAGACCGAAGAGGTTGCCGTCGTAGTCTCCGGTGGTTAGGATGCCCCACGCCGACTCGATGCCCGGGATGAGGGTGTTCTTCGTGTAATCCACGAAGGCATCAATCACGGGCGTGACGTTGTTCGTCCAGAACTCGGCGATCCCAGCACCGAGGGCGTTAATCGCGTTCGCGACGTCCTCATTGGTGTTATACAGGTAGATCAGACCAGCGACGAGCGCGCCGATAGCCACTACGGCCAAGCCGATGGGGTTCGCGGCCATTGCGGCATTGAGCCCCTCCTGTACGAGCGTGGTGTTCTTGATCCACTCGATCACGGTTGTCAGGACCGAAAAGCCCCAGTACGCGGCTACAGCGACCCCGATACCCTCGCCGAGGGCAACCAGTAGATCCTTGTGCTCTTGGATCCACCCGAAGGCGTTCTCGAACGTGTCCGAGAGCCAGCCCATAAGACCCGTGATCGCCGGCTTCATCCAGTCGATGAGATCCTTAAAGCCACCCATGAGGGTTGCCTGGAGGTTCCCGGCGGCGTTCTCGATGCGGCTCGTGTCGCGAGCCGCGTTCGCTGCGACCTCGTCGAAGCCGAGGCTCAGTAGAGCCTCGTTGAATTCCTGCGCGCTGATCTGGCCCTGGGCCATTGCGTCGCGGAAATTACCTGTATAGGCGCCCGCGTCCAGGAGAGCCTTCTGAATCTTCCCGGACGCGCCGGGAATGGCGTTGGCGATCTGATTCCAGTCCTGCGTCGCCAACTTCCCGGCCCCGTTGACCTGCACGAGCGCGAGGCCTACCTGTTTGTAGGTCTCCGCACTGCCGCCCGCGACGGCGTTGAGGTTGCCCGCCGCCTCGGCGAGCTTGTCGAAGCCCTCGACATCGTTCGCCGCCAGCTGCGACGTAATGCCCTGAATATCCGACAGGTCATAGACCGTCTCGTCGGCATATCTCTGAGCTGCGGCACCCAGCTCCTCGATCCGATCAGGATCGATGCCCGCGAATTTCAGCGTGTCCGCGAATTTCTGGGTGGCGTCCGAGGCCGCGATTGCCTCGGAGACGAAACCTCCGATGCCCACGGCTGCGGCCATTGCCGCAAGAGGTGCGATCGCGCTTTGCGCGAAGCCAGCCATTGAGGAGAAGCCCGAGCCCGCCTCGCGCGTGCCCCGCGCGGCCTTCTCCGCTGCCTGTGCGGCCTCGTCAAGGTCGCGCGTCGCCGACTCGATAGGGCCGCGACTGCGGCCCGCCTCGGCGCCCATCGTCGTGAAGCTGCGGCCTGCGCCTTCTGCAGCTTTCTGCATGCCGCCCGTCGAGGCCTGCATGCTCTTCGTCATCTTGTCGACGCTGTTTTTTGCCTCTGTGGCGGCAGCGTCGATAGGCTGACTGATCGACTTTGCGACCTGGGCGCCGCTGGAACCGACGCCAGAGCGCAGGCCGTTCGCGAGATCCTTACCTGCGTTCTGCCCGATGTTGGGCAGCTGCGCCTTAGCGTCGGCCTCGACAGACTTGAAGAAGCCCTTCATGCTGGGGACGACGTCGACGTACAGTGTGCCCGCCTTGTAGACTCCAGCCATTCCGGGGTTCCTCTCTGCAGTTATTCTTCGGTGTCCTCCCAGTGGGGGAGGAGGGCCTTCATTGCTTCATCTCGGAAGCTGTGAAGGTGGTCGGTTCGCGCGTCCTCGAGTGCCAGTTCAACCGCCGATACCGGACGCGGGTACGGGTCTTTACCGCCGAAGGCTGCGGAGACCAGATCGAAGATGTCCTGCAGCAGACGCACGACGGGCGTCTGCTCGCGCATCCGCGCCTCAGTGTCGTCGGCGGTCGCCTCGGTCTCAGCGACGGTCTTTGCGATCTCCTCGAACCTTTCCGGGTCGTTGAGGATCGCGACGGTAGTCCGGCTCGTCGACGCGAGGCCGTCAATGAGGATGAGGAGGAAGCGCCAGCGGCGGGCGCGGAACAGAGCCGGGGCATCCCAGCCCTGCTCCGCGAGATCGGAGATGATCTGCCTCTCGTACCGACTCAGTCGGTCGTAGAGGCGTTGCCTTCCCCCGCGTCTCCCAGCATGCCCTGATAATGCTCCGATGCCTGTCGGATCAGGAGTCCGAGCTGCCTCATGTTGAGCTTGCTGAGGAGCAGGTCCGCGTCCTCGGCTGCGAGCCAGGTGCGGATCATCTGAGTCGGGGCCTTCGAGGACTCCATCGCGGCCATGAACTTTTCAGCGGCCTCGGGTGTGAGGCTCAGAGGATCTGGGAACGCGATGACCTTGTTCCCAATGCCGAAGGTGAACGGCGTCGGGGCTGCGGCCTTCTCCAGCTTCGAGAGAGCATTGAACGTGAGGGTGGGCTGTGCCTGGTCAGACATGTTGATCTCCTATTTTGTCTGTCGGTTGGTTACTTGTTGAAGGTGGGCGGGGCGGGCAGCGTCGGCTTCTCGTCGCCCTTGGCGTCGTCGACGACCTCCCAGCCCTGCGAGATGAGCTGGTTCTGCTCGACGGCAGCGTCGGTCTCGCGCTCCAGCTTGAGCTCGTCGCCGGCGTCGGTCTTGACAGTCTTGATGAACTTCATCGATGGTCCTATCCGTGAGGGGATCTCCATTAGGCGAGGTGTGGACGGGCGGGCCGGAGGGAGATCAACCCCGGCCCGCCCGAGATCGAGAGCAGACTAGTTGGCCTGCTCGAAGCCGATCGCGTCGCGATGACGGATCGCACCGCTGCCGCCGATGTAGTGACGGCAAGACGTGCCCGCCGTCTCGTCCATGAACGCAGCGAACTCAAGGTCGAACTGCATCGCGTCGCTTGCTGCCCACTTCTCATCCGGAAGGGACGAAAGCTTGACTCGCGGGTAGCAGCGGCCAATGATCCACTCGTCGGCGGCGGGGCCGTCCGCCATGACCATGAGCAGGCGGTATTCGGCGAGCGCCGGGGTTGCGGCCTCGTCGAAAACGATCTCGCCCGTGGTCTTGGACGCCTTGGTCTGCGACAGGTCGATACCGTAGACGAGCTGCTGGATCGTCTTGCGGACAGGCTCCAGGACCGTGAGCTTCACGGTCTTAGGAGCCTTGGTGAGGTCGGTACGGACGGCCTCGGCGTAGCCCAGGGCCTCCACGTCCTCGGTGTTTGCGTCGGCGGAGAAGGTAATGCCGTCGGTCGTGATGAGACCCAGCGGCAGGAAGTCCGCCGGGATCTCCTTGAGAGCACCGCCTGCGTCGGTGATCGCCGTCGGGACTGCCGTCGTCATCGGTGCCAGGAACGCCAGCGCGTTCAGGCCTTTACGCACATTGGTCGTGCGGTTATGACGCTTCTTGAGGGCTTCGATAGTGGTCATGCAAGACCCCTTTCTAATCAGTTGGTGTCGTCTGAGATGGGCCTGTGCGTGACCGTGGCCGTCATATGAACAACCTCGACAGCCTCAAAGTAAGGCTGCACGCCCAAGCAAGAATCGATCTCCGCCGCGTCTACCCAGCCGGACGCGCCGACGACCGGACGGACGTCGAACGCCCCCTCGATCTGGTCCGCTAGCGCGGTGGCTCCGGCTTCGTCGGGGGAGGCTGGTGTTTTTGCGTAGATGGAAATCGAGATCGTGTCGTCTCGGTCGTAATCCCCGGTCTGGGTCTGAACGAGCGAGACGTGCGCGAGCGGAAGCGGCCCGTCGGTGAAGCCGGGTTGCAGGACTCGCGCGGTTGATATTCCGGTCGCCGCGGTGATCGCGTCGCGGATGACCTGGACTGCGTCGGTGTATGTCATGAGCGCTTCTTCCTCTTAGACTTCGAGCCGATCAGCTTGCCGAGCGTGTGCGCCCCAGGGACGGGGTTCCCGGCTCTGCTTCGGTGCCCGAATTCCACGGCGAGAGCGTGGCGCGCGTCGTTATAGACGCGGCCCACGTCTCGGACAGGACCACCTGGCCTGAGCGGCGCTTTCGCTGTTTCGGCCTTGTACGAGTTGGCGAGGTGCCCGCCTTTGTCCGATGAGCCGCGAGGTGCGGCTGCGGCTGCGGCGGCTCTGAGCTGCTCAGCCTCTTTGAGGAGTGCTGGCGCTAGGGCTCCGCTGCGCAGGAAAGCGTCGATCTCTTGCGTATCGCGCTTGAAGCCGCCCACGTCGTCACCTCCGCTTGATCGTCACGGACACGCCGCGCGGCCAGGGCGCCGGCTTCGATTCGACCTGCCATTTCCCGCCGAGCGGATGGGCACGCGGGACGACGACCGTGTCGCCGACCTCGAACCGCGCGTCCGGCGGGGCGTACAGCGTGGCCTGGTCGTCGGACTGTTCCGACGTCGGCGACTCCAGCAACCCCGGGACCGTGAACGCGCCGGGTGCGATGAGGCACCCGGGGATGAGCCGCGCCGCGCTGTCCTGCACGAGATAGCCGTCCGCGTCGCGTCGCGTGCGGCCTTCTACCTGCACTGGGGTCCGCCACTTCTGCATCATCAGGAGTCCTCCCGTGACGCGAGGAGGTCGATCTCGAGTGCGCGGCCACGGCCTGCGCCGAAAGCCCGGCGCTCAGCCTTGGTCAGGTAGAGGTCGCCGGACGGGTTCGCGAACGTTAGCTGCTGCGAGAACGGTCCGGTCGTCTCCGTTGCTGCTGAGATCCCCGTGAGACCTTCATCAGCGAACGGTGCCGTCATCGCGCGCTTGACGATCGCGCAGATGACCCGGATGCGAGTGCCCGAGCTGGTGGCTTTCCAGCTCGGGCACTCGTCCATCACGAGGCTTTGCGCGTCCTCGATGAGCATGCTCACGCGCGCGCGTTCAGCGTCGGTCAGCGGTCGCCAGCGGGCCTCCAGGTCTCCTGGTGTAGCCCACGGTTCCACGTCAGGCGGCTTCCTTGACGATCGCGAAGCGATCGGTGAACACGTACCAGGCGTACACGGTTTCAAGGCGCAGAGCAACCTGGTTCTTGCGCTTGAGATCGCCCTGGCCGTCAGGGTCGCCGAACTGGATCAGCTCGACGGGCAGCTGACGCTGGATACCCCAGCGGACGCCGTTCGTGAAGTCGCCGACGAGCGCACGGACCTTGGTGTCGGTCGCCTCGGGGGTCGCGGAAACCGTGTTGCCCTGAGCGACGGGGACGCCGAGGAACTCGGAGACGTTCGTGCCGAAGCCCAGCTGCGGGTAGCGCTGGTCAGAGGTGTCGCCCGCGCCGTCCTTACGGCGCAGCTCGGACAGTGCCCAGGAGAACTTGGGGTCGAAGGCGGCGCCCGTGACCATCGCCGGGTTCAGGCCGTTCACGACCTGGCCGACAGCGGCGCGGAAGGCAGCGTCGGCCTCAGCGGTCTTGCCCTTCATTTCGACGACCTTCGTCGACGCGGCAGCGTAGTTCGTCCACGACGCGACCTTCGTGCCCGTCAGAGGGTTGATCGCGTGGTAGAGGCCGAGGTCGAGAGCGCGAGACAGAGCCTCAGCGCCTGCCTGCGCCAGCTCATCGAGGACGCCGAGCTGGTAGTCCTCGTCGGCCCACATGACCTCCTGATTGAAGCGCATGGTGACCTGCGCCTTGTGGGGCGCGACCGACACGGACGAGAACGAGCCCGTGGTCGAGGCCTTGTCTGCGCCCTCTTCGACGAATTCTGCCTTCGGCAGGTTGTCGAAAACGATGATGTCCTGCTTGCCGAAGCGCATCGGCTTCTGCTGGGAGAGCAGAGCGACGGTCGACAGGGACTGAGACTTCTTGACCATGCCGTCCGCGATCTCGCGGGGCAGCAGCACGGACGTGTTGGTGGTGTTGAAAATAGCCACAGTTGGCTCCTTCCGAGAAATGAGAGATTATTTCGAGCCGAACAGCTCCTGCGCGAAAGCGCGGCGAGCCGAATCAGCATCGGAGACACTCGGGGTTGCCCCCTGCGTCGGGATCACAGGCACCGACGGGCGTGCCTGCAACGCCTCCGCGAGCGCGGATGCGTGTGCGGTCAGTTCGTCCTTGGTCGAGCCGCGCAGCAGGTCGGCGGGGACTCCGGCTTCCTGTGCGACGTCGTTGCGGATCTTGTCGAGCGCGGCCTGTGCGTCGATCTGTGCGAGACGGGCCTCGGCGTCGGCGAGTTTGCTCGCTGCGGCCTTGAGGTCGTCGTAGTCGGCGTACTTTTCGCGCTCGCGTGCCAGGCGTGCGCCGATGACCTTGTCCAGATCCTCCTGCGTCGTGATCGGCGTGAAGGCGTGACGGTCAGCGGGCGCGGCCTGGGTGCCGGTCGCGTCCGTTGCGGCTGCGTCGGTGGTGTCGGTGTCGGTGGTGTGCATGGTGTCTCCTGTTTGTCCGTACTTGTGCGGCGCCCGTCGGCGCTCATGGTTCCGCGATTTGCCCCTCGCGTAGGGGAAACTCAGTTGCCGTCAGCTGCTTCTTCTGTCGGCTTTTTTCGACCGCCGGATCGCTTGCGCGTGTCCTCCTCGAACTCGCCGGCGTCGTAACGCTTCTTGATCGCTTCCGGGTCATAGCCCGCGATGCTTGCGGGCTTGCTGGCCCATGAGGGGACGACCTGGCAGTCGCAGTGCGCGTGGTATCGGTCGAACGCGCCAGCGGACTTTTCCGAGGCGTAGATCCAGCCGCGCGAGGCGAGCATCATGCAGAAAGAGCAGGTGACCGCGCCGGTCGGGACGCGGGCGAAGCGGACCTTCGCGGGATCCTTCGCCGCGGCGTCTGAGACCGTCTGCCGAGCTGAGTTTTTCACCCAGCTTTCTGTCGATTCAGACAGTGCCTCCAGCGATGCCTCAGCGTCTCCGTCGCGGGCCAGCGGGTTCAGGGCGCTGCGGATCCTGGCATGTACCGCCTCGATACGAGGCAACGGCGCAGGCTTCGGCGTGTAGTCGCCGCGAGTGCCGGCAGCTCGTCGCAGGCGGTCGTACCACTCGACGGCGAGTTGCCCGCCGATGTTGCCGTATGCCTGCACGAGCTGGGGTAGGAAGTCCTCTAGCGCTTCGCGGCATGCGACGACGTCGGTCGTGTCGAGTGTTTTCCAGAAGCGCTCAAGGTCGCGTTTCGCGAGTCTGGCGCATTGCTTCTGGGCTTTGGCGAACCGCGTGATCTCTTTCCTTGTTCTTGACACGCGGTTCGCCTCTTCCCGTTACTTTGCTTCGAGCTTGTCTGCGTCTGCTTCGGGCATGCGCAGGGATACGGGGACAGCGCCGGTAAAGCGCAGGCCGTCGAGGCCGAGCCTGACACGCCTCACGACGGGAGGGGTACTCAACCCCCTGAAAAACACGACCAACACCAGCCACAACGAACTCCTTCACCAAGATCCGTTGCAACCACCACTAGAACCTAGATTGTTCGGGAGCGGCGGGCGATTCGAGGGTTCCTGCACCTGCGAGGCGTTCGAGGAGCGATGCGGCCTTGCCTGGCGCGTTTTCTGCGCGGACCTGCTCGATCTCGGCCTGCGTGAAGCCTGCGCGGCGCAGGCCGACTGTCGTTGTCGCGACGTCCGGTAGCGCGGATGCGATCTTCGAGATCACGTCAGCGCTGGCCTGCGGGCTCACGTACCTGGTCGGTGTGTAGTTGATCGCCATGTCCCACGATTCCTCGGGAGGTTCAGTGAGTCGGTCGCGGATCATGAGGACGTCTTGCAGGAGGCGGCGCAGCGCGGGCGTGAAGATCCGCCACTGGTAATCGGCCTCGTCGGACAGCTGGTACTCAGCGGCCTGCATGGCCTCCGCCGACGCGGGATTGTCTCCGAAGATTCCGACGGTGCTCATCGGTAGGTTCGTCGCGGCGCAGAAGTTTTGCGCGAGCTGGCGATACATCGCGAGGTGCGGCTCCATCGACAGCTGTGTGAACTGGCCGACCGTCGGCGTTGAGCCTTCCTCGTTGACCGTGAGCGCGAGCAGGCGGCCAGTGATCGCCGACCACCGCTCCATGCCCGTGAACGCGTCCTCGGACGCGCCGAGGACGTACCGCTGCGGGCTGGAGAAGAATTCAGCGCCCGTCTCGGCACGCATCAGCGTGCGCACCGCTGCGTCCGTCAGGTACCGTACCTCGGTCGTGATCCGCGAGCGCCCGAACGGTCGTCCGAGCTGCGGGTCATAGACCAGCGGTTCGACGAGGACGCGCCCCGTTGGGTTCTCCATGCGCTCTAGGTGCCAGGCTGCGGAGCCGGGCTGGCGGGAGAAGTGAATGATGTACGAGCGCGTGTACATTGTCGCGCCCGTGATCGTGTTCTCGTACTGCTCGGTGCCCTCAGCGGTCGAGGCTTCCAGGGCGAGCGCGGCCTCCAGTGTGCGTGTGCGCTGATCCCACAGCGCGGTTGTCCACTTTGCGTCTCGTGCCTGGATCATGACGGGCGGCTCTCCGCGCGTCACGTCGCCAGCGGCGACAGTCAGGAATGACACCGAGTGCTTGTAGGCGCTCGTGATTGCCTGTGCGAGCTCCGTCTCGAATTCATTGCGTGCGAGCAGCCCGGCCAGGTCGTAGGTGTCGGTCAGACCGCCGACGGTGTATCCCTCGAAAACGTGCTTTCGCGCGAGGGCTTGCACGGCCTTTTGCGGCCAGCCGAGAGCGGCGCGCGTGCGCTGCATCTGCGGCGGGATCGAGATGCCGAGATCCTGGAAGGCGCGATGCCCCTCGTAGTACACGTCAAGCAGCGCGTTCTTCGTCTGCTTCGCCGTGATCCGGTCCTGCATGAGGCGCAGCTGGCTCTTCTCGGTCTCTGTCAGCCCCGGCAGCGCCGGGATCCTCGTCAGACTCATAGGACGATCGCCCTCCTCCCGGTTTTCCCTTTGGGCCTACGTCTCGTTGTCTTGGCCGCGTGCAGCGCCGCCGATACCGCCTCTAGCGGTGTCTCGTCTCCGTCTGGGGTCGAGGCTGACCACCCGTAAGCGCCGTCGCGGCGGCGTATCTGCCGGTCCACGACAGCCACCGATGCGTTGAGCGCGTCCTCCGGCTCTCCCGCCGGGTGCGTGACCTGGCCAGCTCGAAGGCCCTCAAAGAGCAGGCCGCAGGCCTCAAAGTATTCACCCGTCGTCATGATGTGGACGAGGCGTTTCGGGACGCCCCGCATGTCCAGCGCGTCCGACAATGCCGCTGCTCCCGCGCCGCCGAGAAGATTGATCTGCGCCGTCCTGTCGACGCGCTCAGCAAGCCATTCGGCGAGCGCCGAAACACCCGCAGCGGTAGACCCTGTGTAGGTGTCGATGGCGTTCACGTGGAACCGCGCGGACGCGCCCGTGCCTTCCTTCATCGCGCCCGCGAGCGCCATTCGTTTACCGTCGGCGCTGAATGACACGCCGAACGATCGGATGCCGTCCTCGGGCGCGTCTGCGACGGAGGCGTCCCACGTTGCGGAGTCGATCGCGCGCGAGGCACCCGCGTTTGCCGGCCACATGCCCAGGCGTTCACGCTTGAAGCCTTCTTCGTTGAGCGTGCGCCGCTCGTTTTCGACGAACGCGATTTTCATGCGTCCTGCCGTGATCGCCGGGTTCGTAGCGATCCATACGCCCTTGTCGTCGAGGTTGACAGGCCCGTCCGGGTCCGCCGACCACTCGTGCCAGCACATCGGTCCGGGATGCTCCGAGAGGCCCTGCGCGCGCTGGCGCGTGAACACGGCGCCCGAGGCGTTCGGCCCGGGCGGCGTGCCCGTGTAGAGGATCTGCGAGTTACCGAGGTCGCCAGCCGAGCCCGTCGAGAGCATCGCCTCGATAGCGTCCTCGGTCAGCTCCTGCGCCTCGTCGAAAACGATCACGTCGGCGGTAAAGCCACGGCCCGATGACTTCGAGCGCGCGATGACTCGCAGCTCCGCGCCGTTTGAGAGCGTGATCGATTCCTGGCCGTTGACGTTACGGACGTTCGTCACGAGGCGGTTTAGCTCGGGGAAGTCTGCCGACTCGTCGTTCGCCTTGTTCCCGAAGAAATGCTTGAATCGCCGGTAATGCGCCTGCGCCGTTTTAACCTCGTGCGCGGAGTGAAGGATCTTCTCTCCGAGGAGCACCATGCCGAAAAGCTCACGGATCTCCAGAAGTGCGTTCTTACCGTTCTGGCGCGGAACGGACAGGCCGCAGGTCATGTGCTTCCACTCGTCCTTTGTGGACGCAGCGAGCCAGTCCTCGAGGACGAGATTCTGCCAGGGGTCAGGGGTTAGCCCAAAGTTCGCGGCGAACTCTCCGGCGATGTCTCCGAAAGTCTTTGCGCGTCGCTTAGCGGCGACCCGCACCCGAGGCGTTTGACCGTCGCCGTGCGAGCTGGTCCTGGAAGTTGACAACGTTGTCTCCCTCCTCCTTGGACTCGACTACGACAGCCGGGCCGGCCAGCTCAGAAATCAACGCGCGAGCCTCACGAATCAAGGGCGCGCGCTTGTCAAACTCCGCATACTCAATCGACTGCAACGTCGCATCGAGTAGCTTGCTGCGATGCTCTCGCGCGTCGAACGCCGGAACCTCCGGCGCCTTCTTCGCCGCGGCCTTCTTCGCCGGGGCATTACGCCCGCGAGCGCTCGATGCCTTCGCCTTCTTCTCAGCCAATTCCAACCCCTTCAATCCCGGGCGAAACCGCCGAAAACGCCTACCTTCTAGCCCACATACCCCATAAACGCCCCAGGCGAGCCGCCCCTAAACGAACACCCCCGACCGCTCTTTTTTCGCGACACCCCCTGAAATAACGGGGGGGTATGGCGCTAAGCGTATCGGGGGCTAGGGGTAGGCGGGGGGAGGGGTAAACCCCCGTATCCGCCGACTGAATCTGTCACCAGTCTACGTCTACGGAGGCCGCTCTGCGCGGCTTTACCTTCGGGCGCGTCCCATCTCCGCGAGATTGATTGCACCTGCGGCAAAGGACTCGACCGTTTTCGAGTGTGTTCTTTCCTCCCCATCGGACCGGGAGGATGTGATCCGGCTCGGCGCTGTTCGGCTGCAGGCCGCGCGTGTAGTCCAGGCGCACGCCGCAGTGTGGGCACTGCGCGATGCCGGAGTCGCGAGCTGCGATCAGCACTCGCTTGCGCCAGTGCTTGTACTGCGCAGTGCCTGTGCGTGAGGTCGCCACGTTCGACCACCCCTCCCAGGTATGCGGAGACCCCCGCTCCATCGGGGCCGAGAAGAGCGGGGGTCAACGCATGTGCGCGGATGCCGTATAAGGCAGAAGCCCCATCGCTTACGCGCGGGGCCACGTTAGCAAAATACACCGTGACACCTTCGCACGCAAGCGACACGCGCTACGAGCGGGTCAAGTGCTGGAGAGCGAGAGCTTCAATATCCCCCACCCTGTACAGACGGATGCCCCCCTCCCTCGACGCCGGGGCCACCCTCCCTCGCTGCTGCCACTTCCTCACGGTCGAGTCCTTGACCTGCACACCGGCCAGGATCTCAGCGACGCGAGTCGCTCGAGTGCGAGGCAGAAGAGACTCCCTTGCCTTCGTGATGAGTCGATCCCAGGCGTCGGCGATCTGCTCGACCGCTCCGCACTCCCGGCAGGTCGTCGCCTCCTCATCGGGGTCGCGGACCAGGAGGTCTGCCCCGCAGGCGCTGCACTCGCCGACGAACACAAGGCGCTGTCGACCGGGGGAGGCCAGACGCTCAAGGCGGGCCACCGAGTAGAGAACCTCGTCCGCACACTGCGGAGCTTCGGACCAGCGGCGCAGCTTATCCTCATGAGTCTTGAACACATCCGCGACGTGCCACCAATTCCCCTGCTTCACCCAGTAGGACGGACCCATCACGTGCGATAGGAGGAGCGTTGCCCAGGTGAGGATCGAGTCGCACATTTCGTCGACCTCGATCATGAGCGCGAGGTTGAGAGGCGCCCGCGACGATGGGACACCCGCGCCGCCGACCTGCTCGCCCGTGCGCACGCCGTGCGACGCAGCATAGGCGAGATCGCTCATCAGGCCGGGCATTGATGCGGTCGCCACACGGACGCGGGCAGCGCCGCCGCGAGAGAGGAACTCTCCATCGAGGAGAGGCTCACCAGTTACAGGACATGTCCGGTCGTTCATCGTCTCACTCATCTGTCGTGTCCTCTATGCCTTTCCTGTACTGGTCGCGGCACATTTCAATGAGGCCGCGCCGAGCCAGCATCGATCCGTTGCCCTCGGTCATCCAGGCTGTGACGTCCGGGCGCATCGGATCGATCGTCTCGATCATTACCTCCCATGCACCAACAAGTCTGCCCGGCCCCCGTTCACTCACCAGAGCTGCCACTGCATCCTCTAACTTGTCAAAGCCCATCTGCTCATCGCTCATCTTCTTCTCCTTCTACGGTTCCGCTTGTTGGTTTGCTGCTGAGGTGTGCGCGGGTGCCCGGCCTGGCCCTTCCCTGCCTGGCCCGTGCCTGCCCTTCCCTGGCCTGCCCGTCCCGTCCCGTCCCTACCCGACCCGAGAGTATTCGGCTTGATACCCTTCGCCGTCGGACTATGGTTCGGACTTGAGTCCGAACTAGGTCGAATGCGCGGACCCTCGGACGCGCGTCGCTCGGACGCGCCGGGGTCACGCACAACGGCCTCAGCGGGGCCGCTGGAGCCGCGCCCGGGGTCAACGGGCGCTCCGGACCCTCGGCCCGGGAGAACGCCCCTCGCGGGCGTCTCTGAGGCGGGGTCAACGGGCACACCCGGATCCACGGACGGCGCGGCCTCATATCCGTACCTGGTAAGGAATTCCGCCGACCACACTCCGTAATAGGGCGTGGACGGGACGGGTCGCAGCGGCGAGGCTGCGTCGAACGCTTCCCGCGCGTGCCCGCGCGATGAGTTGCACTCATGGCATGCGACCACGAGACCATCGACCGGGGCGTCCCCCAGTGAGTCCGGGTCAACGTGATCGAGCGTGCCGAGGTTATACCCGGTCGGGCCGGTCCATCGCACGACCTTCCCGCAGTAACGGCACTGGTCGCCGTCGCGGAAGATCACAGCAGCTTTCTTGTTCGGGTCGCGATTCTCTCGCGACCGTGCGCGGCGACGCATAACCTCCTCGCGCGGCTGGACGTGGATAAACTCCTCGTCCGTGAACAGGCGCAACTTCCTTTTGCCCTCCACTTCAACCCACGTGAGCAGGCCCGCGCCCACCGCGATGTCAATCAGGTGCGCGCTCCGCGAACGATCGCCGTCACGGAAGGCCGCGCCTCTCTCGATGATTCCGTCGGTTAGGTGCTTGGCCGAGTAGGTCGCGAGTGCCATGAGGAAGCCGAACATCTCGATGATCGAGATGTCCTCCGCGCCCTCAACGTCATACAAACCCATGAGCTTTGGGTGGCTCAGCGCCTCGTCTCCTACCCGCACCCAGGCCATTACTCGCCCTCCTTCATACTTGTCCTCTTGCTCTCCTCCGGTTCCCAGCCGTCCTCCGGGAACAAGTCCCGGGGCCGAAACTCCGGAAAGTTGCGCCGCATCCAGTCGCGCTCAGTTTTCCGCTGATACTCAGCCTCAAACCGACGGAAACACGGCCTACAGCGCGCGTGCCCCGCAGCGAGCACCTCACCGCAGTCCGGACAATGCCGCTCCATCAGAACGGCGACTCAGAAGGGGCAGCAGGCGCGCCCCACGGATCGTGCTGCTCCGCATCCAGCGACGCAGACGGTTGCCACCCGCCCGCATCCTGAACAGGCGCAGGCCCCGACCCGAAGCCACCCGCGCTCGCGGGCTGTGCCTGGTTGCGGGTGACCTGTGCGCGTGCGCGGCGCAGGGAGGGGCCGACCTCGTCGACCTGCAGCTCAACGACCGTGCGACGTTCACCCTGCTGAGTGTCATACGAGCGCTGGGTGAGGCGACCCTGAACAATGACGCGCATGCCCTTACGCAGCGACTCGGCGACGTTCTCAGCGGTCTCGCGCCACACGGAGCAGCGCATGAAGAGGGTGTCGCCGTCGCGCCACTCACCGGCGTTACGGTCGTAGGTTCGGGGGGTGGAGGCCACCGTAAAATCGGCGACCGCGGCGCCGGACTGCGTCCAACGCAGTTCGGGGTCAGCGGTCAGGTTACCGATGACAGTGATGACGGTATCTCCGGCCAT